>DAORIZ010000082.1:0-1602 GCA_035438765.1 Burkholderiales bacterium | reverse complement strand
TTGCAATATGGCACAAGTGTTAAATCTTCAAAAGTATAAAATGGTCCATATGGCGACTGTTTGGCTTTTGCATCATCAATTTCTGTTACCAAACATAAATTCTCAATCCTAATTCCATACTCGCCATCCATATATAAACCAGGCTCATTACTTACAATCATTCCAGGCATTAATGGCACATTAGAATGTGCTTGAGAAATTTTTTGTGGACCTTCATGCACACCTAAGAAGCTACCAACCCCATGCCCAGTACCATGACGGTAATTAAGATATTCATTCCATAACGGAGCGCGTGCCAACATATCCAGATGTTCACCACATGTACCATGGCTAAATACTGCCCGTGATAACGCCAAATGCCCTTTTAAAACTAAAGTATAGTGATGGCGCTGCTGTTCAGTTGGTGTTCCAAGATGAAAAGTTCGTGTAATATCGGTAGTTCCTTCGAGATACTGCCCACCAGAATCTAATAAGTACAGATTGTCATCACGAATAACCTTATTACTATCTGGAGTTGCACGATAATGAATAATCGCACCATTACTAGCATAACCACTGATAGTCGAAAAACTTAGTCCATGTAAATTAGCCTGCGCTTTCCTAAACTCTTCTAATTTATCTGCAGCATTGATTTCATCAACCCCAGTTTGCCAATTTTGCTCAAGCCAATAAATAAAACTGATCATTGCTACCGCATCTTTAACATGTGCAATTCGCGCACCCTCAGCCTCAACTGCATTTTTAAGTGCCTTACGATAAACAATTGGCGAGCGCTGTAACAATACTTCATTAGATGAACTAACGCTTTGTAACATCCAGAAGCTAGCGCTTCGCTCATCGAGCCAGATTTTGGCATGCAGCTGCTGCACATAAGAAGCAAAACTCTCATAAGGTTGAATCGTTACACCCGCAGCTGCAAGCTCAGCAATTAACGCTGCGCTTAATTTATTAGAATCAACAAACCAGATTGCTTCGTTCAAACCAATTAACGCATAACTAATCACAAATGGGTTATATTCAACATCATTACCACGAATATTGTATAACCAAGCTATCTCATCCAATACATTAAGCGCGATATAATCTGCAGCGTTATTTTGTAATTCACCACGTAACCAAGATAAACGCACAGCTAAACTTTCTCCAGTCGTAGCTTCATGTACGGCAAATGCTTTAGCACATGGCAAAGTTATGCTTTCACCTAGTTTTAGCCGAGCACTATCAACCAGATTTTCTTCTAACACCAGTAGCTCACCACCGATAGAAATCATGATATTTTGTAAAACCTTGGCTCTACCAACGCCAACTAAACGAGGATCAATACCAAGTCGCTTACCACGAGCATTTTCCTGTATCCATTGTTCAGTCTCAGGCGCAAATCCACTTTGTTTCATCATCGTGTAATGCTTTGAATCCAGTTGCTGCTCTGCCTGCAGAAAATAACGTCCATCAGTCCATAAATAAGCGTGGTCTAATGTTACAATCACCTCACCAGCCGAGCCATCAAAATTACTAATCCACGGGCGACGTTGCCAACACTCAGGAACATATTCGCTATTATGTGCATCAATTGATGGCACTAAGTAAATATCAATTTTATGT
>DAORIZ010000081.1:0-1990 GCA_035438765.1 Burkholderiales bacterium | reverse complement strand
TGAGTATTTTACTCAATCCTTGCATTAACCTCTCCGGATTTTTGGCTAGAGTCCACGTAACTCACTAGCCTTTGTACCGTGGAAAGATCGTAAAGAAGTAGCTGCTGATTTGAAAACCATCTATTCAGCAGATACAGAAGAACTTGCCTTAGAAAATCTCGATGAATTTGCTCAAAAATGGGATGCAAAATATCCGGCGATAAGCAAATCATGGTACAATCGCTGGGATCAGTTAAACACCTTATTTGGCTATACCAAAGATATCCGTAAAGCAATTTACACCACTAATGCAATCGAATCATTGAACATGACTCTACGCAAGGTGATAAAAAATAAGCGGTCATTTCCTAATGATACAGCTGTATTTAAGACATTATATTTGGCAATCCAGAACATATCCAAACGCTGGACCATGCCGATCCGTGACTGGGCTATGGCATATCAACAAATGTTAATCAAATTTGGGAAAATCTGATCTTAAAATGAAATAGAAATCAGATTGACACAAAATTTAGGACACACTCTTGCTTTAATTTCTTTTTCTCTGAGAGACTTAAATTTCTATCACCTGAGAGCATAACCTTTATTTCTGGATGCGCTTTCTTGCAGCCTCGGTAACCTTTGTCTAAAACAACAGTTGTGATATTCTGTCCAGTGTTTAGCTCAGTTTGAATTAAAAGATCGTTTAAAGTTTTACCATCATAAGGATTACCGCTAAACGAATCTACTGCCAGAATAAAGCTATTTTTAATTGTACTTACAATTCCAACCTTACTACCAAATTCATATTTCTTACGTGCTTTGCCTTTAGCAATGCAGCTCACCTCAGGTTCATGCATTGAGTAGATTTTATCTTTACTATCACGCTTTTGTTCAAAGACTTGTTTAGCTAGCGCTACTTTGTCTTTAAACTTCTGTAGAAGATTTTGCGATACACTTTTCAAACTCTCAATCTGACGCTCGGATTCACGAATTACCCGACCAAGTAAGGTTCGCAGATGCTTAGTTTCTCGCTTGGCTTGGGCTGGTTTTCTTGCGTGCGATAACCGTGCGGCATTATTCTTTAGTCTCGGAGCGGTGCGCTTGTAAGTTTGACGAAACTTGACTCCACAAGCTAAACCAAGCTCAACAACTTGTTCTAGAGCTTTGCAAAGTAACTTACCATCAGTTGGGTAAGTGATGTTTTTCTCCTGTACCGTGGTATCAGAAATTACTTCGCTTAACTCCTTTGGGTTAATTACTTCCTCCGCTAATCCCAAAGCTATTGTTTCAACTAAAATCTGCTGAAAGGTTTCATTGCCAAGGCGTTTACGCCAATTGGTCAGACTTTCACTAGTTAAATCTATTTCATGCTCAAAATACTTATTGCCACAAAAATATTGAAAGTAAGGATTCTCGATAAACTTAGCGCAGACTTCTTCATCTGATAAATCATTCATTTGTTTGAGGAGAAGTAAGCCTACTACCATTCTGCTCGGTAATGCGGTTCGTCCATTATCTTTACAAAACTTTGCACTACACAATTCATCAATTTTAGCCCAGTTAAATTTATCTGCTAATTGAACCAAGTTATGCTTTATATCCAATAAATGGATTAACTGAATCTTTAATAATTCTGGTTGGAATTTATCTTCTATTTTACGTGGTTTCATGCTTTTTTGCTCGCTGATATTGCAAGGTTTAAAGCATTATTTTACCATTTCTTGCAATATTTCGCCCATGAAAATAGCATATTATTAAATTAAATCAGATTGATACATGATTTTTAGCATCAACGATTTAACTTTGCTTATCAATAAATCAAGTTCTTGTTGCCTAACTATACGTCTGCTATCACCTTTGAGTCACGCATAATAGCTAGACCTGACAACCTTTAAGACTTTACAAGCTAGACTAACTTTAAGCTCATCTTTATGTTTCTGTATCCAAGCGTACTGGACTCTAGCCAAAAATCCGGAGAGGTTAATGCAAGGATTGAGTAAAATACTCA
>DAORIZ010000080.1:0-1997 GCA_035438765.1 Burkholderiales bacterium | reverse complement strand
ACCTGACCTAAACCCAATTGAACATATATGGGCTAACTTGAAACGTTGCATTAGGACAAATGATAATCGACAGAATAATTTAAGTTTAGCTATTGAATAATCTATCGCTCAGATATTTATAGGATAACTATAACATCTCATATCATGGACAAAAATATAATAGGCAAATAAATGAAGACTGTAATTGAATTTATCGAGCAAGCAATTTTAATAGATAGTTATATGAGCAACATGGTCAATAATCGACATGGTGCACAAGATATCTTTATTGGCAAAGTTCGCATTAACAATATGAATCGTAGCGTTATAGGTATCGAATACGAAATTTTTGATGAATTAGCTTATAACGTAATCAGTGACTTATGTAGTGAAGCTCGGGCGAATATCGATCCAAATTTAGATTTCACTATTGTGCATCGGAGTGGTTATTTGAAGGTTGGCGAAATTAGCATCTTAATTATTGCTAGCTCCAAACATCGTGATGAATCATTTCGCGCCTGTCGCTTTATTATTGAGGAAATTAAACATCGAGTACCGATTTGGAAACAAGAAACCTATACGGATGGTCAAAGCGAGTGGGTTAAAGGTCATGCACTATGCCAACATCATTAGAGTCGCGCATACTGGTAATAATTGCGGGTGGTGCGTCATCACGTATGCAACAGCCTAAGGCGCTCTTGCCAATTGGTAAGCAAACTTTACTGGCGTATATGGTAACTAAATTGTCTGCTAATTTTGCGCAGGTTTATGTAAGTAGCTCTACTAATTATTTAGCTGAACTGCCGCATCTTGCAGATTTATGGACTAGTCAACTAGGTCCGGTGAGTGCAATTGTCAGTAGCACCATTCATTTACAAGCTAATTTCAACTATCGCTTAACATTTGTACCAGTAGATATGCCATACTTAAATTCTGCAGTGCTAGATAAATTAATTAGCACCGATGATGCGTCAATAAGTTATTTTAAAGATTCACCATTGCCACTAGAGATGTATTTATCATCTCAAATAATTGATTACGTACATAAAGTTGCGAACCAATTTAACGATAGTGTCACCTATTCGGTAAAAAAATTTATTGCAGGTGCTCCCGTTAGTGCAAATGTAATTGAATTGGTTGAATATGATTGTTTAAAAAATATTAATTATCCACAAGAGTGGGAGGAGTTTTGTCATGAAAATTCAATGTGAAGCTAATCATATTCGCATGCGGTTAGATGAAAATGAATATAAGCAATTAAGAGTAACTGGTCAATTAATCAGTGAGTTAACTTATTTACCATTGCAGATAACTGTCCAGCTGGTAAGTATTGAACTACCAGCAAGATTGCAAAATCAGCAATTAATTGTTAATTTAACTTCTCAACAATTAAAAAATTTAATTGAGCCAACAGTACGTAAAGAAGGGATAAATCTGTGGTTGAATACACATGATAACCTTGACTTATTATTTACTATTCAATTGGATCTTATGAAATAATTCGCTTAATTTTCACTATTTACTTATTAGCGTACATACCGGTTGGTGTGTTGGTGGGCAATTGTAAGGTAGCTTATTATAATTTGTCAAGCCTGAGTTCAAGTGCAAAATGCACAAATTAATATTTTCCGCTGCTTAGCGGGGATAAGTTTTTTGTTTATGCTATAAGAAATCTCATGCGCTGTTTTTCCATTGTGGATTTTCCTAGGTAAATGATTAACTATGTATAGCGCCAGTTGTAGTTCATCTTAGGTAACTAAACTAAAATCTGTTCCTTAAGGAAAGTATCGTCGTATCATCCCATTACCGTGTTCATTACTTCCACGTTGATAACTAGAATATGGATCAGCAAAGTAATATTGAGCATTTAACTCACTCGCTATAGCCATGTTAAGCGCAAATTCAACATCGTTATCTGATGTTATCGTCTTTATCTTTTTTGCTATGGTTATCCTATAAATAACTGAGCGATAGATTGTTCAATAGCTAAACTTAAATTATTCTGTCGATTATCATTT
>DAORIZ010000079.1:0-2338 GCA_035438765.1 Burkholderiales bacterium | reverse complement strand
AGGAGATTATCGGGCAATACATGGACATCAAAGAGCGCGGGATTATCAAGCAAGTTATTTATTTTACTGATGATGGTTTTGCCGATAAGCTTCGGCAGTTGTTTGCTGGGATTGAGTTTATTTATCGCAGAGGTAAAACAGAGAAATGTAATGTTGAAAATTTGTTTTATTTCATATTTATTAAAATATAGTACTAGCAGCCCATACAAATATTGGCTGCTAGTACTATATTAATTTGACTATAATAATATGAACTCTGTAATTTAATATTTTATGATAATATCCCAATATTATGTTACATAGATAACTTTAAGGGATATGAATTATGTCAAGTGGATTTGCAACGCCCATAACAATCAAAGAAGTAATTGATAATATTATTGATCGAACATTTTTAATTCCTGCCATACAACGAAAATTTGTGTGGAGCAGCGAACAAATAGAAGTCTTATTTGATAGCATTATGCACGGCTATCCAATTAATTCATTCATGTTATGGGAGGTTAAAGAAGAAGAAATTAAAAATAATTTTAAATTTTATCAATTCTTAACTGACTATAGAGCTCTTTTTGGCGAAGACAATCATGACATTGATACAAAAGGTTATAAAAACTTCAAAGCTATTATAGATGGTCAACAACGTTTAACAAGCCTTTATATAGGATTAAAAGGATCATACGCATATAAGCTACCTAGAAAATGGTGGTATGACAATCAAGATAATATACCAACAAGACACTTGTACTTGAATTTATCAAAAGCTTTACCTGAAGAAAATGAAAAGCAAATGAAATTTGATTTTCAATTTTTAACAGAATTAGAGTATAAACAAAAATTAAAACATGATATTTGGTTTAAAGTAAATCAGATATTAGAGTATTCAGACATTAATAAGCTAGACTCATACATTGAAAGCAATGGGTGGCTATCTCAAAAATATACAAAAGAAACTATTCGTCAACTGCGAAAAGTTGTTTTTGAAGATAAACTAATCAACTATTACCTTGAAACCACACAAGAGATTGATACCGTTCTAGATATTTTCATAAGAACAAATAGTGGTGGTGAACCTCTAAGTTTTTCTAACTTATTAATGTCAATTACTACTGCAAACTGGCAAAAATATGATGCTCGCAAAGAAATACCAAATATTATTAAAGAAGTACTTAATTATGGATTTTTAATAAATGAAGACTTCGTACTAAAAACGTGTTTAGTTATAATTAATGATAATATTAAATTTCAGGTGAAAAATTTCAATCAAGAAGTTGTTCTTAAATTTGAAGAAAGCTGGGATAGAATTAGAAAAAGTATTATTGCTGCATTTCAACTACTTGCAAATTTTGGGTTTAATAATCATAGTCTAAGAGCAAAAAATGCTGTCATACCAATTATTTTTTACACATACCATCGGGCTATTGAAGACGAGATTAATAAGCCTAATAAGTATCATGATGATAAGCGAGAAATTAGACAATGGCTATGCATTTCGCTACTAAAAGGTGTTTTTGGTGGTCAGTCAGATAATGTATTAAATATTATTAAAAAAGTAATTAATCTAGAACTGAACACCCATAAATCGCCTACTTTTCCACTAGACAAAATTAAAGAGGAATTCAAAGCAGATCCAGTAAAAAATTTATCTTTTGATGATGCTTTTATAGAGAGTATCTTAAATACGCAAAAAGATGATTCTGACTGTTTTCCAATTTTATCACTAATATATTCACACTTAAATTTTGAAAATTACCAGTATCATAAGGATCATTTACATCCAGAAAATTATTTTAAAAAAATCAAACAAAGTGATTTTCAAACCATTGAAGATTATCAATTTTATGCAAGCCCATCAAATTGGAACAGCATTTTAAATCTTCAACTATTGAATGGTATTTTAAATCAGTCTAAAAATGATACTCCATTAAAGGAGTGGGTGGAAAAAAATAGCGTTGATAAAGTAAACCAAATAATCCCAAACATAGATTTAGATATTACTAACTTCAAATCTTTTATTCAGAATAGAAAATCTATGCTAATTGATAAATTGAAAGAAATTATATCTTAACGCAAGTTATACTTGAACTATCCACATATACATATAACAGCGATTTATATAAACATTTTATTTTGCGGCTAACATTATTAACGCCGATAAAGCATAGCCCTGCTTTTGTGTGCTGAGTGTGAAATTAATTGCGCTCAGTCATTCTTCCTTCACTCAATTAATCTTCATAAACGACACTACGTGAAACTTAGCTGATTAGCTGCCTATATCCATAAGCCGCTAATCAGAGTTCACGTGTGCACCAAACTTTTATAAATTCTTTTACTCCGTAAA
>DAORIZ010000078.1:0-2533 GCA_035438765.1 Burkholderiales bacterium | reverse complement strand
CCTAATTTGTTTCTTTAAATTGTATTTACTGGTATTGACAATTGGGCGCACTATACTTATAACAGCTTTAGGGTCAATATTTTGGGGGCTTAATGCTAAGTATGGTCTGGCTGCAGGTTCTTTTGTATCACAAACACCATTTCTAATTATATGATAAAAATGTTCATTATCTTTTAATTTGCCAGCTCTAATTCTCATATCACCTTTACACACAGGACATCTGGCAGGAGGTGCAAGATTTGTTAATTGATAACCATTGTTTGTCGCAAATTTCTTATACTCATTTGTATCAATAAGATCATTATTTATTGGACTAAGTGCTTTATCCATGTGTATACTTTCATAAACTAGTAAATAAACATTAAAAACCACTATCTGTATTAGCCATATGAATTAATACATATGTTCTATTTAAGTTTTAAAGTCATCAGATTTATAGTTAACTATTACTGTCATTATAGAGAATTTCATATGGCGCAGGAACTTACCCCTTCGAAAACTAAATACAAAAATCTATAATTTAGAAAAAAGAATGTAACGCGACATTACACAATTCTAGATTATACACCACTTAACGTTTGATTCTGAGTAGTATAAATACCGCATAATATTATACTTACTAGAAGTACTATTGCAGTAAAAACCCAAGAAAGCGTTGAAGAAAAATAATCACAAATAAAGCCGAGAAGAAAGGACATAATAATAACTAACAATGTAAATATTATTTCAAAGAAACTTAATACCTTCGCAATGTCCTTGTTATTAACCCAACTCATAATAAAACTATTTCTTTGTACTCTAATTGCAGCATGGCAATAAGCAATAGTAAAAAGCGCACAATAGACAGCATAAATATTATGTATAAGAACACCCCAAAATAGTGCTACTATAAAAATAACACAATGAGTCATGAAAAATCTTTTGAAATTTGTACTCACTCTTTTATTAAGATAACTAGCTAATAATGCTCCACTCCCATACGGTATTGATAACGCAGCATAAAATTGCGATTCATGCGCTATTAATAATTCTTTGAAAAAAATAGGATACGTAACATTTAATGCAACAACTAAGGCATATGGTACAATGCTAAATAGAATAACTATCCTGGACCAGCGTTCGAGTCCATTTAAAACTAATAATCCGGATTTCAATTTTGCTATATATGATAATTTTTTAAGATGTTTCTCTGGTATACATACCGTATCTTTAGGTAACAATAGTACCAACAATAGCCCAATAAAAAAAGTTATTATGTTAAAATAAAGAATCGTTGTTAACGATGGTGATTTCATTAATAATGCAGTAACACCGCCACCAATAAAAGTAATTCCTTGCCTAATAGCCTCTAGCCACTGATTAGATAATTGATAATATTTCTTAGAGACAACGCTTTGCAAATATGCAGTTCTGCAAACCTGATCTGTTGTTCTAATAACAGAAATTATCGTCGTTACACAAATAATGACAACTAGCAGTTCAAAACTAGATGCCTTATTGACAATGAAACATAGCAACAGTTGTAATACCACTCCACATGAATAGATTAACACTAGGATTTTCTTCCTAGAACTATAATCGCACAAATTTCCAATATGTGGCAGAACAATCAACACCAACAAGTAGCATAGGGCATTAACAAGGGCAACATAAAAAGATGAGTTATCTATATGCTCAATAAACCAATTAACCGCAATAAAAAATGAAGATATCCCCATTCCGGATACAAAAGTTGATAATAAAATTATCGCTATTTTGTGGGGTTCTTTCATTATCTTAAACCCCAAAAAAATCTACTTTTTGGCGTGGAAAATAATTTCCTGGATGGCTATAGTAATCCTTGATTTCTAACTTTTGTAAATCAAATGCATGTTTAATATCATGTATTCTATTCAAGATATCATGAATATCTTGTTTTTCAATAAGCTCAATTAAGTGTTTATTATTATCCAAAATAAAGAAATGTCTTAGTTGAAAATCAATTTCGGCATGATTATATAAATGAACTAATGGATTATATGTTATATCATATATTTCCTTTAATTTATTACCTGTTATTTCTACAACCATAGAAGAAAAATCACCTTCTTCTATCACTTTTGCTACAAACAACGGCGTCCATGGGTAATCTACGAATAATTCTTTTAATAAATTTAAGATGTTTTGTGTAGATACAAGTGGAACTGATGCTTCAACTTCAGCAAAAGTTACACCCGTGTCCATTAATGCAGAAAGAACAAAGCCTTCGTGTCCAATTTCTTGTTGGGTATAGTTATGTAATAACTCTTTTAGTTCTGGTAACTGAGCGCATCTTTCGGCATAGCTTAATACATCAGGAAACATTTTAATATAATGATATGTTTCTAAAAGAAACCCTTGAAATTGATGGAATGAACATTCTCCAGATAAGATGTCATTTAAAATATGAGTGTCATGAAGCTGTTCTCCCCACATAATGCACGCATTTTCTAATTTGTCTCTTACTACATGACAGAAATTAACTTTTTGCATTTTACCTCCATCGGTAAGTAAC
>DAORIZ010000077.1:0-2652 GCA_035438765.1 Burkholderiales bacterium | reverse complement strand
ATAGAATTGTGGATAATCCACGAACCGGTGTCTCCGGATTTTAGGCTAGAGTCCACTTCAGATAAGTCTTGATGGTAAAGTTCATTAATCGTAGCGCGAATATCGCGCATAGACATGCCACGAGAGTAAAGAGCCAAAACTGCATCATCGATGCCTTCAAGGCGCCGTTTATGCTTTTGGATTAGCAGAGGTTCAAAATCAGAATTACGGTCGCGTGGAACATTGATTGGTAGGTCACCGCTATTGGTTCTAATTGTTTTACTGCTAAAACCATTACGACGATTACGTGAGGAATCACTGCTTAATTCGGTGGATTCTGTTGTTGATAGATGATGTTCTATTTCACCAGATAAGGCACTTTCAATGATTCGACTCTTCAAGCCATGAATCATAGCTGCTAGATCGGATTGAGTTTTTACACCTGAAGAGATTAGCTCAATTACTTCATCTGGTATTTGAGCTAATAAATTTAAGGCTCTTTCGAGTTTTGTATGGGTAACTCTAAAAACTTAACTTACCCATCACTAAGTAAATTAATGCTTTAAAATTTGTTAAGGTTCTAAATCCCTTAGCTCTTCGCTTCAAGTTCTGAATCCCACAATTTAATGCTTCAACCTTACCATTACTAATATTGTTATCAAACCAATTTAAAATACCACTCCAATGACGTTTTATTGATTTAGCAAGTCTTTTCATTTGGGGAATGGCTCTGGCTTGAACCAATGAAATCCAGTCAGTCAGATATAGCTCAGCTTCTGCACGCGATGGTAATTTAAAGAGGGCTTGAAATCCTAGTTTTAATCTGTATGCTTCACCCGATTGAGTATACTCAGCTAAAATACTATCTAGTTTAATTTTTTGATTAGCCGTTAAATTCTCAGGATTTTTAAGCAAGCTATACTTACTTTTGAGTATCAACTCATTGGTTTTTGACTCTTTTGCTCTCACTTCATCAACGGCGTTATTAACTATTTTTACTACATGAAATTTATCAAACGTATGGTTTGCCTTTGGGAAATTAGTTTTTATGCCCAAAATAAAGGCTGGAGATAAATCCGAGCAGATATTTGTAATCTGATCTACGTTAAGATTTCTTCTTTCTAGTTCAGTTCTAAAGTTATCAACCGTCGTTGAATCCTTACCTACAGTTACATAGATTACTTTACTATTATCCAGGTCTGTAACAGTTGTAACATAGTTATGACCTTTTTTACGTGATGTCTCATCTATCCCAATATTTTTAACTGTGCTCCAATCCATAGCTTCAACAGCTTTAGGTACGTAGTAATGGATTACTGTCCAGACTCTGTCATCACTAATATTAAATAGCTTGGATACTTCATTAACTGGCATGATTTTTGCGAGCGAAAGCATCATACATTCTAATAATAAGCTAAAACCGCTACCTTCACGGGCGAATGGCGTTTCAACTTGGCGAGTTTTTCCACACTGATTACACTTAACCCGTGGAATTCTTGCACTTAAATAGCAGCAATAGTTGAAAAAATTTAAGTGTTGCCAACGTTTTTCTTGAGTATCATAGGCGCTACATTCACTTTGACAGTTAGGGCAACAAAACTTGGCTCCAACTGTAAAATCAATCTTAATCTCTAATCTTTTTTTGGCATCATCTAACTGCACCGCGTCTATATACCACGGACTACTTATACCTAAAGCAACTTGAAATAATTGATTCAATTCCATTATATACCAGCCATAAAAAATGTTAACCGATATTCTAAATCAAGTACCCATACTTAAGTACAAATTTCAACGCTACCCACTCGATTCCGGAAAGAGCCAAATTATCTTGAGTAAGATGAGGATTTTTTGCCATTTTGTAAGTCCTTTTAATTAACGTTAGTTTAACTAAAATCAGACAAAAGCACAAAATTTATGACAGACTCCAAATTCGGCATGTTGCTGTTTAATTAATTCCAGTTCTCTAAAAGCAGCTTTAGCTGCATTTAGAAATAGCTTGCTCTTTAAAAGCAAAATGATTTAATTTAGTGCTGAATTTATATCTCTCCAGTTTGGTATAAGATACTATTGCAGCAAATATGTGCGTACATTGAGTTTTAACAGTCTTGGTAGGTGATTTAGTTATCGATGTATTCTGTTTAAAACTCTTATGGTATTCCTCAATACTCCATCGTTTTTTATAGATATTGAGGAAGTCTTCACTGGTTAAATCCAGATTATTAGTAGCAAGATATCTGATGCCAGTGGAGTTATCTTTGTTTATAAAGATCTGCTTGATTAAAAGTATCGGTAGCTCGACATCTTTTAACCAGACACGTACAGGCTTAAATGCTTGCAAATCTAATTGGCTGATATTTGTCCAGTTAGGTTTATTCCTATCGCCAAGGGTTGCTAGGCGATTGGATTTTAAATCAAATATAAAGTATTTCTTCCGTTGGTGAATGAACTTCATATTCTCACCAGAGGAGTACCAAGAATCAGCAAGAACATAACTGAACTTGATCTGATTCTTTAGTGACTGTAATATCTGCTTACGCATTAGCTCATTCTTGGTTATTGGGCTTTTGCATACTTCAGATTTGCTCTTGATTTCACAGTAGCTATACTTAGCTATGATATCAAAAGCTACAGGTATTTTTAATGGTTGCTCACTATTTTGGCTATAGTAAA
>DAORIZ010000076.1:0-2754 GCA_035438765.1 Burkholderiales bacterium | reverse complement strand
AACCTATTTTTGAAGATATGGTCAGCTTTTTTTATTTTCTGTCATGTAGCAAGAATTTGTCTATAATGTCTTCTGTTGAAACTAAATTAATATCGTATTCTTTAGGTCTAATAATACCTATATCATTGAAACTTGCTACTACTTCTATAATTCTGTTTTTATTTACTCCACTCTTTAATGATATTTCCTCTACTGAATTATGCCCTGTGCAGTATTTGCGAAAAACCATAAACTCCTCAGCATCCTTAGTGGATACTTCAAATACCCCCTGCAATGATGTCAAATACGTAAGTTCTGGATTTGCATGTGAACGCATCCATAAGTTATGGATAAATTTTGGATTGTTCTGGTATTTATTTTGTTTCATATAATTTTCCTAAAAAAGAAGCTGCAGTATTAGCAGCTTCCTTCTATAACACGTACGATTAACCGCAGGTAGCAGCACTAGATGGTGATGTACGAGCTGTGTTCTTAGTTACTTTTTTAAATTTCATTTGAATTTCCTATTCAAAAGTTAATAACCGATTCTATTTGAATCAACATGTATCGTACCTAAAAATCTAGTCACTATGTCTAAAGTTTAACATGGGTTGACTAGATTTTTATTTACTTTTGTCTAAGTTTTTAGGTACGGTGCAAGCAGTAATGTACATTATTAATAGCACATTGAATAGTCCAATATTAATGACTCCAAAATATTGGAGTTGTCTTTTAAATAACGCATATTATATAATCGCGATAGCTAATATCATAGCTAAACAGTCGTCTAATGACCATGATCATTTTTTCAATCTTTGTATTTTCTTATACGTTTATCGAGTAATTTTAAATCAGACTTACAACTTAAATATAAAATAAGGAATCTTTGTGTATAGATTAGTTTTACCAACAGAATTTACAAAAAGCCACCTAGATTATATTGAAAAATTTAAAAGCATGATTCAAATGCTATCTGAAACGACAGATACTTTAATGGGTGCAAAAGATATTGAGTCTAGGCATATAATATCAACAAGCTCACACGCCAGAATAGTTGGACTAGACAAATGTGGAGATGTAAATGGTAGGTTAGATGCTGAAATGCCATGCGAAGGTACCGCTCAATACGCCGAACAATTCGTTCAGGTAGATAAATCATTATTAGCATCGCAAGACGTGAAAAAAGGGGTAGTTGTACTAAATATCCACAATTATGGTGACGGAACCAAAGCGCGAATATTTAAAAAATATCTCCTAAAACATGATGAATCAAAATCAATTCTGGGTACAATTTATAGTGGTTATGATATAGATTTATCCGATGTCTTAAATATAATGCCAAATTATATAACTCAATTCGGGAAAACAGCCAGTATTGAATCAATAGATAAAAACAGTAAAATTCTAGAAAATATTATGCTTACAGAATATGAGCAAGAAATTTGTTTTTTATTTTTACTAAATTGGAATTTTAAACAAATTGCTAATTTCATGAATTATTATAGACCAATTCCACAACAAAGAACAATTGATACCATTATAAAAAAGAAAAATTATATTTGCAATAAACTTGGGATTGGCTCTACCTTATTAACAGATTTACAAGACTTCCTAGTAGCAATCGATTTCCACAACAAAATACCACTTTCCTTTCTTAGGTTTATTGTAGGCGCAACAACTTTGAAAGAAGTCTCGTTATAATATTAGATGTAATAACCCATTATACTTCAAATTAATTTATGTTCTATTTACTCTCTTTTATCAAGGAAATTACATGTTTAAAATTAACCAGTTAAGAAAAGTAAAACAAGTTAAAAGTAAATTTGCGGCGCTTGTCCTTTATGATAAAACATTTTGCAATGTTGCCGTTGAGGGAGGGGTTGATTTAGTTGTAGTAAGTGATTCAGTTGTCATGTCGCTTTTTGGTAGCAAAACAACCATAAATGCAACTATGGATATGATGGTTGCTCACACTGAGGCTGTTGCTAAATCTGCTAGTAGTATTATGGTTGTGGCAGATCTTCCTTATATGAGTTATAGTAACTTTGAAGAGGCAAGATTAAATTCTGCAAAATTAATGAAAGCTGGAGCAGATATGATAAAACTTGAAGGTAGCCAAGATTGGGTTATTGAAACCGTAAAGCACCTTACAGAATACGGTATTCCAGTTTGTGCACATATTGGACTTACTCCACAGTTTTATCATCAAATTGGTGGAAATAAAATCATGGGACGGCAAGACGATGAGTACCAACGCCTATTAACGTCAGCTAAAAGACTTGATGCCGCCGGCGCAGAAATGATTGTATTGGAATGTGTTCCATCCATTCTAAGTAAAGAAATTACTGAGTCTGTAAATGCAGTAACTCTAGGTGCTGGGGCAGGAGTTGCTTGTGATGGACAGGTCATGTTAATGTATGATCTAATAGGATTGTCAGGAAAAAATATTAAATTTGCTAAAGATTATTTAATTGAAACGAATAATATTAAGCAAGCTATAACTAATTACACAGCTGACGTAAAATCAGCTAGGTTCCCTACTGAGGAGCACTCGTACCAATGAAGCATGCTGTAGTGGTAACGCTTCTATCTCTGGTGTTTTTATTTCAGGGAACGAGTGACTTATATGCTTCGTCAATGCCAGAAATGATGAAATATTTTTCTATTGATCAAGCTGGCATTCAATTAACTATTATTATCTTTCTGGTTTCATACGGAATAGGGTAATACTCCCATTTTTAGAGCAATTTAAAAGTATAGATTATTTACGGCTTA
>DAORIZ010000075.1:0-2776 GCA_035438765.1 Burkholderiales bacterium | reverse complement strand
TTTAAGTTTAGCTATTGAACAATCTATCGCTCAATTGTTTATAGGATAACTATAATAGATTCACGGCAAGCCGCGAAGGATTTATCCAAAGAGGTTAAACAAGTCTAATGAATGGCTAGTTATGATGAAACAAAAGAAAATAATTATCGAGGAATGCTAGAGGCTCTTTTAAATTTTACCAACATATTTTTATTACTGATTATATGTTGGTATGCCTTTTTGAGTTTTATTAATTTAATCAATCACCTCTGACTACTTGAAAGGCATAGGATGATAATGACGCATTTTTTCTTCGATTCTACGTTCTTTACTAAAATTATCAATCAATTTTAGATAACCAATTACACGCGTTGCATGCCGTACATTTTTAGAAGAGCATTGCGGACAATAATCAAGCGTTAATTTATTAACCGTAGAACAATCGCAGCAATAAGTAACTTTTACATTAGTCGTCCAATAATTGCAGCCAGTTTTAGCTGCCAGATTAAACAACTTCAGATATCCTTCTACAGTTAAATAGCCATCGGTATTGAGATGCAACGCCGAACCACCGTCGAGATATTGGGTAATCTCACGCCCATGCAAAATAAATTTATCGACGACATTAATTCCATCATCTTCTACTGGATAAAAATAGCTATTGTAACAATCACGATTTATCTGATAGCCAGCCTGCTTGTCCCATTTAGCGTTTTTTACACCTAAATTCTCAGCTGGTACAAATTCAGTATTAAATAAATAACCATACTCTTGGCGCGCAGCACGATTTGCATCATAGATAATTTTTAACTGCTGTTGTAAAAATTGAATATATTCGAGATTATTACCCGGAGTAATTCCCATAGATTCAGCAGCTTCAAGCATTCCATTAATACCAATAGTTAAAAATTGCTTATTAATATTTATGTAACCTGCTGAATAGACAGGCAACAAATTAGCATTTAAAAAATCTTCAACTATTTTACGATATGCAACATGGTATTTATGAATTTTGTTAATCTCAGTTAGCAAATCACGTTTTTCCAATACCAGTCGATTCATATTTAAGGTAATTACATTAATTGAACCTGTAGCCACTCCTCCTGCACCGGACGTGTTTGAAAAAGTATTATCAGTCAACTCATTACGTAACCGGCAGCATGAACTTAAACTATCGACACTCTCCGACATATAGATAAAAAATGAATTTCCCTCGTGCATTTGTACGGCGCACATCTTTGCAAATTCATCATCTTTGGGCTGATTATTTTGAGTTAGCATTGCTACGGTCACTACTGGAAAAGTTAAAATCGCTTTAGTTCGTTCCTGATTAAACCAACTTAAAAAAAATTCTTCTAAATTCATCACCGATGCAAAATCAGGACGTGTTCCATCAGGAAAAACAAAATCCGCAAATAAAGAGCTTAAAAAATTATTATCAAAAACTGAAATATTCCAAAAAATACTTTGGTATCCACGTGCTGCTGCAGGTTGATTTAACGCATACACCACATGCTGTAAATGATTCTCAGCTTCTGACTTATGAGTTAGTAAATAGTTATCACCATAATCCAAGCGCGCAAAATAATCAAAATACAATAAAAACTCTGGTGTCCCACAAGCTCCGGCAAATTGCGACGAAATGGCAAAAACCAAATTAACAAATGAGCCACAAAAGCTATCTAAATGCTTTGGGGCTAAAGATTCACCACCTAAAGTAGTCAAGCCATTAAGCAAAAATGGATACATGGTAATTGAAGCGCAATATGGGAAAAACGGATGAGTTTCATCATGCTTATATATTTCGTGGTTTTCCAGTTGACGAATATACTCCTCTGTAAGCTCTGCACCAAATAGTTCACTGATTTTATTCGTCATTAAAGCACGATTAAGTTGAACATTAATATCTTTATGAATTTCCTGTGCTAGTGTTGCAACATTTTTTTGTACAATATTAGCATTTGCATCAACCAGCGAAACATCTGCGGCATTAGTTGGCTGAATATAGTTATTAATAAACTTTAATTTTGCACCTAGCTGCTCTGGGCTAAGCTCCATAAATAAACTCATGCTTACTTCCTTGAAATTGGTAATACACGTTGAAATAAGTGCGTTAAATCTTTGCCAGTAGTTAAATTAATAAATTTTTGATTGGTTATTAGACTGGTTAGACCACCCAGATCTTCGCGATAAGCACCAGTTTTAATAAAATCGAGATGTTGATAAATTTCGGTAGCAATAATCTGCCTACCTGTATAAAGGCAGGTTTTTAGACCATGGGCATGAGCTATTTTTAATTTATTAATCAATTCTGCAGGTAGCCATTCACCGCCGTAAAATAAGACACAGGAGATAAAATTTTGATACTTCGCTAATTTCTCAGAAAACAATTTATCATCTAACTCATAACTTGGTGTATTTTGTAGCTCCTGCCAAAAACATCCACGACAACCAAGCTTACAGCCTGCGATAGCAAAGGCTAAACTTATCTCATTTGGCACATCACTAAGAACCACATCATAATTATAATATTTCACACCAACCACCGTATTTAGTATTGAATGAGTAATTATAGCACTAAATACAGCATTGCCATTATTTTTTATATGGTTTTACTGGTGATTTTAAGATTATAGTTATCCTATCATTTATTGAGCATAATATGTTAAAGTCTGTGTCTCCTAATTTTGGTTGATAATAAAATGCACGGATACTCTCAAGATCTTCGCGATAAAGCAATGAAACTGTATAAAACAGGTAATTACAATAAGAAAGAGTTAGCTGAGTTGCTCTCTTT
>DAORIZ010000074.1:0-2840 GCA_035438765.1 Burkholderiales bacterium | reverse complement strand
CGCGTTTTCTGAGTATTCTGGTTAAATGCCATGAGCTTTGAAAGCTGTGATAACCCTGAGCTTCAAGCTTAAACCTGATTTGTTGTAGTTTTAGATCATGGTAAATCGTAGCCGCATTAACTTTGCTTACCTCACGCAGTTCTGGTAATTCTTCATCAGCTACCATTGCGAACATGATTCCGGTATTGGTTGGCTGAAATACTGAAATTTTGCGGGCTAAACCAATGTCAACCTCAAGCTTGGTGAGATAGTTTCTCTCACATAAATGCTTGGTTAAGCGGATAGCAGTTTGCTTGGGAACATTTAGCAATAAAGCTAAGTTTTCTAAACTTGAGTAATTTTCCTCAATCAGGAATCTCAGCACTTTATTAATCCGCTGATTAAAGATTGCCATTTTTGCCGCATGTGGTAATCTAGAATAGGTAATCAGATTTGCTGGTGCTGGCTTTTTGGTTTTGACTGCCTCCACTGGTGGCACTTGTGCCGGATTGATTATTGTCTGCATGATGTTCTCCGTTTAAAGTATTGGTTTGCGTAATTTCAAAAGTTTGCTTGTCTTTCTGATTAGACTGATTATTTTCATAGACCTCGTTATTACTACTAGCTTCAATGAGTTCTATTAGCTCCTTACCATTCACTGTATCATTAACCTTAACTGGACTGGTTTTGCATAATGATGCAATGGTACTGCGATAAGACAGAGCAGAACAAAACACAGCTTCAAACTGTTTAAGATTTAAAATCATGTTCCTATCAAAGTAATTGCGCTCTGATTGAGTTAAACGCGTTTGTTTATCTAACTTCTCAGAGTTGAGGCTATTCCGAGTTACAATTTTTTGCTCTTCTTCAATCTGAATCTTACCCGTCATATCGGAGAGGAAATCAGCGGTATCAATATCATCAGCGCGATAAAATAGCTTATTCTGACTATTGCCAAATACTGCACCTTTTAAAAACTCAGGATCTAAATCTGCGGGTGCACCACGTAATAACTTTAAATCCTGAATTGCACTAACTATCTTTAACCCCCAGCCAAGGCTAACAGTATAACTCTCAGCTACAAACCTAGAAATATGCGCCACCAGTTCATCAGCAAAGACAGTGATATTTTGTTCTTTCGCTCCACTACGATCTGCAGCATTAGAATGATTGCGCGCTAATTGCACCACGCGGCAGAAGATAAAACGCTGGATTTTCTTCATGGTTTCATCGAGTAAATCCCCAACGATATAAACACAGCCACCGCCAGCAACTAATTCCGAGAGTGATTTACCGTTAGTTGCATTAATTGAAGCGATATTGCAGAGCTTGTTTAAGTCTGAAACTGAGGATTTATACTTATCGGCATAACGACTTAAATCGTAGTCATTACAAATATCAGTTAAGCTTTTTTTGCCAGTCCAAATATTGTCACCAGTGGTGACAATATTTGGACATTGGTTTTGTTCAACAATAAAATTAGCCAGATTTTCTAAAAACTCCTGCTCATTCTTGCGGTAAACATCGGATTCAGAGCCCATCTCACGCTGTGAGAATGACTCTACTAAACAGTTTTTTAAATCTCGAGCGCTAAAATCAGCAATCAGGTTGATTTGTGGTGTATCCTGAGTTAAGTCAATGTAGGTATATGGTACACCCATCTTGTCACATTGTGCTTTAAAGATATGTGGCATATACTTATCACCTTTAGGATCTAAAAATACCACGGTTTCACCCAACATCAATGATTGAACGCCAAGATATTGCATCGCCACACCTTTACCGCTTCTGGTTGCGCCAACGATAAGAAAGTGGCGTTTGTACCAATCATCTGCATTTTGCAGATAGATTGGCTTCACTTGCTCATCTAAACCAATAAATACACCTTTCTTCAGATTAACGTACTTTAACGGATTGTAATTAGGTATTGCGGGTAATTCCTTAGCCATATAGCGAATATCGGTTTTGGCACCACGGCGTACGCTACTTTTAACCGTAAACCGACTAAACAATAAGCTAAACTTAGCTTGGAGTTTACGTGCTCCATATGTAGTAAAGATAATCCCACCCATAAAACAGCATCCCCACGCAGCCATTTTTAAGCCCATTGGATAAGTTTCTGGTACAAGCATGGCGGCGGGAATAATGGAAAGACTTGCAACCGACATTATTCCCGCCCGCACAGTATAACCAGCTTCCGATTTAAGCTTGAATAACTGCGGCAGGTTATAGGATAAGCCGCCAGCTGCAATCAGATAACCCATGTTATTCATTAAGTAGCCTGTAGCAACTGAATACTCCATTAGTTGATTAGTTGTTTGTAACATGATCATGTTCTCCTCGAATACGTTGAATAAGATTAGCAATAGCAAAACCAAAGATGCAGCCGATTACATAGTTGCCAATAAGGTTGGTCACTATGTAAAACTTGGCAGAATGTAAAGTTTCGCTAAAACTTAGATCCAGTGCGTTACTGGTAAAAAACGCAATTAAGATTGCCAAAATTGAGATTACTGCGTGCGGTATCCGTTTTATGGCAAATGGCATTAATGAGATTACTCCAGTAATAAAACCAATTAGCAAGCTGTGTTGTAAAATAAAATCAACAGGCTTTGTTGTAAGCAGCTTGTATAAGCCATCCATTAATTGATGATTTAGATTGTCCATAATGAACTCCAAAAAAATAAAATAACGAAATAAAAAAATAAAACCTATCCCCATAACTTCAGCTAAACCGCGAGCCAGATTTAAGCCGAACCAGACAAACAAAAAGCAAGCGTCCAGCGCAGATTTTTTGTGCGTAGCTCGGCAGAGCGAACAGCCCCAGCTGTGAGAGCAAGGATACTTCCCCAGAAGTAGCC
>DAORIZ010000073.1:0-2857 GCA_035438765.1 Burkholderiales bacterium | reverse complement strand
CGCGTTTTCTGAGTATTCTGGTTAAATGCCATGAGCTTTGAAAGCTGTGATAACCTTGAGCTTCAAGCTTAAACCTGATTTGCTGTAGTTTAAGATCATGGTAAATCGTAGCAGCATTAACTTTGCTTACTTCGCGCAGTTCTGGCAATTCTTCATCAGCGACCATAACAAACATTATTCCGGTATTGGTTGGCTGAAATACTGAAATTTTGCGGGCTAAACCAATATCAACCTCAAGCTTGGTGAGATAGTTTCTCTCACATAAATGCTTGGTTAGGCGGATAGCAGTTTGCTTGGGTACACTTAGCAATAAAGCTAAATTCTCAAGACTAGAATAATTTTCTTCAATAAGGAATCTCAGCACTTTATTAATTCGCTGATTAAAGATTGCCATTTTAGCCGCATGCGGCAATTTAGAACAAGTAATCAGATTTGCTGGTGCTGGTTTTTTGGGTTTGACTGCTTCCACTGGTGGTACTTGTGCCGCTAGTGCTGGATTGATTATTGTCTGCATGATGTTCTCCATTTAAAGTGTTAGTTTGCGTAATTTCAAAAGGTTGGTGGTGTTTTTGATAAAGTTGATTATTCTCATTGGTCTCGTAATCACTAGCTTCAATGAGTTCTATTAACTCCTTGCCATTCACTGCATCATTAACCTTTACTGGACTGGTTTTACATAATGATGCAATGGTACTGCGATAGGACAAAGCAGAGCAAAACACAGCTTCAAACTGTTTCAGGTTTAAAATCATGTTTCTATCAAAGTAATTTCGCTCTGATTGAGTTAATCTGGTTTGTTTATCGAGCTTCTCAGAGTTGAGGCTATTCCGAGTTACAATTTTTTGCTCTTCTTCAATCTGGATTTTACCTGTCATATCAGATAAGAAATCAGCGGTATCAATATCATCAGCGCGATAAAACAATTTATTCTGACTATTACCAAAGACAGCGCCTTTGAGAAATTCAGGATCTAAATCTGCTGGTGCACCACGTAATAACTTTAAATCTTGTATTGCACTAACGATTTTCAATCCCCAGCCTAAACTAACGGTATAGCTTTCAGCTACAAATCTGGATATGTGAGCTACTAACTCATCAGCAAAGACAGTAATATTCTGTTCCTCACCACCATTACGTTCAATCGCATTAGAATGGTTGCGTGCTAATTGCACAACGCGGCAGAAGATAAAGCGCTGAATTTTCTTCATGGTTTCATCGAGTAAATCCCCAACGATATAAACACAGCCACCGCCAGCAACTAATTCCGAGAGTGATTTACCGTTAGTTGCATTAATTGAAGCGATATTGCAGAGCTTGTTTAAGTCTGAAACTGAGGATTTATACTTATCGGCATAACGGCTTAAATCGTAGTCACGGCATAACTCAGTCAAGCTTTTTGCGCTACACTCTAAACCACTATTTTGTTCAACTATAAAATTAGCCAGATTTTCTAAAAACTCCTGCTCATTCTTACGATAAACATCGGATTCAGAACCCATCTCACGCTGTGAGAATGCTTCAACTAAACAATTCTTTAAATCTCGAGCGCTAAAATCAGCAATTAGATTGATTTGTGGTACATCCAGAGTTAAGTCAATGAAAGTATAAGGGACGCCTAACTTATCGCACTGTTCTTTGAAGATATGCGGTATATACTTATCACCTTTAGGATCTAGGAATATTACCGTTTCACCAAGCATCAATGATTGAACGCCAAGATACTGCATTGAAATGCCCTTGCCACAGCGCGTGGCGCCCACGATTATGAAGTGGCGTTTGTACCAATCATCTGCATTTTGCAGATAGATTGGTTTTACATTTTCATCCAAACCAATAAACACGCCTTTCTTCAGATTAATGTACTTTAACGGATTGTAATTAGGTATTGTGGGTAATTCCTTAGCCATATAGCGAATATCGGTTTTGGCACCACGGCGTACGCTACTTTTAACCGTAAACCGACTAAACAATAAGCTAAACTTAGCTTGGAGTTTACGTGCTCCATATGTAGTAAAGATAATCCCACCCATAAAACAGCATCCCCACGCAGCCATTTTTAAGCCCATTGGATAAGTTTCTGGTACAAGCATGGCGGCGGGAATAATGGAAAGACTTGCAACCGACATTATTCCCGCCCGCACAGTATAACCAGCTTCCGATTTAAGCTTGAATAACTGCGGCAGGTTATAGGATAAGCCGCCAGCTGCAATCAGATAACCCATGTTATTCATTAAGTAGCCTGTAGCAACTGAATACTCCATTAGTTGATTAGTTGTTTGTAACATGATCATGTTCTCCTCGAATACGTTGAATAAGATTAGCAATAGCAAAACCAAAGATGCAGCCGATTACATAGTTGCCAATAAGATTGACCACTATGTAAAACTTGGCAGAATGTAAAGCCTCATTAAAACTTAGATCTAGTGAGTTACTGATAAAAAACGTAATTAAGATTGCCAGAATTGAGATCACTGCGTGCGGTATCCGCTTTATCGCAAAGGGCATCAATGAGACTACACCCGTAATAAAACCAATTAACAAGCTATGCTGTAAGATAAAATCAACAGGTTTAGTTGTCAGTAACTTGTATAAGCCATCCATTAATTGATGATTTAGATTGTCCATAATTAACTCCAAAAAATTAAGACAAAAAAACAGAACAAAACAAAAAGTAAAAATAAGCAATAATAAAATCTAAAAACAAAACCTATCCCCCATAACTTCAACTAAACCGCGAGCCAGATTTAAGCCGAACTAGACAAACAAAAAGCAAGCGTCCAGCGCAGATTTTTGTGCGTAGCACGGCAGAGCGAACAGCCCCAGCTGTGAGAGCAAGGATACTTCCCCAGAAGTAGCC
>DAORIZ010000072.1:0-3134 GCA_035438765.1 Burkholderiales bacterium | reverse complement strand
TTGAGAGTATCCGTGCATTTTATTCTCAACCAAAATTAGGAGACATAGACTTTAATATATTTCGCTCAATAAATGATGGGATAACTATAGTAAAAATTAGCCTCCCATCTTTTTGGGTGGTTTTATTATTTATTCTAATGTTATAAAATGATGTTATCAATAAAATAAAACTCTCCCAAAGGATAACATTATGAAAACCAAAACTCTCCTTTTAGTATTAAGTCTAAGCATAGCAAGCTTTAATTCTTATGCAGTAGTTGGCGACGCACCAGTAAACCAAAATATAGCACAGACACAAACTACTGATGGCACTATGCCGAGCTGGGCGGTATCTACAAGAGCAACTATTGATGGATTTGCAAAAGTATTTCCAGTATTTGGTCCTGCTTCTGGTGCTTTGACTGTTTTTCTTGGCTTAACTGGCTTCATATTCCCTAATCCAGCAATGACTAGTCAGCAAAAAACACAACAAAGTCTTGATCAGATTAAAAAACAGTTAAACATAACTAATAATAAACTTGATAACATTACAAGCATGTATATTCAAGATAGCAGTATCGCAGAAGAGAAAAATTTATTTAATGCGATTAAAATAATTAATGATAGCTCAAACTCATACGTAGCCGAGCTTGGTAATAGCAAAAGCTTAGATGACTATATGATAGCTAATCAAAATGACTTTGCTACTTTAAAAGTCATTGATAGCACAATTGGTAGTGTTGATGCCTACAATAAGATAAAACAGGCAAGAACAACCATCTCAACTACTAAATATTTAAATCAGCTAATCGCCGTTATTCAACGCGTTAATGAAAAAACAAATTTGCCAGCTCCCGGTACTACAGACTATATCGCCCTACATAACAGTACCAATCAGTTATTTCTATACTATTATTCAACTATAGTTGCCGCGCTATCTGAAGCTTATGAATTAAATCGCTTAGCTTTTTATCTAGAGAGCTCTGATCCATACAAAAACTATTATGCAACCAGAATCGGTAATGCTGATGGAATATCATCGTCATTGACTTATGCCGAGAAAATAGCCAAATTAGACGAGACTTACAAAACTGCCCTTGATAATGTAAATAAAGCGTTTAACCAACAGAAATTAATTAATGTTTACCGTGATTTACCAGCTTATGACAGTAAAGTTTCTGCAAATGACTTTTATGCAGCTTATGGAGTAACTTATTATGATGGTAAAACCATCAAAGGTACAAAGAATTATGGGAAATTAGAATCAGTACCTTATTCAGTACAAGCAGCTGAGATTTATGAGCTGGGTAAAGTACGCCAATATAACGGTCAAGCATATTATGTAAATCAATCCAATCAGGATATTTATACACCTAATTATCCCGCTCATATAATTGATGCAACTGATGTTAAAAAACCAATTTCTGCCGCGACACGCTATGACTGGAATCAGGGAATGATCAATATTGTGATTCCGGTTAATTCTTTTGCTAATGTTCAAATAGTTGAAAACCTATACAACTCAACTAAGCTTGAATATAATTCAAATGATCCAATGTGGAAAAAAACATTCTACCAAAGTGTTGGAACTGTTAGAAATGGACAGGTTTGTGATAGAGATTATTCTAATTGCTACAATGCAATTAGCAAATCATTTAATAATATCATGGTAGCCACTGATAAAGCTAGCGGAAAACAATATATGTTTAGCTTAAGTGTGATGCAGGTGGGCGGGAATTATTGGGGATACGTTGTTAATTCTAATTCGTCTGCATATGTGGTGTCTCGTCTAGCGTGTGCGACTTTTGATTGTAGCTTGGTTCAGCCAAAGGATGGTAGCCATAGCTATCTTCAATTTGCCGATGGTTATAAAATCTGGATGACTGGTGATGGTGGTACTAACCCAGGGCGTGGGATTGTTGGTAGCTATACGGAGAAACCATCAAAACAGTAATGCCAATTAAGAAACATTACCTTCATGCAAAATATACCTGAATTATCAGGTATATTTTTCTGTAATACAGATTCAATTCTTGTATAATCCAGTTATTATGCCAGAAAACAAATATATAAACCAAACTATCGATTCAGCAAAAATAATCTTTCATGCTGATGAGCTTTATTATGTGATAAATAAAGATTATCAATTGCAACATTGTAGCGAAAGCTATGCGAAATATCTTGGATTTAGTTCGGCTAATGAGTTGATAAACTTGATTATTGATGATAATAGCTTAAATCATTATTTTGGCATCTCAGCCAACGAACCGATAAAGCTTTCAGAGAATAACTCGCCACATGTCTATCTTGTTTTTGTAAATGATATTCATAAAGCTAAGAAGCCTTTTTTTAGTGTGATTCGTTCAATTATTGATGCGGATAAGAATATTATTGGCTATTTCATCAATAATATAACTGCCTTTTTCAATGCTGATAAATTACAACTTCTAGAAAAATTAAACCCCAATTTTAGCCAGAAAAGTTATAGCTCTAAGAATAGAAATCCAGTTGTGCTTTCGCGCAGAGAAGAGGAAGTTTTATTTTTGCTATTATATGGTAAAAGTGCCCGTGAGATCACCGAGTTTATCAATAAAGCAGAGAACAATTCTATCTCGGTAAATACCACCAAAAGTATCATAAACAAACAGCTTTTTTTTAAGTTTGATGTTTATGATCTTGAAGAATTACTAACTAAAGCTAAAGCTATGGGTTATGCAAGTATAATTCCAGCCAGTTTTATCGTCGAAAACCGAGTTCACATGTGTAGCCGCTAAGCTGAAAATTTGTAGCCGCCATATTCACCATCGGCTAAGGCAAAGCACCTCACAATAATACATAAATGCATAGATACTATACAAATTCAGGCATTTACATAAACTCAGGAAAAATATATAATATCTTCTGCTGGACATTGGCGCTATTCTAAATGAAATTGGTTTTAATTTGATGCACCATACCATTAAAACTGGACAAATTGAAATAAGAAGAAACCTATTCACATTAATTTATTTTAAGTAGAAATGTTGTAAAACATAAATTAATTGCTGGGTTACTCAATTAAATAATAAGATTAAAATTAGAAAATTGACAGCTGAATTTGTTCTTGCTACATGACAGAAAATAAAAAAAGCTGACCATATCTTCAAAAATAGGTT
>DAORIZ010000071.1:0-3233 GCA_035438765.1 Burkholderiales bacterium | reverse complement strand
TATATCCGAACTTATATCCGAACTTATATCCGAACTTATATCCGAACTTATATCCGAACTTATATTGTTTGATTTATTCCGATAAAAAATAGTACTAAACCAATGTTCATTAATCTTAAATTCGACACTGCAGTTAGAGGTCTCAGCAATAGCATCTTTAATCCGCTTGATTCCAGTACCAATTTTTTCAATATAGCCGATACGGTGCAATAAATCTGCAATTAACGGATTACGGGTGACACTCTTATGTCCAAATGATTCTTTGGAGAGACCAGAGGGAAGTCCACCTGGATTACTAATTTCAACACGATCAGAAAAAATCGCGATGACGATATTCGCACCTTTTTCAAAGTAATTACGGTGACAAACAGCATTAATTACCGCTTCACGGAGTGCTACTTCGGGGATTTCAAGGATTTCCTCGCGTTGTATATGTTCGATTTTATAGGCAATATTTAGGTGTTTGCGTAAAAAAATGATGCTATCTTCAATGTCGTTAATCAAATCAGCTCGGTAATCTTTGCGATCCAAGATAGTGATGTTTTCTGTACCTTGAAATAGGACACAAGCTATCTTAGCTTGTAAAATCAAAAATTCGATGCTGTCACAAAAAAATAGTGCTCCTGCATTAGTTAATTGCTGTTTATCATTTGAGCAGCGCAGATTTTGCAATATCTCTTGTGGTGCTAGTTTTGGTGATATCTTGGCTAATTCGATAAAATGATTATATTTAGCAATAGAAAAATGCTTATCAAAGTTTACACGTGAGTTAATCAACTCATCAAAATGAATAAGCCCTTCTTGTTGAAAAAACTCAATTATTTGATTGCGGGTTAATTTTTGGCTATTTGGTCCAATTCGTAAGAAAAATCCTTCGCTACAGGCATGAGGTTTGCTTTTGCTCTCTGGGATTGTAATAATGATAACTGATTGTTGATAGTCTATGCTAACCGTTAGCTGCGGTTCAATATGATTGATGCTATCTTGCAATCGTGAGCGGGTGTTATTATCAAAATTAATCCCTTTGATTACACCATCATCACTAACGCCAATAAAAATCTTACCGCCTGATGCATTGGCAAAGGCGCAGATTTCACGTACCAGAGACTTATCAATAGTTTCTTTAAATTCTTGATGATAGCTTTCGCCAAGTTGAAGTAATTCCTGCAAATTCATATTCTGGTTTCTATGTACTTATCTCTGAGTATTGAGATCAATTTTTGTTTTATAAGCTTGGTTGGTATATCAAGCAAATCCAGCTTCTTTTTGATGTTTTATTCGTAATAGACTAATTCGGTTGAGCTCCTCATCATAGTCATAAAGCAATGCATAGCCCGATGACCCAAATTCCAGCAGGTAAATACGAAATTCACCAAAAAATGGAAATGCTTTAGGAATTGATGAGAGTAGTTCAAGCTTTTCATTTAGTAATTTAGCCAAGCGTTGTGCTGCGGATGGATTTTTCTCCGCTAAAAAAGCATAAACGCGTTCAAAATCAGAAATAAACTCTGGAGCGTAAATTATTTGTGGCATTTAGGTGGCTCAACTATTTGACCATTTGCTAAACATTGTAACCAGTTTGCTACATCCTTGTGTTCACAATGAAGCCCTGTCTGATTTAAATTATCTGCAGCGGCTTTGGCTTCTTCCATAAATTCTAGTTTCTTTGCCTGTGAGTCAAGATAAACACGAGTTGCCTCACGAATTAAATATGACACAGGTCGATCATAAAGCTTAGACAAATATGTAAGGCGCTCTATGTCACCAGCTTCAAATTTTGTCGGGATTGATTTGCTTAGCATGGGTATTTCCTAGTGTAAAGATTTTATACCAAATTATACTGCGTATTGTATTATGCGGTCAATATTTTTTATCTAGTGAGAAATTTAATTATATCCGAACTTTATCTTCCGCTGGATTATATCATATTTAATAGTTAGTTTTACGTAACGATACAGCTATAGGGTTATTGCTGATATTGAGTGTGATAAAATCGCTAGGTACGCGAATTTATTCGGGTAATGCATAACAATAAGGAGTAATTTTGAGTCATCCACTAATCAAATTAATTCGTTATAGCCGTAATTATCGTTTTGATATTTCACTGGCGACATTTTATTCGTTAATGAATAAATTCTTTGATATTTTACCTGAAGTGCTGATCGGGGTTGCGGTTGATGTAATTGTCAAGCGGCAGGATTCTATGCTAGCGCATCTTGGGATTCATGATGTTAAGCTACAGATTATTATATTAGGCTTATTCACCGGGGTAACGTGGATACTGGAGTCTACTTTTCAATATCTTTATTCACTAAAATGGTGTTATCTGGCACAAAATCTGCAGCATGATATGCGGATTGATGCGTATAGTCACATTCAAAATCTGGAGCTCGAGTTTTTTGAAAATAAAGCCACCGGAAATATGATGGCAATTATCAATGATGATATTAATCAACTAGAACGTTTTATTAACGATGGGGTGAATCAAATCATTCAGATAGTTGGCTCAACCATTTTGATTAGTATTATTTTCTTTATGATTTCTACGCAAGTAGCGTTACTGAGCTTCTTGCCAATTCCGTTGATTATCTTGGGTGTCTTTTTCTTTAAAAATAAACTAGCACCACGCTATCTAAAAGTTCGTAACGCTGCTGGAGATCTCAATAGTAAGCTTAATACTAATCTATCTGGTATTGCAACGATTAAAACTTTTACTACCGAAAAACATGAGCTAAATGCGGTGTCACAACTGAGTCAAGGGTATGCCAATGCCAATAAACATGCAATTATCATGTCGGCGGCAGTAACGCCAGTTATTCGCATGGCGGTAATGTGTGGCTTTTTGGCAGCATTAATTTATGGTGGAATTTTAACTATCGATGGACATATTCAAGTTGCGTCATATAGTATTTTAATCTTTTTATCGCAACGCTTATTGTGGCCTTTGACTTATTTAGCGCAAGTAACCGATATGTATCAACGTTCGATGGCATCGATTAACCGAGTGATGGGCTTGCTTAATTCTCCAATTAATATTGTTGATGGAGCTAATCAATTAGCTACTCCATGCAGTGGACGAGTGGAGTTTAAAGCAGTTGATTTTACTTATCATGAGCGGGAGCAGTTATTTGATCGTCTATCTTTTGTGATTGAACCGGGTGAAACGGTGGCTTTTGTTGGTAGTACTGGTTCGGGTAAATCCACTATAGTTAAATTGTTGCTCAGATTATATC
>DAORIZ010000070.1:0-5008 GCA_035438765.1 Burkholderiales bacterium | reverse complement strand
TAGGAGTCATAGACTTTAACATATTTCGCTCAATAAATGATGGGGTAACTATATTAGAAATATACGTCAGCACAGTTAAATCATATAAGCGTTGCTGAATATCAGGATGTAAATTTTGCATGTTGTTTTCTGTTGTCGTCATGGTTTACCTTTTATAAATTTTCTATAAGACAGCTAGTATGATCTACAGGAATTAATTAGTGATGCTATATTTGCATACCAGATTGTACTATAGCATTTGTAACACATTTATTTACCGTTAAGAGTCGTTGAATAATTCTGCGCCAATATAAATGTTATTTCGCACTTTATCAAAACTGGTAATTATACGTTATTCAATGCGTGAAAAACACCCATGTATTACTTGGGTGTTTTTATTAATCTGATGCTATAAAATCCTGTGTGTAACTATATTTCACAAATGTAATTGGTTCTGAAGTAAATATGGCACCTGAAACTATTTTGAGTTATTAACGTACATGTTGGAGAAATAATTTGTCTATAGAATATAAAACAGTTACAAAACATTTAATAGATGATTTCTCAGAAACTCTATCACATATTTCTAATAATACACAAAGATTTTAACACAAGGATATATCAATGATATTGAATAATAAAAACTATGGTGTTCTTAAGCTGTTTATAGCAATGATTCTGATGGGGACTGTCGGATATTTTGTTATCGAGTCTCACCAAAAACCACATGATGTTGTTTTCTTTCGTTGTCTGTTCGGTGTTATATTTTTAGCCCCATACTGCTTTTTCACTGGAATGTTTAAAAATAGTAATTTAACTAAAAAGAAAGTTTTTATTCTATTTATAAGCGGCATATTTTTAGTATGTAATTGGATAATGTTATTTGCCTCTTTCAAACACTCTTCTATATCTGTGGCAACTACTATTTATCATGTTCAGCCGTTTTTATTTGTAATACTTTGGAGCATTGTACATAAAGAAAAAATCGCACCAGAAAAACTACTGTTAATGTTATTCGCTTTTGCAGGTGTATTATTTGTAATTGATATTTTTAATGATAATATAATTTTAGATACAGGTTATTTATTTGGGGCAGGACTTGCTTTAGTTGCTGCATTATTTTGGGCAATTTCTGCTGTTTTAGTAAAACATGTTGAAGGTGTGAAACCGCATGTTACTGTCTTAATTCAATTGTTCGTCGGCGTACTTGTGATTTCACCATTTGTGGATTTTTCATCAATAATAAATATAACTAGTGTTGATTGGACATACTTAATTATCCTTGGAGTTGTTCATTCATGTTTAGTATATATTTTGATGTACTCATCATATAAGACGTTAACCGCCCCTATAATAGCAATTATGACATTTATATATCCGTGTGTAGCCATAATTGTAGATATGGTCGCATACTCTAAAATATTGAGTTATACACAATGGGTTGGTATTCTAATGATTCTTTTAAGTAGCTTAGTTTCATCACAGAATATACAAATCTTTAGAAAAAGTAATTAGTTATAATAATATTTAAGTGGAAGTATTTTATGTATATATATCGAAATATCATCGACACTATAGGTAAAACACCAATTGTGAAGCTGAACAAAACGTCAAATTCAGCCTTTTGAAAATAAGATCGTTAAATTGCTATAGGAAAAATATGAGTAAAAAAGACTTTTCAATCGCCATCCTTGTTACTGCTATCTGGGGTTCAAATTTTTCAGTAATTAAGCTTGGATTGAATCAACTAGATCCGTTTTTGTTAACAGCTTTTCGGTTTATATTATGTGCTGTACCGATGTGTTTTTTTATTGAACGACCGAAAATACAGCTACGTTATATTGCAGCGTATGGGGTAATTTTTGGTGTTGGAATGTGGGGCGTTGCAAACTTGGCAATACAAATTGGACTGTCTGCGGGAATAGCCTCATTGTTACTACAATTTAGTGCTTTTTTTACTATAATCTTATCAGTAATTCTTTTAAAAGAAACCATCAAACCAGTTCAATATATTGGAATATTAATTGCAATACTTGGATTATTTTTAATTTTGTATATTACTCATGGTAAAACACCTTTGCTTGGTATAGCTCTTATATTGATTTCTGCCATTTGTTGGAGTGTGTGTAACATCATAGTAAAAAAACATAAACCTAATGAAATGATATCTTTTATTATTTGGTCAAGCTTATTTTCAGCCCCACCACTTCTTTTAGTTACTTATATTGTAAAAGGTAGTGAACCATTTATCAATTTACATAATAGTTTAAATGGCATGGCAATATTTTCTATTCTATTTCAGGCATATATTACTACTTTATTTGGCTATTGGGTTTGGAATAAACTACTAAAAAAATATACTGCATCCACTGTAGCACCTCTCTCTTTACTAGTTCCGGTATTTGGACTCTTAACTTCTCATTTAATTTTTAATGAGGTTATTGATCAAGGCAAAGTTATTTCTTCAGCTTTAATTGTTATAGGAATATTTATTCTTATATACGGACCGCAAATAAGTAATATTTTTTCAAAACATACTGAGTAAAATGCGAGCAAAACCGGAACTAGTAAATTATAATGCTTCTGTCTAATTAATAAAAAAGTTATAACTATCGTTCGGTTCTTCTAAAAAGGAGCGTGTTATTATGTCAAACATAGAGTAATACTCTCTTTTTAGTGCACTCTAGAAAGATGGACTCTCTGCCGCTTCAATAACCATCTCTTAAATATTGGTGACATACTTAAATAGTGTGACAATATTATTTGTGCTACCAAGCACGTAAAGCCGCCAAAATACTATCAAAATCTTTAACTTTCTGTATAATTTGATTGATATATGATTCCACTGTTGATTTAGAATATTCCAGATGCATCGCAACTTCTTTATTTCGAATAAAATCAGCCCGAGTAATAAGAACCATTAGCTCAGTCGGCGTCGGTAACTCATTAAAAAATTGAATTATACCAGTATGCTCAAGAAACTTAGTTGTTGCGATACGTTTATTTTTATAAAAATGGCGATAATAACCATATAATTCTTTAAGGCTGAGTTCTCGAGTAAGATCTCTTCCAATACTTAGTATCGCACTTACATTATTTGACAAATTCATTACTGGCATCTTGTTCATTGTATGCCGCCATACATAGCCTTTAGAGTTTAACCAAACTCTAGAATTATCTACTACCGCTCTTCCTGTCAATCTTACTTGCTCTTCATATGCATCCATCTGAGTGGCATTATCTACCCAGTATTGGATCATAGTATCATTAATATCCCATATTGTGCGATTCACGAAATCGTTTTCTTTTAAATCGAATATCGATAGATTGTGATCATTTGATGCCAAATATTTACCAGATTTGGCATCTTTGAGATGGACAGCATCGCTAGAGGTCATTATCAAATTGTCAACAAGACTGAGAACACTATGATCAAACATGGTTAATACACTTTTGCAATAAACAACAACTGTATTGTAGCTTAAATCAATGAGATAAGTATAGTTTTTTATAAATTACAACCATATTCTACATAGGTGTAATTATTTGTTATTATGAATATAATTAGTGCTGTAATCAATTTATAAGGAATTAATTATGTTTGAGTCAGCAAAAAATGATTTATTGCTTAAAGGATATTGTATTATTGATGATGTAATACCAAATAAACTAATTCATGACTTACGCAAAAAATATCTGCAATATTTCACAAATGATGCCACATTGACTTGTGAGGCGTTTCTTAGTGATAGTGAGCTTTCCGGGATTATTTTCTCTGATGGTCTAATAACTGCTATATCTGAAATTATAGGTAAGAATTTTTGTCTATATCCAGACTTTACTCTTCGTAAAAATTTGTATATACCATGGCATAATGATACTCCATACCTTACTGATAATGAAAGACTTGAGTCAACGGAAGCAAATATGGTACAAGCATCCGTTTATTTACAAGATAACACCTTAGATAACGGTGGTGGGCTAGATGTAATTTTGGGTAGTCATCACAATAAGCCTAAGGATGAAATTAACTTTTTATCTTCACAGATGATGGCATCAAAGGCTGGTAGTTTAGTTTTATGGGACAGTCGAATATGGCACAAAAGCCGAGAGCAGACTCATGCGTCATTACAAATACCTAAACTAGCTATCCAATGGACAGTTTCACGTAATACAAAGTTCTCTAATCATTTTCTAAGCTATTTAAAAGATCGTATTCTCTCCCGTAGGCAACACGTCATAGACATAAACAGCACGAGAGAAATTAATTATCTTAATTCTATCTTAAAATTAAACTATCCCAGCTCTTTTAGTAAATCACACCTTGATGTTATAGAAAAAAATCAACTTAATATGCTAACTTATAATTTCTAGGAATAATCATGACTTTTGCAGATCAATTAATAAACTCCTTAGCTCGTGACGTAGGACATATTTTTTCCGTACCAGGTCGAACAGTTTTTCCATTCCTCAGAAGCGTAAGTCAATCGCCACTACAAGATATAATTTGTGCAAGTGAGACTGGCGCTGGTTTCATGGCAGAAGGGTATGCTAAAGCAAGCAATAAATACGGAGTGGCAATAATAGTTGCTGGTGTAGGCTTTAGTAATATCTTCCCATCAATAACCAATGCTTACTATGATAATACAAAAGTATTATTTATAGTTGGTACCGCTGAGATTTTTCATGGTGGTAGGAATATTTTTCAAGACAGTAGTGTTCACCAGTTAAATAATCATAATATTTCATCTGCTCTCACTTCATATTCATGCCTGATGAATACTAGCGACCATATGAATCACTACAGTAACTCAATGTTTAATCTCAAACACAAATCAATGCCTGTTTTGATGAATATACCTATTGATGTTCAAACTAGTAAAGTAAGTGAACTACCTAAGGTTAAAAATGTAAACCATAGTCTACTCAATCAAGATGCGCTGAAACACATTATTGATACTCTGCAGAAATATAGGGTAATACCCCCTAAAAAAAGTGCTATTGATAAGTAGAGAGATTTACAATATCG
>DAORIZ010000069.1:0-5550 GCA_035438765.1 Burkholderiales bacterium | reverse complement strand
GCTCAGTCATACTTCCTTCACTCAATTAATCTTCATAAACGACACTACGTGAAACTTAGCTGATTAGCTGCCTATATCCATAAGCCGCTAATCAGAGTTCACGTGTGCACCAAACTTTTATAAATTCTTTTACTCCGTAAACTCCATAAAACAATTTAAAAAACTTTCCTGTTGGCGCAATCGCACTAGCAACCGCATGTCTATGCTTTTTAGTATCGCCATTAAGCCGCAAAATAAAAAAATGTTGGTTTGGTTGGAAGTTATGCCTCTGGCTGAAAGGAGCTAAGCCCCTTTACCCATAATTATTTAGGTTCGGTTTAATCAAATAGCGGTGGCGCTCGTTGGCGCTAAATCAAGATGTGTTTTTATGGAGTAGTTCAAAATGGATAAATTACAAAATGCAATCGTTATCTTTGGTCTGGAAAATGGACAATATACACTAAGCGATATTAAGCAGGTTTATAGGAAGTTAGCAAGTGTCAATCATCCCGATAAAGGCGGTAATACCGAGACCATGCAATTAATCAATACTGCTTTTGCCGAGCTCTGTAAGTATTTTGAGGCTAATGAGACCCTAGACATCAACCAAGAGCAGGAAACCGCACAAACTTTTGATTTTAGCTTTCTGGATACCCTTAAAACCATGCACGGCGTAATTATCGAAGTTTGCGGCTATTGGGTTTGGTTATCTGGTAATACCTACCCACATAAAGAAGCTATCAGCAATTTAGGTTTTAAATACTCAGGTGCTAAAAAATCATGGTATTGGTCACCAACTATTAACATAACTAATTACAAACGTGGCAGTAAATCAATGAAGCAAATCCGCAAAGATTACGGCAGCCAAATCATTCAAACCGAGATGCAGCCAGCAATTCACTAATCAGAAGCGGGAGCAATCCCGCAAAAACTACTATTAATTTCAGTCTATGACTAACAAGGAAATAACATCATGACTAATCAAGAATATGCCAAAGAAATTGTACAGACCATTTATAAACAATTAGGCGGTAGTAAATTTACTGCCATGACTGGAGCTAAATTATCCTATAGCATCAACAATAAAAATCAGCCAGTATTACACTGTAAATTGCCAGCAGACATAAAAACCAAAAACAATATTAATCTGGTATTGATAACTTACAACAACGGCTTAGATGTTTATAAATACACTTTTATCAACTCCAGAATAACCGACACAGAAAAGCAAATCATCAAGCAAATTGATGAAGTTTACACCGATGATTTAATCCCGTATTTTGAACAAGAAACGGGCTTATATTGTTATCTGTAAGGTAAGGCTTAGGATAACCCTAAGCCTTTATCATTAATTAGCGCTGAATCCCTGTTTTGCAAGCAAAACCCGCCACGCCCGCAGCCAGCGCTAAAGCGTATCAAACCAAGCAATTCGCCACATACCAAGCAAAAGATCGCGCAAGGTTAATTTCATCATGCGGGATTAATAAATAATGCCATGATTTCAACCCATTTGCTAAATTATAATCAGTTGCATAACCACAATAAACCTTAGCCGCATTGGCTTTTTGCTGAACATCATCATTAGCTAAATCATCTCTAGCTTTTACTTCGCAAAGATAAATACCAGCTGTGGTTTCAACAACAAAATCAGGCTCATATTTGTTACTGTGATTCCAGTAAATCTGAAATTGTGATTCAGCAGGACGCAGCCATTTTATTACATTTGCATCATGCTCTAGATTATTGGCAAAAATCCGTTCGCTATCTGAATCAAACTTATATTCTAGATGACAAGATTTTTTAAATCCATTAAACACGTATTTTTTTATTAACGACTTAGGTTGTACTTCCTCAGTAAATAATTTTCTGCCATCCACAATTAAACTAAAATTCCAAGGTTGAATTTTGCAAAATGGTCGAACCTGTGGCGCCTCATAGCTAATTGTTTCGACGCTAAAATGTTCCATCATCTGATCATAAATTTTACCAGCAATATATTTATCATACTGACGAATTAAAACTGATAACTCATTTTTATTAGATAAACCAGATTCTAATTTTACTAGAGCTTGCTTAACCAATTTATTAATTAATGCAGCATTTTGATCATAGTCTATTTCTGGATAGTTTACCAAGCTACTAACTAATTGATTATGTGGACTTTGTTTAAAATAAGCTCCAAACTCAACCCCAATCTTATCAACCTGATTATCCACCAAACCAATTACTATTATCTCTTGAGCAATTAGTTTAAAGTCAAATCCGACACTAATATCCAAATCAAAATCAGCAAACTTAGCGATTACAATGTTTGGTTGAATAATAATACGCGGGATCTCAATTATATTTTCAATATAGCTTGATACAGTTTGCTGATAAATTTCAACTAATTCGGCTCGCTGATCATCCACAAAGATACTTTGTTGATTATTAACTTCTAATTGCCTAATCACATTGTCAATCACGCTGCTTTCAACCGTTTGAGATTTTAATTCAGCGGCTTTGCTAACGCTTTGGATAATTTTATCGGTGCTTAATTGCTCAACAATAAATCTTTTAGCACTAAGTCTAGTTTGCTCTTTTCGTTGCTCCACAACATCAGTGATTAAATCAACGGCTTTCTGTTCTTGTATAAAAATATTCTCAATTTTGGATGGAACGGTTACAACCTCAGTTGGTTGCGACAATTCAGCGGGATCAATCTCGATAAAAGAAAATCTCTTCAAAATTGAATCACCATCTTGCGCAGCTTTAATAACATTTTCAAAATTTTCATGAGCTAAAACAGTTAATTTATCTACTGCATTAATTCCTGTTCGTTCACCATATGGCAATCGTAACCCACGTCCAATAGTTTGCTCAATAAGTCGCACAGCATGAGCTGCATTTAATGGAACAATAGTATATAAATTAGTTACATCCCATCCTTCTTTTAATTTATACACATGAATTACTATTTCAATTATATTATCACTATTCTCTAATGTTAAGAACTGCATATTCTGTTCATCGTCATTAGTCGTACTATCAATCTGAAGTACTTTTCCAGAGTATCTACCTTGATAGAAGAGGGAAGAGTTTATATAATCATACGTAGTTTTTGCATGAGTAGTATCTTTACAGACCACCAGGATAAAAGGTTTAACTAATTTTTTGCCAGAATTACGTGCGTACAACTCTAGTTCAACTTTAGTCTGTTCATGAATGCTAATTGCATCTTCAAGCTTGATTTTATCTAAATCTTCATCACTGGTAACACTTTTGGCATCAAAATTTTGCCGTGTAGCAACGGCTGGATTTTTGATATATTTACCATCATCAAGCGCACGAGCTAATGAGTACTCATAAACTACATTTTTAAATTGTTTACCTTTTTCATCAATTGGAGTAGCGGTTAATTCGATACCTAGCACAGGTTTTAGTTCATTAATTGCAGTTTTCGATTTATCAGCATGGTAACGGTGGGCTTCATCCATCAATATAACTAAATCATCCAAATTAGTCAAATATTCCCAATATGACTGACCAAGATATTCAGATAAACGTCTGATTTTAGGTATTGCTCCTTTCTCCTTGCCTTTAGTTGGAGAATTTGCATCATTATTAAATTTTGAAATGTTAAAAACATTTATCCGAATCTCATTAGGATTTAAATCTAGACCAGATTTATTATTGTTGTAATTATCCCCCGTGATTATCACTGGTCTATTTGAAGCAAAATCAGCGATTCCCCGAAATACATATTTTGGATGGGCTGGATTACCAAAATCTTCAATCAGTTTATTGTAAATGGTTAAATTTGGTGCTAAGACAAAAAAATTACGGATATTTCTATGCTGATACAAATAAGTGATAATCGCACCCATCAAACGGGTTTTACCAACTCCAGTTGCAATCGAGAAACACAGCGAGACAAAATCACGCTCAAAATCACTACAGCTTTGATACTTAGCTTTAACCTTGGCTAATTCAGATGCTAAATCAACCTCTTTGCTTAGTTCTAAATCATCAACTAAATCGGCGACAATATCCAGTGCCTGCTTTTGTGGTTCACGTAATGACATCCGTTGTTTAATGTTCAGAATCTTACTATTTTTAACTTCTACTGGATTTAACCAACTTTTAAGAATTTCAATACTACTCATCATTGCTTTCCGATTCTAAGTTATTCATTTCTAGTAGTTTCTTGACATCTTCCTCGTTTGGTAAATATTGGGCAATTTCTTGGGGTAAATTACGATAGTGATATGTTGCTACTCCCATTGGATTATTTGCCAATTCTAAGGCATATTCCACCAGTAAATTATCTTTTGACTTACAAATCAAAATACCGATGCTGGGGTTATCCTCAGAATATTTAACCTGTTTGTCTAACAAATGTAAATACCAGTTAAGTTGCTGGCTGTATTCTGGCTTAAAGTCAGTTATTTTTAATTCAATTGCAATTAACGAACGTAATTTACGATGATAAAACAATAAATCAACCCTATATTCATGCTCGCCAACCTCAAGCTTAAATTGTCGCCCCATAAAAGCAAAATCTTTACCAAATTGCCCTAACACCTTAACAATATTGGCTACTATTGCATTCTCTAATTGTTTTTCGCTATGCTCAACTTCCAAGTTAAGAAAAGATAAATTATATTCATCTTTGAACTGTAAACGATAATCGGCTAATTTGCTTGCTGGTAGCGTTGAATCAAAATTATGCTGAAACTGTAACGACTTTTCGTAAGAACTAAATTGAATTTCCTCGGCTAAAACTCCACGACTCCAGCCATTATCACGACATTTAGTCAAGTAATATTCACGAGCTAACGGATCTTTAATCTTAGCCATGATTAGCAAATTTTGCCCCCACGGAATTTCTGCAACAAGCTGTTGCAGTTTTTGAGAGGTATAATACTCTTCATAAAATTGTTTCATTAGCCATAAATTTCTAGGTGAAAATCCTTTAATTTCTGGGTACTCACTACATAAATCACGGGATAGCGTCTCAACCACCGATTTACCCCAGCTATTTACTACCTGTAAAGATAAAGTTTCACCAATTTGCCAATACATGGTAATCATCTGCTGATTAACTACTCGCAAACTTTGATACTGAGCTTGACGAATACGCTCTTTGATAGCATCTAATAGTTGCAGATAATCTTGAATAATAAGTTCTGTCATGATTATTCCCTAAAACAACTCATTAGGGTTATTATCGCAAGCATTATCCATGCTACCCTCAATTATTTCATCGTCTTCGCTGTCATCGTCAACGGTTGGCAAATTAATAATGTTTAAACTGTAGTCATCTTTAGCAAATTCGCAACGCCCAAGCAACATCAATGGAATTTTGCGCAATTTGATATTGCTATAGCGAGTTTCTAAGCCTTTAGCGAACGAAGTAGCGCAAATCAGTAATGTTTCATCTATTGCTAATTCATTATGTAGTTTATCTAACATTTCACCGCTAACAAATTGGGTAGTAGTAAAGATAAAATCTTTCTCAGTACTTTTGCCTTGTTTCCAATAAACCGCACTATCTGGCTGATAAGCAAAGTTTTCTTGTTTTGCCATTGC
>DAORIZ010000068.1:0-6090 GCA_035438765.1 Burkholderiales bacterium | reverse complement strand
ATTAGGAGACATAGACTTTAACATATTTCGCTCAATAAATGATGGGATAACTATATAATGGAGTAGTGGTTACTTTGCATCAACCGTAGGGCAACATGGTAATGAAACAGTGATTGCAAAAGAGTCATTTAATGGATGATTTTTGCCATTGCCACCATAACCTCGTGTTTTTGATAAGTGGTTAATTAAATAAAACAGCTAATATGATAAATTGATCATTAATCAATTGTTAATTCTAACATAGTACTGTGTTTTTCTACGTTAAAAATATGGGTATTTTGCTTCGTTTTTCTTAGAAATTAATATTTTATATTTGACTTAGTGTAAATCGTACCATCGTTAATGAATGAATATACTAATATGAACAATCGGACTACTGCACTATGAATAAACCTCATTTAACTTGCAAATATTGTAATGGCTATAGCAATCTGGATTTGCTTCGCTCTTCATTAATTTGTAATAAAATTTCTGGTGACATATAATGTACAATCAGGTCAAAATCGGCTTCAGGAATTTCAAGGTGTCCAAATCTAAACTGATAACCCCAGTGAGTTTTATTTTTGATAAATGAAAGTTGTGAAATTAGCGGGTGAATATCGGTTTCCGTTATCGGTTGTCTAAAGTCAACATCTATCCGATAAGGGTGAAAAGTTTCACTCATTTGGAATTGATAAACCTTACCCGATGTTATTTTGCCAATGCCAAGCAACTTTTGGTATTTTATATTCTCGTTAAAAGTGGTTTTATGGCAATAACAAATCAGATAGTCACCGGGTTTCATTCTTCTTAGCGGAGTCGCTTTACCGTGACACGCCTGCATGAAGCCTCCATCAATGCCTTTTAAAGCGTGATCTTTACTTACTACAACTAACCAATAACGCATTTTGATTCCAATTCAGTTAGTTAAAACTGCTAAGCCGCACCAGCATGCGGTTAAGTTGCCGAATTTCTTCTTCTGGTAATTTAGCAAAGAATTCGGTGTCCGCGGTTTCTACTGTATTTATGGCTGCTTGAAAAATTTTGATACCTGTGGCTGTAATCTGTGGGTATTTGGTCTTTTCGTTGCCTGATTGCATTGTACGGGTAATTAATCCACGCTTTTCCAGTAAACGCAAAATTTGTGATGTTGTGGTTATATCGTAGCTGGAATGGGTTGCTAGTTCAACTTGTGATATCAATTTACCAGATTGATTTAAATATGCGAGGCTAGTTAGTATCACAAATTGGGGGTGAGTTATCTCGAGGGGGCGTAAAACATTTTCAATCTTACGTCGCCAAATTAACTGAGTTCGCCACAATAAAAACCCAGGGCTTTCTTCTGCTGAGGTAAAACTGCTGGATTCTTTCCAATTAATACTCTCTGACATGTTATTTACTTTCTAGAAATTTTGTTCTGGCATACTTAATCATATTATCTGTCTGTGATGCAATTCCGGATGCAATATTATTAATCAAGAGCTTGCGCCATAATGGGGACAGTATTCCACTTGTCCAAATTGTATTCTTGATTTCTATTTTATTAGGATGGATTATAATTTCATGTAAATCATACATTTTGGTTAAAGGGAAGCTAGTTGAGTCTAAAAACACCATACGTTCAGTCTCTATTTTAGTTTCCAAGATTTTGATTTTTACTTCAGGGACTCCACGTGGTTTAAAGCGAATTTGGTTTCCTGCCTTGAATTCGTACTCAAGCTTAGCATACTCAATATCGGCTTGCCATTCAGACCAGCTATTAACGGCTGATAAAACATCCCAAATCTGTTGAGCGGATAAATCATTAATACACTGGCTATGGGTTGATTTCCACATTTCTGTCTCCTAGATAATATGTGTAGACATTATATTAACACATATTAAGTGTGAGTGGTATATTTTATTTTAAACATGTGGGTTTTATGATAATTTAATTACTGATAATACGCAGCCATGCCTGATCTTTTGAATTCGGCGTGCTGCTGTTTGATTAATTCTAATTCCTTAAAAGCAAAGAAGTGAGGACTTAGATGATATTCTGCTTAGCTTTTCTTAGAAATTAATATTTTGTATTTGACTTTTAGCGTAAATCGCACTATCATTAATGAATGAATATGCTAAAATAAATGATTCTTAAATCTTTGGATTAAATTTACTATGAATAAACTACATCTAACTCGCAAATATGGTGCTCTTAAAGGCGCTTTTATGTCACAAGTTTGGAATGATTAGAAAGAGGGGATTACTATGTCAAATACAACACAACTAATACACTATGTCTCAATAACTATTCCTACCGCAAAGCTTTATAAGCAACGTCAGTAAATTTCAAAAACATACTTAGTTCTTAATGAAATTTAGCAACATATTATTTTTATTTAATATTTATATACTCTTACTTAAGTGTTGCTGTACTATGCGTAACTCTATTTATTTTACATGGTGAGGAATGAAATGGCTCAATTAGAAAAAAAATTAAAAGCACGCCATATTAACATGATTGCAATTGGTGGCTCAATTGGAACCGGAATTTTTTTAGCCAGTGGTTATTCAATTTTTATTGGTGGGCCGGGTGGTGCGTTATTTGCCTACGCATTAATGGCGGTAATTGTCTATTTTTTAATGACTAGTTTAGGTGAAATGAGTACCTATAAGCCAAGTTCAGGTTCATTTTGTGACTATTCTACAACATATGTTGGCAAGTCATTTGGTTTTGCGATGAGTTATAACTATTGGTTTAACTGGGCAATTACTATTGCTGCGGAGATATCGGCAGCGGCATTAGTTATGAGCTATTGGTTTCCCCATGTTAATCCAGTCTATTTTTCACTGGCTTTTTTTAGCATGATTTTTTTAGTAAATTTATTTTCGGTTAAAGTTTATGGTGAAATTGAGTATTGGTTGTCATTTTTAAAAGTTGGTGTAATCATCGTCTTTATTATTTTAGGTGCGTTTACTATTTTTCAACAACCACATTTTGGAACGCAAAATTGGCATATTCAAGATGCACCATTTCATAGCGGATGGTATGGTTTTATCTCAGTTTTCTTATTTGCTGGGTTTTCATTTCAAGGAACTGAGTTAATAGGGGTTGCATCTGGTGAAACTAAAGATCCAGAAGTTACCATTCCTAAATCCATCAAACTGGTATTTTGGCGTCTAACATTATTTTATGTATTATCAATTGGCGTAATTAGTCTATTATTGCCATTCAATGATCCTAAACTAGCAGATCAAAATAATATTTCAACTAGTCCATATACCTTGATTTTTCATAAATTTGCTGGTATGTATGCTGCGGATGCAATGAATTTTATTATCTTGGTAGCGCTTATTTCTGCGGCAAATGCCAGCATGTATTCTTCAAGCCGTATATTATGGTATATGGGGCAGCATGGGCAAACCCCGGCCATCTTTAAACACTTTAATAGCAAAGGTGTTCCAATTCCTGCTTTAATAGCGACGGCATTGATTGGCTCACTGGTGTTTATTTCATCATTTATTGGCAATGGTACATTTTTTAGCTATATAGTGCAAATTTCTTCTTTATGTGGCTTTATTGCCTGGTTTGGGATTGCTTTAAGTCATTATCAATTTAGGCGTAAATTCTTGCCAGCATTGGGTGGGCTTTCGATTCTTAAATATCGGGCTAAGTTTTATCCTTGGGCGCAAATTATTTCAATGCTGGTGATTGTGGTAATTGTTGCTGCACAATTTATTACATTGGGAGAGCACTATGGTATTTGGGATTTTGTGATGATTTATTCCTCAGTCATTCTATTTGCCGCTATTTATCTCGGACATAAAATTTATATCGTGCGTAAAAATAGGGCTCTTTAATGCGTGTTAGTATCATCAATATTGCCAATAAAATGCCTCAATGGGTCGTTAGCGCTTGCGATGAATATCTAAAACGGATTAATCATGGTAAGTATAGTTGCCAGATAATTGAAATTAAAGCAGATAAAAATGCAAATAAAAGCGCCATGGAAAATATGGCGCTGGAAGCTAAAAAGATTGAGGATTCTATTCCTCGGGATAGTTTTATAATTGCGCTTGATGAGCGTGGTAAAATGTATGATAGTATCCAATTTGCGAGCTTTTTAGAACGTAGCGCCTTATCTGTACCCTCGCTATGTTTTATCATTGGTGGCGCGGATGGCATTCATCCTGATTTGCGTGCTAAAGCGCATGCCAGAATTAGTTTATCAACCATGGTGTTTCCGCATGCTTTGGTGCGGGTAATTATTTTGGAGCAAATTTATCGAGCAATCTCGATACTGGAGCACCATCCGTACCATCGGGAATAGTCTCTGATGACCATAAATTTATATTATAGCGATGATACCTTGCGTGCACAAGCTTTGGAGTTAGCTGCAATTGTTCCTGATGCTCAAGTGTTACGATTTGATTCGGCATTGGCTATGGATGAGCTATATTTGTTGCTAACTAATGAATCGCTGATGGTAGTTTCACTATTATTTAAGCCTTTTAATGTTTATTCTTTTTATCACGAGTTTATTGCGAAACGAAAACCAGGATTAAAACGTGAAATTTTATTACAGGCGATTAATCTAAAGCCTAGTGTTAGTCAGCCAATAAAAGTATTAGATTTAACCGCTGGTTTAGGGCGCGACTCTATTCTTATGGCTCTATCTGGTTTTACGGTTACGATGCTTGAAAATAATCCCTATTTGGCAATTATTCTCAATTATCTATGTCTTAATTTCAGAACGCAATTAAATGATATTCAGGTGATATATACACATAATTATGATTATTTGCAAAGCATTACCGACAAACATGATGTAATTTATTTTGATCCAATGTTTGCTGATGGTAAAAATGCTTTAGCTAAAAAAGATATGCAGTTGATAGATCTAATGATAAAAATTGCTAATCAAGAGTCACATATAGCTGATGATACTGTTTTTAATTTGGCATGGAGCTTGTGTTCACATAAATTAGTAGTTAAGCGTGATAATAAACAACAGTGCTTGATTGCAAAACCCCGTCCAACTTATCATAAAGCTGGTAAAACAATTCGTTTTGATGTTTACCAAATTTCCTCGCATACTTTTTTTAAGTAATGCTCTGACGAGGTGTTTAGTTTGCGACCACCAAACACCTTTATCACACATTACAATGAATTAAATATATTTTCTCGTGAGATAGGTTAACGTTTAAGCGATGTAACATCTATAATTAATCAGTGCACTACTTTTAATGGAGTAGTGGTTTTTGCTGGATCTAGATAATATATATCAAGATGGTCAACTTTGTTATTAAGATCTTTTTCAATTGTTACATAACTGTGACAGTTTATTGAGGGCGCATTGTGACATAAAAAACCATTTACAGTAATATTTTCGTCTAATTTTTGTGTAAACATATGATAGTGTAGATTATTTGGCTCTAAAACAATGGTTTCATTAGGCTCAAATTTATAAGTTTTACAATATCCATTGCATAGTTTGATTTTACTAATATAGCCACTATTCGACTGACTCGGTGATTTAAGTTGATTAAACACCACCATAACTTCGCCATCTGCAGATTGATAAGTTACTTCATTATAGTTAGTTTGTTTTTCTACATCGTTATACTGATCTTGAAGTGTTTCTGCAACAATAATATTTGAAAGAAGTAATAATACTAATGATATTTTTTTCATATTTAAACCTAATATTAAGTATTTGAGGAAGTTTATATTGATTTATAAGCTTTATAAATAATTCATGTATTTCAAAAAATACGAAAAATCTGTAATTTGCAAGCGAAATTATACACTAAGTTATATTTTTGTTGTAAATTTGTATCATTAATTTGCTTTTATTTCTAGTGTTTAAGTGCAAAATGTATAATTGTAGATTAAATTTGTACCACTAAATATACCCATCCTCTTTGAATCTTGGACTTTGTCGTATTTCAAAAAAGACTCGTCATGTACTTCTGAGTACATATCTTCGTCTTTTTCATCAATACTTCGCGTCCAAGAATCAAATATTTTGGGTGTATTAAAATTAGGGGGCTAGACAATCAAAGCCTACTTTAAAGTATGCTAATATATTGTCATGATTCATAAAAACAAGTATATAAATAGTTCAAAAA
>DAORIZ010000067.1:0-6134 GCA_035438765.1 Burkholderiales bacterium | reverse complement strand
TAAATGTTATCAAATTGTCTAATTATGAGTGGTTCTATTATACGGGGCTAGGACAGCGTAACTCGCCTGAGATGTAGCTAGTTATGTTCATTTAGGCTCTCTAACTTTTAATAATTAAATATCTAGCATTTCTCTTTTTAAATGCTTCTTCTCCACCTTCAAGGATTTCACATATATGCTCTTTGATATTTTTCTTATCTAAGAAATTATTAGAATTAGCATTCTTAGTTGTATTTTCAAGAGCTCCTGTTTTATACGAGAATTTAACGCCATTCAAGTTCGCTAAACCTGTCCCATGCTGATTTGCAATTATTACAAGTTCAGAATCCGCATTAACAACTAGATTTGCATTATGAGTTACTATGATTATCTGCCTATCCTTTTTCTTTTCCTTTATATATGCAACTAATTCATTATAAATAGCTCTATTATCCAAGCTATCTTCTGGTTGATCTATTAATATCGGACATTTTTTAATACTATACTCTAATAACAATTTTAGTATGACAAATGCTCTTTTACCTTCTGACATGCTCTCAAAGTTATCATTTTGATAGATTAGATCATATTTATACTGATATGGATTTGTCGTTAAGATAGATTCTAATAATTTTGACTTATTACTATTAACATTAATTCTTAAATCCTCATTTAAAACTTTTGAAATGAAATCTTTAAGATGTTTTTGTTTATCATTATGGTAATTCTGATAAAAGTTAGCAATATAATTTTGAATATCTCCAGCTTGTTTATTTATACTTCTAGATAAATCGGTAAAAATTTCCATTTCAGAAAACTTCTCAGATTTAATCGCTATTTCAACATCATTTGTTTTTTCAGACTTGAATTGATTTTTTAATTCTTCAACTTTTGATTCAAACTGATTATTTCTTTCAATAATATTATCTTTTAGCTTATTAATTTGAGCTAAATGTATGCTCTTTGTTTCTTCTAGTTTTTTGACTTGTTCTAATTTAAGTTTTTCCTGTCTAAGTTTATTGCTTAAGTCATTTAATATTGTGTTTTGCTTTAAAACATCTAATCCTTTTTTATAGTCTGAGTTATTTTCAATACTAGATATGACATTTGATTGTTTTATTTTCTCATTCTCAAGCCTTTCTATTTTATTTGTAATTAGTTTTTTCCATCGATTATTCAATATCGTTGCAAATCTTAAATAGGCTCTTTCAAGCAACCCTCTATTCTTCTCAGTAAGTTCTAGAAAATCATTATTATAATTGCAATCTATTAATTTTTTATTAGAGTTATTTAAACAACGAATGTCTGATTCTATCTCATACTTTATAAAGTTTGTCGCTTCAAGTTGATTTTTAAGACTTTCAAAATTATTTTTTTGCTCTTCATCAAATTTACTCTCTTGCATTAAAACATTAATTTCAACTTGAAGTTTAGAAATTTCTTGTTCAATTGCTGCTTTATTCCCAATTTCATGAATTTGCTTTGTAATCTCTTTAAATTTCCCATATTCTTCAAGTAGCATATAGATATCTTTTTTTATATCTAGCTGATTAGTAGATATAAACTTGGTATATGATTCTAATTGATCTTTGCCGATAATATTTTCTACTATTTTCTTTCTTTCATTGTCGTCGTTAGCAATATTATGCATGTACGACTGTGGAAAATACTCAACTTTTCTATCTTGACTGTTAGTTTCTCCATCTAACCATTCAATTGATACATTATCTGCAATTTCTTTAATACGGTCACTATCTCCATTATTTTTTAATTCACCTAATAATTTATATGCTAGAATTTGAAGTATGGTTGATTTACCTGTAGAACGCCCACCAATTATAGTATTTAAATTAGGGTTAAAATTTAAACTACCTTTGTTAAAGTTTTTATTATCAAATGTGAAATTAATAGACTTAATAACACTATACGGTGTTTTATTGTCATCAGGTTTGGTTTCTTGTATTTTTACTCTATCTTCTGGCTCTTGAATGATTTGTTTTAATCCTTCAAAAGTAGGATCTGCTTTTATCCATGTAATTTCAGATGCATTACTTTGCTCTGTACATTTTTTACCTAGTTTTTTATCAATATCATTAAATGAATGTGCATCACAGCCACTTATAACAGGTTTTGGATGTAAGCCTAGAGCTTTTCTAGGTGAGTTATTGCATTTATTTAGATAAAAATCGACATTTTTCTTATTACCAAAAAATAAGTCACACGACTTATCTAATTCTGTAGCATACTCAGCACCTCTACCATCGCCATTACTGCCAGGTCTAAGTGCTCCATAACCATTAGCAACACCAGCTATCAAATATTCTTCTTTATTAAAATTAGAGGTCAAAGTATCCAATAAAATCTGTTTACTAACCATAGCTTTATCATATCCAACAGAGTTAAGATCACTATTGCAACAATATCTCTTAGTTCCATCACAACCTGTAGAAACTAACTCTAACCGATTTAAGAAACTGGGGATTTTTGAAATTGTTGAATCATCATTTGAAAAAATAACATGTATTTGTATATGCTCATCTTTAGAGTTTTTTGAATCTAGTCTAAATTCAATATTTGGTAAGAATGCTTTGGTGCTACTTGGATATTTTGATTGAAATCCTTTTAAAAAAATATTATAACTTTCAATATTAAAATAGTCAGTTATACCAAAAAAATCAACATCAGAATTTTCCAGTCTATCAATATATGTATCAAAACTCTCATTTGTATTACTGTAATTATTAGCTAATTTTGTTGATGGAGTATGTATATGTAAATCCCACTTTCTCCAAATGCTACCATTATTTTGCATTTTTTTCTTCCTTAGTAAATTTTTCATATAAATTAAATAAATGTTCAAGGCGTTCTTCGTCTGATGCAAATGGTTTGGTGCGGTAGCATTGTTCTATCGCAATATCAAGATTATGATGTGCTTGGCGCAGACCATCGGGCATTTTGTCGGGGTCATAGAGTTCGGCAAGTGTTTTTTCGGGGTGTTTTTCTCGTTCGTCTAACACTTCAAAAACATACATTTCAATGCGTTTCTTTTGGTCGCCACTAATATTTGGAAATGGGAAAGTGTTATAACATAATGTTGATGAGTAACGGATACGAGTTTCTAATCTACCCGCAACAGCTCGAACCCAAGCCATGTGCATTTTTGAAGATATAACGCCAAATATCCAAGTCTCTGGATCATATAAAACCTGAGCAGAATCTAGCACTATATTACTATGCTCAAAAAAATCAATTGGGATATAATTTCTACGCTCAGATGAAACTCTTGGGATAGCAATTAAATTAGTCTTTGCTTCGTTAATGTCTCTAAATTGATATGCTCTTGCTGCTAGCTGATTGGCGCCTGAATCTCGACTACTTAGTCTTAATTTTCTAACCATATCTACACGTTTTTTTATTTCTGGAACTAATAACGCTCTATCTAAGTTATCTTTAGTTATCCATATGCAAAATCTCCTAGCCCCATCAATTAAATCACTCGCTCCTACAAGAGGTCTTATATATGAATTTATTGCATACTCATCAGATTCAACTCTTTTCAAATCATCTTTTGATAATATCAATGGATCTCCATAAACAGCTTTATTACCATATGTCATTATTGGGAAATTTTTTGAAATAGGCACATTTCTTTTGCATATTATGTGATTTTTACTACTAATTAAATATGGATTAATATTATTAGCGACTAATGACGAGTTATCTGAATATATTATTTTTTTGACTGGACTATTCTTATTTGCCATTCCAATTACTACTACTGTTACACCTGCATTATGTTTTGCATTGTTTACCCATTTAAAAGATTGGTAAGCAAAGAAAATCTTTATATCAAGATTCAATATTTGAGTCCATAGCATATCAACTTGTTCCCCTTGACAGATTGAATTTGTAGAAACAAATGCTAATTTAACGTTATTGTTTTGTATGTATTTACTACCTTTATAAAACCAACAGGCAATGTAATCAAGGTTTTTGTAGTTTTTGATACCATAAAAAACTAAATCTTTATCAGATTTTTGTTCTTTATTTTGCATACTACTACCCAAATATGGGGGATTGCCCAGCACATAAATCTCGTCACCTGATGTTTTTGGACAAACATCCTCCCAGTCAATCCGGCAAGCATTGGCACAAACAATATTCCCGCTATCTTTTAGTGGTAGCGCTGGTAAGGTTCTGCCAAATTCTTTTTCAAAGCGTAGATTCATCTGATGTTCAGCCAGCCATAACGATAGTTTGGCTATTTCATGAGCAAAATCATCGATTTCAATACCATAGAAGTGACTCAAATGGATTTGTGAAAACATCATTGATGATTTGCCAGTTAATTCATCAATCCGCTGCATGATGGCTATTTCAAGATTACGTAATTCTTTATAGGCGATAATCAAGAAGTTACCCGAACCACAAGCCGGATCAAAGATCTTGATATTCGCCATTCGACTAAGTAGTTTTTCTAGCTTGGTTTTGCTATCATAGGCTTTGTTAAATTCTTCTTTGAGTTCATTCAGAAATAGCGGCTCAATCACTTTCATGATATTAGGTACTGAAGTATAGTGCATTCCAAGACCGCTACGCTGCTTGGCATCGACCACCGCTTGCATCATCGAGCCAAAAATATCCGGATTAATTACCGACCAATCCAGATCGCCATTTTCAAGGAGTAATTGGCGGGATTTGAAGCTAAACTGTGGTACGGGGTGATTATCTTTAAATAATCCGCCATTGACATAAGGAAATTTGCCGATATAATCTGGTAAATTTTCTCGGTGATTATGATTCATTACCGCAAAGATTTTATCTAGGTACTCATGTAAATCAGAGCCATCGAGCTGGGTATAGTTTTTGATGGCATTAGTGAATTGTTTGGCTTCAAATATTCCAGTATCTTCAGCAAAAAAACAGAATAATAAACGTGATAAAAATACATTTAGGCTATGCAGTTGTTCTTTATTAATAAGCTCGGGATTATCTTTTTTAAGTTCATCGAAAAGCTTTGCCATTTTCTCGGCAGCTTTTACATCGGCAGGATTTTCACCTTGATAGCTGGCTTTTTCCATACCAGCCCATGGCAAGAAAAAATCAAAGCATTTATCCAGCTCAGTGATTTTTGTGTCTAGTGTTTCAAAGGTTTTTGTATCAATCGCTAGCAGTTGTTGATAGTCGGTGATGATAATAAAACGTGGATCATGCTTGATTAAATCTGGTTGATTTTTATAGCTGTCAGTGGTGCTGTAGAGTTCATTAGTCGTTACTACTTTAAAAAAGAGCTTCTTTTTCCACAAAATTTCATTTTCATTTTTGGATAGGTTTAAGCCGCCTTTTTGCAGACGACTGATTGAGGCCTTAGGCAATCCGTAAACCAGCAATAAACCGTAGATAAAGGTCTCTTGATTAAAGCTTTCGAGTAGTTTTTTGATATTGTGTTCGATTTGAGTGATATTCATAGCCACCATTGTTTTATAAATAGATTTTATTGGTAGATTTTACCACATTTATGGTATTTCCTTGACACTCACACCTCTCACTGAACGATAAACGAACCATGCGTAAAACTGTATGTTTTTTATATACTCTTCGTCTTTGAAACTTGGACTTTGTCGGATTTCAAAAAAGACTCCTTATGTAGTTTTGGCTACACTGCGTCGTCTTTTTTATCAATCCTTCGCGTTCAAGATTCAAATACTGTGAGTATATGAAAAAAGCTCCGTTATGATGCCAAATCTTTTAATCTAAAAATTTCTGAATATGCTTGGCTGTCAACTGACTGCTTCCAATTATTATTATCAATACAAATTTGCTCGTAAAGCGCTTCTGAATTACTACATAATTGTATAAAGTTAATCTGGGACGCTATATTCTTAATTTGTTTTTCAGTTTTTTGATATTTTTCAGAATTCAAATAGGTTTTACTTATATAACCATCAAAATCATAACCTTCGTCTAGACTGGTTTTATTTTGTGCTAAGTAGAAAGCCACTTCAAAATTTGGCAAACTGTAAACTCTAACCAAAAAATCATTATTTTTGATTAAGTTATTTGCTTCATTTAGTTGCTTATCTGTATTATCATCTTTATCAAAAACACAATAAATTATCTTATAATCACGCAAAGAAGGGTTTTCTGCCTGTTTT
>DAORIZ010000066.1:0-6227 GCA_035438765.1 Burkholderiales bacterium | reverse complement strand
TAAGTTTAGCTATTGAACAATCTATCGCTCAGCTATTTATAGGATAACTATATACTGCACCAGCTACCAATGTCAGTGGCAATGTAGCATTGAGTGTTGCTGGTAATTATCAGGAGAGTAATGGTACTGCACACTCTTATTTGAACACTGCAAGCTATGATTATTCGGCAATTAATTCATTTAGTGTATTAACAATTAGTCCAATTCATGCGGTGAACTTGTCTGCTCCGCCAGCAGGAGAAGATTCTGAGGAGTTCTTTTTGAGTAATGTAAGTAGTCAGAATGTAATCTTGGGAGACCTTACTTTCTCTTCGAGTATTGCTGGCTTAACTCGTGCGACGACTATTCCAGATACAGTTGTATGTAATAATGGAAGTACAATTGGTGGTTTTAAGAGCTGTACAGTAAAAATGGTTTATAGTCCATTAATTGCAGACACTGGGAAGTCTACCAATTTTCAAATTCCTGTAGCAAGTATTGGTGGGGCTGCAATTACTGATACGACTCACATTGTTCTCACTTCAGTAGTTTCAGCAACTGGTGCTGGAGGAAATGCAGCTATCTCAGTTAATGTTGCTACTAGTGGTGCTGGAGTAGATAATAATATAACTGATGGAGCAGATGGAACTACCGCCACTCCATATCAATTCATATTAAGTAATGGACATTTTATTGATTTTACCTATACCTTTACTAATGCGGTAGGTGCATCACCAGCAATGCATTTTAACGTGGCAACCAGTTCTTTACCAGTCCAGGCAGAAATTGTGGATGGGACTGATTGTCCTGTAGGTAGTGAAATAGGCAATCTTGCTGCTGGTGATAGTTGTAATGTTGTGGTCAGAGTTCCTCGTGCTAGTGCTCTTGCTGCGGGATTAATAACTGATGCTGCTACGACTTCGGTAACCTTACCATATAGTTGGACAGATAATAACGGTGTGAATACAGAAGCAAATACTGCTAATACAAGAAGCGCTATTATTCGAACTGGCTGGACAAGCGGCTTAACAGCTACTGCAGCTGGGAGATTTCTTGATGATGGAACAGGCTACGAAGTAAGAGTAAACGCATCTATAACTGGGATCGCTGCTAATTCAGGTGTTACGTATCCTATTCGTGTTACCCCTGTTTTTGCTGGAGCAACGAATATTGTAAGCTGTGATATCACAGGTACCGGTGACACTCCAAATGAATGTCCCAGTACCTTCAGATTGCCTACAAGCATACCTCAAGGTACGTATTCAGTAGTAGTGCGCTTAACTGCTGGGACTGGCGCTACAGCGTCAACACAACAAACGACAGCTACACTAAACGTAATTCGCGGAATGATGTTCTTATCTGCTCCACAGGCACTTAATTTTGGTGGCTATGCGGCGGCAGATGCTATTTGTAATGCTGATACTAATCGTCCGGCAGGATACCGTGGTCTTAGCTATAAAGCAATGCTTCCAGCGCGAACAGATTCAATTTTTGTTACAGGAAGAGATTATTACTCAAATAATAATTTGAATGGTACTACTCCTCGCAAAGTTGCAACTGCAAATAATACCCAATATTTGTCAACTGCTAATCTTGAGAACGCAATATCTTCAACAGCAAATACCTTTATCGCTATTGGTCATTATACAGGTAATGCTACAACAGCAACGGGTGCGAACTGTAATGATTGGACAACTAATCTGGCAACAGTAAATTTTGTTCAAGGTAATGTTTCACAAACTACTTCGATCTGGCGTGGTGCTGCTGAGGGTAATCTTTCCGCATGCAATAGTGTAACTCATCGCTTGTTATGCGTAGCGCAATAGCCTGTTTAGGTTAAATTCTAAAAAGACAGGAAAGACTCAGTAATAAGTCTTTCTTGTTGATAACAGGGAATAATTAATAGGTTGTAAACATGAAGAAAGAACTTTATAAATTTTTAGCTGTGCTAGTGTTAGGTGCAGTGGTTGTATTTTTATCGTCATGTGGTGGTGGAGCTGGTAGTGAAGCCATTGCAGATCAACAACCTCTTACTGGAGATGTGAAATTTAGTAGTATGGCATCAATTCCATTGGTACACGGACTTGAGATTGGAAGTTATAGTCTAGAAATCCAAAATGGCAGCTCCCGGGAATATTTCCTAAAAAACCTGAGAATTATTAATCCCTTGTCAGGAAAAGAGGACTTGAGACTGGGAAAGGTAGAAACTTCTGCATGTTCAAAAATTTTAGCAAATACAAGTTGTGATATTACTATAAAACCTCTATTAAACAAGCCTGTAAGCTTTATCCTTGAAGCAGATATGCTTGATGAAGATAAAAAAATAAAAACGATTCGCCAGATAGTCCGAGTGAGCGATAAGCTTGCTACCAACGGAGGCATCATGCTTAAAAATGATATTGGAGAAATAGCATCAGTCGATGGAAAGTATTCTTTGGTGATACCAGTTTTACTTACAGAAAGCTTTGATTCAATCAATGTAGATAACGGCAGTCTAGTTTGTCATGATGGATATACTAAAAATAGTAGCTGCAGCTATATATTATCAGGAGCAATTAATAACGACACATTGCTGACAACTAAAATTATTGGATACCGCCAAAATCGTGCAGTAAGTATAAATAGTTTTAGTACAAACGTAACGAAGAAAATTGCAGCAAATCTTTTGCTTTCACAACCAGATGATATCATCTATAGAAAAGAAGATCCCTTAAGTAACCGTACAACATTAACCATTTTTAACAATGGTAATTATACAGCAGGCAATATTAGGGCAGCTACTACTGATTCAATCAGTATTATTAAAGATAATACAACAACTTGTGGAGTACTTTTAGCGCCACATGCGGCATGCAATATTTCAGTAAAGGCTGAGTCGCAAATAAACGGTAGTGATTTGATAACTGTAAATTATTTACCATCAAATACGGAAGAAGTCGCAAAGACTGCTGCTGCAAATGTATTGCGTATTATTTTAAGTTCGCCGCTTTTATCTATTAGCCGACTTGATGGCAGTTTGACAGATGCATCTGCAGGAGAAACTAAAAACATCAATCTTCTAATTAAGAATGATGGCGGGAAAAAATTAACTAGCCTAATGTTTAATCTTGGTACTACATCGGTGACAAATAATAGACTAGGCTTTAATATTGTAAGTGATAGCGGTTGCGGACTAAATGGCTCACAGTCCTTAGCAAGTGGAGAAAGTTGTGTTTTACGGGTTTCTTATTCAGTTAGAAATCTTGATGGAATAAGTAATGATGAAAAAGGAATTGTCAAACTGGGATTAGTTGGTAAATATATTGAATCAGATGGAACGGCTACAAGTTATGCAGCTGAGTCTTCATATATGTATTCAACAAATCTTTTAGCGGTGGCAGAGTTTCTCGGTGGAAGCCAGACGATTAATGATGCAGGTAATGCTAGTTTTCCAAGAGCAAGAATGAATGCGGCAGCGGCTATTGATAAGGATGGTAATTTATGGATGTTTGGTGGTGACGGGCATTTAGGTTTCTATAATGATCTCTGGAAGTATGATGTTAAAGATAAAACTTGGACATTGGTGAGTGGTAGCACCTCGATTCATAATCAATTTGCTGTTTATGGCACTCGTGGTGTGCAACATCCCAATAATCGACCAGGAAGTCGTACTAATACAGCTGCCTGGATTGATAAAAATGGTAATTTTTGGTTATTTGGTGGCACTGCTTTTGGAAGTGAAGGCTATTGGGGTATTAAAAATGATCTGTGGAGATATAATACTTCTACCAATCAATGGACATGGATGAAAGGATCATCAGAAATTAATAGCGCTGGTAGTTATGGTTTAATTGAAGTTCCGAATGACAGTAACGAGCCACCAAGTCGTGGTGCTCATTCTACTTGGGTTGATAAATCTGGTAACTTATGGCTGTTCGGTGGTGTGACGCTTTCGGGCAGCGGCAAGGCGCTTGGTGACCTCTGGAAATATGATGTTACTACCAATCAATGGACTTGGATGAAAGGCTCACCAAGCATTGATTATGCCGGCAGTTTTGGCACTCGTGGTGAGCCACATCCCAAGAATAATCCACCAGCCATGGTTAATAGTGCATCATTTTCCGATAGTGATGGTAATTTTTGGCTGTTCGGTGGAGGTGTAAGTATTGGTTCTGGTTATGATCTGGTTAATACTCTTTGGAAATACAATGTTGAAAGTAATGTATGGACATGGGTTTCTGGTAGTAATGAAAATGGAACCCCCGCTGGTAGTTATCACAGTAAAGGGCAATTTAATTCGCTGAATATAGTCAGCGGAAGGGTTGGCTCGTCTGGATGGGTTGACAAGTTAGGTAATATCTGGATATTTAGCGGAGCTCTTACGAATGACTTCTGGAAATATAGCCCAAGTAATGATATGTGGGCATGGATGGGGGGAAGTAATTTGTCAAATCAACCATCAATCTACCCTCCTGCGGATTCACCACAAATTGGTGGACGTGGTGAACATGTGTATTGGTCTGATAGACAGGGTAGTGTATATATTTTTGGTGGATATGGTTATGCAGAAGGAACCACCGCTCAAGGGCTGTTGAACGACATGTGGCAGATAAAATAGTTTTTTTGATGATGTTATAAAAGGAAAACCTATGAAGAAAAAATTGATTATTGCATTGGGTGGTTTGGTCTTAAATAGTGTGGTAGTAGCTGCTACAGTTGATGCAACATCTGCCTCTACTGAAACCGACTATAGCGGCGTCTATTTTGATATTGGCGCTGGTTGGGGCATGATCAGTAATTTACCAACAGGTGCTTTTGCCGGAAGTGCGGCGGTTGGGTACAATTTTAACCGTTATTTTGCCCTCGAAGCTGCGTGGACAGGTTTACCTAGTCAGCAATGGGGCAAACTTTCCAATTATAATCTTTATACCCTTAATTTAAAAGGTACTCTACCGGTAAATGATACTTGGAGCTTTTATGGGAGACTGGGCAGTGGTGCTGGCTACTCAAGTTGGAGCGGCACACAAGGCGGAAATCCAGCCATTTATCAAAATCCCGGTAGTGCTAGTAGCTGGGTTGCTCAAGCTAGCGTGGGCACTTTGTTGGCTTTGGGTGATCATTTCAATATTTATTTGGAAAATAGTAGCTACTTTCCGATTGCAACCGAAGCTGGTAGCTTCTCGACTACCAATGCTACTTTCTTTGGGTTTCAGTATAATTTTTCTGCACCCAAAAAAGTTTCTCCAATGGCTGGCAATAACTATTCGCAATATGCTCCATCGCCACTATCACCAGTTATATCTTCTGCTGCTATGTCCGCAGCCGAAACTAGTGTCGTGGTTGCTCCTCCAGCAATTACCGCTACAGCGACAAAGCCAACGAATGAATCAGTTTCAAATATCGCGGGAGCACCCACTTCATTGGCAAAAAATTTAGAATTCCAATCTCGTATTAAGCTTGATGCCAATAACCGTCAATATGTCGTAATCAAGCAAGGTGAAACTTTATATCGGGTATCGGTTAATTCTGGATTATCTCAGAGTCAATTACGGCTGATTAATCACGTGCATAACAATACGGTTGTTGTTGGACAGCATTTTTATCTTGATTGATCGTGGCTATTAAATGATGAAAAAAATAATAATTATGTTGATGTTAATAGTTGATAGCTATTGCTTGACTATAACTAAGGCTTCAAGCACGGAGCTACAAACTGCCCAGAAGTATATCGCTGAAAAAAATTACTCGGCGGCCCTAGAGTCTGCAACCGCGGCGATTAATATAGACACTAAAGAATATCACGGCTATTATCTTCAGGCTCAGGCATATCAGAAAATGAACAATACTGCTCAGGCACTTGCTTGCTATAGACGAGCTTTAACGTTGGAACGGAAAGATCCTAAATTACTTTCAGATTATGCGGAGCTTTTATGTGCGAATGGTGATTATATTCATGCTAACCACAGCTATGCAGACGCGCTTGAGGTAGCAGCTAAAAATCATATTTCAGCAACAGAAATAAATGTTTCATATGGTGATTGTCTGACTTTACAAAATGATCTAGATAAAGCCAGCTCCAGTTACTTGAATGCCTTAAAAGATGAAAGTGCTCCTTTAAGTGCTTATCTGGGTATTAGCCATGCTTATTTTCTTGAAAATAATCCTGCTATGGCGTATTACTATAGTTACCCCATCATTTATTGAGCGAAATATATTAAAGTCTATGACTCCTAATTTTGGTTGATAATAAAATGCACGGATACTCTCAA
>DAORIZ010000065.1:0-6259 GCA_035438765.1 Burkholderiales bacterium | reverse complement strand
AAGTATTTTTTGTATATAGCTATTTTTGCATAACATTTATACATTTTTGTATAAAACAAAAACTATAATTTCCTGATGTAAAGCTTATGTATTTCTGTTGTATAATCACTGATTACTCAAATGGAGCAAAAAATGTTAAATCCTCTAGAATTAGAAATACTCTCAGAACAATCTAAATTTGATTTTGACTTTATTTATAATGAATTGAAAATGACTTATTGGGCAAATCGACGAACCAAAGATCAAGTTACCTTAAGTTTTAAAAACTCGTATGCAAAAATGGTTTTTTATAGACAGCAACCAATAGCTTTTGCCAGAATAGTCACAGATTGGATAACTTTTGGTTATTTAGCAGATGTAGTTGTAACTGAGAAATTTCGCGAAAATGGGATTGCTCAACTATTACTAAATGACTTGCTGAACGATCCACAAGTAGCAGGAATCAATAAAATTCTGCTAAAAACTAAAGATGCAGCAATGCTCTATCATAAATATGGTTTCGCAGCAGCCCAATACCCCGAGCGCTTCATGGAAAAAACAACAAATTAAAAATTAGGGAACAATGCTTGCACAAATCTCTTGTCCTGCCTGCCAAGCCAAGGCATGCCCACTGTTATCGATATAGTGTATTGTTTTATGTGGATAATCGGCAATTAGTGATTCGGCTAAGCTAGCATTAATAATCCCGTCGTGCTGAGCTAACCAAAACTGTGCTGGAGTTTTACTATTTTTAAATGCTATCACATTCTCTGACTCATACTGCCACGTTCCAATAGCATCTCCTTCTGCCGCGATTATACTTGCAGCGAGAAACAAAGACTTTAATGTCGGATTGATAAAACGACTTTTCTCAGTAGCCAGTTGTGAAGATTCATAACCGTATAAATTATTTGCAAAAACATAATTTAATATATCACTCTCGGATTTAAACTCACCATGTGGCTTAAATGGATAGACTAATTGTTGCGAAGTAGGAAGAATACTTGCTAACAAATATAATTGACGGTAATTATAAGATTTACTAGCTTCTTGCGCTACTCCACCACCCATCGACCAGCCAATTAAAGTCGGATTTTTTAATTTGAGTTTAGCTACAACAGCATTGGTATCATTTGCCATGCTTTTAAGTGTCAGCTCAGATGCAACTATGCTTTCTGAGGTGTTAATGCCACGATAATCTATCAGATAAACCCGATGTGAACTGGCTAAACAATCGACAAAATCTCGAGGCCAAAAATTACTTGTAGTTGCATACCCTGTTAGTAGTACGACTGGGGAACCTTTAGTTCCGCTTTGATAATAATGAATCTGATGCCCATTAACATTGATAACTTTACTGTCAAGTTCAGTAGCAAAACACACTCCGCTCAAATTTAAAATAAGCGTTAATAATCCCAGCTTACGCATATCAAATACCTCATAATATATTTATAAAATCCAATAAGTACTTTAATTATACTATAATAGCTAAAGCTAATTATAATTTGGAGCAACATATGTTTGAACTTCGCGAATATTTACGCAAAAAACTTAACTCACCCTTAGACATACCTGCGTCACAAATTGCCGATCTACCAATGGGTAAAATGGAATACATTACGTATGGCGAAGGAAAGCCACTCTTAATTATTCATGGTGGCGCGGGTGGTTATGACCAAGCAGTAGTGCTTTTTCGTAAATATATTCCTGCAGGTTATCAATTAATTTGTCCTTCGCGCCCAGGGTATTTGGGAACTCCGCTTACTACGGGACAAAGCGCTGAAGAACAAGCTGATGCCATGGCAGCATTACTTGACTATCTAAATATTCCATCTGCGCTAGTAATCGCAATTTCTGCGGGTGGTTTCTCTATGTATCCATTAGCTATCCGTCATCCAGAAAAAGTACGTGGAATTATTGCCATTGATGCTGTATCTGGTGAATATTTAATGCCAGAACAAACCAGTAAACTTGCACACTCATTATTTCTAACCGATGTTGGGCTATGGATGACCAAAGAAAGCATGATTTACTTTCCAGAGATGGTAATTAAAAACTTGATTAAATTTGATGGTTATATTGATCAGGGTATGATTGACAATAAAATCAACGAAATCGTTAATTGCCGCGAATATCTTGAGCTAATTACTGAACTGATGTATTGTATCGCCGATTATAAACCACGTGAAATTGGCACAATGAATGATATGGCAATTGGAGCCAAAGCCAGTTGGTACGATTTTGCGAGCATTACTGCACCAGCATTAATTATCCATGGAACACACGATGCTGAAGTTAAATTTTATCATGGCGTATTTGCTTATGAACAACTGGCTTCAAAAGAAAAAGAACGTTTCTGGATTGAATATGGCACGCATTTCGGATTTTATTTTGCGCGCCAAGCCAATGAAGTTCAGCAGAAATTCCGTGAATTTATTATAAAACACGGGTAGAAATTTCTGGTGTAAAAGTTGGTAACTGACAGTCAACTATGGTGTTATTAGTATAGTTATTAGTGGTACCTCCATTACAGGCAGTTAAAATAAATAATGCAGAAGCAGTCAATAACAAGCTTTTATAATTTTGTTTTCTCATTTAAAGTGTCCTTTTTATTCTAAATCTTAAATCAAGCTAACACAGCTCATTCTTTATCTCATTAATATATTAATTTAGTCAGGGTTTGTATGCATTTTTATTCAATAAATAATAAGGTAACTATTATTCATTTCTAAGATAAACTGAGCGAATCTGATTATTTTAATGCACAACAGTTTATTATAAACAATCAAATCATTATAATTTCACGCACTCAATTGTTACATGAGGCAACACTGCTACTAACTACTTTACGAGTTAACCATACTATTATCGTAAATTTGATAAACTTACTGACTTATTTTAGGATTGAGCTATATTTATTTGACGTAATTAATAATATCTAATGGAAATTCAGGAATCAATACCACAATCCAACTGTATTGTTAAACTAATTTTGCAATAATTCACTCCAAATGCTAATTTGAAGATATCGTCTTTATTCAAGATTGGTATAATAAGCTTTAACTGAATTAAACTCAAAACATAATTGCTAAGAAGCTTAGATGGCTTATTAAATACAATAAAACGGAATTTATTAAGGTAATTTGAATGTTAGATGATATTGCGCTGTTCGTCAAGCTCGTTGATGTAGGTAGTTTTAGCCAAGTAGCTAAATTAACCGACTCTACTCAGGCAACTATTAGTCGTCGGATCCAAAATCTGGAAGCTGATTTGGGAGTTGTAGTCCTCAAACGCAACCAGCGGGGTCTGGTTATGACTGATGAAGGTAGAAATCTTTATGAGCAGGTTAAATCATCGGTTAATACATTACAAAATGTATGGCAAGAATTATATGAACAAAACGGAATTCTTCGGACAACCTTACGCCTAGCACTTACAACAGAAAGTGCACGAGATGTTATTCTCCAGCACTTACCCAAATTTTTACAAGAAAATCCAAATATAAAACTTCACATTACATTTACTACCCAACAAATTCACCTCATCAAACAAAACTACGATTTAGCAATCACATCTGAGCTACCAAGCTCGTCTATTCATAATGTAATATTGCTGCGTAAATTTCATTTGAAAGCTTATGCAAGTCCAAATTATATTGTCAAATACGGAAATCCGCAAAATTTAGCTGAGTTATTACAACATCGTTGTATTGGTTCGTTAGGCTTCGATGGCAGTGAACAGGATACTTATCAGGTTTATCACGCAGAAAGCAGTCAAAATATTGTAGTTACACATCCATCAAATTTATATATGGATACAACAAGCCACGCTATCGAATTGGCTAAAAGCGGTGAATATATTACTGGTGCATGGGATAGTATGGTGCAGAACGAATTGGCACGTGGTGAACTAGTCTCGATTTTACCTGAATTAAGTTTTGTTGAGTTACCTTGCTATTTAGTTCGAAATTCTGAGCGAAAGAGTAAGCAGGAGCAAATCTTAGCAAAATTTATCGAACAAGTTTTTGCTTCTTATTAAACCTATATTTAGATAGTATTGATAATAAATAGATACCTCAATTTTGTCTTCATATGCAGAATAATCCGAGTATGCGATTACTCATTCGCCTAAGGTTAGCGTCACTCTACAATGTGTTATAATTACTGACTTTATTGCGGAGCTTTCGATGACCCCTCACCATACCGATAAAAAAATCCTCTGGACCATTTTTCTTACAATTTTGATTGATATGTTAGGCATTGGTATTTTAATACCAGTATTTCCAATGCTGGTGGTGCCGCATTCGACTTTTCGTGTTACTCCAGATAATTGGAGTGCTGCACAGGGATTTGTGATGCTTGGATGGCTAATGACCTGCTTTCCTATAGCACAATTTCTTTGTGCACCAATCTTGGGGCAATTAGCCGATCGCTTTGGTCGGAAAAAAATTCTAGCTCTGTCTATCAGCGGAACTGTACTATCGTATATCTTATTCGCTATCGGAATCCTCACCAAAAATTTACCGCTAATGTTCATTGCTCGAGCATTAGATGGGGCTTCTGGAGGTAATATTTCAGTTGCCCAAGCAGTTATTGGTGACATAAGTAGTCCCCAAAGCCGTGCCAAAAATTTTGGTCTAATCGGAATGGCATTCGGACTTGGTTTTATTTTGGGACCATTTATTGGTGGTAAACTATCAGACCCTAATTTGGTAAGCTGGTTTAATAGCGCAACTCCATTTTGGTTTGCTGCCATACTTAGCACAATAAATGTAATTTTGGTAATTCGATTGCTTCCCGAGACCTTACATATTCGCAGTGAAAACCGCATTGATTTTACTCGTCCGATTCACAATATCATTAAAGCATTCTCTATTAATGGTTTAAAAAGTATTATTCCAGCAACCTTTTTATTTAATGCAGGATTTACTTTTTATACTACTTTTTGGGGGGTTGTACTTGCAGAGCAATTTGGTTTTACTCAGGGTAAAATTGGTGATTTTTATGCTTATATTGGGATTATGGTTATTCTGGCACAAGGGCTGATAGTACGAAGGCTCTCTGGAAAAGTTCAGGATTATAAAGTTCTACGCTACTCAATTATTGGCTCTGGTTTGTGTTTGATAGGTTACTATTTTATACCAGTTAGCCATCCAAACCTTGTATATTTGCTACCACCCTTTATGGCAACTTGCAATGCTTTAAGTATGTCATTCTCAGCTGCCTTAATTACTCGTGTAAGTCCACCACAGATCAGAGGTGAGGCAATGGGGATTAACTCAAGTGCAAACGCCCTAGCTCAGGCTATTCCAGCAATATTAGCTGGGTATATTGCTACGCACCATGCCCGTTTACCTGTTTTAGTTGGTGGTTTTACCATTATTCTTGGTGGTTTATTATTTCGCTATTTATTTAAGCCTGGGCGCGATGATATTCACGGTCAGGAAGGAGTTTAAATCTAATGTTAATTGATATTTCTTTAATTATCAAAACTTTAGTTATCTTATTTCTGGCCGTTATGTCACCTGGTCCAGATTTCGTCATGGTACTAAGAAACTCATTAAGTTATGGCAGAAGAGCCGGACTATTTTCCGCTTTAGGAATTGCCACTGGCTGCCTGTTTTCCTTTACCATAGTTGTCTGTGGACTACAGGTTTTATTTAGCTATCATTTATTCAAAGCTGCTTTTAGCCTAGTTTGTGGTTCATACTTAATCTATCTGGGTTTTATGAGTATCCGCAATAAGTCACAACAACAACATATTGAAGAACAACACAAACAAAGTGCGCCAATGGCAACCTATTTTCGGGCAGGGCTACTCACCAATTTACTCAACCCGAAACTGTATACGATGGCAGCAGCAATCTTAACTTACACAGAACAGCAACATCCTTCAATAGCAACTAACATAATAATAATCATTGGACAAGCAGTTGTTGCATTATTATGGTTCGTGTGTGTAAGTATTGTTTTTAGCCATTCTAAAATTCAAGATGCTTATCTTAAACGTGAGCGAACAATCAATATCCTAGTTGGTTTCATTTTCATAATAATCGGTAGCAAAATTATGTTTGGTTAATTAATTTCTCTAATTAATTGAAAAGCCTCTAAATTTTTATTTAGGGGTTTTCTTGCGCCAATATTTTTACTTTACGAATTGTTTTATTCACATACCTTGTTCAGATACACCTGATTTTACTCTTATTTCTAAGATCCTAATCAAGGCAAAAAATATGCTCTTAATCAAGAGTAATGTTGCAATGTGGTTGGTCAATATATTA
>DAORIZ010000064.1:0-6657 GCA_035438765.1 Burkholderiales bacterium | reverse complement strand
AAATGATCATATGAAAATGATTAATTGTTATTAATTTCTTATTTGCAGAGGCTTCTCCTTACACTTTTACGTGTCCTAGTTTTAAAGTATGTTCCAACCCATTGAATAGAGTTAACCTGCATAAACTTTCAAATAGCTGATTAATAACTGATGTTGTAAGTTAATTAGTTAATAAACAGTATTGTATTTTTGTAAGAAATTAAATCATTATAGGTATAGTAAATCATCTACTAGTATTTATATTCTGTTTAAGTATATAATACTGGTAGCAAAATTAAAATAAATAATGAAGGAATAATATGCAACAGCTAACAGTCAAACAACGTCAATTTCTCAAAGGTTTGGCGCATGATTTGCAACCTGTGGTTATGATTGGTAATAATGGTGTAACGGAAAGTGTTTTAAAAGAAATAGATACTAGCTTAAATGCGCATGAATTAATAAAAATCAGAGTGTTAGGTGATGAGCGTGCTGCTCGTGAAGCGATTATTGAGGACTTATGCGGTGCAACTAACTCTAGTTTCGTGCAACACATTGGTAAGTTGATTGTTCTTTATCGCGCTAGCGAAAAAGCCCGGATTGTTTTACCTAAAATTTAAAGGTGCGCTGTATGGCTAAGTATCAGGTTGCAGTTTTAGGTTGTGGATCAATCTTTAGTCGTCATTTGGCAGCACTAAAGGCGAATTCAGAGCATTACGATTTTATTGCGTATTATGATCCATCGCAAACTGCGATTACTAAATATTCGGCAGAGTTAGATTCACAGCATTTATACAGCTGTGAGGATGAAGCGTATAGTGATTTTGCTACTAATTGTATCATTTTATTAACTCCAAGTCATCTTCACTATGCTCAGGCAAAAAAAGCAATGCTTAATCACAAGAGTGTTATTCTTGAGAAACCTGCAACTTTTAGTGTTGAGCAACTGCTAGAATTAGAGACTTTGGCAGCAAAACAGAATGTTGAAATATTTTGTGTGTTACAAGTTCGACTTAATCATTCTATTGGTTTGCTTGAGCGAGTAATACAGCAAGGATTGCTAGGCGAAATTCGTAGCAGTAGTTTAGTCCAGCGCTGGCAGCGTCCACTAGATTATTTTACTGGTTGGCGTGGAACTTATGCCGAGTGTGGTGGTGTGTTGTTTGAGTTTGGTATTCATTATCTAGACATTATGCAATACCTACTGGGTATGCCAAAAGTTACAGCAGCAAAATTCTTCAAAACTAAATTTAAAGATAGCGAAGTTGACGATAGTGCTTATGCTTTATTAGATTTTGGTAGTTTTGGCGGAACACTTGAAGTGACACTGGCTGCAGAGCCTAGTAATATTGAGGTTAGCTTAATTATTATGGGAAGTAATGGCTATATTAAACTTGGTGGTAAATCACTGGATCAAGTAACAGCCGTACATTTCTTGGATGAATCATCTAAGGTGCGTTACAATCAGATTTGTAATGAGGTGCTTGGATACACTATTGATAATCAAGTTGCTATCGGCGCATGTCCACATCATCCTGAGCTATATAAGCAGATTATCTCTAATCCAGCTAAGTTTCGTTTGCAAAGTACGTATAATGTAATTAAATTGGTCACTGAGATAAATGAGTTAGGCACTAATTAAATCATGTATTTTCAACCATTAAAGGTCGCTGCGTTAGCAATTTTGATTTGGGTCACATATGTACTTTATCTCAATTACTCGCAGGAAGATCATCAATACGTCAGGTTTCGCTTAGACTCAAGTTCATTACTGCGTCAGTACTCGTCTACGACCACTCCGATGTTTGAGTCACAAATTATTCCTCAACCTGCATATCTTCCTGCTGCGCATAGCTCTTCATTTACAATGTTGCCTAATGGAGATTTATTAGCCTTTTGGTTTGCAGGAACTAAAGAGGGTAGTCCGGATGTCAAAATTTGGCGATCAACCTATCATAATGGCAAATGGAGCATGGCTACAGCGTTAGTCGATCCACAGATGATTGCTAAAGCAAATCATCGTTATGTAATAAAAGTTGGCAATCCAGTAATTTATCGCGCTGAAAATGGCGTATTGCACTTATTTGTTGTTTCGGTAAGTATTGGTGGTTGGTCTGGAAGTGCTTTAAATCACCTAACATCTACGGATGGAGGTATAAGTTGGAGTGTGCCGGAACGTATTGTTATCAGTCCATTTTTTAATATTAGTACTTTAGTGCGAACTTCTGCTGTAGCGCTTAGCGATGGTGGATTTTATCTACCAGTTTATATGGAGCTTGGGCGCAAGTATCCTGAGTTACTTCGTTTCAACTATGATGGAAAATTTGTTGAACAGATTCGAATTACGGCTAAAGATAAAATGATTCAACCGAGCATTGTCCCACTAAGCAGTGAGAAAGCTTGGGTTTATTTTCGCAACGCAAATAAGCCTGATGCTCCAAGATATCTCTATGCAGCGTTTTCTTCTAATGCTGGTTTGAATTGGTCACAGCCAGAGAAGACTAATTTATTTAACCCTGATTCTTCCTTGGTTGCAGCTAATTTAGGTGGTGGAAGATTATTAATGGTTTATAATCAAGATGATCGCAGTCAGCTGAAATTAGCTGTGTCGCGCGATGGGTTAAATTGGCGTCCGGTGTATAATCTTGAAAATCAGCGAGGCAAAGAATTTTCTTATCCTTCAATCCAAATCAATGAAGGGATGATTGATATTATGTACACTGATGATCGTAAAGATATTAAACATGTGAGATTTAACCGAGAATGGTTGGATAGGATGCTGATTAATGTCCAGTATTGAATTTATCCAAAGAGTAATCTATTCACTAGCAATTGCATTATTATTGGTTTATTCTTCAGGTTTGCCTAAACGTTCTTTGTTTCTTAGTTGTTTAACATTTTGTTTGCTAATTTTGGGTATAAACTTTATTCCACTTTATCGTGGTAGCTCGTTAGTCGAATTATTACGTGGTGTGACAGGTGATGTTAGCACTGCAAGTGGAGCCTTAATGCTCGCGATTATTGCCAATCAATTTGATTTCAGCGAACAGAAAAAAGCAGTTCTCTCGCGTTATGAGCGTTTGTTTTTGTTGTTGGTTGGTTGCATTCTTTATCTTTCTACCTTTAGTTTTATTAGTTTTGATGTTTATCATCTAGGATATTTATCTGTCTCGATGTTAATAATAGTTGCCTTGATTATTTTTGCTTTGATCTTGTACAATAGAAAGATGGGATATGTTTGGTTATTGGCATTATTAGGATTTTATTTTCAGCTACAATCTTCAAATAACCTTTGGGATTATCTCTACGATCCAATTTTATGGTTAGTCTTAATTGTGGATACTATTTTATGGTTAAATCATTCACTGATTAAGCAAAATCTAAAACATGAATATTAAAAACGTGGATTAAATTAATCCACGTTTTTTTTGGACTATAGCCTAAAATTTAGAGAGGTTAATACAAAGATTGAGTGAAAGACTCACTAATGCGATAGAAGGACTTTATCCAAATGGATTTGAAATTCTATGTCCACAAAAAGAAACGACTGGCAAGAAAGGAGTTACTAAATCAAAATTAGATAATTAAACTGTAGGGAGTCTACGAACTAGATTCTCTGGATTTTAGTATAGTCCATTAACAAGTTCGTCAAATAAAGCTAGATTGATTATGACGGGCTGGTGGTAGATGTGTTATACCACCAGTATCGTTAGACATATGAAATTATTATTGCCATAAACGTGATTTAACTAAATTTGCATAGTTAAAACATAGTACCATCATAATGATACCAACAATTAGATTTAATAAGCTAAAGCTTAGTGTGCTATAGTTAAATTTGCTACACAAATCATTTAAAATTTCGACCCCAGCTGCTAACATCGTTGCTTGAATAATATTCAGTGAAGCAGCGCTCATGCTACTAGACAGCCCAGTTGAGGTAATTGCAATCCGGAAAATTGAACCATTAAAAAGCCCAATTCCAAAAGATGCGATAAATAGCCCAAATATGAAAATTGCATTGTTATTGTGTCCAAATACTGAGATAGCCAAACCAATTAATGCAACTGTTGTTCCGCGGGTAATCATCGTATAGAAACTAAAGCGCCCAGCAACAAACTGGATGCTGATGCTGCTTAAAATAAAGCCACCAAAGACCAGCGATTGATAAATTATATAAGCACCAAAACTTTTACCCATGATCTGCATTACTAGTATAGGAGCCATTCCTATCCACGCAATCATCGGTAACATTGCCATCGCAATTATTAGACCACCTTGAAGCAATGTACGGGTACTAATAATTTTAACGTAAGTTTGGATTACTTCTTTTAAATTCATTTGTGGGGTATCTGGTTTGTTATTAGGCATGTTTTTAGCTAAACCGATTAGCGAGGTAACAGCAAGAATCGCCGTTACGATAAAAACGTAGCGCCAATTTGCTGCAACAATAATAGCACTGCCAATGACTGGACCGATTAATGGTGCAAATACGCTAATGTTTGAAATTAGTGTGCAAAGTTTAACAGCTGCCTTATCGTCAAATAGCTCGTGGATCATTGCATAACCAATGAAGATGAAACATAAGCCCAAACCTTGAAAATAGCGTGCGGCTAAAAATTGGTCAATGTTGAGAACAAAGGGGATTATCCCGCTTGCAATCAGAAACAGTGTATTACCGGCTAGTAAAATATTTCGTTTACCGTAACGGTCACACAGCGGACCCAGAAAAATCTGTAAGCTACTGCCACCAATGATAAAAAGCGATAATGATTTTGCGATATTTTCGACAGGACTATTAAATTCAGTGACAACTTTCATCATGCCTGGCATGATCATGTCATTAGCAATATAAGCATTGAATTCGTAGATAATGAAAAAAACGGCAAAGAGGATCAGGCTTTTATTCTTCATAATTCTCTTCCCTTTAATAAAAAGCTAATGATTATAACATATGGTGCAGTATTGATATCGGGTGATTTTTGGTAGGCTTTTTATGGTGTTTGTGAGATAGTTTAAGAGTCGGAACAAGTCCGACAATTAACTGGTACTTATTTATATTTATTTTCTTGGTGATTGTTTTACTGCGGCAAGAGCGGTAGTAACGACACCTGCGATATCTGTTAAATTTTGTGGCAGAATAATCGTATTACCTACTTTAGCTAAATTACCAAACTGTTCGATGTATTGTGCGGCTAATTTTTGATTTACAGCTAATTCACCATTTTCGTTACAAATAGCATCAGCAATCAGTTTAATTGCCCCTGCATTAGCTTCAGCAATTGCTAAGATAGCCTGTGCTTCACCTTGTGCTTTGGTTTTCATAGCTTCAGCTTCACCGATTGCTTTATTGATTGCAGATTGCTTATCGCCTTCAGAGCGGCGGATAGTTGACATAGTGTCACCCTCTGCCAGATTAATTTTTTCTTGGCGATCACCTTCGGAGCGGGCGATCTTAGCCCGTTTCTCACGTTCCGCTGTAATCTGTTCCTGCATTGCATTTAATATATGTTGTGGCGGCTGAATATTCTTTAATTCATAACGCAACACTTTTACACCCCAGTTAAGTGAGGCTTGATCAACCGCGGCTACTACGTGTTTATTAATCTCATCACGTTCTTCAAAAGTCTTATCTAATTCCATTTTACCAATAACTGAGCGAAGTGTGGTTTGTGATAATTGGACAATTGCCGCAACAAAGTTATTAGTTCCATAGGTGGCTAATTTGGCATCACTGATTTGAAAGTAAACTACACCATCAATTGCCAGCTGAGTATTATCTTTAGTAATACACACCTGCTCAGGTACAACCATTGGTACTTCACGCATATCGTGAATAACTACCAGACGATCAACAAACGGTACTAAAATATGCAGTCCTGGATTCAGGGCTGTATGAAACTTACCTAAGCGCTCGACAATACCAACTCGTTCCTGTGGAATAATTTTAATACTGGATTTAACAAAAATTACGATACAAAATATAAAAGCAATCAGTACGCCGTACTGGATAATTATGCTATTTAGGGCTTCAACACTCATTTTATTTAATTTCCTTTGCTATTTCAAGTTCATGGTTACTGAATTTAGTGATAATTAAGTGATCACCAATTTTTATTGGTTCTGGATTTTGCGTTTTGGCATCCCAGTAAGTTCCACTATAGAGTACACGAATACGATTGTTGTTGGTTTCAACTACCTCCACACGTTGTCCTATATGTTTTACTAGCATTCCTCCCTTAGCTGCACTTTTGGGTTTATAGCGACTAATAAAAAAGCAGCCGATAATAGATAAAACGCCAGCAGCAATAGTTGGAATCATCCAATTATGCAAAATAAGAGCACTAAAACTAGCAATAACACAAGAAATACCAATTATCAATAGATAAAAAGTAGCTGTAGCGAGTTCTAATGCAATTAATGTGATACCAACTAGTAGATAAAAATAAAAACTTAACATTATAACTACCTTAATAACGAAATTGATAAATTATATCAATATGGTATTATAGCATTTTACTAACAGTATGATCGTCCTTAATCCCGTTGCTAAGAGGCTACATTTGTCTCGATCTGTAAAATTTATTAAATTTTTTGCAAAAAGATTTGACTGTTAGTAATTAGTTGTGTGATAATACCGTTCTGCCGCGAAGAGACGGCATCCGAAAAACGGAATTA
>DAORIZ010000063.1:0-7535 GCA_035438765.1 Burkholderiales bacterium | reverse complement strand
TAATTTGTTTCTTTAAATTGTATTTACTGGTATTGACAATTGGGCGCACTATATGTCATCTGCATATACAGAGTTATAAGCGGCAAATATCAAAGTAAAAAGTAACCAATTATTGTAATTCAGTTTTTTTATTTCCATATCTCATCCTATTCGTATATTATAGTTTAATGTAAAACAATAGTTTAGCATAAATATATTATATATAGTGCAATTATTTAAAGTAGCATTCTATTGTTTGTTGATATATAAGGTGTAATTTTTTAGAATACATCTATGAAAACACAAAGCCCAACTTTAAAAATAATTGCCGAGAATGTAAAGGCATACCGATTAGCTAAAGATATCTCGCAAGAAAATCTTGCTGAGATAGCCGATGTTCATAGAAATTATATTGGACATGTTGAACGAGCTGAGAGGAATATGACTATTGATAGCATTGAGCGCATAGCAAAAGCTCTTGGTGTGACAGTGATTGCCTTGTTAACCCCACAGACTAAATAAAGTGATAATAGTATAGATTCTCATTAGAGGAAGAACTCTAAAAGTATTTGTCGCTGATATATATCATGATGATGTCTGTAATAGTTGTAATTATCTATATTGTCAAGCTATTTCAGAATTGGCTTGTGAGATAATTGAGAAATACCTTCCTTGTGCATCAATTTGGATTGTTTCAGTTAGTTGGAATGCTAATGGCTGTTTAAACATCGGAGCATCATATACTAAGGAATGATACTCACCATTTTCACCGCAAAGATCGATATCAAATAGAGAAACTAAATCTAAGGTTAACTGTGAGCCAAGTACCGATTTATCTATATAGTTAGTATCGACATTTACTATGATAGCTCTAAAGCCATTTTTTGCAAATTCGATTAACACATCTTGTGCTTTATCACCCCAAATAGGAAATACAACATTCATACCCATGGTAGCTAGATTATTTTCGCGTGATTTACGTAAGTCTTGTAGATGAATATCACCAAATGCAATATTTAAAATGGATTGTGATTTACAGTAAGTAAGAAACTCATGCATTTTATGGTTATATGAATCTTGACTTGAATATTCAATAATGAATAATTCAACCCCCATCAATTCCGCTTGTAGCTTAATTAACTCAATATCAATCATATGCATTCCAATATAGTATTTACCATCATCGTGTTTAAATACTATGGTTAATAATCCTACAATTTCATATAAGCTATTTGAATAGATTCGATAATATGCCAATGCACTATCTTTGCCACCACTCCAAGAAACAATAACTTTTTTCATGATACCTTTAAGAACTTTATAAGTAATGGTTATTTTGTAGTCAGTATATAAATAAATCAAATTAAGAAGCTGATTTTAACAGGATTTTATGATTGAAGCCTGTGAATTAAAATAGACAAAAAGCGCTGGCTATGGGCATGGCAGGTTTTGCTTGCAAAACTGGGATTCAGCGCTAATTAATGATACAGGCTTAGGGTTATCCTAAGCCTTATTTTTGGTGCGGGATTGCTCCCGCTTCTGATTAGTGGATTGCTGGCTGCATTTCGGTTTGAATGATTTGGCTGCCGTAATCTTTACGGATTTGTTTCATTGATTTACTACCACGACGGTAACTGCTTATGTTGATAGTTGGTGACCAATACCATGATTTTTTAGCACCTGAGAATTTAAAACCTAAATTGCTGATAGCTTCTTTATGTGGGTAGGTGTTACCAGATAACCATACCCAATAGCCGCAAACTTCAATAATTACCCCGTGCATAGTTTTAAGGGTATCCAAAAAACTAAAATCAAAGCTTTGCACCGTTTCTTGCTCTTGGTTAATGTCTAGGGTTTCATTGGTTTCAAAATACTTGCATAGCTCACTAAATGCGGTATTGATTAGTTGCATAGTCTCGGTATTGCCGCCTTTATCTGGATGATTGGCACTAGCTAACTTTCTATAAGTTTGTTTAATATCGGCTAGTGTAAATTGTCCATTCTCCAGACCAAAGATAACGATTGCATTTTGTAATTTATCCATTTTTAACTACTCCATAAAAACACATCTTGATTTAGCGCCAACGAGCGCCACCGCTATTTGATTAAGCCAAACCTAAATAATTACGGGTAAAGGGGCTTAGCTCCTTTCAGCCAGAGGCATAACCTCTAACTAAACCCACATTTTTTGTTTTGCGACTTAATGGCGATACTAAAAAGCATAGAACTGCGGTTGCTAGTGCGATTGCGCCAACAGGAAAGTTTTTTAAATTGTTTTATGGAGTTTACGGAGTAAAAGAATTTATAAAAGTTTGGTGCACACGTGAACTCTGATTAGCTGCTTATGAATATAGGCAGCTAATCAGCTAAGTTTCTCGTAGTGTCGTTTATGAAGATTAATTGAGTGAAGGAAGAATGACTGAGTGCAATTAATTTCACACTCAGCAACCATAGCAGGGCTATGCTTTATCGGCGTTAATAATGTTAGCCGCAAAATAAAATAAATAACAATTACATACGTAGTATAATTTTTTCCTTAGATTCCTTTGTATAGAGATGCATTGATGAAAAAATTGTTACTGATATTGAACTTTTTTATTGTAAGTTCATTTGCCGCTGAAAATAAATTAACTACTATAGAAAGTGGTATTTCATTTTATACAGAATATTACCCAAATACCACTTCTAAATTTAGAGGAACGATTATTTTTGAAAATGGTAGTGGTACAACTACCGACGAGTGGACTCAAAATAAGACTTTCTTTAACTGTGCAAGGCAAGTTGGCTCAATATTTCTTTATGACCGTAACGGTTTGGGCAAAAGTCCAGCAGATCTAAATACCTCAGTTAATAATCCAATTACTGCGGAGCTTGTTACTGGCAAGTTAATGAAAATATTGAAAAAACGACATATTCCAGAACCATATATAATAGTGGGGCATTCCTATGGTGGTTTATATGCCGATTATTTTGCTCGTAAATATTCGTCAAATATTAGCGGCGTATTTCTAATTGATCCAGCTCCAGAAAGCTTTCAATACTCAGATAGTTTAATGAGTAAACTGGATATTGAAAGCTGGGATAAAATTTCTAACTCTCAACTATATAAAGACTATAGCTATGAAAATGCTAATAAATATCATTTGATGACGTCCGCAGAGGTTTTTTACCAACTGAAAGGATTGAATCAATCGCAACTTCAATTGAATAAACTTCCCAAATTATCAGATAAAACTCCTATAGTAATCGTATCTTCCACCCAAATGGAAAGTGCAAATGTGATAAAGGGTGCTTGGCTCGAAAAGCAGAAAGCTTATTTAAATAATAACCCAAAAAGTAAAATCATTCAGATAGACTCTGGACATTTTATTCAATTAGAGCAACCGCAGGTTGTTTGTGATCAGTTGAAACAAATGTTAAACTAAAAAATTGGCGCAAAAAATAAACCGTGAGCTTTATTATATTCACGGTTTATTAACATTTTCTGGGGATATCTACGATAACAAATTGATTTCATTCTCAAGTTGCTGCAACTTGTCGAGGATATCACTAAAATCTGGATAGTTTCCGAAAATCATGGCACGCATTTGCCTATAATCATCTTGAAGCATTTTCATACGGTGATCTGGTGGGCTTAATTTCAAATTACCAGTTAAACACTCCTCATATTTCGCCCAGTTACGCGGATAAAATTTCTGTTTGAACTCAACTACATCATTTAACAGATTGAAGCCATCTAGTGCGCTGCTCTTTATTGGAGAAGATGCCAACATTGCTAAATCGTAATAATGGCGTGAATAACGCAGCGGCAAATTACTATCTGCAGGACGATTAGCCTCATGATGCAATATAGTGGCTTTCTCCCAGAATGTACGTTCCGCAACAATAGCCTTAACCTGACATGTCGCATGTGTAAATAATTGAGGAAATATTTCAGCGGCAAATGGAGTTATTGCATATTCGCCAAATGGTAACCACGCGGCTAGCGGGCCAATTTCCAATAAAATTTGCGGTCGCAAGTACAGATCATTAAAAACGGCTGGATAATTAACCTGAATAATTAATTTGCTTGTATTGTCTAAATCACACTGGCAAATAGGCTGCAATAGCTCATTGAGTCTCGGCAAAATTTCTCCTTGCATAAATTCGTGAGCACTATCATTGAGCGATTGATTAAATTTATTTTGTTGGCTATTACTCCGTGCTAGCAACGGATTATCTTGCGTTACAGTATTCCAGTCTAAAATTAAATCGATATCTTCAGAAAAACGTTCAATTACCTTGAACACCTTGGATAAACTAGTGCCACCTTTAAACATCAGAATTTTTGATAAATACTCATCCACAAATATTTTACTCAGTACCCATGTAACCCAAAAATCTTTCTCGGCAATAGCTGGAGTTACTTGTTTTTTTATGGCAGTTTCATTAAATAGCTCACGAAGCTGAGATTTATTTAATGATGCAACGTGATCCATGTCTACTCCTCACAGACTTGTTTAATTACGCTATACACCCAATCAGTAACCGTTTTGGTATCTTTTATTATCTTAGGGTATAATTTAATCTCAATTTTTTGTTTAAGCTTAACAATAATTTCAGTTGAAATATTATCTTTACCAAGGCTTTTGATTGCTTGAACCAACAAAGCACTTTCTGCATATTTAAAACCAATATTTTTCAGTGCTATTTTTTTAAATTCCAGTTGATTACCTAGAATATCATATTCGCGCTTCGGTCCATCACTGTGATAAACATACCTAGCTGGTACCTGAGTTGATAAGCCAAGTAAATAAAGTGCAGTGTCTCCTGATGGCTCAATGCGCCATTTGAATTTACGGGCAAGTGCGTGCGCCACCTTATCTATTTCAGGGCTTAGATACTGACTTAAAAGCTCGCTGTACTTAGGGAAGTCATAAATGCCGCGCATTACTCGACGAATTTTGTTCTCTTTGGCTAATGTGGAGAGTGCTTTATCAATATTATCTCCAGCAAACCTATCAATAAAGTCTGCGCCAGAAAATACATAACCTTTGCCAGTTCCTTTGATTATATTAAATAATTGATTATCAACAGATTGCATGATATTAACTCATTAAATATTTTCAGAAATATTATATATTTTTACTGAAATTATTGTAACATGATTTTAAGGCTTGATGCAGCTTTATCCAACATAGTGGTAAAACTGCTGATCTGAGGTGTTGGGTAATCTGCTTTTACCTTTGCCTTAGTTGACAAAATTAAAGTCGCGTAGCTGTTTAATGTTACATTTTTTAGTCTTGATTTCTTGATAAATAAAAAATATAAACGACGAATCGGCTAAGTTTGAATTAGAGCCATTTCAGCCACCATGGCAGGGCTATGCTTTATCGGCGTTAATAATGTTAGCCGCAAAATAAAAATAAACTTAATTGCAGAGTGCGATAAAATTAGGCATAAATATAATTACAATGGAGGTGTTCCAATTGATAAAGTTGAAATTAGACAATATTTACAAATCATTAAATCCATTTGAAATTGAATTGCCAGATTTTGTTATTTTGACTGGAGTAAATGGTTCAGGAAAGACACATATACTTACGGCAATTCATGAGCACAAGCTAATAGCTACAAGTGATGAAAAAAGTATAATACGTAAGATATATACTAATTATGAAACATTAAAACCTAATGATAGCAATCAAATAACAAAGGAATTATTAAAAACTGAGCAGGCAAATTTAATGACTGTAATAAATAAAGCCAAGAACCCTCGAGCTCCGAGGTTTAATATAGGAGCAGGTGAATATCATTGGATTGATTCTTTAACTAGTTCTCAACGAAACGCGGTTAAACATATTTCAGAATATAGTGGTAAATCATGTGATGAAATTACACAAGAAGATGTTGATAATCATTATCCAGCAGTAACGACTGACGTGAATGATATTTTTAATCATAATTTGTCAGCTATTTTTAAAAGATATGCTGATATCAAAGAGAAAAATAACTATTTTGAGTACAAAAATAGATCTCACAACGAAAATAATGCAGTACTAAATGATAGTGAGTTTGAAGGTAAATATGGAATTCCACCCTGGGATTTAATGAATGATATTTTAAGTGATTCAAATTTGCCATATAAATTAACATTTCCGAGTCATCAAAATCCATATGATGAGAAACCATTTCAAACTAAATTAATAAATGAAATAACAAATTCAGAAGTAAATTTCAGTGATCTTTCTTCTGGTGAAAAGACATTAATGTGTCTTGCTCTTGCCATGTATAATTCTGAAAAAGAGATGGGATTTCCAGATTTGATATTAATGGATGAACCAGATGCTTCATTACACCCAAGTATGGCAAAACAGTTTTTGAATATTATTCAAGATGTATTTGTAAAAAAACATAATGTAAAAATAATTATGGTATCTCATTCTCCATCAACAGTAGCGTTGGCTCCCGAAGACTCTATTTATGTTGTAGCGAAGGAGAGTAGTGGCGGCGAAAAAATCAAAAAATCTTCAAAGGATACCGCATTAAAAATTTTAACAGCTGGTGTTCCTTCTTTTAGTATTAACTACGAGAATAGAAGGCAAATATTTGTGGAAAGTAGATATGATGTTGAATATTATGAACAATTATATAATAAGCTATCTCCTAAATTAAATCCTGAAATCTCCCTTAATTTTATCTCATCTGGTGATAGTAGAACAGATAAAAATGGCGATCCAGTTGCAAATTGTGAGCAAGTAAAGCAGATTGTCCAAACTCTTAGAAAATCTGGTAATAAGTTCATTTTTGGAGTGATTGACTGGGATAATACGAATAGAAATGACGAAGGAATTTTTGTACTCGGCTACGAGAAGAGATATAGCATTGAAAACTATATATTTGATCCTTTGCTTGTAGTGGCATTTTTATTACGTTCTAAATTTATTAAAGCTACTGATGCAGGCTTATCTACAGATGAATCGTATTTGAATCTAAGTACTTTAACAAATGACAGCCTACAGAAAGTTGTTGATTTTATAATAACTAAAATGGGGGGTGATCAAAATAATAAAGTAAATGTTGCTTATATCAATGGTAAAACAATTCAAGTTCCTAATTGGTATTTAACAATACAAGGGCATGAATTAGAAAAAAAGCTAAAAGATTCATTCCCAGAATTAAAACGATATAATAAAGAGTCAGCATTAAAAAATGAAATTCTTCGTACTGTAGTTGACGATCACCCAGGGCTAATACCTAAAGATCTTTATGATCTATTTGTCAATTTACAAGATAATTAGTGCTTTATTTTGAGCTTAAAAGCCGAGAGTTTTTCTACTGACGGCTTTATGCACACTTTCTTTTTATCATCTAAAATTAATAAAATTATACATTCATAAAACGAAAATACCTTAATTGCTCAACTAAAATTTTCTCAGTCCTACCTTTCCGATAAATAAAGTCAATTCCAGCAAGCAACTGCCGAAGCTTGTCGGCAAAGCCATCATCAGTAAAATAAATCACTTGCTTGATAATCCCGCGCTCTTTGATGTCCATGTATTGCCCGATAATCTCCT
>DAORIZ010000062.1:0-7828 GCA_035438765.1 Burkholderiales bacterium | reverse complement strand
GGCCAAATGGATTCTGTGCGATTTAATACACGAACATTCTTTGAACCAGATTTCGAGAGACCAGTAGCAATACTGCTGGACGAAATTGAAAGATTCTACAAATGGATAGATTTGGATAAATTAGCATTGATGGGAATTAGTTTTGGTGGGTATTTTGCATCCAGAACCGCCTGCTACGAACCAAGAATAAAAGCATTAATTGCAAATTCACCAATCATTAATCTCTGTTCCTACATCCTTGGATTTGCTGATAATCAAGGCAATGACTTTCAGGATTTTAGTTATGATGATATTCCTTACATACCAGATGAAATCATGCCACCCAGTCTTAAAGAACAAACTGCAAACTTATTATTGCGTTTTGGGCATAATTTAATGAGTGAGACAATAAACTATTTACAAGAGTTTGATATAAGTGAAAGCTTGGAATTAATAGATTGTCCTGTTCTGGCTTTAATTGGAGATGGTGAAGGAGGTGAACCTTTAAGACAATTTAATTATTTTGTTGAAAATATAAAATTTCAGCACTCATATAAATTCACGAGCGAGGATGGTGCTGATACCCATTGTCAAGTTACTAATTTAGGTTTTGCAAATTGTATTGTTTATGACTGGTTAGATGAAATATTTATTTAATCTCTAATGTTACGTAGTAAGTTGTTAATGTTAACTAATTTTTAATTTTAAGGAACAATCATGAAAAGGTTTATTTGTATCAGCCTAGCAGCTATTGCAATCACATCCTGTAGTGGTGGCGGCAGCAGTGGAAATGGTTCTATTAAGAATGGAATATTATCTTTCCAGGATTCTCAGTATAAAGTATCACAAAATTCTATAACCGAGCTAAAATTAACTTTAACTAAATCAACTGCTACAAACAGTACTAATGTCTCTATACAATCATCTAATCCAGACATAGCAACTATTGTTAATAGTGTTTGCACATTAAGTGATGAAAGTGGATTCAATAATTCATGTGAAGTAAGAGTTCGAGGAAATAATATAGGTAATGCAATAATTCTAGCAGTTTCCCCTACAGCTGTATCAGCAAGTACATCTTTGGACGTTGTCCAAAGTAATGTAATAACAGGGCTGACTTTTGAACCCAGTGTGGAATCTGTCACTCTTGGGCAAGACACTAAAGTCATGCTAAAACTTCTCTCTGGATCTAACATTAATAATTTAACAGTTAATCTAGCCAGCTCTAATTCAGATATAGCAGTACCGGAACAAAAATCTTGTACCTTTAATAGCAATGAAAAATTTTGTGAAGTAACTATTAATGGTCTTAGTTTAGGTAGTGCTCAAATCACGGCTACTTCTACCGAATACAATTTACAGGCAACAAATAACGTAAATGTAACAAATGAGTCTCAGCCTGGAAATATAGTTATATCAGCATCAAGTCAAATATTAAAGCCAGGGGAAACGGAAGAAGCAACTGTTAGTTTGGTTGGAAGTTCTGGAATTTCTCCTTTTACGGTAACTCTTTCAGAAGAAAATTCTAATGTATCTTTCAATCAAGCCAATGCATGTATACTATCCAGTTTACGTCCAAAGTGTATATTTTTAGTTACAGGGAAAACTGTTGGTACAGATGCAGTTACAGCTTCTGCTAGTGGGTATGAGTCTGCTGGAATGACATTTAATGTCTCAAATGCAGAAGTAAAAGGTCATCTTGCTTTTGCTAGTAGCACAGAGTCGGTTGTGTTTGGTGATTCGACTGAGGTAAAGCTATATTATGATGGTGGACAAGGAATTAAAAATTTAGCAGTTAATATTGCGGGTAGTAACAATAATATCAGTGTGTCACCAACAACATGTATTTTTGATAGCAAGTTTCCACACAACGTATGTACAATCAAAATTACTGGGCGTGCCATAGGGCAAAGTACCATAACTGCATCTGCATCCGGTTATAGTAGTGTAACAAGTCAGGTAACGGTAGTACCTAGTTCAGTAATTATAAAAGGATCTTTGGCTTTTGTTCCCTCAAATATAACTGTTAAAACAAATAGCACATATCCTATGAAGTTGCTTCTAGAAAATAGTTCTAACGTTAACAATTTAACTGTTCCAATTGCGGCTAATAATAGTAATGTAACAGTAACGCCAAATACCTGTACATTATCAACAGACCAAAAATCTTGTGATATCACTGTTAGTGGTGTTACAGCTGGAAATAGTACAATTAGTACCGGTGTAAGTGGTTACAGTGCAACTGCTCAAGTAACCATAACAAATAAGAACCTGCAACCTCAGTTAGTATTTGATCAGCCAAGCATGGGGTTACCGGCTTCTACTGATCAATCAAGAGGGCAGATACTTGCTACCCTAAGGCTAATAAATGGAGATTCTGCACCAATTACGGTAACACTACCAGGTACAGGCATTAATCCAGCATTTTCTTTTGCCTATTATTATAACGTTACTTCCTGTGTTATGAGTAGTGAAAGCCCTGTTTGCTATATGAAAGTAGTTAATCAATTGTTTGCATCTGCACAAGTAATTGGATCTTCTGCCTCATTTCAGGCATCTGCACAAGGTGGCGATGAGGCAATATTGCCTGCAACATTTACCGCTACTGTTAGAAATGTATCACCAGTAGTACGTAAAATTAAAGTAATTAATTCCTGTTCTTATAATTCATATCCGGAAATTGCGGGTGCTTCTAATCAAAACTCGTCAAATTGTCCAAATGGTTCGAGTATTTTAAATGGCGTTTGTCAATGGGCAAATCCAATACCAGTAAATAAGTTCAATACTAACAATCCATACAAAATATCAACCGGGCAGTATTTAACCTTTGAAATACCTGCGGGACAAGGTATGGATAACGTTGGGAGTGTGTGGAATGGAACTTTAACTAATCGTAGAATAGAGTCAGGTTACTATATATATGGAGACTGTACTGGAAATCCTGTTGTTAGTTCAGCAAATGAATCTTGTCCTTTTGGTAAATCTCCTACCAATCCATTTACAGGATATGAGGTTACATTGTTAGGCAATGGACCAACAAGTAGTGATGTTCAAAATATTCAAGGATTGATGCAGCCTACAAGTATGACGCCAACTCCGTATGAACCATTAATAAATAATCAAAGTGCATATCAGAATGGAATCCCAGGTGGAATTCTAGCCCAATCTGGTACCCAGTATGCTCTTCCTGCAGCAACGTGGGAGCCTGATTTGTCTAATGCAGTAGCTGCTGGGTGGCCACAAGAAAGTACAGTTTTATTTAACTATGTGATTCCACCTAATTCAACAGACACCACATCAAATTGTTCACAACAAAACCCAACATGCCCAACTGGTCAGGTATGTGGATACAGCCCGTGGACATTAAATCAGACGTTTGTTCCTGGTCAGAATGTTTCTTATTCCTTAATATGTGGTAAACGAATTGGCTACTTAACTTTAGCATCATTGACAGCTATATCTGGTAGTAATAGTAATATTCCATTACCTTTTAATGTAACATATTCTGGCTCTAACTGGCCAATGTCTGCACTGTATAACCCGGTACAAGGCGGACCTAATACTGGATATGGAGGAGGAACCCCTAATGCTGATACAGCAGGTTGCACAAATTGGGCAGGTATTACAGCACCAGCTGAACAATGTGGATCATCTAATCCAGCATGGATAAGTCATGTTTTACCAGGTGTAACATGGATCAAGCAAGCTTGTCCAACGTGCTACTCATATCAATTTGATGACCAATCATCGACTTTCACAAATTTTGTATTACATCAAACTAATACGTCAAACCCAACTCCTGATGATGGTATTACAATTGAACTTTGTCCGGGAGGTAAAGAAATCCATTAGATAACGTACCAGCTTAAAACACTCTCTTAGACCTATAAGAGAGTGTTTTATTTTCAAGGTAATCATCAAGATATAGATGTTTGGAATTTTTTGCGTTGAAAGTACAAGCTAAACTAATGGAATATAGAATTAAGTTTAGACCAATAAAATCTAGATCTCTGCACTTGAACGGAAAAGTTGAGGTCACAACAAACGGATCTCAGGGAATTTATTGCAACTACCGATTTATCTGATTTTAAAAACTGGCTATTTCCGGGAAAATGCATTATAAAATTTATGTGATTAGCTTAATTAATCTTTCTAGATTAGCCCAGTATTTAAGATTCCAGATATTCATTTTTTTGTGCTTGATCCAGCATTAATGGAGATCCTTTTCGGATAAAATTTAGCTCTGAGGTATGTAAATTTTTAAGATTGAGTGGGGTTCAGTAACGCTCAAGTTTAGCATTTAAGCTGGTTATTGTGCAAGCTGAATAATAAAGCTAGGCATGTATTGAGCGCAAAACTGTATTTCTCTGTGGTTTTATAGGGTGGTATTTGTGGCATAACGCTACAGAAAATTGGCGTATTTTCTGGGAATAATGCAGGTGTAAGCTTGATGTAGTTATTTGAGTTAATTTGCTTTGTGATTTATCTTGATTGTATGGTATAATAACGAGCCTCAAAATAATATTTTGAATAAAAGCATATTTATAATCAACAAATATATTGTATATATCTGATGCGGCTTATGCTTGGAGGCTTGGACATGGGGTCCACGCTTCAGTATTTTTAATAAAAGAAGGAAGATAATGCCTACTATTAATCAATTAGTAAGAAAGCCACGTGTAAGCGTTCGCTACAAGAGTAAATCTCCTGCGCTAGCTGAATGTCCTCAACGTCGTGGTGTTTGTGTACGTGTGTACACTACAACTCCTAAAAAACCTAACTCTGCATTACGTAAAGTATGTCGTGTACGCTTGACTAATGGCTTCACTGTGAATAGTTATATCGGTGGTGAAGGTCATAATCTGCAAGAGCATAGCGTGGTACTTATCCGTGGTGGTCGTGTGAAAGATTTACCAGGTGTACGTTACCATACAGTGCGCGGATCTCTTGATCTGGCTGGTGTTAAAGATCGTAAACAGTCACGTTCTAAATACGGTGCTAAACGCCCTAAATAATAAAACAGGTTTTTTAAGGAAAAGAGATTATGCCTAGACGTAGAGAAGTCGAGAAAAGACAAGTATTGCCAGATCCTAAATTTGGTAGCCATGCCTTGTCAAAATTTATGAATATCATTATGGAAAGTGGTAAAAAAGCCGTTGCTGAGAAAATTGTTTACGGTGCTTTAGATATCGTATCAAACAAATCAAAAAAAGAAGGTATTGAAGTATTCAATCAGGCACTTGAAGCGGTTAAGCCGATTGTTGAATTGAAATCACGCCGTGTTGGTGGTGCTAACTATCAGATTCCTATCGAAGTTGCGCCTGAGCGTCAGGTTGCTTTGGCAATGCGTTGGTTGCGTGATGCTGCTCGTAAACGTGGTGAAAAATCAATGGACATCCGTCTTGCAAATGAAATGATGGAAGCAATCGAAGGTCGCGGTGCTGCTATGAAACGCCGTGAAGAAGTACACAGAATGGCTGAAGCAAATAAAGCTTTTGCTCATTTCCGCTATTAAGATAGGGATTAAGACAAGATGGCAAGAAAAACTCCGATTGAAAGATACCGTAATATTGGTATCTCTGCGCATATTGATGCTGGTAAAACCACTACAACTGAGCGTGTGTTATTCTACACTGGTGTAAATCACAAAATTGGTGAGGTACATGATGGTGCGGCGACGATGGATTGGATGGAGCAGGAGCAAGAGCGTGGTATTACCATTACTTCTGCTGCTACGACAACTTTCTGGCGTGGTATGGATGGTAATCGTCCTGAGCATCGCGTAAATATCATTGATACACCAGGGCACGTTGACTTCACGATTGAGGTTGAGCGTTCTATGCGTGTACTTGATGGTGCATGTATGGTTTACTGTGCAGTGGGTGGGGTTCAGCCTCAGTCTGAAACTGTATGGCGTCAAGCTAATAAATACAAAGTACCGCGGATTGCATTTGTAAATAAAATGGATCGTCAGGGTGCTAACTTCTTTAAAGTGGTTGACGGTATCCGTAACCGCCTTAAAGGTAATCCAGTTCCGATGCAAGTGCCAATTGGTGCTGAAGAAAACTTTACCGGTGTAATTGATCTGGTTAAGATGAAAGCGATTGCTTGGGATGATTCTACTCAAGGAATGAAGTTTGAATACGTTGATATTCCTGCTGATCTAGTTGATGTTTGTAATGAATGGCGCGGTAAAATGGTTGAAGCTGCGGCTGAAGCTAGTGAAGAGTTAATGGATAAATACCTTGAAGGTAATGAATTAACCGAAGCTGAAATTATGGCTGCTATTCGTCAGCGTACAATTGCTTGCGAAATTATTCCGATGTTCTGTGGTTCAGCATTTAAAAATAAAGGTGTTCAGGCTATGCTTGATGCCGTTATCGATTATTTGCCTTCACCAACAGAAGTTGCTGCGATTAAAGGTGAATTGCCAGATGGTACTGAGTCAACTCGTGAGTCATCTGATGATGCTCCATTCTCGGCTCTTGCATTCAAATTAATGAGTGATCCATTTGTTGGTCAGTTAACATTCTTCCGCGTTTACTCTGGTGTAGTTAAATCTGGTGATTCAGTTTATAACCCAGTTAAAGGTAAAAAAGAGCGTATCGGACGTATCGTGCAGATGCATGCTAATAACCGTGAAGAGATTGAAGAAGTTCGTGCGGGTGATATCGCTGCGGCAATCGGACTTAAAGAGGTTACAACTGGTGATACTCTATGTGATTCAGCACATGAAATTACGCTTGAGCGTATGGTGTTCCCAGAGCCGGTAATTCACATTGCGATTGAGCCAAAAACTAAAGCCGATCAAGAGAAAATGGGTGTTGCGCTTAACCGTCTAGCTAAAGAAGATCCTTCATTCCGCGTTAAAGGTGATGAAGAAACTGGTCAAACAATTATCTCTGGAATGGGTGAGCTTCACTTAGAGATTATTGTTGATCGTATGAAACGTGAATTTGGCGTTGAAGCTAACGTTGGTGCTCCTCAAGTTGCATATCGTGAAACTATCCGTAATGCAATCGAAGTTGAAGGTAAACACGTTAAGCAGTCTGGTGGTAAAGGTCAGTACGGTCACGTATGGATTCGCATGGAGCCAGCTGGTGAAGGTAATGGTTATTCATTTGCTGATGAAATTAAAGGTGGTACAGTTCCGCGTGAATTTATCCCTTCGGTTGATTATGGTATCCAAGGTGCAATGAAATCAGGTGTCGTTGCTGGTTATCCAGTAGTTGATGTGAAAGTTGCGTTATTTGATGGTTCTTACCATGATGTCGATTCATCACAATTAGCATTTGAGTTAGCTGGTTCAATGGCGTTTAAAGAAGGTATGCGTAAAGCACAACCAATTTTACTTGAGCCAATGATGGCAGTTGAAGTTGAAACTCCTGAAGAATATATGGGTGATGTGATGGGTGATCTTTCATCTCGTCGTGGTATCATTCAGGGTATGGATGACGATGATAGTGGCGGTAAAAAAGTTCGTGCCGAAGTTCCTCTTGCAGAAATGTTTGGTTATTCTACTGACTTACGTTCTAAGACTCAAGGTCGTGCAACGTATTCAATGGAATTCAAACACTACTCAGAAGCTCCAAAACATATTGCTGATGCAGTAGTTTCGAAGAAATAATTAATTTAAATAACCAATATACTTAAACTGATTCGAAATACTAGTAGGCGATTCACGACGAAGCTTACTAATTGTAAGTGAGGCGTGAATCAACAACCTAGGATGATGAATCTGATTGAGTATAGTAGCTGGCTTTAGGTTAGAACAGCTACTAATTAAAGGATAGCAAAATGGCTAAAGAAAAATTTGAACGCACGAAACCGCATGTGAACGTAGGAACGA
>DAORIZ010000061.1:0-10084 GCA_035438765.1 Burkholderiales bacterium | reverse complement strand
ATAAAAGCGTTCCATAATTATCGAATTGATAACCCCATAGCCGTAAGTTATAGTTATTGCTAAGACCGCTATAGTTAGCACCAAGCGCAACAGTTCCATTTGACGCTGCGTAACCATTATTATTTGCTATACCGTTATTGGTGATACTGTAATTGGTATTGCCTGTAAAGCCATTTAATGCACCGTATTGTGCAGCATTAAAAGCTAATGCGGTAATTAACCACCCATTACCGGGATAGAGGTTTATTAGCGCCCCTTGGTAAGTTGCTGGTATGGATACTAAATTATTTTCATAATTTCCATTGATCCACGGACTATTATTGATTCCAATGTAACCAATATCTGCCTGAACCATATTGCTATATTGATACTCGACAAATGCTTCAGACATTGCTGCTTGTGTATATGTTGGTGTATATATATTGTAATCGCGCGTTCCTTGCTGAGTGGCTAAACCATTCATTGGTTCAGCAAAGAATGGATTCATTACGGTGATTACGCCTCCTATGGAAAATCCTGCTGCTTGCCCAGTTTGAGCAAATATATTTGCGCCATAGGAGTATGGTTGCATATCGCGATTGTATGGTCCTGGATTGTTGAATGTTTTACTATCTGCTCCGGCATTAATCGTTGTACCTGCATAAATGTTATACGTCCCATCTTCAAACCATTTTTGCCAGAAATTTTGATTGACAGTCTGACTTTCATTCACGATTAAAGTACCACCACCTGTTGTCGGGTAATTTTCCGAATTATACGGGTTTTGAAGATAGGCTGCGCGAGCAATAAATGTCGCATTGCTGTTCGTCGGAGATGTTGCTACACTGGATTCACTATCTGCAAATACAGTCTGATGAGCTAAAAGAGTTAAGATTATTGTAGAAAATTTTTTCATGGGCATTTTCTTCATAAAAGTTTCTAATTGGGAAAATCTAATCAGTTATGTACGAATATTACACAGTATTTGGTTTTATCTAAAAGTGGTATTTTGGGATAATTCACTATCCATAAATAAGTATACCAATTTTGATGTAGTAATTTTTCTTGATTAAATGTGATAGTTTTGAGTTGTATTTTATCAAATGGATAAAGCGTGACTCCTTTTTAGTGGGAATGGTATAATACTTTTTTACTCTATTAGGTAGTTCGCTATGATAAAAGCAGATTATCCAGTGGCGATAATTACTGGAGCAAGCCGTGGTATAGGTGCGGCTATTGCACTATTATTGGCACGTCGTAAATATAAAATATGTATAAACTACAATAAAAATCAATTAGCGGCTCAAGACATTGTTCAACAAATTGAAAAAATTGGTGGTGCGGCAATAGCAGTACAGGCAGATGTTGCTGATGAAGAGCAAATTGTCAGAATGTTTAGTGTTGTTGACCAAAAATTGGGACAGATAAATGCCTTGGTAAATAATGCAGGAATCCTTTTTCCACAAACTTCTGTTGAACATTTAACTGCAGCACGAGTAAATCAAATATTGCAAACTAATGTAACTGGTACTATTATTTGTTGCCGTGAAGCAATAAAACGCATGGCTTATAAAAATGGTGGAATAGGTGGTTCAATAGTGAATATTTCTTCTCGTGCGGCGGTGCTTGGGTCTCCACATGAGTACGTAGATTATGCAGCTTCAAAAGGCGCAATTGATACGATTACTACAGGATTGGCACTGGAATTAGCTGATCAAGGTATTCGAGTTAATGCAGTACGCCCTGGAATCATCTATACTGAGATGCATGCTTCTGGTGGTGAAGCTAACCGAGTTGAGCGTTTGAAGTCAAAAATTCCAATGCAACGTGGTGGCTATCCTAATGAAGTAGCCGAGGCAGTTTATTGGTTATTATCTGAGAAAGCATCTTTTACTACGGGCACGTTTATTGATGTTGCTGGTGGAAGATAGCAGCTTTTTCATAAATAAGGTTTTTATAAAGGTAAGTATATGAAAAAATTAATTTTATTGGCATTAGTGGGTATAAATTGTTATGCATTAAGCAGTAGTGAATCCAAAGAAGTTACTCAGGGTGTAACGAGCGCAATGGATCAATCCGTAAAATGCTGGAATGCAGGTGATCTTGAGTGTTTTATGAAAGGTTATGTTAATAGTCCTAAAACCTTGTTTATTTCTGGTGATAAATTTATTTATGGCTGGCAAAGCTCATATGATCATTATAAGCACAAATATGGTAATGATAAAAAAGGGATGGGGCAACTTCAGATTAAGATTGATGGCATTGAAGCTCTTGATGAGCAACATGCTTTTTTATATGGGCACTGGAAGCTACAAGCCGAGAGCAAAGAGTACGCTGGAGTAACCTCGTTATTATTTAAGAAAAATGATAATAAATGGCAAATAATGGTTGATCACTCAAATTAAAACATTGTTAATAGTGCGGTGTATCTAATTGAAAATCAAGCGGTATTTGCTTGATATTTGTTATAATGCCCGATTAATATTTTTCTTTTTAGGGATGTGGATATGATTAATACTGAGGATAAAAAACAAGGCGTTAAGTTACGCAATGAAGATAAATTATCCAGAATTCCAATTAAAGTAGTACCTTTAGCTGAACCGTTGAAAAAACCAGAGTGGATTAAAGTCAAATTACCCACTGGTGAAAATTTCAATCGAGTAAAAAATTTACTTCGTGAGCATAAATTACATACGGTGTGTGAAGAAGCTAGTTGCCCAAATATTGGCGAGTGTTTTGACAAAGGTACTGCAACCTTTATGATTATGGGTGATATATGTACCCGTCGTTGTCCATTCTGTGATGTTGGGCATGGAAAACCTAATCCATTGGATGCCAACGAACCAAAAGAAGTTGCTCGCTCGGTTGATATTCTCAAGCTTAAATATGTAGTAATTACTAGCGTTGATCGTGATGATTTGCGTGATGGTGGTGCGGAGCATTTTGTTCATTGCATTCAAGAGATTCGCGCAATTCGCCCACAGACTAAAATTGAGATTTTAGTTCCTGATTTTCGTGGTCGTTTGGATAAAGCTTTGGAAATTTTGGCGGCTTGTCCACCTGATGTGTTGAATCATAACTTAGAAACAGTACCACGTTTATATAAAGCTCAACGCCCAGGTGCGGATCTACAAAACTCATTGGATTTGTTAAAACGCTTCAAGCAAATGCGTCCAGATATTCCAACTAAGTCAGGTATTATGGTTGGGATTGGCGAAACAAATGAAGAAATTAAAGAGTTGATGTTATTAATGCGTGAGCATGATATTGAAATGATTACTATTGGACAATATTTGCAACCATCGAAACATCATTCGCCAGTATTGCGTTATGTTACGCCAGCTGAATTTAAAGAGCTAGAGGATTTTGCTTATCAAATCGGATTTAAACATGCTGCAGTCGGTGCGTTAGTGCGCTCTAGTTATCATGCTGATCAGCAAGCGCATAACGCTGGTGTTGAGTACTAAAAGGTTTGGCATGAGAGGTATGGATAGTTTTCGTGTACTGACATTGATCGGTGGTGCTTTATTTGCTGCAAATAGTTTTGCGGCTAAAGCACCGCAAAGTTGTACTCTAGTTAGTGGAACTTTAGTGCAATTACCAAGTAAACAGGTCTTTAAGTTTAATAAAGCGCGTAGCTACAATAATACTGGCTATCCGATGACTCATACTCAGTTTTATATCAAGGATGCGCAGGGCGAGATCTATAAAGTTGTGATGGATAATTTATTTTATACTAATCTAACTGTTGCACAATCCAGTATGAATAGTGATGCTGGAATTATTGATGATTTTACCCGCCGTTATCCTGTAGGTAGCAGTGTTGAAGCTTGTGGCAAAATTTATCATCGTGGTGCAGATACTGGAATTCACTTTGTTCATCCTAGCGGCTGTGAAAAAACTAAATTTAACGGATTTTTGCATATTAATGGCTTGGATGTGAGTAATAATTCGCGCTATTGTAATGCTTGTTCTTGTAAAGTTAGTTATAACTAAGAGGCTTTGATGAATCGTCGTGACTTTCTGAAGTTTGGTGTTGGAGTGGGTGTTGGTTTTGTTGGCGGCAGATCAATTGCCTCTAATAATAGTTCTAGGTTATTGGATACAATAATTGCTGAATCTTATGCTGGCTATTCAAGTAATACTTATTATTCTGAAAGTCAAAACACGCATATTGAGTTACCCTCTTTAACAGAAGACCTTAGTTGCGATGTCTGTGTGGTTGGTGGTGGTTTAACCGGAATCTCAACTGCGTTGAAATTAGCTGAACGTGGTTATAAAGTGGTGCTACTTGAAGCACAAAATATTGCTGGGCAAGCTAGTGGCATGAATGGTGGTCAGGTTTTGACTGCCTATGAGTGTGGAATGGAATATTTTGAAGATAAATTTGGGGATAAAATAGCCAAGCAGTTATGGAGCCTTTCTTTACAGGCAATAGATATTGTCAAAAGTAATATCAAAAACTATAACATCAACTGCAGCTGGCAATCTGGAACAGGTATCGCAGCTTATAAAAAGAAGCATTTTGCAGATTTACAGGAAGAGTACGAGATTATGACCGAAAAATATGGTTATACGCAAGTAGAACTATATGACAAGCAACAAACACGTACTTTGATTGGGTCAGACAAATATTATGGACTACTTTATGATCGTTTTGCAGGTCACATTCATCCCCTAAATTATGCTTTAGGTTTAAGCCAAATCTGTAAGCAAAAAGCGCAAATGTTTACCAATAGTCGGGTTACTGAGATTAAATTTAACCAAGCTGGTGGCTTGCATCATTTAACTGTTAATGGCAAACATCAGGTAAAAGCTAAATTTGTGGTACTGGCTTGCAATTATCAAAATAGTTTATTTGCGCCCGAATTAGCTTATAAAGTGGTTAAATTTGATACTTATGTTATGGCAACTGAATCACTATCGCCAAGTCTTGCTCATGAGATTTTGCCAAATCGAATGGCGATTTTTGATACTCGCAATGTTATGAATTACTATCGTTTGACAGAACAGAATAATTTGATTTTTGGTGGTGGAGATACTTTTGGTAAACCGGATGTGCCACAAGTACAAAAATCGCTCTATAATGATTTAATTAATACGTTCCCGCAATTGGCAGGCGTTAAAGTTAAGAATTTCTGGTATGGTGCTGATAGTATGACTTTAAATCTGGCACCGAACTTTGGGCGTTTATATGATACTGTTTATTATGCGCAAGGCTACTCCGGACAAGGTTTGGCTTTGAGTAATTTAGCTGGACAAATTATTGCTGATGCCATCATCGGTCAGTCTGAAAAATTTGATATTTTCGCCGCAATCAAACCACTTGAAATCACCAATATTGGTATAGTTCAACAAGCCTTTGTGAAGATGGGTTCTTATTATTTTCGCATGAAAGATTATATTGAATGAGGTATTCTCGCCTGTAAACCCAGTGCTTGCTATACTCAATCAGATTCATCATCCTAGGTTGTTAATTTATTCCTCACCTACTATGTGTAGGCTCAATATAAATCGCCTACTAGTATTTCGAATCAGTTTGAATATATGTCTCCATTAGTCTGTATATTTTCTTCATAATTGATTTTCTGAATATCTCGCGCTTTATTTGAGTTCTAATAGTTAAAATCTATTAAGTATATAAATAGTATAAATTTGATTAATGTGCAGTATAAAGGTATAATTTCCGTACTTGATAAATAATCTTTTAGAGGAAAAAACCATGATACTAAGCACAATTACTCCTTTCTTGCCATCTAGCTTGCTTTATCTAAAAGTAAGTATCTTAAATCAAGGTAATAAATCATGCAGCCTTGAGAAAAGTAATTTCTGTCTAATCTCACAAAAGTAAAAAATCAGGTTCCTGTATTGATTTTATGCATCTAATTCTTTTTTACTCGGCGTAGTATTCTTTTATTCTGTACAACACATGAGGATTTAAGCGATGAGACGGGTCTAAGTTTGGGTGAATAAAATCACCACTAACATCACGTGTCATACCAATTTTTTCCATCACGCGTTGCGATTTAAGATTGATCGCAGCAGTAAAACTAACTATTTCGGCTAATTTATGTTGATTAAATGCTAACTCTAAACATTTTAGCGCGGCTTCTGGCGCATAACCGTTACCCCAATATTTACGGGCAATCCGCCACATTATTTCTACGCATGGGCTAAAGCAAAATTTATCTGGGTTAGATTGCAAACCAACCATCCCGACAAAATTATTTTGCTTGTCAGTAATAGCAAAGACTCCATAGCCATGTTGCGTGAAATGCTTCTGCATGGTTTCGATTGCTTGTTGTGATTCTTCGATAGTGCGTAAGCGCGGGAAAAATTCCATGACTTCAGGATCTGCATTCATGGTAGCAAACGCGGCTAAATCTGAATCTAGCCATTCGCGTAAAATTAAGCGTGATGTTTCATAGTGGATCATTATTTTGACAGACATTATATACTCTTCGTCTTTGAATCTTGGACTTTGTCGGATTTCAAAAAAGATTCTTTATGTAGTTCTGACTACACTGCGTCGTTTTGTTTATGAACCAAGCGATTGCTTATCTGTATAGTCACTAATTTTGAAGCATCTTAAACATTCAGCGCTAGACTAGATCTATGCTAGCGCTGGTTTTTTTGTTCTAATCAATAATTTCAAAGCTAAAGCTAATATCAGCGGTTTTACCGAGCATTATCGAAACTGAGCAATATTTTTCTGCAGAAAGATCAATTGCTTTTTGAACTTGCTCACGCGTCAAATTACCTTCCAGCGTGAATTTAAACTCAATTTTGGTAAAAACTCTTGGTGCTTCAGGAGCTTGTTCCGCGATTAATTGAGCACTGCATTCTCTGATGTCATGGCGTGATTTACGCAAAATATTGACAATATCATAGCTCATACAACCTGCAGCCCCCAGCAAAACAACTTCCATCGGAGATGGTCCGAGATTATTGCCACCTGATGCAACTGGTGCATCCATTAGCAACGCATGACCTGAAGCACTTTTAGCTAAAAAGCCATATTCCTTAATCCATTTTATACTTGCTTCCATTTTAATTCCTTAAAACACGTTGATAAAAACTCCACGCAATCCCAAACCCTAGCCATACTAGCGCAATTAGCTGCGAAAAGCCTGAGGATAAAATAATTATAGTGGCGATACTCAGGCAACCTAAAACTGGCACGAATAGATGTAAGATGAACCGTGTAGATTTATGCTGAATAATATAAACCTTAATCACTGCCAAATGGAGCATAAAGAATGCCGATAGCGCACCAATATTGACTAATGAAACTAAGATATCCAAACCATTGGCTACTCTTGCGGCACTGACTGCAATGATTAAAGTCAGGCTGGAAGAACTTAGTACTGCTAAAACAGGTGTGCCAGAATTTTGATTGGTCTGGCTTAATTTGTCGCTGAATACCCCATCGCTGGCGATTCCATAAACCAGACGGCTGGATGCCGCAACTGCTACCATGGCAGCACAAGATGCGCCAAAAGCTTTAACTAATGCCAGCGCTGATGAAAGTAAAGGTGACATACCTTGATTGATGATGCTATAGTAAGCTTTGCCTTGTAATTCTGGATGAGTGCGAAAATATTCTGGTGAATTCAAAGCTAAAACTCCGCCAATAAAACTTTGTAAGATGAACAAGAATCCTGCGATGACTAAACACACCAATATTGCGCGCCCCAAAGTATTTTTGGCACCATTATGCTCTTCGGCAAAAGTTGCGATTCCATCAAAACCTAGAAAAGATAATACTGCGACCGAAACTGCTCCAATTAAGGATTGGAGTGAAAATGAACCGACCCCAGTAAACGGTGACAGGATAGTACGTGGTGTATCATGCGTAACAATTAAATAGACACCAAGTATTAAAATTAGCGATAGCACGACTAAACCAGCAATCAAAATAATCCTATTAAAAATAGCCACGCGCTTAATTCCGCGGATATTCAAGCCTAAAGTGACTATTACTGCGCATAGAGTAAAAATCCATGCTGGAATCTGTGGAATTAATGCATTAAACGCAATCCCACTAAATAAATAGGCGACCGCTGGGATTAAAATATAATCTAAAAGCATCATCCAGCCACTTAAAAAGCCAATTTTGGCACCAAAAGCAGTTTTGGCATAGGCATAAATTGAGCCTGATTTGGGTACGGCAAGTGCCATTTGCACGTATGACATCGCGGTTAAACTCATCACGGCAGTGGCTAAAAGATAAACCGATGCTACTGCGCCATTACTTTTAGCATCTAAGACACCAAAAATACCGATTGCTGATGCAGGTCCGATAAATATTAGTCCGTTAGTGACCAAGTCCCAAAAAGTTAATTCTTTCTTGAGTTTTCCACGAATGCTCATGGGTGATTCTTTCATTGTTAAGTGAGAATTATTTTCACATGATTATAGCAGCTTGTGATTTGTACAGCAAAGGTAAATTAGCAGTGTGCACTGTAATTTGTAAAGTTGTAATTCAGTAATTATTTATCGAATAACAATAAAAAATAATTGCAATATAATCAATATTGATGCTAACATTATGCCTTGAGATCTCAAAGCTATATATTCAAGCAGATTTATTTTTCCATTAATACATTTCAAATCTGATTGAGCATGGTACTTAAAAATAATATTTTATAAAGGACTCTCACATGGATAATAAACTAACTACTCTTTGTCGGCGAATGCTGTTGTTATTTCGCTTTTTGTTAATTGCATTACCGCTAATTACGACTATCAGCTGGCTGTTCCCTGTTAATGATTTTAGTATGACAGCGTATTTTGGACCAACCATTGGTCACTCAATTAATGGTGATTTAAAAGATGCTTTACAAAAATTCCAGTGGAATAATAAAGCATTTGGTATCGGTGGCGCTCTGATAAGTCTTTTACCTTTACTAGTAGGATTAAATAAAATAATTCAATTGTTTAAAAACTATATTCAAGGTAATATTTTTAGTGCGGCTAATGCTAAAATTTATGGAGTTTTAGGGTATTGGTGCTTGTTTAGTGCATTACTTTTTCAACCATTAAGCGATGCGTTATATTCATTGGCGATTTCAATTAATTATCCAGCAGGTCATCGTTATATTGCTTTTGGTTTTGGTAATACTAACCTTACCGCAATAATCTGTGGTGCTTTTTTGATTATAGTTGCTCATGTAATGCGGATTGGGCATAAGATTAATGAAGAGCAAGAACTTACGATTTAAGGATGTAAATCATGGCAATAATAATTGAACTCGATGTAATGTTAGCACGGCGCAAAATGAAGTTGCAAGATTTGGCGGAGCAAGTTGGAATTACGATACAAAACCTTTCAATTTTGAAAACTGGCAAAGCTAAAGCGATTCGTTTTGAAACCCTTAATGCGATATGTAAAGCTCTGGAATGTGAGGCTGGTGATATCATAAAATATATATCAGATTAGATGCATACTATAAAATCATTGGAGCATTGCTCAAATTTGAACTATAGCTATCATTCAATTATGATAGCTATTGATATTCTGTAGTGGTAATTAATATTACTTAGTTTTAGCCTCAGAGTTCTTTTATTAAACACCGCTCTAAAAAGTCACTGAATAATTTAATTTTTAAATCTCTTGCATGCGGATGAAATATTAAATAGAACTTCATTTCTAGGACGTAATAGTCTGGTAAAACCGTTACTATATCCTCAGCTTTGAGGTCTGGGTTCATCTCTTCTGAGCCAGGACAGATGAATTCATTTGATTTGATAAGTGGGAGGATATGAATTTGATTATTAATTGTAAGATGTTTAGGCATTTTATAAAGAATACTTTCACCTGTGTGAGTATTAGTCATTTGAAAATGTGCCACTGGTCGTCCGTCGAGATTCATTATTCCAACTATCTTATGATTAGCTATTAATTCTGCTGGTGTAGCTGGTAAACCATATTTATCGGCATATCCTTTGCTACAAAATAATTTCCATTTGGTGTTAAATACATTTTTGATTTTTAGATCTTGCTGTGATGGTATAAAATTACCTAAAGCCATATCGTAGCCTTCACGTATTATAGTTATCCCATCATTTATTGAGCGAAATATGTTAAAGTCTATGTCTCCTA
>DAORIZ010000060.1:0-11087 GCA_035438765.1 Burkholderiales bacterium | reverse complement strand
ATTGATAATCAGGAGATTAATACACTAACTATGGATTCATTCCGTAGTCAAATCGGGGTAGTTAGTCAGGAAACCTTTTTAATTGATGGTTCGATTGCTGATAATATCTCTTATGGTAGTTTTGCTGCCAATCGTGAGCAGATTATACAAGTGGCGCGTATGGTGGAAGCTGATCAATTTATCTCTGAATTACCGAATGGTTATGATACCATTGTCGGTGAACGAGGGCAGAAATTATCAGGCGGTCAGCGTCAACGCATTGCTCTAGCACGCGCGATTATCAAAAATCCAGCGATTCTGATTCTGGATGAAGCTACTTCGGCACTGGATAATCATACTGAAGATATGATTCAGCGTTCGATGCTTGAAGTTGCCAAAGGGCGAACTACGCTAGTGATTGCGCATCGTTTATCGACCGTAGTGAGTGCTCGACGTATATATGTACTCGAGCAGGGTGAGATTGTCGAAGTCGGTAGCCATAGTGAATTATTGGCGCAAGGTGGTAAATATGCCGCATTGTGGAATTTGCAACTCCGTACTATTAATTAAGATTGGAAAGCATTATGTTTAAACTTTATCGTCAACATCAAGGTAAAATTATTCTAATTAGTGTACTTGCCGCGTTTGTCTTAGGAATTGTCCTGCCGCATATTTTTGCGCATTTAGAATTTATCAGTGGGACATTTATTAATCTGCTCAAATTATGTGCATTACCAATTGTCCTGACTTCATTAATCGTAACAATCGGTAATCTGCAAAAGCTGCATGAGTTAAAAAAAGTTGCTCGCAATTCATTAATTTATATTTTTATCACTGAAATAATTGCAGTTACGATTGGTTTAATTGTCTTTAACTCGGTTGATATTAGTGGTGGAATCAATGCAGAGAGTTTACTCAGTGGTGCTAAATATACCGAGTCAACTTCAACTGCAATAGATCCGAGCCATATTTTTAATTATATTTTTTCATCGAATATTTTTCATTCGTTGGCTAATTTTGATGTATTGCCTGTGGTTGCATTTTCAATCATGTTTGGAATTACCTGCGCACTGAATCAAGAAAAAGCACGTCCGATCCTTGATGTGATGGTAAGCACCCGTGAAATGTTTTTGTCGCTGCTTAATGGTGTGATGTATCTGGCACCAATTGCTATTTTTGTCTTGATTGGGACATCGGTAGCCGATAGTTATCTAAGTGGTGCGCTGGGTGCTAATCTGATTGGCTTATTAAAATTTGTTGGGCTGTTTTTTGTCGGTTTGTTTATTCACTTCTTGTGGCAACTTTTGTTAGTTGCGACGCTTTACCGTCATTTGGGAATCAAACGAATTTTATCTGAAGCAATGCCAATTTTTATGACGTCGTTTATATCTTCGAGTTCGCTAGCGACTTTACCGCTGGCATTGGAAAAAGCTGTAGAGCTTGGTGGTAAACGTAAGGTAGTGAATTTTATGTTACCAATTTGTGCTTCGATGAATTTTGCTTCAGGAATGATGTATGAAATGGCTGCTTGTCTGTTCTTTATGCATATTCTGGGGATACATCCAGATTTATCACAGCAAATTTTGTTAGCTTTAGCATGTATCTTAACTGGTATTGCGGTTGGTGGTATCCCCGAGACATCAATGGTAAGCTTTGTAACCGTCTTTGGTATGGCTAATATTCCGCTCTCAGCGATTGCGATCTTGATGCCACTAGATCGGATTGTCGATCGGGTACGTACAATGGTAAATATCTTTGGTAATACCTGCGGAACTCTGATTGTCAGTAAAACAGTAGATTAAAAACTGAGGCACCATGATTATCTGGTGCCTTAGTTTTTTTAAATCGTATTTGGAAATTAGATTCCACCACCAACGGTGATATTTACTAATGGATATGCAGAATTACCGTTGGCAATTACGCCAAAAGCTTGCCCTGTACCAACATTCCCGTTAGTATTGGTAATCGTTACTGTACAACTATTAGCAATTAATGCAGCTGCATTATTACACTGACTAATGTTTGATGTGTAGCCATTGGGGTTAGTGCTAGTCAATGGTCCAACGAAAATACCTGAGCCTGTGTAACCATTAATTTGTAATGTACATGAACCATTAGCAGGAATAGTTTGACAACCTGTAGCTGTAAAACTGTTGATGTTAAATGTTGAACTGTTAACTGTGATACTGCCACTTCCTGTTTGAACGTCACTAGTACTACCGCTTGTACCACTGTTACACGCGTTCAATAATAATGCTGCAGTCAATAAACCTAATATTTTTTTCATATTTTACACCTTATTCAAGTAATTTGTATTGTAATAATAATTATGCGCTGATTATAGCATTAAGTGTGCGAAAAGGTGCAATGATTTGCGCAAAATGTTGTAAAATACCAGCCAAAATTATTAGTTTAGAATAAAGATGAATCAATTATAGTTAAGGTAAACGTATGGCACAACTAACACCGGTAGATATTAAACATGCTACAATTGACGATGTGGTATTTATCCAACAGATTTATGCTCATCACGTTGCTAGTGGGCTTGGAACATTTGAAGAGGTAGCTCCCACACTTGCAGAAATGACGGCTCGTTTTAATAAAATCACTGAGCAAAATTTTCCATTTATTGTAGCCAAGCTTGATAATGAGGTAATTGGTTATGCTTATGCCGGGCATTTCCGTGAGCGCTCAGCTTATCGTTTTACCGTTGAAGATTCAATTTATATCGCACCGGCTTATTGTGGGCATGGAGTAGGGCGAATTTTACTCGATGAGTTAATCCTTCGCTGTCGTGCGCGTGGTTATAAGCAGCTGCTTGCCGTGATCGGTGACAGCAACAACCAAGGTTCAATTAATTTACATCAAAAGTGTGGTTTTACCCTCACTGGTGTGATGAAAGATGTCGGGTATAAATTTGAGCGTTTTGTTGATGTGGTAATTATGCAGCTTACTTTATGAACCATAACGGACGATTTTGGCATTTTTTACCGTTCCAGTAACTTTTGCACCATTAGCTAAAATAAGCTCTCCCATCATTTTGGTAAAAACTATATTTCCAGTTACTTGCGTATTATCCAAAAAGATCTGTGGTGTTAGAATCCATATTTTTGCGTTATCAGTGATATCACCCTTGATTTGTGAGTTAGTTAACTTGAGTTTATAACCGCTGCTGCTAATCCCTTGGTGGAGAGTCGCTTGATTTAGCGTTATTGAGCCAGATGTGTTGATTGTCTGGTAAAAACTATCACGGTTTGAGTCTAGGCTTCCGCTTATGTTTATTGGTAGTGCGTAGGTTGAATTATTTGAAGTTAAACTGCCACTACAATGTAATAATTTACCACTAATTTGACTATTACTTATTGCCAATGCTCCTGAAATATTCATTTCGCCATTTACTTGTGAGTTTTCAAGAATAGCTTTACCGTCAATACTCAAATCCTGTAATTTAGATTGTCGAAATTGAGCTTTACCACTGATATTACTCATCCCGCTATTAGTTATGCGTTCAGCGTCCAGATCGCCATTGACGTTAATTGATTGATAATTTTCCTGACTTACTTTTACATTACCCGCAAAATTTAGGTTGTTGATAGAGTCGGCATTAGTCTGCCAAAATAAGATAAATGACATACTAAAGCCAAGAATTTGCATACGTTTCATTATAGTGTCCTATGGATTAATCTTGTGCGGTTGATTCTTGAGCTGAAAAACTACTCCAGCAATTGCGATCTGAATGATACCACCAGCGACATAAATTTGTAAATAGTTTAAATGCGCTTTAAATAATAAATTACACAGCAATGGTCCAAGTAGATTGGATAAATAAAACAAAGATGCGATTGCGCCACTGACTAACGGCGATATTTTAACTAATTCTGATTGAGAGTTAATGTGTTGTAAGATAAGTGTATTCATATGTACTAGTGTGATTATTGAAATGATACTGCTTAAAATATAACATAGACTAAAACTCATAAATGTTGAACTATAGCTGAGGCTAATCCAGCAGAGGCTATTGGCAAAAATAGTTAATCCAATAATTTTATGAGCAGGTTGATGTGCAACAAGTTTTAGCTTGCAGCACATCGCACCAGCGATACTGCAAAACATCGCTGCCGCCATTAATGAGGTATAGCGTTCAATTCCAATTGATTCTTGATGTACTTTAGTTGTAAGCAATAAGTAAAATGGGCTGGATAGCGCGAGATAGCTTGCCATAATTGCTAGATAGCGAGTAAATGCGGGTAATTTCCAAATGGTGCGAAGTAAATTGGATAGACGTAATGATGGTAGCGCTGATTTAGATTCTAGGTTTTTAATTGCAGGAATTTGTGCCGCACACCACCAGAGTAATACCAAACCTATTGCAAAAACTAGTAAAATGCCACGCGTTTGATAGTGAGAATAAATATAGCCTGCAAACTTGATATTAATACTACCAATTAATGCACCAAAAATTGTTATATCCGCCATAAAGTCACGTGCTTTGGTGGCTAAGATCGTAGTGAGTTGCTTATCTAGTGAAAAGTAGATCGCGCGAAATATAATTCCACTAAGTGCAATGAATACAGCTAGTAATATGACCTCATTTACGTTTATAATGAGTAGGACTAAAGTTGTACTCAACAAGATCATATAATTAAGGTGAATTATTTTACGATAAGGGTAGTTATTTACCAAATAACTAATCAAAAACGAAAATAAAAACGGTAAGCTTGGAATTATGCTTGCCACGGTTGCATAATCATAAAAGTTATTGTTTTTTACTGGAAGATTGATTGCCATAAAGTTGAGTAATGGATTTAAAACATCACCAATTAAAACAAAAGATAATACGCAGGTCAGAACGACATAACGATAGTTGCGATCTTGGTAATTGTGTAGTTTGAGGAATCTCATTGAATATATTTCCGGTAATAATCCGTTAAGATAGCATATTTTATGTTAATGAAAAATAATTTCTATGAATGTAACATTGTACGTTATAATATACAAATAAAATAAATTAATTCTGGTTAATAGAACTTATTGGGGAGAGCAGTATGTTATCAGACTATGAAAAAAAGGAATTCACTGAGAATATATTGATTCCAAATTTTATGCATTTGGTGGATCAGGGGATTTACTCAGTTTTGTTTGATTACGAGCTTAAAATTGTTGTTTGTACTACCTTATCTGCACAATCAATTGGCTTAGAGCGATGGGAGGATGCTCGGGGATTAAGTTTTCGAAATTATGCTAATACCGATGTAGCTGCGAAGATTTTTTCTGGGCATTATAATGAGCAGTTGATGGAGTCATTACATCAGTACGCTAAAAGAATTTATGAAATTCAACGCTTGGTATTTACGAGCAAGAATGTAATTAGCCTGATTGACTTGCTTCCTTATGGTGGGAAATTTACCTCTTATCTGGTGACCTATGTCCCAATACTGCATCCTAGCGGTGAAGTTGTGGCGATTCAGAGTTTTGCTATTCAATCAAGATTTTTTAGTCATCAAGATTATCTTAAAGTAATTACTGATGAAAAAACACATGAAAGATATCTTAATTCTGAAAAATTAACCTTGCGAGAGCATGAAATTATGTTTCTATTGGCAAATGGTGTCAATCAGGAACAATGTTCGCAGATATTGAAAATTACACGTAGCACAATCGGGAATATTATCGCTAATCAGCTTTGTCCAAAATTCGGCATTTTAGGCTCTAATACTAAGTTATTAGCGCAGGTAGCGCTCCAGCATGAATTTCATCAATTGGTTCCTAGCAGCTTGTATCGTCCGTATATAGTCGTTTTGGATGAAAAAATTGCAACTCAAATTAATAACTATACGATATCTACTGAACCTCCTACGCCTGAGATTTTATAATTTGATGCTATTGGTTTTTTTAAAGTAAACTTAGAAATTTTTATTGTAATATTATTTTTTAATTATCGGGAATGTTATGCGTAACTTATTAATAACGCTATTGATACTGAGTGGTGCACTTTGCCACGCGGATGCACCTGGAATGGCTCAGGATATTTTAAAACAAATTATCCATGGCTCAGTGAATACTAATCCTGATTTAAGTGAAGTGCAGGCAGATCAGTCTGTTGTAGTTTCCTTACGTTCTGCAATTTTAATTTTGGCTTGTACAAATCGTAATCCAATAGAATCCGCAGCTCAGACAAAATGTGTAAAAGAACATAAGAGTGAGATCATGACAATTGGGGATTTGAGTGAGCCATCGTTTAAGGTTGGAGTACAAGCTGCTCAACAACAAGCTTTGATTCATCGTGAACTTACCTCAAGCGCTTACCCGCAGGTTATTAATAATTTAGTGTTGTTTATCAATAATCTATCACGCAATGATGATGTGAATACACCTCTTAAGGCGAGCAAGTAATGTGTCAATTTTGTTGAAATTTTTTCTATAGATCTGCGTTTTATTTGTCAATGTCTTGCCTTAATCAACGAAGCTTTTTAATAATCACATTAAAATAAGCCAAAAGTATCTTTGTGAGTCTAAAAAAATAGGCTCTCCATTCAGAGGAGAGCCTATACTCATTTTATTTTAAAGATTGAGTAATGCCATACATTATACTGTTTTGTTGGTAGTTAGGGTCATACGTTGGTACATCACCATTAATTTCCCAAGTGAAGTAACCGTTTAGACCTTTACTCTGTCCATAACTAACCTTGTTTGCAACTGACTGACTGTTATCATAAGTTGCAAAATAAGGTATGCCACCTACCACATAGTAGAACCATGGTGTCTGCGCAGGAACTCCCATCCAAGTAGCTGAAGGTGTTATGCCCGTAGCAGGAATGATGCCTGGTAAGTAGTCATATTTTTGTCCTGTTGCGCAATATGAAGCATTCAGATTAGTTGTAGCCATGCTGCTATAAATACAACGGTAAGTTACAACACCACCAGTTCCCGCTGAAGCCAACCAGCCATTATTTGACGAACCTAATAATTGATAGATTGCTTGAGCTGTAGTTAATGGTTGATTTTGTAAGTTTTCAACACGTGCATAAGCAGGAATACCAAGATTCAGTTTATTTAATCCACTTTGACCAACTAATGCCATGTAGCCTTTGTAACTACCACAGCTAACACCATTTGTGCCACAATATAAAGTATCGTTTATATCATAATACATTTGTGGACTACCCCAAGCGGCACTAGAACGATTTAAGCCAGAATTAGCATCAGAATAACCCGAACCGCCTGCGGATGTTTCATCAAACTGACCGTGATAATCATAACTCATTAGATTTCCATAAGTTATACTATTAAGGATTGTCTGGAAACTACCACCAAGTTGAGTATAAGTCTGAATCGTATCTACACCAGCAGGCAGAGCTGTTGATATATTAAACGTAGACCCAGCAAGAATACCATTAGAAGTGATACTTTCTGCATAATTATGTAAAGTAGCAAGTAACGCCTGATATCCTTGAACTGATGCGGTATTCCAAGAAATAGTACCACCATTACACCATGAAGCAGATTGGCTACATACACCTTGCTCGAAGTCTATATCAATACCATTGAAGCCAGCAAGAAGGGCAGTATTAATCATATTTTGAGCAGCAGTGTTAATTGCAGATTGATTAGTCCCGCTAGCACAACTAGAATCATTGTTACAATAAGCTTGGAATAACATTTGCAAATCTTGTGAAGGGTAACCTGCAGTTCCTGAGCCACTACCCCAACCACCATATGATATTGCCAGATTCAACCATGGATGTTGATTACGCATAAAAGCAAACTGCTCCATATACGTAGGATCTGCCCAATTATCAGCTAATGCTGTTGAATATGTCGTAGGGTTAAAGTAACCTAGATCATAGATCATTGTATTAGTGTTTTGAATCGGGAAATTTGAACCATATGTAGAAGGAACACTTTCTACCGGGAACATATAGCCTGTAGGCGTACTATAATTTGCCCAGTCTACAAAGTATCCACCAATCATTTTATTCGGATTAGGATTCGCTAGATTAGGATATATAGTATAAGGAGTCGCAGAGTAAGAGTTACCACTAGTATCTGTAAGTACAATATTATGTGCTACATCTAAATATAAAGGTAAGCCATCACTAGTCGAAGCGTCTGCAGTCTGAGAGTTGCCATTAGGCATACCAGTTACTGTATAACTAGCACCCGGAGCAATAGTTACACCACTACCCCAACCTAATCCAAAATTATAGATTACATCACAAATACCATTATTAACACCATAACAGTTTCCTTTACTAGTAGACTGAATAGTTCCACCATTTGGTGCTTGTGAAGCAGTGATAACATTCTGCATGGCTGCACCACTACGCAAAGTGAAATTCATGTTACTAAGTGTTATTGACTGTGAGGAGTTATTGGTAAGGATCAAATTGTAGCTATTACCAATACCTGTAACACCAGCCGCGGTAGAAGGATAATATACCTGATAGCTAAATGCTGCCGCTGATTTAGTGTTCGTAACGGTAACAGTAGAAGTTGAGCTAGTTACTACCGGTGAAGGAGATATACTAGTAGAGTAACCTGCTACAGTGCTTGCAGTAAGTGCGACATTATCTTTACTGTAGAATGTATATGTTCCTGATTGTAAAGCATCTGTTGCATAAGACATATAGCTTGTATCTGAACCATACGACAATGTTTGACCTGTGACAGGGCTTTCTACATTGATATTTACAGTATAAAGACTGCTACTCGGTATTTTGGTATAAGAAACATTTTCAACTGTGGTTGAGCTTGAGCTAACATTAAATGACTCGACAATAGGAGCATAATAGTCACCTGTTGCTGGATCTCCTAAACCTTGAATTTGCAGTGTATATGTCTGACCAGAGACAAAAGAGTTTGACGTTATACTCTGAGTTAAGGAACCTGAATTAAAGGTTAAATTGCCAACAACGACTCCATTACTTTCAATAATGCGTCCAAGCACTGTGTTATTTTTAAATAACGAAGGTATATTAACTGAACTTAAATCTACTGTAACTGTATTTACAGGATTAGCCGTGTAGCTATAATTAACAGTTTCATTGACGGTAGAACCAGCTGCTACACTTATTGATGTTCCTGGCGCATAACTATATGTAAGAGTACCGCCACTAACAGTTGGCACTGAACTAGGTACAACAACTATTGTATATTGACCAGGCAATAGGTTAGTAATTGTATTGGACGTAGAACTCGTATTTGCTGGATTTAGAGTTTGAGTAGCAACAACTGTGTTAGAAGGCGAAATCACCTGAACTTGGAAATTACAACCTACTGATGAACATGCGTTTGAAACTCCAGTACCCGCAATTGAGCTCAGGTTAATAGAGCCAGTTTGCACCACTGGGGCTGGCGTAGGCGTAGGACTCGGAGTTGGTGTAGGACTAGGACCTGGAGCTGGTGTAGGACTAGGACTTGGCGTTGGTGATGGAGTTGTTCCATTAAGAGATATACCACCAATAGTTAGGCTATTTATATATGATGAATAACTAATTTGGGCAGAAACCGCTAGTTGTGCATTAGGAGCTAATTCTGCCCAGTTACAATATTCAGTACAAGTTGGACCTACAATAGAAACATTTGCCGTATTTGTACCAGCTCCAGTACCAACAGCCGTGGAATATGGAGAACCAGATACAGCTAAACTATATCCTGAAGCTGGTAATGCGCCACCATTAAATTGAACATTATCCAGCGTAACTAATTCATTAATTGACTGAGGTGTAGCGCAAGAGTTTACTATAGCAAAATTTACTGTTGCAGTTGACCACCACTGAGAAGAACTTATCGAAATAGAATAATTTTGATTATTTGTTTGTGGAACCAACTGAATACAGCTATTACTAGAGTCATTCAGCGCGGCATTCGCTTTTTTTGTAGAGTTAGAATTAACAATCGTTCCAAATTGGGTATTTGCCGAAATTGGAGTGCGCTTCTGAATACTTTGGGGCACAACTATCGTATTATTTGTTTGTGGCTGAGAGTTTGAGCCAGAGCTGGAACTACTGCCATTACACCCAGCCACAACAAATGCGGCGGCAAGAGTGCAATTTAATGCTTTTAATTTCATATATCTTTCCTTGAGTTTTTTATCAGACTTTCACTGTGTTGTTGGGTACAAAGCAAAAATTGTACATGATTTATTAGCTTTTTCCGAATTGAGTTAGTCGTAGATTAATAAAACTAACGAATTCTAAGATAAAAACGTTAAACAAATACATCCGGTATTGCTTTTATACACATCTAATTGGGGCACAATTATACACTGTTTGATTGTTATTGAAATTCCCTTTAAAAGGACTTGACGATAATGTTAGAATAATGTATACTCAATTTAAGTTATTAGCGAGGTTGAATACAATAACAGTAAGTAATAATTACGTAAATTTAACATGATAGGAGGAGAAAATTTTGAGTAACGACGAAGCCTTCAATTTAGCGCTCATCCACTTTCAAGAGTTTTATGCCAATTCTGCAGAGTATAGATTTATCGTTGACACTAAGACTTCAAATGTAACATGTAGCAGCGCTTACTATAACGTGTGGAGTAATGAAAAGTGGGCTCAAGTTCATCATAAAGATAACATTAACCTATTTGAATTTATCTCAGATCATCCCCATAAAAGTGATCTTATTGATATGTATGAAAAAGTAGTTAAGAGTAAATTGGCAGTAACAAATCTGGGGATAAATTTTCTGCGTAAAAAAGATTATGTCGTGATGTACTTTCACTACTCTCCATTAGTAAACACAGCAACTCAAGATGTAGTAGCCATACAAGTAGTAGCTACTAAACTAAATTTTCCAATTGCTTTTTTCCGATTACCAGCTTTGATTAGCAGGCTTAGTACTGATAGGTTAGTAGCTAATTTTGATGAAAGACTCAAAGACTATGATGGATTTATAAATAATTATGAGCAAGAGATTCTTTTTTTAATATTTTATTTTGACACTTATGACGATATTGCTAGTGTAATCAGCCTTAAATATGCTAGAGAGATAAAGGGTAATACTATTGCAAAATATGTACGTAGAAATCTTTATACAAAGTTTCTTGCTACATGACAGAAAATAAAAAAAGCTGACCATATCTTCAAAAATAGGTT
>DAORIZ010000059.1:0-12800 GCA_035438765.1 Burkholderiales bacterium | reverse complement strand
AAGCCGTAAATAATCTATACTTTTAAATTGCTCTAAAAATGGGAGTATTACCCATTGACTGGGTACTGAAGCCTATGGCAGCATATAAAAATACTGCTGACATGATATCAATTATAACAAACGAATCAGCTAGTTACCCTTTTATCCCCAATTACCTAACTCCCTCGGTTACCCAACCGTCACTAGCTGCGCTGATATATTTACCAGACAATTTTACTATTGACTATGGAATTGCATTTCAATGGACAGGACTGTCTGAGGTATGGACAATGTATCCACCAGCATCTGCCACGAATACTGAATTATGCTCTACTCTAAATGGAACAACCACGACCTATTGGGATAATAGCTCCAATATAGGCACTGGCAACGTTGGTAACCAGTTTTCAAATTCACCATTAGCACCAGGATTTTCTTCTCCGACTCTGACATTAACACAAATTACCACGGGTAATCGCTCATGCGCCGAGAGTGCATTAGTTAGTGTTTCTTCAACTTGGATTAATGGTTTAATCTGCGTTCAGCAATAGTTTTAACGAAACCAAGGCTGTTTTGATTAAAATACCACGCGCTAAGGCGTGGTATTTTAATGGTTTGCTACGCAGTTTCGCGTAACTTATGTAGATTATTTAATTGTAAGATCCCATTTAGAGTAAGTACCTGCCACCCCCCAATATACCTCTGTTGGACCATTCTGAAATTTAAACCGACCTAAAGTTCCAACGCTTCGCTTAATTGTACAATCATTGGTCATACATTGTGTTGCGGCGTTCATCACCACTGCACCACCCATATACTCTGTCAACCAAGTTCTCACGGCAAAGACATAATTAAAACCGTCTGTGTAAGTGAAGCGCATAAAGGTAAAAAATACACTACTACCAATTTTACTAAAATCACTTTGCGGGTAGCTTAAACGATAGCCATTTGAACCATAGTAAGTAAATATTTCTCTTTGTCCTTCGGCAAAACCATTATTATGAGAAATCATACTATTCTTGTTATAGTTTACATCAGGAGAAAATCCAAATGCACTTACGCTGAAATCAGGAGTGCTACCGTCTACAAAAAAATTAGACTTATAAATAGGATTATCAGGATCTGAGGTGACACCATTATCATGTTCAGCCCAAGGAAACGCATTATTGTCACGATAATCAGCACCGCCCGCAGTAAAGAAGCGCTCTGGGACAGGCACACCCATAACATTAACTATCTTATCATCAACTTTATTGTTAGCATAGTCAATAGTGCTGCCATCTCGAGTTGGCTGTTGATAAGCGTACTTAGATTTCGTTACAGAAGCTTTCATAGTTGCCTGAGGATATTCAACTGTTAGATAGCGTTTATCAGGAGCAGTATACCAACCAGTTAATTTAAAACCTTTAGCCTCTAAGTTCTTTGCCAGAGAATATACGTTTTCAGTAGGTTTAATTAGACCGATAATCGCTTTGCTCGGTGCCATATTTTGAACATTATCTACCCAATCAGTAAATCTTTTAGGTGGAATTATAGTTATTACCTGCTTATTTGGACGTTTATCCATAGCGTATACTTTAGATACATCATTATAAGCATATTCAACCTGTTTTTCAAGAATCATATTTCGAGTGTACATCATCAGTGAAGTAGCATTACAGGTATTTCTGATATCAAATACGTTTCCAGAAATAACGTTAGCATTATTACATAGATCGCTTATTCCAGCTGTCGAAAAATTCCCTGCTGCGGCTAAGTCTACGACTGCTTGCGCTTCACTATTAGTTTGATATAAATTTGCAAGAGCATCTACTAATTCAGGATTCTTTTTAATGGCTTCGTCGAAACCACCTTTAAATGAATTTACTAAATCAGTTATCGAATTATGCTGTTTACCATCACCACCAACTCCCTTTGCTAAGGCAAATTGATATTGATCAAGCCAAGGACCAAATTGATCATCCAATTTAGACACTTCAGCTTGCTGCTTACCCAATTCTTTTTTGTTATAATGTTGCTCAAACGACTTAAGCTGTTCTTCTAATTGAGAAAGCTGAGTTTTTATATTGTCTAATTTTACATTGACTTTAGCAAACTGGTCTGCCATATATGACTTAATACCAGCATCACTACTTGGACATGAAGCATCTCTAGCTGTAGTGGCAGCAATTTTAAGTGTATCCCCAAGGAAAGGTATCATCCCCAGTCCATCCATCGCGGTTCTCAACGTATCCGAACACAGCGGACTTTCTTTCGGTTCTTCTGCCTGAGTTGCTGCCCCTGCACTAAATGCAACACACGTCAGCAGTGTCACCATGATCGTTTTAAGTTTATTAATGCTACTCATAATTTGATAGTCCTATAAAATTTAGTTTCAGCAAAATTGCCTGATCTCAAGATAAAATTTAGAGACGGTTAATTTTGATTATTTATTAATACAATAACACTTCTCTGATTGCTACATTTTGTTATTAGCCGGTTTACTCTCAATTAAGCGCGCCGAATCAGGATTTGCAGGAATATCCTTATTTTTGGCAAATTGGTCAGCCAAAGTTTTTATCACTTTAGCTTCTTGCGCCGTATTATCCTTTGAATTACCCATTAAGTCGAGGTAATAATCAGCCAATTCTTGATCAGGCGTGGCTTTAAGTGTTGTAGTAACAATATCATTATCAACCGTTTGTTCCGTAACTTTAGGATTAACTGCACGAATTTTACTTAAAACGTACACACCCAAGTCATCCATACTAGCACCAATATTATACACTGGCGATTTCGCCGAAATATTATCTACCATATGCGCAGAGACCAGATTATTTTTACTATCATAGAAGAAAAAAGTATTACCTTTTGTCACAAAGCTTCGTGTTACATGAAGCCAGCATACCGCACCTACTGCACAGGTTCTTCCTTTGGTGCTGGTATAAAGTACCTTACCAGTTTTATCTTTTAACACAGCAGAAGTTAATATGCTCTTGGTATTATTAACTACAGCAACACTAAGTTTTTTCGCTGTTTGTGAAGACTTAGATACATCTGCAGCGCCGTTACCTTTAGTATTGATATTACCATCATCCCCTGCTGATTTCCAAGAGTCCCACCATGCAGCATGAGCACTAAATGCAACACACGTCAGTAGCGTCACCATTATTGTTTTAGATTTATTAAAGTTACTCATAACTTGATAGTCCTATAAAAATTTAATTTCAGCAAAATTACCTATTCTCAATATAAGATTATAGGTGATTAATTTATTTATAACAATAGATGATTTTGTCTATTCACTAATTAAATACATAATTCCACGCCGCTGCTGCAGCACTAGACAAACATTTCAACTGATGATAGCTTTTGCTCTGAGCATCATACTCATTGACAATCAAGCTGCCATCTGTTCCTTTCACAACCTTATACATCGGCGGAAAAGAAACTGTATTTTGCACCAAGTTTGCAGTTGCTTCAACATCAGGCATCACTTTCTTCATTTCTGCATTATTAATCGCAAGATTGGCATTTTTGCTAACATAGGCATTGTATATTTGGTCAACTGATTGCTGAACCACGTTTAATGCCCTCAACTTATTATCTTTATTTGCCGGAGTATAAAAATTTTCATCACCAGTACCAAACCAAGTTTCACCTTTTCCGTTTACTAAAGTTAATCCCGTAGTACCATCCTGATCATGCATTAATTTAGTCAAAAATGAAGCTGGTCCTTGTCCTAAGTTTGCACAGTAATTAACGATCTCTACTCGTGGGGTACGCGAATGCCCCGTAGCAAATAAATCCGTGAGAAAATGATCTGCATAACCTTCCACAAAATAAGCATATTTAAGTTCTTCAACATTAGTTGCCCTACTTGCATACTCAAGCGCTAATGTGTGCCCAGTAAGGTATGATTTAACTGCATTATCACCGAAATGATCATAATTATACTGAGCTAGCTTTAAATAAAGCCCCGACTTTAAAAGCGCGCCAACAGCCCCACCCCAGCCTCCAGTAGCTTTATTATATTCATAATTATACTTATCAGGTACAACTAGGGTTGAACCAGTATCAATAAATTTTTTTACATCGGTAGTAACGTTACTATAAACAGTCAAAACTGCTGGAATATAATCCTTATATTTATCAAATGCAGCCAAATTAATTTGAAAGGTACTCTCTGGATTCAGCGAAGAACCAATAATTTGTCCGGGCTCACCAATAAGATCTCCACCTAACCAAAAAATATCAGCAAAGCTCAAATTCATTTGACCGTAAGAAGTTTGAAGCGATTTCACAGTTAATTTATTGCCATAGATTTTATCAACCCCACCTTGATCAGAAGGTACACTCAAAATAGCATACGCACCTAAATCAAAATGCTCTGGGCTATCAAATTGTAACTCATGACCTATTTGTAACTGATTTTGTACTTGGTTATCAGCCATGATATAAGCCAACGGATTTAATAAAACGGCCATAACTGATAGTTGTAAAAGAGATCTTTTTAATTTCATGATAAATTATTCCTGACAGATTCTAGTTAATAACATAAAGCTGACTACCGTTAGCTAAACTATGTGAGATGAAATATAATTTACCAGTATATTTATCTACATCAAGATTGATTAGTTGACTACCCATTGTTAAGGAATTAACTCCAACTTTGCAATCCCAGCCAGTATTTACATCTGCGGTATCACTAATGCTACAAAGCGCTAAATGTGGAGTTTGGCTGCTTCCTGTGCGGTGTATTGCCAAAATATAGATGATATGGTTATAAATCGTAAATTTGGGCATTGCTTCAAAACCCTTATTTGCCAAAGCCACAAAATCTTCACCAATTTGAGCTCGATTCTTATTGTCCAATGATACTCGAACTAAGCCATTATCGTTATCATTTATTGCAATCATCCAATTTTTACTAATAGCAAATGAGTCTTGCCATGACAATAATAGCTGACTATCCTTAAATAGCTCTTTGCTGCCACTCTCAGAAAAGCCGACCAAATTACCCGCGTAGTTAGCATAAACTACTCCATCAGAAAAGCTTGCAGACTTGAGAGCAAATTGCGCGGAAGATTCTGAGGATACCAAGAAATTCCCAACGCTATCAAATGACGTTGTTGCAGCAGGTTTATATTTGAGCCACGTATAATTATATGAGTTTCCACTCAAATATGCCACTGGTACATATAATATAGAATCATCTTGATTCACCGTCATATCGCCGATCAATGAATATTGATGATCTGTCGGCATTGTCAGATATACTGCCTGATAATTATCAGAACTGCTTGCATTTTTACTAATTTCGGCATAACCAAAAGTACTCTCATCCTGATCTGCAAGTGAAAGATAGACCTTATCACCACTAACAAATAGATTATTAACGCTGTAATCAGGATTAAGCGCGACTCCAACTTTTGCGTAGTTAAAGCTTGGATATTGTGTCTCTGCTGTTTGATTGCTACTATTTGCCGCACCATTACAAGCGCATAACAAAGCACTTATCACGATTGCGATAGCTGAACCTTGAAAGAATTTTATTTTAATCATCATATTTTATCCTTGTGTAATATGGAGCGCAGACTACTGAGCAGCTTATAGAGAGAAAATAATATCACTCATTAATTACGTTTACTCTATAACTACAGATTATAGGCTTTAATTGATTTTTCCACAATAGATACTTTTGTCTACTGCAGCGTAACAATATGATATATTTTAATTTTAACTCGAGATAGCTTATTTATCTTTAGCAAAGTCGTTGCATTTACAAACATAAAGCCCTCAGTTTTTAATCTGTGGGCTTTATTAACTAAATAAAGAAACAAGTTGGTTCTTTCTTACTATTAGCAGTTATGGCAAAAATTGCTCCATCATAGCCACTGCTCCAGTCTAAAAGTTTTTATTTGTTGAGAAAATTTTTAGCATAGTATCGGTTGAGTTATGGACAACCAAAATATCGTAAAACCATGCCATTAATTTCCGGTACCTGAAATTAGCGTTTGATATTCATCATTTTTATTCGCTGCATCGACTCCGTTATTATTTAGAATAGATGGAGGTATTAGTTTAACCTCTGCACCTGAGCCCCACTTTAAAGTAGTATTAGATACGCGATGGCAGGTGGAGTCAATACATCCAACCCCTAAAGCTTGAACTGCTCGCTTATTGCTATCATACCCCATGCTCATTTTAATTGCGAACCAGTGATTACGATAGCTTGCTAAATTATAAAAAAAGGTTACCGGATTTTCGTGTCTTCCATTATACCTACCATCTTTTACCGCAACCTCTTTACCAAATCGCACATTGTAAATCATCTCACCATTCATTAAGTAAGGTCTATACACTTGGCTTCGTCTTAAATGTGCTGGATTGTCACCCTTATTACCATCATAATATTCAACTCCTAATATCCGAGTAGTCTGATTACCATTATCTTTTAATTCAAAGTCTCCTGCCACCCAGTCAAAACCACCACTGCCATAACCAGCTGGGCTAAACAATACCATATCTTTCTTATCCGTAGGATTCTTAACCCACCGAGGAGAAGTACCAACACCATCAACTAAACCATTTATATTTCCGTCTTTTATACTATCCTTAGAGCTTGTTTGCTCAGCGAAAGCTTTGATATCCGCAGAAGTTAACTGTTTCGTCGCAGTAGAAAAACTACCTATTGAGAGCTTTTGAGATGAAGTAGCATAGATTGTATGATATGCATAACGTACAATCTTAGTCCCATCTTTAACCGCAGGAAAGACTACATTGGTTGGTTTCCATGTTTCATTACCCAAATAGCAGTTTATGCCTAAATTAACTAAACCATATTTGTTCGGACTATCGCCAATTGAATTAAAAGTTAAACTAGTAACTTCACACTGTCTGTCAGAGATTGGGAGAGGGGCGCTTTCATCAATGCTACGTAAAAAAGTCTTATCACTTAATAGAAGTTGTTGGAAACCAAACCAGTCGTAATTTATTTGCATAACAACATCTGTCTCTGTAATAAATGGCAAATATGTTTCGGACACTTTATTCAAATTATTCAGATCAGCCTCATAAGCATTAAACAACATTTGCGCCGCTTTTTTAAAACCGGTTAGACCTTGATTTTGTGCAGGCATTGGATTTGTTGGGTCAGAAGAGGTAAATTGAAAATCTAAATTCCCCTTTACTCCATAGTAATAGGCAAGCTGAACTAGTTGCATATTATAAAGTTTTTGTAAGGCTGCTACCATCTGAAGCCTAATATCCATTATATTATAATTATAGGCGTTGATATACCCTATCATATCTTTACCATCTAAAAGTCCAAGTTCTGTAAGTTTAGCTAACAAATTTGTCTTAGTATTTTTAAATGAATTAACAGTGTTACCAGCATTATTCACATTTTTAATAAATTCATCTTGAAATTTATTGTAAAGATCTTTAGTGCTATCAGTATCATAAGTGAGCCCTTGCTTATTCTTGGCACCCTCAGGATCAATTAGGTTTGCATTGACAATACCAGCATCGACCAAAGTCTGATAGTCTTTATGAGTCTGTACATAATTATATATTTTGTCCAAATCGGTAGAATTCAAATCTCCATAAATTTTCCCAGTTTCAAATTTAGTATCTCTTTCACCAATTGGTTTCAATCCCGTGTGAATAGCTGTTAATTTAGTATTCAACCACTCTTTATCTTGATCAAGAATTAATGAACTTAAGAGATTTAAAGTATCATTTGAGAGCTTTAATTGCTCTTTTAGATTCTTATCAATATCAGCGAGCTTCTTATCAACTTGATCAAATCGATCATACATTTTTTGATTTGGATCACCCAAGAATGAGTTCAAAACACCCTTACCAACTGAAGTGCCCAAAGAGCTCGCCGCTGCTTTAACTCCCATCTGTAATAAGCTAACTACCGAAGTGACAGCTTGTGTACTCTTTTGCCCACTACTTTTTAAAACCATTCCACTTTCTTGAACTGGATATCCACCGTTGCCAGTAGTAGTTACATTACCATCATCACCGATACTATTCGATTCAGAAGGATTACACGCAGTCAATGTTAAGCCCAAAATAGCGCATAATAATATGTTTTTCTTCAATTTTGACTTCCTTGGAGCTTCTGCTCAAATATTAATTATAGTCGAACAAATAGAATTATAAAATAGCTCTTAAATTTTCACAATAGATGATTTTGTCTATTCCCAGTGATTAGTCTTACTCACTCAAATAAGAGCTATAAATACATCAATCAGGGAATACTAACAGCGCTTACATAATTATTATTAAAGGTTTCATCGCTTGTCCACTGCCCTTCAACATAATATAAACTACTTCCATCCGTAGTAATATAATCACACGAGAAATAGCCCGGTTGAGAAGAGTTGGTTAATACTTGCCAACTACTATTTGCATCTGAACCAGCTGGTAAATAAAGAAAGTCTGATTCAGCACAAGCGTATGCAGTATTTTCTACGTAAACTAAATCATTAATATAAACATTACTTTCCCCAAATTGCGTGCCTGTTGCTTTACTGCTAGTAATTGGTAAAGTATAAACCCCAGTTTGTGAAATCACAGAAAAGTCTGGCTGAACATTATTAGTTTGATACGTATAAAATAAATTTCCATTTTGATCAAAATCTTCTAGAACTGCAGGTCCTGGGGTAAAAAACTCAGCCGATGACTCAATACTGTTTGCACTAAGATTTATTGTATATAATGTTGATAAATTTGGATCTGCTAGATACAATTTACCTTGACGGTAAAGCAACTTACTAAATGACAATACAAAAGGGATATCAATATTTGAGCTTGTCCAAGTATTGCTGCTGGTTTGATATTTCAGCACAAAATTATCAGTTGAAGCAGGTTGGCTGCCTATTGCATAAATATTACCTTGATTATCACTAACAACCTGTGATGAAATCACAATATTATCTGGGGCAACTATATTACATTCGAGATTACCAGGTATATTTTTTACTGGTAGCTGACATAATGCACCTTGTGAATTAACACTGAATACAGCTTTAGTTACTGGATCATAAGCTAAACCACTTAACGTTGGAATAGTTGCACTGGTTAATTGATTACTTGAAGAGTTAACCGTTCCATTACATGCCGTTAAAACAGCCACAGAGAAAACTAAGCTTAATATCAAGTTAGTATTAAATTTATTTTGTTTCATGATTTGTTCTTTCAATATATTATTTTGTCGTATTAAATTGGATTTATTGATTTCATAAATTGTGCATCAAAAGAATCTAAGCCCAAAAATCCACCTTTACAAGTAAAACTTCTGGTAGAGCTAAACTTGCTGTCATTCGCTGAAGGTAAACATTTATACGTAAATAATCCAGATTTAATTACAAACTGATTTACATATTTTACTCCATTTTCTTCCGAATAAAACGCCTGAGACGTATCACTGGTTTTGTTTAGTTTGCCTTGGCTATCGGTAGAATAATTGGCAAATATTCCGGCAAATGAAACTGGCACCAAATAGTTTAAGGTATGACCATTTCTTGTGTAATACCAACTTTCATCAAACAAGTAGCCATATTTAACCTTATCAAAACCATAAATAGTTGGACTACTTTTAAAAGTATTGGTGATTTGAGTAACTATTGCCGGACAAGTATCAGCATAAGCATTAAAACAATCCTCCGCTTTACTATTAATATAGCTAACCCGATTATTTAGATTTTTAGCTTGACTCGCAATAAAAGACTTTACATCAGGCAAAATTGGTAAGGAATTTTGCTGATAGGTATTCAGAAAAGCAATCCGGTTTTTATAAATAGTTAACTGTTCTAAAATCGTATTTTGGGCAGTTTGTACAGCTTCAGATAATGATTGCGTACCTGGTACCGCGATTCCCAAAGATGCGTAAGAATTAAGCACTGGATTAAAGAAATAAAGGTTATTATAAATCATTCCACTATCATTTTTAACTTGGGGTGGAAGTGCTAGTGCATACCGATAAACTCCATCAATAATCGTCTGACAGTTTTGTACTGATTCCGAACTACAGAACGCCGTATTAAAATTACCAGTCTCTGGGTTAATAAAAATATTTTGCATGCTTTCTGGAGTTCCGCCATTTTGTAGTGCAGATACTGAAATGGTGGCGGTACTGCCCTGATTTTGAAGCTCTGCTTCAATTGATTGCAATATCGTTGGTAAAGATGCTCCTGATAAAGAGGCAGACTCTTGGAATTTATAAGTATCTAATTTAGATTTAAAATTTACTCCAACGTTAACAGCCAAGACTACTCCAGCTTTCAAACTACTCACGAATGAGTCGCCACAACTCGTAAAAAATCTATCTTGTCCAATATCTAAGAATTCTTGACCAATAGGACTAAGAAAGCTCCCATTTACTTTAGTAGGAATAAGCTTAGCATCTGTGGAATAAGTATAAAGGTAAACAAAATTTAGCGTATATTCACTATTTTTGGTAGATGCTACAAAGGAGGAATTAGCACTACCATTAAAAAAGGTAAATACCTCCAAGCTTTCTGCACTCAAGCCAAGATTCAGGGAAGCACTAATAGCAGAGTTATTTGCTTGAGAATTAAAGGTAAATCCAGCCTGAGGAGATGTACCAATAGTAGAATCCTGAGTATTCATGCAGATCAGTGAGCTGGTAGGCATACGGGTTGCATAAAGAGTTGGCGCACCTAGTACTGCCCAATTATCGCTCACGGAGGATTGCAAATTTTTATTTTTTACAGTTGTTTTCGCAGTTGAACTCGCAAAGACAGGGCTTGCTAAAAACCCCAAAAATGTAATCGTTAGCAGTAATTTTTTCTTTTCCATCATAGATTCCTTTTGATTGGTTATGTGTTTTAACACATCTAAGAAGGATTTTATAGGATTCTGATTACTTTAACAATAGATATTTTTGTCTATTCAAGCATACATCAAACCAATAACATACTGTAATAAATCAATAAATTCAAACAACAAATACATAACTTATATTAAACCGCAAGAATAATCTAGAATTAACGTATATTATCTGTTGCAATATAGATACATTAACCAGTTTGATGAAACGATAATACTATTAAGTTAGGTAATAATATATAGCGTATACTCGAAGTATTTGAACCTTGGACGCGAAGGATTGATGAAAAAGACGACGCCGTGTAGCTAGAACTACAGAACAAGTCTTTTTTGAAATTCGACAAAGTCTAAGATTCAAAGACGATGAGTATAGTTCAGAAAAATTAAGAACAGAAACAAAATAGAGTATATAGCACTTTTCTGGTAAAATCCCATATACTTTATCAATATATATTTGTTGTGGATATGTTAAATCAAAAAGAAAAACACGAATACCTACATAATGTAGTAATAGCCAATTTTTTACCATTAGTAAACCAGAAGATATATTCTGTTATTTATGATTATGACTGTAAAATAGCCATCTGCACTAACTACTCAGCACAATCTATTGCTATGCAGTCATGGGAAGATGCTGTTGGGATTACATTTAGAGATAATCAAAGGGCAGATTTGGGAGCTAAGATCTTTGGTTCTAAGTATACGGGAGCATTTGTAGAGTTTATTCACCACTATATTCAAAAAATATACCAGCTCCAACTGAGTATATTTAGAAATAAAGAAGTAGTAAATTTTATAGACTTATTACCTTATAATGATAGATTTATTGCTTATTTGATTACTTATGTCCCAATATTCCATCCTTCAGGCGAAGTTATTGGTATCCAAAGCTTTGCAACAAGCGCACCTTTTTTTAGCCATCACGATTATATGCAAAATATTATTGGCTATTCTTCGTCAACAAACATAACAAGCGACAGTTCCCCAATAAAATTAACTGAACGTGAACATGAAATTCTCTTTTTACTCGCAAATTCAATACCACATGAGCAAATGACTCAGATTTTGGGGATACGCCGAAGTACCATATCAAATATTATAGCCAAACAAATCAGCAAGAAATTTGGTTTAACTGGCTCAAATTCAAAGGCACTAGCTCAATTAGCAATTGAACATGGTTATCATAAAGCAATTCCTGAATCTTTATCCAAGCCGTATATAATTATTCTTGATGAAAAGCTTGCAAAAGAGATAAATATTGAGACAGAATAATTAGTCTTTTAAACTCTATTGTCAATTAGCCTAATTTTAATGAGATATCCTCATAATATAGGCAGAGCTAACCAAATGTTTTTGGCAATACTACAAAGTCCAAGATTCAAAAACAAAGAGTATATGTTATAATCACAGCTATAACACATCTTCACCCACCACAAAATACACCAACAATACAAATACAAATCAGATATATATCAAGATAAACAATGAGCCAGATAGTTTAGTTCAACGGAATAACTGCGAGCTGCTCGAAGATGTAAGCTACATTGCAGCGCCTCTGACACATGTTAACTTTCCACAACACTTAAGCTGTAAATCATCCACAAAATGCAATAAATATAGTCGAACGGTAGCAATAGGAGATAACCAGCTAATAGTTACATTCGAGACTGATGGCGACTTACTTCCACACGGGATATACCCGCGTCGCTTATTTGCTTACATATGTAAGCATATCATTAGCACCCGAACTAAATTGCCTAGCATAAAAATACCAAAAAATAAATTAAATTTCCTTAAAGAATTTTTAAATATTAATTATATTTGTGGCAAAAATGATACAAAATTAATTAACTCACAATTAAAGGCATTTAATGAATGTCAGTTGTCAATCAATTATTCAAATCCAAATGATAAGTCTAGAAAGCAACGCGAGAGCATTAAATTCTTTGCGGAAGATTGTTCCTGGCTTTACGATG
>DAORIZ010000058.1:0-13140 GCA_035438765.1 Burkholderiales bacterium | reverse complement strand
GGCTTCCTGCTGAATTACGAGACCTGTATGAGCAGTTGCGCGTTCCTGGAAGAGTAATAATCAAAAATGCCCCAAGTTGGGATTATGTTTGTTTTTTATTCTGGGAATTTATGACAAATCGATGTATTGAATATCCTGCCTGCAGCATTGAAGCATTGTATCTAAGTCTATTTAAGCATTTGAAATAAGAGATCATCATGAAAAATTATGAAGATAAAAACTTTGCTGGTATTTTCCTTGATACTTGTGATGTAAATTTTGGCGAGTCTACATTTGCAGTCGTTAGTTTAGATTTAGATGTTGTTTATGCTAGTAAGGAATTTATTAATTTTACTGGTCTAAATAAGTCAAATAATCTAGAGAATATCAATAACAGCACAGTGAGATTAAGAATAATCACCGAAATTAACATACTCTGTCAGCAAAACACAAGTATTAAATCTCGAATGATTCTTAGATTAAGTGGAGATGATTTTGCGGAAATTAATCTTAATTTAATTATTAATCCATACACGAATAATCAATTGTTTGTCACGCTTACAGTTAACCCATACTTACACAATGATTTATTACTTGAAATTAGAAGAAAAACAGGTCATCAATTTTGGTCCAGAAAAATGGTTAATAACGGTATAAATCTTGATAAGTTAACTGAATACCAGAAAGCAATTTGTTTTCTTCTAGCCCATGGATTTACTAATCAAGAAATAGCTCAAACGATTTCATTTATTAAAAAAAATATGAAAGCCTCTAATAATGCTCGGCTAAATACACTTGAAACTAGTAGAACTGCAATCAATAAACAGGTTACTGGAATACGAGAAATTTTAGATAGCCCTAGTAAAGAGGCTTTAGTCACATACCTCCTCGATAATGAATTTCAGAAAAAGTTACCGAAATTTATTTTTGGCGATGAGCTGGTACTAAATAATCAACAAAAATCAAAATATTCTTCATTATGATTGATAATAAAATGACAAACAAAATCAAAAACTTTATTTTCAGGTGGTATTAGAAGAATTAAATGCGGATTGGTTATATCAATTATGTAATCATGAAAAGGAATAAATTATGAATTTAGATAATTACAATATCCGCTGTTTGGCACAAAATATCATAGCTCACGAGCATATTCTAACCGATAAAGTTGTACAGTTAGCCATACTTTATAGTTATTTAGAAAAATATTTTAAAGATATTGAGTTGCTTATCAAATTTTATAACGAAGTAAAGGACTATGCTTCTGATTTAAGGTATGGTGACCTTGATTTTTTTCGTAAGCTATTGCACAATAACTATGATCAATTTATTGCAATTACTGAAAAAATGAAATCAGTTAAAAGCATACACGAGATGGAAGTTCAAACCGATGCGTTATTTGAGCTTATTGAATTAACTTTTGTAAATATGTCAATCAAAGCTGACTTCTTAGAGTATTCACAAGGATTCTATCACTATATTGAGCGTATCAAAATACATCAAGATGTACTGCAAAAGTTGAACATAAAAAATAACGATGGTGATGGCAACAAATTATTATGATTACAATTGGTGACATTAAGGAAAGGTTTTAACTTGAATTGCAAAATAGATAACGTTATTGTCCAAAGGTTGATTACCATTTTACCCGAGCTACTTGCCTATCGAGCAGCAGGCTGCAGCCATAAGGAATTATATGAGATTGTAAAAAGCAAATATAACATTGTGCTTAAATCTGACAATCCTGTTGCCTATATTAAAGGGTTAATTCGGCCGATTAGATACAATAATTTAAATCCTGAATTTGCCGATTTTGTTATTTTTAGACAGGCTCGCTTTGATAGTTCTGATTTTGATTCTCAATTTTACATTACTAAACATGGCATGATCTTTACTAAAAAAATCTACCTTAGCGAAAATTATAATAGCGAACTTTTAAGCCATAATAATGTGCACTTACTTCCTACTAATGATGATTGTTTAATCGGCAAACGATTACTGCGATTGCACGATATTCATGATAACGATATTTTAAATTTACGTTGGAATTTAGGTCATATAAGTAATGTATATGAAGAGAATTTTGAGGTGTTTACACCTGATAATATCCACTTACATATAATGAAAATATTTGCAGATATTAGAGATGAATTTAGGGATTTATTATTTAGATCCCAAATCCGAAAGATATGGTGATTTCGTTATTTTATCTGCAAATTTGCATATATTTTTTGCTTAATTTGCGGCTATTATTCGCTATTATTCGCTTAAATTTTTTATTTTATTACGCTAAAGTTTCATGATGTTTTTCGTTAAATTTTCCTGATTCTTTTGCATTAGATTTGGAGCTTTTAGGTTTGTGTATTAGCTAAGGCACGCCAGTTAATGTATACAATCTACGATTGTAACATTAACATGTGCCAAAGGGGTACCCTTTGAAACCAAGTAACGCATTTTTTACAAAAATGCTTAATATTTATGGAGCACTCAGAAATGACTAAAAAAATTTCATTTAGCCAACTAAAAGCACTAGAGGCTTTTTTGGATAACCTGCCTAGTTTAGCATCTAAAAAAGTGGCTAAAAAAACTGACACTAAAAAACCCAAAAATGGATTAAATAAAAGAAAGAGAGCATCATGAAAAATAAAACAAAAAACTACGGCTACACACTAGGCGAAATGATGATAGTACTAGCAATTGTCGCAGTCACGATTACATTGGCTGCTTCATTTATGAAGTTTATGACGATGATAGTTACTAATACCTATACTGCTAAAAAAGCAATTTTAGATGCGGATCTTTTCCAAAGATTTATTAAGGGTAATATTAGATCATATATGCTGCTACCAAATAAAACGGTAAGCTATGCTAACCTTTATCAAATGGAATCACAAGGATACTTTGATCCTAAATACGATAAAGACTATAATCAGCAAGGTCTAGTACCATGTGCAATGATTATAACTAAGTATGTTAAGTATGATACCGATGGAGATGCCAACACTCAATCATTAACTACGCCAACTGTTGATGCGATATTGTTTTATGTTAAGACGGCAAAAAGCCCAAATAAAAAACTGGAGCGAGGAAATTCTGGCTCAATCATGATGAATATTGGTGGAGCTGGCGGAACTTATACGGCAAATACTGTGCGTGGAACACTACACGGTTGGGAACTGAATTCTTTTACTCCAGATGTTAGCCAATGCAAAGATGGTCAAGGTAATCCGGGCATAGCTATGGTTGATTACAGTCCTGCAGTTAATTTGAGTATGATGTTTGATTTTCCGATTGCACCATATCGCGATCTGGCAGTTCATAAAAGATCAGATGATACCAATAATTTTGCTGGAAATACGATAAATACAGATATCAGCCTAATGAGGAATGCTCGAGGCATGATGCCTTCGCTTAATTTTGAGAATCAAACAGATCGAACGGCTTCACGCAATGATGTAGCTGCACTAACTGGTTTAGCCTTGGGATTATCCTTTGGTGTTGCCAACAATGGCGACTATATCCTGAATATTAAAGGTTCAGATACTAACACCTACAACTATGCCCAAGGAAAATCTTGGGAAAATATTCATAGCTTGCCTCAAGATTTAACCAACTATATTGGTAGTGGACTTGGAGGTATTGCTGCTTCTCACTTTATTGCTACACAACGCTATATTATTGGCGAACCCTGCGACTCAATTGCTGCGCAAGCAGTATCTAAAATCACTGCGGACGGTCGTCCATTAGCTTATGATTATGATGGTAGTGTGGTTGTCTATCCAGTTCCAACTAATGATGGTTTAGTATGTGAAAAAAGTCCACTATGTACGATTTCTAATACTTGCTGGCGACCTACATCTGTGGTGCGCTATAAGTCCAGTTTTAAAGATCGCGAAGCATACACGTATTTAGCACCTCCAGGATTCTTTATCACCAAGGTTCAATACTGGGACGATATTTGTGATAACAGCAATGTAACTTGTGATTCAGCACAATGTGAAAGAGCAATCAATTATCAGCATGGGGAATTAGACCAAAATGGTTGGAGATCGTGTTACAAAAAAACTTCAGTTGGTCCTTGGGGCGCACAGAGTACTATTTTAGTGCGTGGATGGTGGGGCGAGATAGGAAGACAAGGCTTTGCCTCAAAGCTACTTTACCCTCAAAATAAGAAATTTGCAACCGATGCTGATATTATCAATTTTACGGCAGATGATAAAGATCTAGATAATGACTCATTCAAAAGAGAACAAATGTCTGGCTACAATATTCCTATATATGCCAAGGCGTTTGTCAAAAAATTTAAAACCGAATGGCGTATTGAAGCTGATACCAGTACCGGACAAGGTGATAACTCATGTGATAACTGGAAACCTACAATTTATGGTTATCAATTCGCGTACATCAAAGCTGTATGGCTCTCTAATGATGTCCTAGATATACCATCGCTACCCGTTTATCCTGGCTATCGCCAAACCAGTTCAGGATTCGCTGGCGGCATATGTCTTTTACCTAATTAGTAATTTGGAGTATATGAAATGATTTTACATAATAAAAATATCAGAGTTAGCATTTTATTATTATTTATGATTCTATTGTTGATGCATATGCCTGCTTATGCTGATATCAGTTTTGGTTTTATGGACGATTTAGTAAATAAAATTACAAACAAAGCTGCAGGTTTCAGGGATGTATTTGCAACTGCGGCGATATCTTTGTATATGGCGCTGGTTACTATTGAATTAGCTTTGGATACTGGGCAAGAGCTGCTAAAAGGCAGCAATGGGATGAAATTTATTGGAATAATCATCGTGCGTATGTCCATGATGATGATTTGGATTGCAATAATTAAGGATCCTAGTTTTGTAACTGCATCTATTAATCAAGCGCTGTCACTTGCTACAGAGGCTGGCGGTGTAGCTGTGAGCAACTTAACCCCATCAAAAACCGCTGGTCTTGGTGTTTTGGTGTTTCAAAATTTTATGGATGCGATACATGCGGCAAAGTTTTCTTTAGCAGACCCCATGACAATAGTATATGGATTAATAATAATTATTATTGGCTTTGCGATTATTATTCTATTTGCTTTAATGGGGATAATGTTCTTTATAACCAAGATAGAATCAACTTTTGTAATTGCCGTCGGTGTGGTAATGATGGGTTTCTTAGGCAGTACTTGGACTAGTCAAAATGGTAAGGCATACATTACTTATATTATTGCTGTTTGCATTAAGTTAATCGTTACGATATTAATAATTTCCATCGTTATTGACGTTACAAATGATTGGGCTACAAAAGTATCAAATGCTGCAGGATTATTTGAATTAATTAATGTTTCAGTTGGTATTGTGCTTGATTCGATGACACTATTGTTTTTGGTTATGACTATTCCGGCTTTAGCTGCAGGGATTTGTACTGGTGTTAGTACGGCTTCATTAACAGGAGCTTTAGCTGCAGGTGGAGCGGTACTCGCAGCAGGAGCCACGTTAGCTGCTGGAGCTGGTAGTTTAGCAGATATGTTCAAATCATTAGGTAACAAAGGGATGGATCCTGGTGATATTGATATGGATACTGGAACACCAAGTAGTGGAGACGATGGCTCTAGTGGCGGTGCAACAGAAGATATGGCTCCTAAAGCATCTTCCCCCGAAGCTCCTAGCGGTGGTGAAGCTGAAGGCGGTATTTCAGGCGGTGAAAGCAATTCTGGTAACTCTGGAAATTCTGAGAGCGGCGGTGGTGAAAGACAAGGAGCTGGATTATTTTCTAAACATGCTGGTAATGCAACTAGGCTACTTAAAGAAGCGGAAGGAAATACGACGGTACAACCACCAAACATTAGTTCGAAGCATTCTGAATTTTAGGTATCATCTAGTATAGTAGAAAGCAAACCACTATATTAGGTGGTTAATGTAAGTAAGTTGTGTTTGATTTTTAGAGTAATTTAACATATTATAGGAAATTATCATGAAAAAATTTAATTTATTAGCGGTATTGTTGATAACGGCTCTTGAACTTGTTGCATGTAATAGTGGTGGCGGAGATCCAAATAATGTACCAAAGCAAAATAACTTGCCACAGGTGGCGTGCAGCGCTAGCTTTGGCGGAGGTTGGGAAAGTTCGGGAACCATTTCATACAATCCTCCGCTATCTCCTCAAAACTTAGGATACATTAATCAATACATATATTTTGATAATCGACCAAGCCGAGTTAGTTACTTAGATGCAACTTACGCTGATTCTTCTGGTTATTGGAATGGTCAAGGTTCAATAGTTAAACCAGTACCTGTTTATGGTATAGAGGGTGGCACATCAGTTCAAAATAACCAGTACTCACCATCTCAATTACCTGCAGATGTCTGTACTTATATGTATTCAGTTGAAGAGTCTTCTAGTAATAACGGTGTTGTCCCTAATACGGTTAATCATGGTGTAATGGCATGGAAAAACTGCTCAGCATCAATCACGAATGGAGTAATGACATTTTATGCCAATTATGAGTTTTACTTGAATAGCCTTAATACAGTACCAGTAGAATCAGGGACAGTTACATTCACATGCAATAACATTAATAACATCCAACCACCAAAACCATTACCGCAAACTTCAACAAGTTCCAAGATAGCTCAAACAATCAATGGTTATGGTAGCAATTTTGCTAAATATATTGATAGCTTACGTAATACACCAACTCAAAACTAAAGAAAGGAAAACCATCATGAAATTAAACAAATTAAATCGCTTAATTATAGCTTCTGCTTTATTGGCATTGCTTACTGCGTGTGGTGATGATAAAAATTCAATTAATACCCTCAAAAATGAAACAGCACAACCAAAATGTAAATATGGTATTAAAAAAGATTTAACTTGCAATAAACAAAATGAACAAAATTTTAGCAATGAATCTTACATAAAAATTAACGGTGGATCTGAAAATAGAAAACCGTAAACATGAGTTAAATATATATACCAAATTTAAAGTAATAATCCAGCTATGTCTTAGCAAACGGTCGTTTATTGAGATAGATAAAATAGCCTCAAATATGTGTAACCAGCAACATTAAATGGCACACTTTCAGTAACGTTATTTGGCTCATTTAATTCCTTAGTTGCCACACCATCACTATATTATTAACAATACGCGATTTTAAAGGGTGAGGTTAAAAAATCCACCCAAATATATTACATGATGATTAATTGAGATATAACTTGGTTGTGAAAATCTTGGTACGTATAAAAATATATGGCTTAAGTAAAATTGTAATATAATACTATGTAATATTTTTAATGAGTTAATTTATGGATAGAAGTCAAGAAGCACATAGAGATTTTGCCAAACAAGTAATAGGAGAAATTAAATTTTCTAATGGATTTTCATTACAAAATTATGATTGTGAAAAGATTCAGCAATTATTGCGCAATAAAGTTGATAAACTATATAAGTATTGCGCTTTAGACAAAAATAGAATAATTGCCTTACAAAACGACCAAGTTTTTGGTAATAGCCCAGAAAATTTTAATGATCCATTGGATAGTTTTATGGTTAGTGAATACGAAAGACTATATGTTGATAGGTCAAATAATCAGTCAGAAGATCCATTATTTCATAGGGATACCTTGAAATTGTTGAGAAGCTTGCGCGTGACTTGTTTCTCAAGTAATACACCAATGAGTTACGATAGTTATTTAATGTGGTCGCATTACGCTGACTACCATAGAGGAATATGTGTAGAGTATGAAGTAAATGATATTCTGAAGTTAATGACTAGTAAGTTTATGTTATCTATTAAAGATGGCGGGGCTATTATTCTGCCATGTTTTTATCATGGTGAAAAAGATTATGATACCATTGAAAAACAAAGTTTGAAAGGTGTATTTTTTAAGCACGATGCATGGGCGTATGAAAAAGAGTACAGATTAATTTTTAACAGCTTTAATGGTAATTACATTAATTTAAAACCTAGTAAAATTTTTGTGGGATGTAACATTTCAGACCATGAGAAACAATTTATCAAAACTTTTTGCAAAGACAGAGACATTGAATTTAATGATAAGGTTTCTAAAGATCAATTTGGCTATAAAAGAAAATAATACATTAATAAAGGAGAAAAATTAGGTGCTATCTGATTTTATAAAACTAATTAAATAGTTAAGTTAATGACAAAGTGTTTGGTTTCACAAATTATTTGACACATTATCATGGGAGTAAGGAATGACGTTATGCCAAGAATTAAAGGAGCATTCATATTATATTAGAGACTGGATTGAATATAAAACCCCAGTTCCCAATGAAAATACACTTACTGAATGGCTAATTTATGATTTAGAGATACATTTACCAAGAGGTTTATTAAATTATACTAGATTTAATATTCCACAGGAAGCTAAGAATGGTGCAGATTGGGATTGGGTATTTATTTTTGATAATATGTCCTATGTATTAAGAATTCAAGCAAAAACCTTGGATCCAAAGAATAACTATGATAAAATTTATTATCCGAGTGGTACCGCTACCCAAATTAATAAATTGCTTGCATCATCAGCATCTATAAATGCTATTCCAATCTATGCTTTTTATACTAATAGCGTGAACATATCCAAATGTTGTGTTAGTATTTTAAATGAAGGTGTTTATTTAGCTAGTGCGCAAAAGATACATGATGATTTTGTTACCACTAAGCAAAAAAATATTTCAAAAGATAATTTATCCGCACTTAGTTTTCCATTATCGTGTCTTGCATGTTGTAAAGATAATTATAAAGATTCTTCTGGTATAAAATTTGGTAACTTCCTGAAAAATTATTTATTCATGCCTGCTGATAGTATTAAAGATTTTCAGCTTAAATATCTGCCAAATTATATACAAGTAGTAATGGATACTGAGAATGATATATTGCCGGATTGGTATTACAGTGAATTTAAAAATAATATTCAAGATTTAGATGGTGTTCTAATATTTGATTTTAAGAGCAAATTTTATTAGGCAAAATACTGCGGCTATTCTTTATGCGGGTTAATACTTAATTCTGCCTCCAACAGAATGCCCACTTCCTGACATCCTACCTGCTTGTTCCGCTGCTTTACCTAGATGCTTACCAGCTTCAGTAAATTTGGCTGATGCAGTTTTTGGAGTGGTATTCCCTGCACTTGAGCTGCCAGTTATACCATTGCTATTATCGCTACTTGAAGAGTTGTTAGTGATATCTCTATAGCGTAAGATAGCGATAGAAACTGGCACGGGATATTTTTAGAGTTTTGCAAATATCGTTAATACTCATACCATGATCTTTATGCATATTTTTAGCCATCACCACTTTTGGATTATTGGCTTCTACTTTCTTACGCCCACCATGGCGACCTCTAGCTCTGGCCGCATCCAGTCCTGCTTTGGTACGCTCTTGAATAAGCCGACGTTCAAACTGAGCTAATGATGAGAATATATTAAATATTAATTCACCGGATGCCGTTGTTGTATCAATTGCTCCATCACAGATTGATTTAAATCCTATTTCCTTGATTTTTAAGTCTTCAATTAATGAAACTAGGTGTGGCATAGAGCGACCTAGTCTATCGAGACGCCAGACGAGCAATGTATCTCCAGCATGAATCTCATTTAGGCATCTTTGTAAACCAGGGCGTTCTGATTTTGAGCCTGAAATTTTATCAATGAATATTTCATTTTTAGCGCAACCAGCTTTTAGAAGCGCATCCAGTTGCAAGTTTAAATCTTGATCTTGAGTGCTAACCCTTGCATATCCAATCAATCTTGACATTTCTCATTATTTCCAGAAAAAGAGGTTTAATAATAATTTGATACATGAGACTGGTAGATTATACAACAATTCCCAATTATTAAGAATAAATCTTGATGCCTTAGAAAACGCTCGTTTTCTGGGACTTAAGATATAGATTTTTAAAATCGCAAACGCACGAATACTTTAGAAATGCATATCAGTTAATTAATTCCTTAGCGTAGGGTATTTTCCGAATTCTCTCGTGACCCCATGTTTGTTTACAACAACTACACACCAAAGACTGAATCAAATTGCAATGGATAACCAAATTCTTGCAATGCTTCAAACTCGCTAAATCCGTCACAAAGAATAGTCCTTGCTAATAAAATAATTAAGCATTTTTTGTAAAAAATGCGTTAACGGGTTTCAAAGGGTACCCCTTTGGCACATGCAAATGTTACAATCGTAGATTGTATACATTTGCCAGCGTGCCTTAGCTAATACACAAACCTAAAAGCTCCAAATCTAATGCAAAAATTTCAAGAAAATTTAACGAAAAACATCATGAAACTTTAGCGTAATAAAATAAAAAATTTAAGCGAATAATAGCGAATAATAGCCGCAAATTAAGCAAAAAATATATGCAAATTTGCAGATAAAATAACGAAATCAACAAAACTTTTACAATTTGAGCAGTGAATCTTAAATATGAAAATATTTTAAAAGGAGAATGTAATGAGAAATGACCCGCTAGATATAAAGCGATTGAAATGGAATCTAGAAGAGTTTAATGAAGTGAGTAAAGTTAAGTTGATCCTTACAGACAGTGAGATAGAGCTGATGTCAAAATATGAGCTAATAGGCTTAACAGAGTGGTTGATGATTAACAGCTGGAATATTTCAAAATGTGAGAATACGGAGTTCACATACTATACACTGCCAAAAGGTCTTAAGATTTAATGACATCTTACAAACGTGGTAAAGCGGCTTTACGCTTTGGATATTATTTGCGTTATTAAAGACGTTTAGCACAGGGTTTCTTCCTAATTTGAAGTGTAGCCAGACTACAAGCCTGGCTATTTTAATGATGCTTGCGGTTGTTTACGCCGTTGCGCTAACCCATGCTGACTTTTTCTTCTTGCCGTTCTCAATAACTCTAAACTCTAAATGGCAGTTGATAGCTTCAAGGTATTTAACGATAGTCGCAAGAGTCGGGTTGGTTTTCCCCGCAGCCTCAAACCTAGATAATGCAGAAGATGATGTTTCCATTTTACTTGCTACTTCATCTAGTGACATGTTTTTTTTTGTTCTTGCAATTTTTAATTCTTCGGCTAATTGCAATTTAAGGCTAAATGAATTATATTCTTCGGCAAATTCAGCGTCTCTTAATAACTCATTCCTTAACTCTTCGTGAAAATTTGAATTTTTATTATTCATGGCTCAACTCCTTTTGTCGATTAGATGCTATTTCTAATTCATTTTTTGGTGTCTTTTGTGTTTTTTTGATAAAACATCGAAGAATCCAAATTTGATTATCCTTCATTGAAAAATAAATTGCGCGCGCAATTCCCTCTTGAGCTGACACTCTAATTTCATATAGATCATCCCTCAGCTTAGATGTATGTGGATACCCTAAATTTGGTCCGCTTATTTTCATTCTATCGACCAGCGCAAAATATCGAGCAAGTAGCTTTATGGGTAAAGCTTTTACTTCATTTTTTGCAAGATCATGATAGTTAATTTCCCAGTTTTTCATGACCAAATCTTATCATATATGATAACTAAATGTGTAATTATTTTTGTACTTGTACCGTATACCATAAGAGATCTGGGGGCAGGAGCCGATAGGCGACGCAATGGAGCGCTAGCGGAATGGTGAGGGGGTTTACCCCCTAATTACCAACGCCTTTATAAGCAGCTACTGACTTCGTGGGCTAGTCTAGCAAAAACATCAGATTATCACGCTCTAATTACCCATTAACCCAGTATAAAATGGCATTGGTGTTTAAAACACGTTTAGCACTAGCATTAATTTATGGGGTTTTAAAGGGGGGCGCTCGTCGACCCCCTTTTACTAAATGCACCGCAGATTACTTTTTAGGGGTGATAACCCCGCCAACTTGATAGTTATCAACATCCAAAGGGTGTTGTACTTTGTAGAGTATGAAAAGTATGTTAGTATGGGGGCTATAATCATACTGTTTTAATTTAATATTTTACGCCAAAAAATGGGGATTACCCTTATTTTAACTGAAATCACCCATAAAATTAGGGCGATAGCCCAATAAAAAATGAGTATCACCCCAAATTTTAGGTAATTTATCCACAGCGTTTTGTCTATGATGATTAGAGATTTAGATTTTGAACTTTAAAGCAGTTTCGTCAAACTGTTTATCTTGTGCGACGTGTTGATATTGCATGGTAGTAACGATTGAGGAATGCCGGAGATTACGTTGCACGACCCTAATATCAATGCCGGAGTCGACTTGTATAGTTGCAGATGTATGCCTCAGCCAGTGCGTAGTTACGCTTTTAAGCTTATCAGATAGTACCTCATCAGCTAATTTATTGGCTATCTTGGCGCAAATTCTTTTTACAATGTACCACAAGTGACCATTATGCATTTTTAGATATTCATTATTGCGAAACGTCTTGATTATTAATGGAATATGATGCTCGGAATGAATCCGTTTATCAACCGGAGGCAAGCCATAAAATGCTCTATACTCATTTAATGCGCGCTCTAACTCTGGTAAAACAGGGATTTCACCGTATTTGTTACCCTTCCCTATTATCTTGAGCCAAAAGCGACCATTTTTTAGTATTATATCGCTCATGGTTGCAGTAGCTATCTCAGAGCGCCTGCAGGCGGTATAAATTAATGCCTTGAATATCCATCGAGTACGAGTTTTTATCTCTTGTTCATGGTATGTATTATCTGGTAACTCACTACTAATATAACAATCTATAAGCCCAAATTCATCAACCGTTAAATAGCGTTCTTGCGGTAAATCCTTTATTTGACTAGCTAGCTTTATCTGAAAATAAAATGGGTTTCTATCTAAATATCCACTTTGATGTAGCTCTATAAACATCTGCTTTATAATTTGCATATTATATTTTATTGATTTGGGACTCAAAGGCTTATAAAATGGTTTCCAATTCTGATTAGTCATTTTACTACGATTTCCACACCATTCAGCGTAAGGATCGCGTACAAAATGGATGTAGTCATAGATATTTTTTTTACTTATATCTTTAAGCTCTAGTTTATTGTGTCGCATCCACATATAAAATCTTAGAACTACTACGCGGTAAGCTGTTTGACTATTTTTGGAATCGCTATATTCACCAAGCCATGCGATGATTTCCCGAGCATCATTATCAAACCATTTTTTATTATCGTTAGCTATGTATTTTTTTGCATTTG
>DAORIZ010000057.1:0-13154 GCA_035438765.1 Burkholderiales bacterium | reverse complement strand
TTATATTAATAATAGGTTTAAATATATTAAATTTTATTTGAATTATAGTTATTATTAATAATATAATACTTATATATATTATTATAGTTATTAATGAGTACTATTTATGTTATTAATTAATATTTTTATAATAATATCAAATAGTTATTTTATATTAAACTTGGTTAGTATAAATATTGATTAATATGTTTATATTGTTAGTAAATAAGTAAATTTAATTTATTTTGTTGATAATATAATTTTATTAACAGTTATTTATTAATCTATCCACAATTATTTGTTAGTAAATAGGCTTAATGATTACAAAAATTCTTATAATTAGGTTATCTTCAATTGGAGATATTCTTCATACTATGACTGTTTTAACTGATATAAAAAAAATATTACCAGATTCTGAAATTGACTGGTTAGTAGACAGTAATTTTGAAGGAGTAGCTAAATTATCACCTCTGATAAATAATGTGATTTCAATTCCTTTACGAAAATGGAAGAGAAATAAATTTAGTTGGTTATTTAAAGTTTTACAGTTTAGAAAATTAACTATAGATAAAAAATATGATTATATAATTGATACTCAAGGCTTGATAAAATCAGCAGTTTTAGCAAAAATTCTTTTTAATGGTAAAGTCTTTGGTCTTGATTATGTAAGTGCTCGTGAGAAACTAGCTAGTTATTTATATAATTATAAATATTATGTTGATCAAAATGCTGTCGCTGTAATTAGATTACGGGGATTAATAGCAAAAATATTTAATTTACAAAATAATTTAAGCGAATTTAGTTTTATTATTAATACAATTAAACCTAAGTTAAATTTTGATAATGACTATATATTAATCTTGCATGGTACATCAAAAGAAAGCAAAAAGTGGAATTTACATAATTGGGTATATTTGATTAATTGGCTTATTGAAAATACTGATAAAAATATTGTTGTTACGCATAGTAATTCTGATGAACTAAATTTTGTAACTAAACTCAGTGAAAATATAACTAGCGATAAATTTGTAGTAATTAACAAATTAAATTTTGCAGAATTAAGTGGTTTAATTAAACAAAGTAGTCTAGTTGTTGGGGTAGATACGGGTTTTACACATATGGCTAATTTATTAAAAATTCCAACTATAGCAATATATCTACATAGTAAACCATCCTATGTTGGAATTGTGGAAAGCAATATTGGATTTAACTTAGGTGGATATAAGCAAGAATTAAAACCAAATGAAGTAATTGATTGTATAATACAAAATCAACTAATATAAGAAGGAATAAAAATGTTTAATAATGAAATGTTTACATCACCAGATAAATGTATTAGTGAATGTGAAAAACAAATTGAGTTTTCTAATAATTTAATAACTTATTTGCAGCAGTATATTGTTCAACTTGAAACAATGAAAAATATGGCGAATTCTGCTAAAGCTTTTCAGGATGTAAATCCAGTAAATATGATGCTTCAATTTATGGATTATATGCAGAAAGCCCCGAAAGAAGATAAATGAGGCTAGTTTATTCATTAGCTACTTATTTACTAGCGCCTATTTTACCTTTATATTTAATCAAGCGAGGAAGGAAAAATCCAGCTTATTTATATAACTGGAATGAACGTTTTGGAATTAATTTAGTTAAATCTTCCCAAAAGCCAATAATATGGTTACATTCGGTATCAGTTGGTGAAACTAGAGCAATGCAGAAGTTAGTTGAACTAATTTCTAGTAACTTATCTAATTATCAGATTTTGATAACGACAATGACTCCTACAGGTCGTCAAACCGCTCAAACATTATATCCACAAGCAATTGTGCATTATGTTCCTTATGATATAAGTTTTTGTGTAAAAAGTTTTTATAAAAATTTTAAACCAAAAATTGGCATAATAATGGAGACTGAAATTTGGCCTAATTTAATACACTTTGCTGAGCGATCTAAGACTTCTCTTTATCTAGTTAATGCCAGACTATCAAATCGTTCTTTTAAAGGCTACAATCGCTTTAAATTAGCATTGTTACCGATTTTAAATAAATTTAATGGAATTTTATGTCAGGATATAAATAGCGAAAATAATTTTTCTAAGCTTGGATACAATGGAAATCTGCAAACAGTAGGTAATACAAAATTTGATTTGGTATTTGATGACTCAAACAAGAATAAAGTAATTGAATTAAAAAAAATATTTGATAATAGGAAAATTATTACATTTGCTTCAACCAGAGATGGTGAAGAGGAAATTCTATTAAATAATATAGATTTAAATCAGGATGTTGTGTATTTAATTATTCCGAGACATCCTGAAAGATTTATGGAACTTGAAAATTTATTGAAAAAAAATAATATAACATATTGTAAACGTTCTGAAAATAAGAAAATAAATTCTGAGACTAAGGTTGTAATTGGTGATAGTATGGGTGAAATGCTGGCATATTATGCACTTAGTTATTTAGTTGTAATTGGTGGTAGTTTTAAAGATTTTGGTGGACAAAATCCGATTGAAGCACTTTATATGGAAAAACCAGTAATCTTTGGTAGTTCAATGTTTAATTTTATGGATGTTGCTAAAAATTCAGTGGGTATTGGATGTGCAATACAAGTTGATTCTCCAACTGAATTAAAAGTATTGATTAATAATTTAGTTGAAGATGATGATAGATATAATACTTTAAAAAACCATTGTTTAGAATTCATAAATCAATATTGTGGTGCTTCAGAGAGTGTATTTAGTATAATATTTAAAAATGTTTCATGTGAAACATTTAATTAGAGGTTGTGATGCGTAAAGTAATTTTAATAACGGGTGCAACGAGCGGTATTGGCTTAGAATGTGTCAGTAGGTTTTTAGAAATAAATGATGTTATTGTTTTTGCAATTGGACGTAACTTTTCTAAAATGAATATAAATAACGATAGGTTAATTGTTAGAAAGTGTGATGTAACTAAAATTGATGAAGTAAATACCATTGTTAATGAAATAAAAAGCTATGGAACTATTGATTGTGTAATTAATGCAGCAGGAGTTACAAGTCGTGGAGATAATACTATTGATGAACATGACTCAATACAAAAAATGATTGAAACTAATATACTGGGTACAACGAATGTAATTGAATGTGTTTTACCTATTATGCGCGAAAATAAATTTGGGACAGTTATTAATTTAAGTTCTCTTGCTGATCGTTACCCACGCCCAAATAATGCTATCTATGCAGCAACTAAAGCATATGTGAAAAGTTTATCTGATTCATTAAGATTGCAAAATGCTAAGTATAATATTAGGGTTGTAAATTTAGCTCCAGCATTAGTAGCAACACCAATGGTAAATGATGTACTTGGAATCAAAGATGGTACAATAAATATAAAAGATTTTGGTGAAATTATTAAATTTATATATACGCAACCACAAGATGTATGTATTAGAGATATCGTAATAGCGCCGACTAGTTACGAAGGTTAATCACTAATGTTATGAGATATTGATTAATATGATAAGATAATGTGAGAATTAAATTAAAAGTGTAGGAAAAATGAGCGCAAAAGTTATAGTTGTAACAAATCAAAAAGGTGGTTGTGGAAAAACAACGCTAACCATGAATTTAGCTGGTGTTATTGGTTTGAAAGCGAAAGTATTATTGATTGATGGGGATCCGCAAGGAAGTGCAACGCGTTGGGCTTATAGTAGCAGTGATGATAATCCTTTTCCTGCTGCTGTTATGAGTTTAGCAAATGTTACAGATAAAGTGAATCGAGAAATAAAGAAATATCTTGAAGATTATGAATATATTTTTGTTGATTGCCCGCCCGCAATTGATAATAACTTTACTTCATCGGCACTGTTGATTGCTGATTTAGCGCTAGTTCCAGTGATTCCTAGTCCAACTGATTTATGGGCTGCTGTAGGGATACAAAAATTAATTTCTAATGTAAGCGAGATAAACGATAAACTTATATCACGGTTGGTTGCTAATATGTGTCAAAGTAATATTAGTATTTCTAAAGAAGCTTTAGAATTGATTACAGAATTTGATTTTCCTAAAACTAAGTCTGATATTTATCAGCGCACGGCTTATCGTCAAGCTGCTGCATTTGGTGGTACTGTGTTAGATTTGGATAATCCAAAAGCGAAGCAGGAAATAAAAGAACTAGCTGAAGAAATTTTAACATTAATAGATTAAATCAAAATTATTAGGAGTAGGTAAAATGGCAACTAAATTAACTTCATCATTAAGAAAATCAATCGATGCAGAAAAACAAAGCGTTGAAGATAAACAACCAGAAACAGCTAAAAAAAGAACGGTTCGTAAGACAGTAGCAAAAACAGTGCCGGTCGCAGCCCCAAAAGTAGCTAAAGCGGAAAGTGCAACTCTAGCAGCAAAAGTTGTTAAATCTGAGCCTGTAGTAGAAATTAAACCCGTAGCCAAAACGTCTACTGTAAATACTACCTCAGAAGCTAAAAAATATATAGGCCCAGCGCTTGAATTAGGGAATTCTAACCCACTTTTGCAAAAGAGTTTGGATATAATTAAAAATTCAAGTGTAGAGATTGCTAATTATAGCCATGAATTTGTTACTTCGTTTTTAGAAAATTTGTTAGCTATTAATGATGATTTAACGGATTATATAAAAAAATTAACAGATATAAATAATCTGAGTAATATTCACAATGCTAACTTGGAGTTTTTAACTGCATTACGCAGAAGACAGAAAGAACTTATTGATAAAAATATGCAACTAACAAGCAAGTTAAATTTGTTTCAATTTCCTAAAATATTTTAACTAGCAAATCCTTAGTTTTAACTAAGGATTTTTTTATATCTTTGTAGCATGGTATTGTTACCATTAATTCCGCCACAATGTAAATAAAGAATCGGTGCTGATATTTTATTTATATTACGAAGAAGAATATCCCAGCCAACAGGGTCATAAACCATATCAAATTCAATTTGGCTGGTATTTTGAATATCAGTAATCGTTTGATATAGCTCAGCGTATGGAGTCGCAAAACGATACATGTCGTTAGCCAAAACATGGGGAATTCTTTGTTTGGTGGTAATTAATGCCTCAAATTGTTTTAATAAGTATTCTGGGTTACCAACACAATTGGTAGTGTAAACTTCAAAGTCTGGCAAATGTTTTTGCAAATATAATGCGCTGGTACCTGTACCTGAAGCGATGAAAATTGCTAATTGCTGGAAATTTTGCTGTTGTGCCCATAACCTGATCTCATCCGCAAGTTGTTGCATTCCATATTCGGCTTCAATTTGCGCGCCACCTTGTTGAATTAGTAGTTGGTTCTTTTCCTTGGTATTAGCTATATTGGTACAGAATGAATTATAATCATTTTTAAGTTCAATAAGCTGCATTCCATTTTGCAAACTTTGCGCTAAATTTCCTGAGGTTTCATTTCTTGCTTGAGTAGAAAGAATTTTTATATAGTAAATAAAATTCCATTGCCTTAGCTTTGCCAAACATGATAGTGAATACATTAAGTTAGATTGGCTGCCGCCATAGCTTATCAATGTATCAATATGTGGCAATGGATTTTCTAAGTAATAAGCAAGCTTACGCGCTTTGTTGCCACTAAATTGTGGGTCAAGCAAATCATCACGCTTTACATAAAAAGTACGTTGTTGATAATTAAATTGGTTAATAGGAGAATTGATTAATCGCATTTTTTAATAGCTGATTTTATAGCGAGGATATACGAAATTATAGCCTAAGCTGTGTAAAGTAAGAATTGTATAATGTGGATGTACGTTTACAGCAAATGAATTATTAAACTGTCCTAAACTACTTGTATTACCGCCGATATATACTCCTGATTGATTTATCCATGCTTCGTCTAATAATTGCAGTTGCTGTAAGTGATGATGGTAATATGGGGATTCATTTAAAATAGTTTTTATTCCCTTTTGATAGAGTTCTTGGATTAATCTATTCAAATCTAAAGCGTTATCTAATATAATTTGTTTTTTATTTGCTAGGTTTAATTCTTTAATATTACTTACAATAAAATGCGATGGAGGTACGTTAGGTGCTTGTTGGGCGAAGATGATTAGAGGAATATCATTCTCTTGACAGAGTAATTCATTGGCAAAATCAATTTTATTGCAATTACGGCTAATAACAATATGTAGTAAGTTTTGGGGTTTATTTAATTCTGTACGTAATTGCTGTAATTCTGGGATATTTATTTGCGCTACATAATCATTTGGTTCTGCATTGAGGCTGTTGCTGCCAATAATAACTGCATCGCTGATTGAACGCGCAAGCTGCAAAATCCACCAATCAGCATAACGTTCATGTTCCGTTGCGGCTAAGTTGTATTTGGCAATAGCAAATCCGCTCTTAAGATCTGGATAGTTTAATTTACCATCAACAGAGAGTGCAAAGCAACTAAAAATAAATGGACGGCTAGTAATTTGTGGCAAGTATAGATATGAAGATAAGCATTGATTAATATATTCTGATTTTATTGAAATATAGTTTGCTGTCTCTAGTATTGGATTATTGATTAATAGCTTAAAGTTAGGATGCATAGTATTATATTCCAGAATAAATTTGCTTATTGTGAAACCATAATTCTACTAATTGTTTGGCATGAATAGGGTACTTATCAACTAGTAATTTAGCAATATCTCGTGCAGCATGTAAAATATCTAAGTCTTCTTCCAAATTCGCAAAGCGTAATGCTGGTAATCCACTTTGGCGTTGTCCGAGTAGTTCGCCTGGTCCACGGATGAGTAAATCCTGACGTGCGATTTCAAAGCCATCAGTTGAAGTTGAGATAACTTTAAGCCGTTGTTTGGCAATTTCACTGAGTTTATTTTCATAAAGTAAAATGCATTGGCTCTCTATATCGCCACGACCAACTCGACCGCGTAATTGGTGAAGCTGCGCTAGTCCCATACGCTCACTATGCTCAATAACCATTATACTGGCATTGGGCACATCAACACCAACTTCAATTACGGTAGTTGCAACTAAAACTTGAGTCCATCCTGATACAAAATCTGCCATTATTTCAGCTTTGTCTTTAGGTTTCATCTTGCCGTGTACTAAGCCAACTTTAATTGGTGCTAATGCTACGCAAAGTTCATTATAAGTATTAATTGCATTTTCTAATTCTAATTTCTCAGATTCTTCAATTAGTGGGCAAACCCAATATGATTGATGGCCCAAATTAGCATGTTCTCTAACAAATTTTAAGACCTCATTACGGCGATTATTGTTGATAAGTAAGGTTTTAATTGGAGTCCTGCCTGGTGGTAGCTCGTCGATGCTTGAAACGTCTAAATCTGCATAGTAGCTCATTGCCAAAGAGCGTGGAATTGGCGTTGCTGACATCATTAATTGGTGCGGGAATTGATCCTTATTTCCTTTATTAACCAAGGCTAAGCGTTGTTCAACCCCAAAGCGATGTTGTTCATCAATTACAACTAAACCTAAATTAGCAAATTCCACATTTTTTTGAAATACTGCATGCGTACCAATGATTAATTGTGCACTGCCATCAGCGCAAGCTTGTGCTGCTAATTTTTTTTGTTTAGGAGTGAGGCTACCTGCCAGCCAAACTACTTTAATTGAGAATGGCTCAAGCAATTTATTTATTTTACTATAGTGCTGCTCAGCCAAAATCTCAGTCGGTGCCATAATTACTGCTTGAAATTGATTTTCAATGGCAGTTAGTGCGCTAATCGTGGCAACAATAGTTTTACCACTGCCAACATCACCTTGGAGCAAACGATTCATTTGTTGTGCTTGCGACATGTCTTGCAATATTTCGCGCAATACTTTATTCTGTGCTTTAGTTAATTCAAATGGTAGCTTAGCTAGTAGTGGAATTAGGTATTGATTGGTGGTTTTGATTGCTGGTGCTGGATGGTGATGCTTAGTAGCATAAATTTTTTGCATTAGCAATTGTTGTGCAATTAGTTCATCAAACTTTAATCGCCTCAGAGCTTGCTGTTGATAATTACTTGTAAATTGCTGAGGTGTTAATTTGTGTAATGTTAATAATGCTTGTTCTAAGCCTAATAGTTGGTGTTTGTCTAAAATACTTTGCGGTAAAGTTTCCATTATCAAATTAGCATCAAATAATTGCTCAACTAAGTTAATTATGGCGCTATTTGCTAAGCCGTTGGTAGTGGGGTAAATTGGACTAAAGGTATTACTAAGCTTGACTTCTTCGTTGACGGTTTGAATTTTGGGATGAACAATGGTTTTGTTTCCCATATAATCATTTTTAATTTCACCATGAGCACGAATTTGTTTGCCGATGGCATATTGAGTCGCATAGCTAGGAAAAAAATGAAAAAACAGTAAAGTGATAATAGAACTACCATCATCAATACGAACTAAAAGTTGTTTAGTTTTTCTGTGGATTATTTCATGACCAATAATTTTACCTTGGACCATAACTTGTTGCCCAGGCTTTACTTCAGCGATTGGGTAGACTTTGGTTAGATCTTCATAGCGCAATGGAATGTGCAAAGCCAAATCCCAGTAGCAAAGTAAGTTTAATTTGGCTAATTTGGCAGAAATTTTTGCAACGTTGTGCAGTGGTTTAAGAATTTGCATAATGCCAATAGTATAACTGATTAGTCAGCGTTTGGCATACTTTCAGTGTTATGAGGTACTGTTTTTAAGGTTGTAGATTCTTTTGATTCTACAATGTAAGCTGGTAGCCATGATTTAGGTGCAGCGCTCTCAGCATTAGTTGCTGGTGCGTACTGGTTTTTACTCATATTTTGCGATGGCGTACCTTTTTGCGGTAAATAAAGTGGACCAGAATAACCACATGCAACAACAAATAAGGTTGGAATAGCCAGAAAGCTGATTTGTTTGAACATGATTTTGCCTATTAAATAGATGGTGTGAAAACATCGGAGTAAAAATTACGTTTATCCAATTTTAACTGCGAAGAGGCAATATTATACAAGTTTTCAATCATTGCTGGGTTACCACAAGCATAAATTTCATGTTGGCTAAGGTCACTAAAGGTTTCTTGGATATAATCGGTTACCATACCAGTATAATAACCTTCATTTTGATCGTTAGTGCACAAGGTAACTTTTAGGTTTAGTTGGTTTTGCCAACTTGGCAGAATATTTGTCAGATAAAAATCTTCGGCGGTAAAATTACCCCAAATTAAATGCACTTCTCGTTGATTTTTTTCAGCAACCATTTGCTCCAAGATAGCTTTAAGTGGTGCAAATCCAGTACCAGTGCAGACCATTAAAATAGGATTATTGCTATTTTGTAATGTGAAATTACCCATCGGACCTTTAAAGCGTAAGATTTGGTTGACTGTTAAAGTATGCCACGCTGCCTCTGAAAATACACCACCTTGCCGATAGCGGATATGTAACTCAATAATTCCTTTGGTTGTTGGTGAATTGGCTATTGAATAGCTACGGTTTTTACCTTCGTAGATAATATCAATATACTGACCAGCATAAAATTCAAAAATTTGATTAGCTGGTAGTTTTAATTTAAGGATGGCAACACTGCCAATTTTATCAATTGATTCGATTTTCGAGGGCATGGTTTTAATAGGAAACCCATTGGTAAAACCAGGTATATCAAGTATAACGTCGCTTTGTGCAGAAGCTTTACATAATAGGATGTAGTTATTTGCAATGTCATCATCGCTTAATGCGGTTTTATTGTATTCTTCCAGCTCAATGTCGCCATGAGTAACTTTACATTTGCAAGCACCGCAAGAGCCGCTTTTACAGCCATGTGGTAGATTAATTTTTGCTTGTAGCGCTGCGTTTAATAAGTTTTCCTGAGCATTCACTGAAAATTCTAGCGATCCTTGCTCTATGGTAACTTTATATCCCATGGTTAATATCCTATTAAGTTGATATACTATTAAGTTGATATACTATTGCGTTATTGTAGCATAATTTAGACTTAAACGGCTAAGCAGCATTGACATAATCTGTCTAATTACATTTACCGCCAAAAACAAATACTTTGTGTATAGAAATATAGACTGCGCTATAATTCAGCTTATAATGAAATAAAAAGGAAGATAACATTGACTAAAAAAATATTAATAATTGCCGATCCTCTGGAAAAATTTAACATTTATGGCGATTCAACTTATTTACTAATGTTAACTGCACAAGATTTGCAATATCAAATAAGCTATTGTTCGCCGGGTGATATATATGGTTTGAATGATCAGGCATTGGCAAATATCAGTGAGCTTGAATTAACTCATGGGGTTGCACAAATATATAGCACAATGGATTGGTTTAAAGTAGTTGAGCGGTTGGAAGGTGTTAATTTAAAACATTTTGATGCTATTTTGGTACGAAATGACCCACCGTTTAATATGGAGTATTATTACCTTACTCAGCTTTTAGAGCTAGCTGAACGTGCTGGAGTTAAAGTTATCAATCGTCCGGGTATTTTGCGTAATTTCAATGAGAAATTAACGATATTAAACTTTCCAGAATTAATTACGCCAACCTTGGTAAGTAAAAATAAGCAAGTGATTTTGGAATTTATTAAACAGCATGGAGTATGTGTTGCCAAACCAATTGATATGATGGCGGGACGTGGAGTGTTTCGTATTGCGAATGACGATCCTAATCAAGGCGCAATTTTGGAAAATCTTACCAATTATTTTAGTCAAACGATTATGGTGCAGAAATTTATTCCTGAAGTTATTTATGGTGATAAACGAATTTTTATCATTAATGGTGAAGTTGTTGATCATTGTTTGTATCGCATTCCTCAGGATGGGCAAATTAGAGGTAATTTAGCGGTTGGTGGACGCGGCGAAGTGCATCCATTAAATGAAGATGATTATCGAATTGCGAATACTGTAGCTCAGTGGACGAAAGAACATGGGGTAGTTGTGGCTGGAATTGATGTTATTGGTAAATGTTTAACCGAAGTTAATCTTACTAGCCCGACTGCAATGCAGCAGATATATCAACAAGCGGGAGTTAATGTTGCTGAGTTGATTTTAAAAAATATTTAAGATTTGAGGAGTGAAATTATGCAATTAGTTCCGTATATAAATTTTGCTGGTACTGCGGGTGAAGCATTAGAGCTATATACTAAGGCTTTTGGTGGTAAGGTAGAAGAAGTTCATTTATACAGTGAAAATGAAGAGTTATGTAAGCAGCTTCCTGCAGGGTGGAGTAATAAAATTATGCATGCTACATTTAAAGCGCCTGATTTGGTGCTTATGGTCTCAGATGTTATAGATGAAGGCGAGCACTGCTGTAGCGTGCCGAAGATTGTTCCATCGGGAAGCCCAATATCTTTAAGTCTTGATTTTAAAAGTGCTGAAGAGCAGCAGCGTGTATTTGATGTATTGGCAGAAAATGCACGTAAAATTATTATGCCATTGCAGGATACGTTTTGGGGTGCACGCTTTGGAATTTTGGCAGATTGTTTTGGGATTCGTTGGATGTTTAATTACGATAAACCCAGTGCATAAATCAATTATAATATAAAAATAAATTTAGTGTAGTTGTTTCGGGAGGTTGTTATAATATTGCTTTCAAAACAAGGATATAAAATGAAAGTAAACAATAAACCCAGAAACTATGTTGCGTTAGCTTTGACGAAGCGTAACGGTGCCGGAGCGCATGAGAAGACAAATAAAGCTAAGCGAGCATCTGCCAAGCGGCAGTTACATAAAGAATTGAAAAAACCACCTACTGAGTTAGGTGGTTTCTTATTTTGCTAATGATAAGAAAATCAAATTAACCGTTAGAGAACATAATTGTTTGTTTTAAGTAAAAAAAGCCCGGCTTAAGCAAGGGAAGAGCATACTTAAACCGGATAAGGACAGATATGACTTGTTGTATTTGTTGCGGCTTATATTTTTCTGTATTGAAAAAAAGCCGGTCTAAGCAATGAAAAATCAAAAACACCTAAACCGGTACTAGAAAAGCTATTATCTGGGGCTAATTGTAACTAACTTACCTAACTACTTTCACGTTGATAACTATTTTTAATTTACGCCCTAGGATATATTTTAACCTTTGGGGAGCTTCTCCCGGAAGTCGTGATTTGGGATAATTCATTATGCATAATTGCATTACAGTAATAAAACTTATTCACTTGACGTGCTTTTACTTACTTTAGGTGGTCTAACCTTACATTTGATTAGTTTATAACTCTTATAATAACAAACCATATAACTATGATCATCTGTAAAGAACTTTATTTTATCGTAATTAACTTCATCGTCCGAAGTTGTGTTTATCTGTGTTGTTTGTGTTCCTCCGCCAGGTCCTCGATAAACTCTTCCCGCGGCATTTTCTTCGTGTTCAATTATCACCGCATAATGGCAGTTATTGAGCAGGTCAGATTCTTGGCTCTGTGTTCCAAGAGGTAATTTATTACAAGTATAGCTTGATTTACTAAAATCAACCGTTGTTAGTGCGAATATTGAACTGCTGCTTATTGTTAATAAATAAAATAATATTTTTTTCATGGTTATCCTCTGACGACGTATTGTTTACTTTTTAAAAACTTATTCAATTTTTGCAGGAATTTGTTCTTTTTTTATTTCTGCTTTACATTTTTTAATCATATCATGTTCAAAAATACATATTAATTCTCGATGATTATCATCATAAAAGCGAATTTTATCCAATACTATTTCTTGACCTGGTGTTGTGATTTGAGTTATGTCTGCTCCACCGCCTTGTAACCGAGCTGGGTTACGACCCTCAATTCCATTTTGACGATGATACGTCTTCACATTATAACAATTGTCTGTAATTTCTGATTCGCTTGATTTTTGTGTCAATCTTACTTGATTGCAGGTGAAATCATGCTTATCTAGATCAATGACAGTCATTGCATATGAAGAAATTGTGCTACACAATAATATAGCTAGCGTAATAATATTCTTATTCATGTAATTAATTCCCTTACCAAATTAATATGCGTAAAATATCCCAAGTTCTGATGTCCATGAATTACTACCATTGGGATTTTGTGCTGGTAACCATTGATTGGCAAAAACCCCGAATATAAATAGACCGCGAACTTGTGGAATTGAATAATTTAGATTCAAATCAGCCTCTTGAGTACCATTGTATTGAACATTACCACTCGTTGCCAAAATATATGCTGGTGAAATAGTTAAGTTATTATTTAAAAAGCCAAACTGAGTAGATAATT
>DAORIZ010000056.1:0-13748 GCA_035438765.1 Burkholderiales bacterium | reverse complement strand
TACGTTTCGCTATCCGTGAGGGTGGTCGTACTGTAGGTGCTGGTGTAGTTTCTAAGATTACTGCTTAATTTTTAAGCGCTAGGAAATAGGTCAATAGCTCAATTGGTAGAGTATCGGTCTCCAAAACCGAGGGTTGGGGGTTCGAAGCCCTCTTGACCTGCCATATATAAGGTAGCCGGGAAAATATCCCGGCTGCTTTTTTAGGTGTTGTCATTAATCTTAAATGACATCTAGTGGAGTTATATGCTTGCGCCTGCTTGTGGTTAGTGGTATAATTCCTCCCTGTAAAAATTTTTATAAGATTGCTTTTAGATGAATACACCAGTTAAATCTGATGAAATAAAACAACCGAGTGGTATATTTAATTATGTAGCATTCCTTTTACTGGCTCTAGGGCTTGGTTTGTTTTATGGTTTAGAAATGAATGTATGGCTAAAATGGGGTATTTTTATCCTATCTTTAGCTGCAGCGTTGGGCACTTTTTTCTTTGTGGCTCCAATGGGAATTAATCTTCATGGTTATGTTCGTGATTCATATCGTGAGATGCAAAAAGTAGTATGGCCAGCTCGTAAAGAGACTATGCAGTTTACATGGATTGTGTTTTTGTTTGTAATCATTTTGGGTTTATTCCTGTGGTTAGTTGACAGTTCTCTGGCATGGTTATTATACGGTGTGATCCTAGGAAAGGGTAGCTAATGAGTTTGGCTTGGTATGTAGTGCAAGTTGCTACAAATATGGAAGATAAGGTTCAAAGCACCTTAGTATTAAATATCATTAATAAAATTGATGATTATGCTCATCTTGGACTAACTGATAAAGCTAACTCAATCCGCGAAGCCTTTGGTATTGGGAATGATTTAGAAAATAATGCACAAATTGATGAATATCTTAAAACTAAGGTTATTTTAGTGCCAAAAGAAAAAGTTGAAGAAGTGCGTAACGGTAAAAAACGTGAAAACGACCGTAAAATTTTCCCGGGTTATGTGCTGGTAAAAATGGACTACTCTGATGAAGTTGGTTTATTAGTTCGCAAAACGCCTAAAGTATCAAGTTTTATTGGTGTGGCTAAAGATTCTCGTCCGGTACCAATTTCGCAAAAAGAAGTTGATAGCATTTTACAACAAGTAAATGACTCTAAAGAAAAAGCCAAGCATAAAGTTGAATTTGAAATTGGTGAAAAAGTGCGTATCGTTGATGGTCCATTCGTTGACTTTAATGCGGTAATTGAAGATGTGCTTTATGATAAATTCCGTCTGCGGGTTAATGTTCAGATTTTTGGACGTGAAACTTCGGTAGATCTTGAATTTGGTCAAGTAGAAAAACTCGGGTAACAACCTAAATGGGATTTTTTACCTACCACATGCCCCCATTCCTAAATGTAATGGGGGTGTTTTATATTCTAGTTGCAGCTCCAATCTTAATTAATCTGTTACGTGACGGTTATTGGCGCGGCGTCTTCACTGCTATAATCCAACTCATTCGCCAACATCTTATCTTTATTCCAGTTTTGTTGATAGTTATTTTAGCCTTAATTAATTGGGTCGATTTGCCTTTTACCATTTGGATTAAAAAGGTAGAATTAGATGCCCATGCCTATACTTTCTGGGATTTTATTTGTTCTTGTGCTGAAGGTGGCTTTGTTGCAGGACTATTATTTACCATCGCGATGTTAGCCGATTATTTTAAGCTTAAACAATTTGCGCTAGTAACTAAAATTAGTCTGATGGCTTCGATTTATGGTGGATTGGCAAATGGAGTATTTAAATTTATCTTTAATCGGCAACGCCCAGCAATAGGCTTAGATCAATGGCATTTTTTTGCTTTCTTTGAAAGTGGTGCTAAACATTTTTCTGATTTAATGTATGCTTATAATAGTATGCCATCAGGTCATACGATTAGTACGGTGGCAGCATTAGTTCCATTCTTCATCTATTATCGACATAAGGTTGTGCGTGCCATCTTAATCTGGTGGTGGCTAATGGTATGTTTTTCGCGAGTTTATACAATTAATCATTGGCTAAGCGATGTAGTTTTTGCCAGTGTCCTAGGTTTACTAATTGGCTTAGCAGTTTATCAGGTTAATGCTAAGAGGCTTACTCATGTTGCGTAAGAGTTGGATTGCAGGCATAATTGCAGTGGCGTGTGCCATAGGAATAGTTTTTGCAAATGATGGATTATTAGAGCGCTTAGAAGCGTTATTTGGTGAACAAGGTTCACCGCACCCAACCCTGATTCAGGCTAGTGGCACTATCGAGGTTGCATTTAGTCCAAATAATGGTGTTACCCAGACCGTTGTTAAAGCAATCTCTGAGGCTCAGCAAACTATTTTGGTCTCAGCCTATAGTTTTACCTCCAAAGATATTGCTGAAGCATTGCTTAAAGCGAAACAACGCGGAGTAGTGGTTAAATTAATCTTAGATAAAAGCCAGATTAGCCAAAAATACTCCTCAAGTACTTTTTTTACCAATCAGGGCTTTGATCTGCGGATTGACGTTAAACATGCAATCTATCATGATAAAGTAATGATTATTGATGATAAAACGGTAATTACCGGATCATTTAATTTTACCAAAGCTGCCGAAACTAAAAATGCTGAAAATTTACTGGTGTTAAGAAACAATCCAGAGTTGGCAAAGCTTTATGCTCAGGACTGGTGGTATAACTGGAAGCAGGCAGTTCCGCGTAGTGAATTTACTCTCAAAACTAAAGGTAGGAATGCTACTGATGACTGATAATAATGCTGAATTATTTCAACTCACTCCTGAAGAATATCAATTAACTCAACAATTACAAAATATTATCAATCATGAAATAGAGCAATCGGGTGGGGTAATCTCATTTGCTCGCTATATGGAACTAGCACTTTATTATCCTTCACTTGGCTATTATTCTAATCCATTGTTTAAATTTGGCGCACGTGGTGATTTTGTAACTGCACCATTAATTTCTGATTTATTTGGGCAGTTAATTGCTCGTCAAGTTAGTGAATTATTTAGTTTTGGTATTGATGCGGATATTCTAGAATTTGGTGCTGGTAACGGAAAGCTAGCTTGTGATATTTTAATTGCACTTGGCGCGCAAATAACGCACTACTACATTCTTGAGCTAAGTGCTGATTTAGCGCTCTGGCAACGTGCTATGATTGCTGAAAAGTGTCCGCAATACCTGAGCAAGGTGATATGGTTAGAAAGCTTACCAGGACGCTTTAATGGTGTAATGCTGGCTAATGAAGTCCTGGATGCTCAACCGTGCAATTTAGTGCGCGTGAATAATCAGGAGATCACCGAATTAGGCGTTGGATATTCGCCCGAATCAGGATACTTTTATCGTGATTATTGTGTTAGCTCTCCAGCAGCCAATGTGATTCAAGAATTAAATTTACCCTACCTAGATTATCAAACTGAAATTAATCTTAGTTCACGGGGATTCATTCGAACTTTGGCTGAGAGTCTAAAGCGTGGTGCAATACTTTTGATTGATTATGGTTATGGCGAGTCTGAATATTATCACCCGCAAAAAAACCGCGGAACTTTACGTGGTTTTTACCGACAACAGGTTTTGGATAGCGTCCTGCATTATCCGGGAATCTGTGATATTACCGCCAGCGTTGACTGGAGTTCTATAGTTACTACTGCATTGGATTCACAATTAGAATTTATCGGTTATACTACTCAAGCCAATTTCTTACTAAACTGCGGGCTTGCTGAACAAATGCAGCAGCTTAAATCAGCGTTGAGTGAGCCTGAGTATCTACAAATTTCTAATCAAATTAATAAACTCGTATCACCGAATGAAATGGGCGAAAGCTTTAAAGTCTGTGGCTTTAGTAAGAATATCGAGCAGGATGAGTGGCTGGGATTTAGTTCTGGTGATCGTAGCTATAGTTTATAAATTTACCCATATTCAAAATGTCTGATTCTAGTGCGCTGCAGCATATAAACCACTCGCTTAACTAAGTCATTCTGATAAAATATAAGACTATATTTTATTAGGAGTAGTTATGACTGCTGCAGTATCAAACGATAAGCATGGTTTTTGGCATATGCCGAAGACATTTTACGCGGTATTATTCATTGAATTCTGGGAACGTTTCGCTTTTTACGGGCTTCAAGCAGTTGCGGTGTTGTTTTTTATCCAAAAATTTGGTTTAAAAGAGAATGAAGCAACAGATCTATTTAGTTCTTTTTCGGCATTATTATACGCATTACTAGTAGTCGGTGGTTATTTGGGTGATAAGGTGTTGGGCTTACGTCGTACCTATTTACTTGGTATTATCTTTCTGATGGTAGGCTATGGCAGCTTCGGCGTAGTGTCTGATGTGCATTCTCTCTATTGGGGTATGGGCATGGTTTTGGTTGGAAATATCTTCTTCAAAACTAATGCTGGTAACTATGTTAACCGTTGTTTTAAACCAACTGATCCACGTTTTGATTCTGCCTTTACCTACTTCTATATGTCAATTAACCTTGGCAGCTTTTTCAGCATGATTATTATTCCATTTGTAGCAGTAAAAACTTCTTATGGATTTGCAATTGGCTTATGCGGAATCGGTATGTTTGTAGCATTGATTTCTTATTTTATTTTACATAAAAATTTTGTCAATAGTGATAATGAAGTTGGGAAGAGCGGGCAAAATAAATTTTTGGTCATGTTTGCTATTTCATTAGTTGGTATTGTATTGGCTTATGGTTTAGGTTTACTATTAAAAAACCCCGCGCTTAGTAAGATCATATTGTTTGCAGTTGCGGGCGTGGTATTTATCATCTTCTTTACCTTACGCTCATATTTAAATGATTTTGAACGTAAAGGTATGATGATTGCATTTATTCTATTAATCCAATCGATTTTCTTCTGGGTTATGTATATGCAAATGTCAACCTCGTTGACCTTGTTTGCAGTGCATAATGTGCGTAATGACGTTTTTGGCTTTGTTATTCCGCCTGAAGTTACGCAGAGTTTTAACCCATTCTACATTTTCTTACTATCACCAATTTTGGCGAGTATCTATGTTCGTTCAGAGCACAAGAAAGCACCAATATCGATTCCTGCCAAATTCGCGTTTGGAATGTTAGTTTGTGGTCTAGCTTATGTTCTTTTAGCACTAAGTTGTTTTTTAAGTGACGCTAATTCTACCATTTCCTTAGTTTGGCTATTCTTGGGTTATGGTTTGTACTCTTTAGGTGAGCTGCTGATTTCTGCAATTGGTTTGTCTATGGTTTCAAAATTGATGCCGTTACGCTTAGGTGGTTTTGCTCAAGCGGTATGGTTTGTGACTACTGCAATTGGAATGAAGCTTGGCGGTATGCTGGCTGGGTTCGGTGGTGTAGATGAAAGCAAAGTGACTTCAAATGCTGATGTTCTACATGGTTACCAAGCCTTATTTGCATATATTGGGATCGGTGCAACCGTGTTTGCCTTGATTCTATTTATTTTTGTTAAACCATTAGCAAAAGCGATGCGTGATGTTATGGAACTCAAAGCTCAAGCAGCAGAATAGTTTCTAAATGTTATAAAAAAGCCAGAGAAGTTTATTCTCTGGCTTTTTTAAGAGGAGTGTTTAAAACTTATACCATTTACTCATTACGTGATCCAAATGATTAGTCTCAGGTGTATAACCTTTTACTTTAGGACTAACCAAGCGATAATAAGTATCTTGATAAAGTGGTATCACTACATAATTGTCCATCGCTGCTTTTAACGCTTGACGAGTTAATTCAATGCGCTGATTAGCATCTGATGAATTTTGAGCTTTAGTGATTAAGTCGTTATAACCAGAAGTGCAGCTATGCGCATTATTTTGTGGACCATTACACATATATAAATTAGTATAGCTATCTACTGAGTCATAATCAGCGACCCAACCATCACGAGCTAGATCATAATCACCTTTGTGACGAGCTTGCAGGAATGTTTTCCATTCTTGATTAGCTGAAGTTACTTGAATGCTATTTGCTCCAAAAACTTGCTGCCACATTGATGCTATCGCAATTGCTTTCTTCTTATGGTCGTCACGAGTGTTGTAGGAGATAGAAATCTGCAGTGGATGATTAGGTCCATACCCAGCTTCTTTAAATAATTGTTGAGCCTTAGCTATTTGCAAATCTCGCGGCCATTTTGACCATTCATAATCTAAGCCAGCAAACTTGCCACCTTCAACGGTTGAAGTCGTATAAGCATATAGTGGTTTTTGATCTTGACCCATAACATCTTTAACGATAGCCTGACGGTCCACTCCCATTGATAATGCCTGACGTAGTTTGATATTGTCTTTGAATTTTGGCGATGTCATGTTGAAATCAAGGTATTCAATCGTTTCCCACGACACAGTATGCTCTTGTTCGGGCATTTGCGCCTTGATGGTTTTGTATTGGTCAATTGGCAATAAATAAGTAATATCTAAGCCACCAGATTTATATTGGCTCAAAGAGGAGTTTTTATCGACAATCGGGAAAAATTTAACTTGCTCGATGGCAACGTTTTTTGCATCATAATAGTTGGGATTTTTACTTTCTAGCACATAGCCTTGAACCACGCGCTCATCAAGTTTATAGGCGCCAGAGGTAACCATATTTTTAGGATCTGTCCATGCTTGCCCAAATTTAGTTACATTGGCTTTAGAGACCGCACCTAAATTAGGCATTGCACAAATTGACAGAAACGAGCTATCTGGATGATTTAACGTAATCTGAATTGTATTGGCATCAAGAGCCTTAATTCCTAATGTATTAACTGCTGCCTTGCCATCAATGATGGCTTGTCCATTAACAATATTATTTACTAAGAAATTATATGGTGAAGCAATTTTAGGGTCGGCAAGCCGCTGAAAACTAAATACGATATCATTTACTGTAATCGGGGTACCATCAGAAAATTTAAGACCTGGACGCAGATGGAAAGTATAAGTTTTATTATCAGGGGAAATATCCCATTTTTCAGCTAAACCAGGGATTGGTTTGTTGCTTTGATCAGTTGTAACTAATCCTTCAAATAAATCATAAGCAACTCTGGTACTTTGTACGTCTTCTGCCATTTGTGGATCTAAAGTTGCGAGATCAGCACCTAAGTCTACATTGATAATATTGCTGTTAGAACTTGAAGAATTATTATTTTCTGAAGATTTATTTTTATCTGAACAAGAACTGATAGCTAAAGAGCTTGTGATTAAAGCTAGAATTAGAGAATTTTTTTTATATGACATATTCACCCCCTGAAAAGATTTAGAGCGGCAGTCAATTTATTAATAAACTGACTGCTGAATACAATTTGAAATTATGCTTTTAGTTGTGCTTCAACGGATGCTAGTGCAACCATATTAACCAAACGACGCACGGTTGAGATTGGGCTAATGATGTGAGCAGGTTTATTCATCCCCATCAAGATTGGTCCTACCGTTACGCCATCAGATGAAGACACGCGCATTAGGTTGTACGATATATTCGCGGCTTCGATATTTGGCATTACCATTAAATTAGCTGGTCCTACCAATGGAGAATCAGGCATCGCACGAGCACGGATGTCTGGAATAAGCGCTGCATCGGCATGCATTTCACCATCAATGATTAATTCTGGATCAGTTTTTTGTAATATTTCCAATACACTACGCATTTTTATTGCGCTAGGTGAATCACCATGAGAACCAAAGCTACTATGAGAAACCAAGGCAATATGTGGCATCACGCCAAAAGTATGAACAACTTTGGCTGCCATACGAGTGATCTCTGCTAACTGTTCAGCAGTCGGATTTTCATTGACATGAGTATCAGCGATAAATAATGTACCACTTTGAATAATTAGTGCATTCATTGCTGCGGCAATTTTACCCGGGTTGTCATAGCCAATAACGGTTTTAATCGTTTCAAAGTGATTATGATATTTGCCATCCAGTCCGCAAACCATCCCATCAGCATCGCCGTTGCTAATTAGCATTGCGCCAATTAATGTCCGACGAGTTAGCATATGATCGCGTGCAGTTTCTTCGGTAACCCCTTTGCGTTTGGTCAGCTGGTAATAACGCTGCCATAAAGCTTTATAGCGGTAATCATTTTCAATGTTAACTAATTCAAAATCTACTCCAGCCTCAATTTTTAATCCTAGTTTTTCAATCCGTTTTTCAATAACAAACGGACGACCAATTATTATCGGGCGAGCTAGTTTTAATTCTTTAATTTCTGAGACTGCCAATAGTGCACGCTCATCCTCACCTTCACAAATAACAATGCGCATTGGACGTAATTTAGCCGCATTAACAATTGGGCGCATAATCATGCTTGAACGATAAACATACTCATTTAATTTTTGAGCATAAGCATTAAAATCATCAATTGGACGAGTAGCAATACCACTTTCCATTGCCGCTTTGGCAATTGCTGGTGCAATTACTTCAATCAAACGTGGATCAAGTGGTTTAGGAATCAAATATTCACGTCCAAAGCATAGCTCTTGCCCACCATAAGCACTGGTTACCATTTCGTTAGGTTCCATTTTTGCCAAATTTGCAATTGCATGTACCGCTGCAACTTTCATGGTTTCATTGATCGCAGTTGCGCCACAATCTAGTGCGCCACGGAAAATGTATGGAAAGCATAGGGCATTATTAACTTGATTTGGGTAATCACTGCGACCAGTTGCCATAATTGCATCTGGGCGTGCTTCAATAACTAATTCCGGCATAATCTCGGGTGTTGGATTGGCTAAAGCAAAGACTAATGGATTTGGCGCCATCTTACGAATTGAATCTTGGGAGACAGTATTAGGACCTGATAAACCTAAAAAGATATCTGCATTTTCAATTGCATCATCTAAAGTACGATAAGAAGTAGTTTGGCAATATTGTTGTTTAGAGAAGTCTAGTTTACCTTCGCGCTCTGAATGAATAACGCCTTTAGAATCACAAACATAAATATTTTTCTTTTGCGCACCAAGACTCACCAAGAGATTTAAGCAGGCAATTGCAGCAGCACCCGCACCGGATACGATAATTTTGACATCTTCAATTTTTTTGTTAACTATACTTAGACCGTTGATTGTCGCTGCGGCAACCACGATTGCAGTACCATGTTGATCATCATGAAAGACTGGAATTGCCAGACGTTCTTTAAGCTTACGTTCGATTTCAAAACATTCTGGAGCTTTGATATCTTCGAGATTGATACCGCCAAAAGTTGGTTCTAAGGCAGCAACTACTTCAACAAATTTATCTACATCGGTTTCATTAACTTCGATATCAAAAACATCGATTCCGGCAAATTTTTTAAATAAAATTCCTTTACCTTCCATCACTGGTTTACCCGCAAGAGCTCCAATATTACCCAAGCCAAGTACAGCAGTTCCATTACTGATAACTGCTACCAAATTCCCGCGGTTAGTATATTCATAAGCAGTTTTAGGGTCTTTTTCGATTTCTAAACATGGTGCAGCGACACCTGGCGAATATGCGAGAGATAAATCGCGTTGAGTTGCTACGGGTTTAGTTGAAACCACCTGAGTTTTTCCAGGTGTAGGCAGGCGGTGATAGTCCAAGGCGTCTTTAGTTAGTTGTTCATTTAATTTAAATTTATCACTCATTGGTAGTGCTCCATTTGTAAGGTGTAATCATATTGGTATTAAGTTATAACTTGAGTTGTTTAAAAAGTATAACCATCTATTGTACTATGATTCTTCGTTAGGTTAATCTAATTAATTGATGCACTGCACTATACTTAAAACATAGCTAGTTACATATGTTAGCTGAGCATGAACTTTAAGTACGACTTAACACTTCTTATTAGCAACCAAGTGCAGAGTTTAGTCCTGTGATATAATCTGTTAAATATCCTTGCAAATTTAATTTTGATTTGTATGGAACTTATTGATATAAAAAGGTAAACATAAATTGGCAATAATTACGGTAGATAAATTAAGCTTGGCTTTTGGGCATCATCAACTTTTAGATAAAGTTAGTTTGGCGCTGGAAAAAAACGATAAATATGGTTTGATTGGGCGCAACGGAGCGGGCAAATCCTCATTGCTTAAAGTGTTAGCAGGTGCGCATGCAGCAGACGATGGGCGGATACATTATCAAGATGGGTTAAAAATTGTCTATCTGGCACAAGAACCAGATTTGAATCCAGATAATACAATTTTTCAGGAAGTAATGAGTGGTTTGGGGAGTCTAACTCAGACTTTGCAGGGTTACTATGCGGTATTAGATCAAATGGCTGTTGATTATAGTGATGAACTCTTGGAACAAATGACTACTTTACAGCATGACCTGGAACATCATAATGGTTGGGTGGTTAAAAATTTGATTGATAAGACACTCTCTGAGCTGAGTTTGGATGGGCATCAATTGGTAGGGGATTTGTCGGGTGGGATGCGCAAAAAAGTTGCTTTGGCTAAAGCTCTGGTCTCAAGTCCGGATATGATGTTTTTAGATGAGCCAACCAATCATTTGGATGTTTTTGCGATTGAATGGTTAGAGCAGATTATCAATAATTTTACTGGAGCAATTGTTCTGATTACCCATGATCGGCGCTTTTTGGATAATACCGTGACTAAAATTTTGGAATTAGACCGTGGTAGTTTACGTAGTTATCCGGGGAATTTTACCAAGTATCAGGAACTAAAAGCACGCCAACTGGCTGATGAAGCCAAATCCAATGCTGAATTTGATAAACTACTCGCACAAGAGGAAGTTTGGATACGCAAAGGAATTGAAGCGCGCCGTACGCGAAATGAAGGGCGGGTGCGACGTTTAGAACAGTTACGCAATACCCGTAAAGAGCGCCGTGATCATATTGGTTCAGTTAAAATTCAAATTGACAGCGCGGCTAGTTCGGGTAAGATCGTTGCAGAAGTTGAGCATATTAAAGTAGCCTTTGGCGATAAAGTGATTATCAATGATTTTTCAACTAAAATTTTGCGTGGTGACAAAATTGGCTTGATTGGCACTAACGGTATTGGTAAAACGACCTTACTCAAAACCATCTTAGGGGAAATTACTCCAGTTGCGGGTAAAATTAAACTTGGCAGTAAACTGGAGGTCGCTTATTTTGATCAATTACGCCAACAGTTAGATGATGATAAAACCATTCAGGAAGTAATCGGGCAAGGGCAGGATTATATTTTTATCAATGGTGCACGCAAACATATTGCGACTTATTTGGAAGAGTTTTTGTTTGATCCAGCACGCTTTCGTTCGCCAGTTGGTTCGCTATCCGGTGGTGAACGCAATCGTTTATTATTGGCGCGTTTATTTTCGCAGCCAGCCAATGTCTTGGTGATGGATGAACCAACCAATGATTTGGATATGGATACGCTTGAATTACTTGAGGAATTATTGGCTAATTTCCCCGGTACAGTGTTTTTAGTGAGCCATGATCGGGAATTTTTAGATAATGTTGTAACTCAATCTTGGGTGTTTTTGGGTGAAGGTAATATTTTAGAGTTTAGCGGTGGCTATAGTGATTGGTTTAGTTATAAAGACCGCTATTTTGCCGAATTTTATTCCGCAGCCAAAGCAGATGCCGTAGTGGCCGAACCTTCATCTGCTATGAATACAGCTGGTGCTTCCTCTGTAACGATCACTCCTGCGCCTGTTGTAAATCGGAGTAAATTATCCTATAAAGAAAAATCCGAGCTTGAGCAATTGCCAGATTTACTCGCTAAACTCGAAGCAGAGCAAGTCGAACTAAATCAACAGCTGCAAGACCCAGAGTTGTATAAAACCGATCCAGATTTGGCAACTAAATATCACTCGCGAGTGGCAGAAATTGATGATTTATTAATTGAAAAATTAGCGCGCTGGGAAGAGTTAGAAGCGCGGAGTAAGTAGGTTTTATATGATTTCACAACAAGTTATTGATGATATGATCAAAGCTCATGATATTCAGCTTCTGATTTTTGATTGTGATGGAACTTTAATGGAAACATTGAGCCTGCATTATCAGGCATGGCGCGATGCATTTGTCAGTCAAGGTTTGAGCTTTATTGATGAAGAAGAGTTTATTCGTGAGTATGCAGGTGTAAGCGGTGGGCGGATGGTTGCCGCGGTAGCTGCCAAGCTCAACTATACTCTGGATATTAAAGAGTTGCAGGAATATAAGAAAAAAATATTTCTTGAGCAATACATTATGCGCGTTACTCTGATTCAAAAAACCTTTGCTATTGTTAAGAAGTATCACGGTAAATTGCCGATGGTCGTGGCTTCGGGTGGAGCGAAAGAAGCAGTTAAGCAAATGTTACACTTAAATGATGTATTTGGATATTTTCAGCAAGTGTTTGCGATTGAAGATGTCACGCATGGGAAGCCTGCTCCGGATGTGTTTTTAAAAGCAGCACAAGATCAGGGTGTTTTAGCTGAAAATTGTCTGGTTTTTGAAGACCATTTTGCTGGGTTTGCGGCGGCAGAGAGTGCTGGGATGCGTTATATTGATGTTAATGAATTAATAGGCAGTTTAACCATTAATTAGGATATGTGAATGGCAAAAAAAACACTTGAATTATTAAATGATGGTAAAAACCGTTGTGGCTGGTGTAATAAATCAGTTTTATATCAGAGCTACCATGACGAAGAATGGGGCAGAGCATTACATGATGAACATAAACATTTTGAATTTCTGCTGCTGGAAACGATGCAAGCTGGGCTTAGCTGGTACACGATTTTGCAACGTCGTGAAGGCTACCGGAATGCTTTTGCTAATTTTAATGTGGTCGAAGTGGCTAAATTTGATCACAGTAAAATTGAAGAGCTAATGCTGGATACTGCAATAATTCGTAATCGGCTTAAAATTGAAGCTGCTGTACATAATGCCAAATTATTTATTCAGATTCAACAAGAGCATGGTTCATTTGATAATTATATTTGGGGCTTTACGGATAATCAGATCATCGATAATCGCTGGACTAGCCTCGACCAAGTTCCAGCAACTAGTGAGTTATCAGACCGGGTAGCTAAGGATTTAAAAGCGCGTGGCTTTAAATTTGTTGGTTCAACTACTATCTACGCTCATTTACAGGCGATAGGCGTAATTAACGATCATTTAGTTGATTGTTGGGTTAACTTGTCACGCTCATAATCTTAGCTATGATTATGAGCGCAGTGTTATAACAGATTAAAAATACTCAACACCGATTGCACGGCGTACTTCAAGCAGTGTCTGTGCTGCAACCGCTTTAGCTTTTTGTGAACCGAGGCGGAGCATATTCATCACTTCAGCTTTATCTTTGGCAAATTCAGCTCGACGATCGCGAATTGGGGCAAATTTTGCTTCGAGTATTTCAAGTAGGTAGCGTTTAACTTTTACATCACCCAAGCCACCACGTTGATAATGTGCTTTAAGTTCTGCAACGTGGTCTTTATTCGTATCAAAAACATCCAGATACGAGAAAACCATATTACCTTCGATTTTACCTGGATCTTCAACACGTAGATGATCGGGATCAGTAAACATCGCCATCACTTTTTTCTTGAGGATGTCGGCATCATCTGCTAGATAAATACAATTACCCAGAGATTTACTCATTTTAGCTTTACCATCCAGTCCTGCAAGACGGGTATGTGTTGATAATAAACCTTTAGTCTCAACCAATACATCGCCGTAAATACTATTGAACTTACGCACAATCTCATTGGTTTGTTCAATAACAGGCAGCTGATCTTCACCAACGGGCACAATCCCAGCTTTAAACGCAGTAATATCTGCAGCTTGAGATACTGGATACATCAAAAATCCAGCGGGTACATCTGCGCCATAGCCTTTTTGCTGCAT
>DAORIZ010000055.1:0-14297 GCA_035438765.1 Burkholderiales bacterium | reverse complement strand
AAGTATTTTTTGTATATAGCTATTTTTGCATAACATTTATACATTTTTGTATAAATACCAATTTGCTATTGATTATGTTTGACTTTCCATGCCTCCAACAACGACTAAAACGTTATTCAGAGTTCAAGTGCAAAACACAAGTAATAGATTAAACTATTGCTTGTATTTTGCTAGTATTAGCATTAGCAGTTTAATATATGGAATTAGGCTATTGTATAAATGCGTAAATCCTAAAGGATATTAAATTGAAGTAAAAAACATGCTATATAACCTGTTAAACTTATTGCTTACAATATAACAAAAGGAAGAGCACCGTACAATGGAAATCATAAATATCAACTCATTTCAAATTATTGGAATCTCAATTAAAACAGCTAATAATGACTTGGAAAAATTACAACACGATATGCAAGGTTTATGGAATAAATTTATCACAGAAAGTATTGCCGATAAAATCCCTAACAGGATCAGCAACGATATCTATTGTGTTTATACCGATTATGATGGTGACTATACAGAGCCCTATGTAGCAATACTAGGTTTCAAAGTGGAAAATCTCGACAATATCCCATCAGAACTAAGTGGAAAATCTTTTGCTGGAGGTAATTATATTAAAAAAGTGGCTAAAGGTAATTTATTTAATGGAATTGTATATGATGCATGGAAAGAAATCTGGGCTTTAGATATTCCGCGAGCATATCATGCAGACTTTGAAATTTACGGAGAAAAAGCTGGTAACCCCGAAAATGCGGAAGTTGAAATATTGGTAGGCGTTGAAGAAACGTAATAAATCAATTTATACTTAAAAAGAGTAACCCTATAAAGCTACTCTTCAGAAATAATAATCTCATCATCCAATAAATAACTTCCGGGTTTAAGAAATTGCCGTGGGATAAATAAATGATATTTATAACTAAGCGCGATTTCAATTAACTGCTCTTTAGTTTTTACTGCAAAAATATATTTGAGATTTTCTAAATGGTCATTGACCCGTCCGGCAGAAATTTTATGCCCAAGCGTCGCCATAATCGAAGCAATCTCACTATATGAGTATTTTTGTAAATATAAAAATAAAACCATATGCTGGCGCTGAGTAAGTTTGTATTTTAATGGCTCAACCTGTTCTGCGTTAGCCATACCAAAGCTAATATTATTTATCTTATAGATTAAATTTAAAATATGTGGATGCATAAAATTACGCATACAACAAAATATGCCTACAAAATTTCCAGTTGCTGGATTAATTATTGGGCGTTTAGTTACAATAAAAATTTTATTGTGCGTATTAATATACAAGAAACGGTGCACTTTTTCACTATCACGGATCAGTAAATCCTGCTCCAAAAATATTTTATCAAAGTTCGCCCGTCTTTTGTCTCCCTTTACTCTGCCACTAAGCCCGCCCGTTACATCCGCTGCTGCTACCTCAGGTTTATCAGGATAAAGTAAGTCCAAATATCCTTTTGAAACATAGCGAAACATAAAATCATGATCTTTAACAAAAGCTATTTCATCCAAATTATTGCCAAATACAATATCAACCCCTGAACAATAATGTTCAAAATAAACTTCATCCGTCAAGCTTTTATTCATTATACAAGCACCTCTTTATATTTCATAATTTTATTTAATTTATATCGCTATTCTAGCATAGTAATTGAGTATATTAACATGTTATCCGACTATTGTGAGTTGAAACTATTTTAGCTATCCATAGTTTATTTTGTAGTAATCACATGTTAAATAAGCCCCGAAGGGCTTATTTAACATGTTCTAGAATACCATCACCAGAATTACCATTGAGGGAATTGTGGAATTGAATCCTCCTTGATTCCGATGATGTCATTATTAGCGCTATCTTTTTTAATCGTCCAAGTGTTGGTAAAGTCAAAGCCTTTATCAATTAAAAAAGTTTTCTCTTCCCCAACACTTGTTCCTGATAACGGATTAACTAAACCAGTATTAGGTAAGAGCGTTAAGAGATCCACGCCTGCAGGTAAAGCATAGAAAACATTAGCAGAGTCAGCAGTAAACTGTACCGCTGATTCGGAGGTTACTAATGAGGAACTATAACTCTTGTTTCCATTAATTATAGTTACCTTGTCAATAGCATTTTTAATACTGGTCGCGGAGCTATCTGTAGAGACTCTATTAACTAGACTAGCGATACCTTTTTTACGATCACGTGGATCTAGAGTTGTAGAGATAGTACCTTTAGCTACGATATTCGATAGCTTAGAGCCCATAGTAATATTACCAACAACCCCTCCAACGTAAGTCGCATTATTAGCTTTTATATTATTATCTACACTAATATTACTAGCAATTATTGTACCACGATTACCTGTGTCAAAAAAACTGCTGCCAAAGACACCACCAACATCACTACCTCCAGATTTCACTTCTACAATTGAGCTTTCAATGCTAACATTTGTAGCTGTAAAAATTTTCTGATTGCCATATACGAGCCCAACCAAACCGCCAATGTGTTTACTTCCAATTACATTAGTTTTTACCCGAACATTGCTAAGATCAATCGGCTGTTGTGAATAACCCGCGAAACCACCGACATAACTAACACCCTTAACCTTTGAATCAACCGTTACTGATTCAATAATTGTGGCACCATCTAGCGAACCAATAACGCCACCGACATAATTACCAGGAGAGCTGACATCAGATTTAAAATTACAATTTGATATTTTCGCGTCACCCCGAGTTAGCGCTGCGAGTAGCCCTGTAGAACTCCCACTAGTATTTTTGACAGAACCCTCCAAGTTTAAATTTTTGATTGTTGAATAGCTAAAGAGATTAATCATTCCAATTCTCCCGCTTCCCTGAACATCTAAACCAGTAATCTTATGTCCCTTACCATCAAAGGTTGCATTCTCAAATTTAGAAATCATAGTCCATGGCTTAGTCAGCTTAATATCACTTTCTAAAGTAATCGTACTTTTAGCTTGTAGATGATTCAGCGCGTAAATTAGACCAGCTTCAGTGTAAACTTGATTACCTGCCATTGTTTTAGCTTCAACACTAGAGAGAATTGCGTCGCTATCATCCATTCCAGTTGCAGATGTCTTAAAAGTAACGATTAGCTTACTTCCTGGAATAAACGTAGACTTAGGTAGCTTAATCTCATTTATACATGTTTCGTCCGCATTCTTAACGCTACACTCTTTTAAAGTTACTCCAGTAATTGGGTTTTTCAAGAATGGTTTGATCGTCAACGGATATTTTATGCTCGAATCAAGTAGTTGAGCATTAGATGTCATCAGAATCGTATAATTACTATCATCTTCCTGTGACCCACCTACAACATGCGTCACATTTGCCCATAAACGATTGAAATTTACATATTTAGTGTCACTACTGCCACGCTTTAAAGAGCCATTATCGTAGTAACTATATGGTAAATCAAGCTTCAGACTTGCACTATTTAAATTAATCGATGATGAATTTGGTTTACTAAATAGTTCAGGATCAGGAATAGTTACAACTACATCACATGATGCATTATTTGATTCAAATCTCATAGTTTCTGTTCCAGTTTTACAAGTTGTTGCACTATCAATAATAGCACCACTAGGTAAATTACTAGCGCCAACATTAAAGCGATCTGCCGCTAATTTCCCTTCATTTTTAAAGGTATATGTTAACTTTAATAATTTATTACTATATGCGGTAAAGCTCCATGGATTGTTGAGTGTTCCATCACCAGAATAAGTTGTATTTCCTGATGTCTTCACAGATACTGTAATTTTTGTTGTTTTGATAGAATCAGCTTTTAGTTTAAACTCAGAGGTCTCACTCGCTAATTTCTTAGTATCCAAAGTATAATCAGCTTTTAGTTTAACCTTAGCTTCAGCTTGGTCAGCTGAAACCGGTCCGTATATCACGCTGTATTCACAAGCAGCATTTCCAGCAATAGTTGTACCTTGAGCACATTTTACTGCATCAATAGGAGTGACTTTTAATCCATTAATTATAGCTGGATTTAAACTCACATTTACTGCTGAAGCTGATAAATTCTCATCTGCAGGAAGTGTATTATTCAATTTCCATATAGCTGATTCAGAGTCATTATTATTACTTTGGATAGAAAGAATACCCTTGCCATCAGTTGTTGTCCATACTAAATTCCCTGCGCTTGCTTCTGTTGCTGAGTAACTTAATCCATAAATCTTTATCAGCGAATGAGCCAACTCATGTTCATCGGTGTGCTCGCCATTTAATACCAAGTTTATCGTATTTTTGTCTTGAGCTGCTGTTGGTTTATATTTTATACTTAAACTACAGCTCGCATCTACTGCAAGGGTTGCACCACTTAAGTCACAACCATTTGTAGTTCCTTTTTCTAGCCTTAATCCTATACTACTTAACGGAGCCAAATGATAGCTTACATTAGTTAAATTACTATTCCCTGTATTTTTAACACTTACAATCACCGAACGCTCTTTTCCACGTACTATCGCAGAAGATAAAGTATTGTTGCTTTCAAAGAATTCAATACCAGCCTTTGCGGCTGCTACTTTGTAGCCTACATTTGTTAATGTAGCAAGATCCGTTGTGCCATCTTTATAATTGACTTTTAATGGAGAATTCCCATGGGTATTGGTAGAACTTTTTACTTTAACTTTAATTTTGCAATCTACACCTGCATCAAGATTAGCTCCACAAGCGTTAGGTATGTCTTTATCAATATCCAAACCTGAATTATTAACACTTGCCACTATGTCAGTTGCAGCAATGTTACCACTATTAAATACTGTTATAATTGCACTAGACTCTGGGTGATTAATCTTTACCCCATGACTTAATAAAAGATGTGCACCTTTAGCTACTTCTACCTTAGTATTTGCTTCCTGTACGGTTGCTGTTTTGCCAGCTTTTATCCCTTCCAAGCGAGTAGATACTACCGCACTAGTCCCTGATACTTTACCGCTTACTTGGTAAGTACAGCTGCTGCCTTTTTGATAGCCGTCGGTATTACAGATCAAGCTTCCGTTGCTCGCTTTGATATCATCATAACTTTCACCCAAGACCACCGGAATCGATAAGCTATAGTTACCATCTTCAGTCACAATCCGGTCAACATCGTTTAGCATCACGATTCCACCGTCGTTGGCATTTAGAGTACCGCTAATCCGAATTAATTGAAACAACATCTTACTTGCTCCGTTTTGATCTTTTAATGTTACTTCCAATCTAACATCTGCACTTTGTAAAGTATGGGGCGTCAGTTGAATTGAGCAGCTACCATTAGCTGATACAGTGCTACATGCCTGACTCGCTACGCTAACCAATGTACTATCTTTACCAGTTGTTAAATCAACAGCACGAGCTGAGATTAAGGTATATTTATCTTTGCTATAATTAGTTAACTGCAATAAAAAAGATGCCGCAGAACTATCACTCGCAGGTAATACACCAAGTTGATCCAGACGAACCGGGCTTTCCAGCGTAATCGCGTCTTCTGCACTAGCTGGAGCAGCCATTGTACCACTTGAACTACTACCACTACATCCGCTTAACAGCAGCATCGCTATACTTAGTATCTTCATTTTATGATTTATCATGTTGTTTTTTTATCCTCTGTTATTTATCTATTGATTAACTAAAAAAAGCAACCACTTAAACATTAACTATACAAGTATTACCTAACTTGATTTCATTCAATATTTAATTGTTTGCAGCAGCAACTATACATTCGACACATCGTGCATTAATACCTGCACCATATTTACCACCCAAATAGATACCACCCAAAATATTTGGGGTATATCTACTTAACGCCTTCAAGCATGCCCGCAAGATATAAAAAATTTAATCAATACAAAACAACAGATTGCCAACAAGATATGTTACAAGATTTAACAAATAAACTTTGCAAAACTGGTCTATAAAAGTTATTAAATAGCTAAAGTCAAGGTGAGTATAAATATTTATACCACTACAAATTATTTTGCCATAAATCAAATAATGCGCATAATACCAAAGATTGATATAATCAAATCCTCTATAAATTTATCAATTAGATGGAGATAGATCATGTCCTCTGATTTCAATAATAAAACTTGTGATTTACTTAATCTGAATGATTATATGAAAAGTTTTACAATAATTTGTAACAGTAATCAACATATTGCTTACTTAGCAGATGAAAATGATATTATTATTGCTATAAGCAATGATTTTAAAAAAAAGTTTGGGATAGAAAATAATGAACAAATACTGAACCATACCTTTGAAACTCAAAGCATATCAAGTTTAAATACATATAAAACCATCTCCGCAGAGCTTAGCCAGCAAAATAAACTAATTCGGGATACACGACAAAAGCGGATCTATATGGATATTATTAATGGGGTAACAACATCTGATTTATTTATCGTACATAAAACCCCGATTTTTGATTTTGAGAGTAATTTTTTATGTATTCACGCCCAGATTCGAGCATTCTCATTCGCACGACTAATTAACATCGTTATGAAAACCGTTGGCATCAAAGGATTTCCAATATGCAAAGAAGATTTCATGCATATTGAACTCACGCGTCCCCAACAAATGGTACTCTACCTCTATGTGCGTAATTACTCTTACAAGGAGGTTTCAATTTGGTTAAATCGTCTTGGGCATAATATATCAGCTGCAATGGTCAATAAAACCCTAGACCAGCTAAAAACTATTTTTAAGGTTAGGGATAAGGAAGCACTGCGGGATATATCATTAAAGCTGGGCTATGATACGGCACTTCCCGCAGGATTTATTCGTGACGGTTCTTACGATATTACGGATGATGTATTTGATTTATGGGTGGTATAGATTTTAATTTCTTTCCAATAATATATAACGTTTACTATCAACTGGACGCTTGGCACTCCACGCGACGTGCCACCCTGGATAATTAATAGTCATATTACGTTCAACTCCGATTAAGGCTTGCTTGCATTCGCCAGTAGTGAAGTCAGGCTCTGGTTTTAGATTGATATCCGCATAGTAGTACCAGATGGCGTTTTGAATATTATTGTTACCATTAGTTGCAATACAAGAAGTAGTGTTACTTTTAAGATAAACCCGGCTACTTTCCACCATATCTTTAAAGCTCAATACCGAGTTAAACCACGGTAAACAAAGAGACACAAACAGCACCAGCACAAAGGTACTCCCGCTTGCCCAATTACTAACCATTTCTCGCCCACGAATTTGTTTGCGGGTAATCATAAACAGCCAAATTCCGCTGATTAATACCGCCAACGCTAATTGCCAAGCATTAAACTGAAATACATAATCTGGAGCAAAAAACTGAGCTTTACCAAATAAATCCGCAGGCCATCCAAAATTAAGTGCAATATATAGCGCCGTAATAACGAGACCAGCTAATCCAAAGGTAAAAATACAGAACCAATTCATCAGTGAAACAATACTAATACGAATTGAGTCGATTTCAACTGACGCAAGCAAGACAAATGGAATTATTATCGGAAAGATTTTGGCTTCTTGTTGTTGTCCGCTCAGACATGCAAAACCAAACAACATAACAATAAACAAAACACTCGCGCCCAGAATTTTATCGGCAAAAATCCGCTTACGGCGTTTATAAATTGTCCATAAAACCAATATCCAACTGGGGATTATATACCAAAGTAAGGTTTGGAGATAAAAGCCAATTCCACTAAGCCATAGCAATGGGTGGTATACAATAAATGCTGTATAACGCGTTTTCCACTGTAAGAAAAATTCATGATCAACATTATTTAGCTGCCAAGCATAAGAGAAAAAAATTAAAGCAAATAATGCAATCCCTGAAAGTGTGGTTATATAATAATTGCTATTACGCCATTCACGATTTAGAAATGGTAGAACTATCAACATTAGCAGCGCGATGACCAAAAATTCACCAGTGAAATTAAGTGAAATAAAAATTAGACCAACTGATAGCATCCAACCAGAAATACCCGGGCGCTCTTGAGACTGCTGTAAAGCAGCAAAATATAGTGCAAAGCCAAGAAGTATGACAAGATTAGGAGCCAGTTGATAGGCGTTATTGATGAATCCAATAGTACTAATTAGTATCATTACGACACTGCGACCATTTTTGAATGCCAAAAGTCCAGAACCAATTCGCCCCATTAAAACAATTACGGCAAAAATAATTACTGAATTAATCAAGCGTACCGCATTTACAATGTTGCTGAAATCAAAAATTTTAATAATCAAAGCATAAAGCCAGAAGTAAAATGGCTGGAGATCTAAATAAGGTGTGCCTTTGGCGATATACGGAACTAACCAAGAATTGCTTGTAATCATGCTTTTAACTACAGCGACTACAAATGGTTCGTATGGCTCCCACGGTTCATGGAAGAAAGTTGCGCCACCGATCCAGATTAAGACCATGATGATTAACAACCAAGGACGATCTTTACGACGTGGTTTGGGATTGGGAGTATAGGTTAACATTGGGTAACTACTTGCACAATTAGATTCCAAATAAAATAGGTAGCTTTAAGCTACCTATTTTAACATAAGCAAAGTATAATTACTTAGCTGCTCTTTGACCAAACATTCCATATTTTTGACGGAATTTGTCCACGCGACCAGCGCTATCTACTAAACGTTGTTTACCAGAATAGAATGGGTGACATACTGAGCAAACCTCAATATGTAATGCGTCTTTAGCTAGAGTAGATTTAGTAACAAAAGAGTTACCACAACTACATGTAACAGATACTTCTTTATATGAAGGATGGATGTTTTGTTTCACAACAGTTACCTTTCAAAAGAATATGGGCTGGATTATACCAGAAGTCACCGACTTATGCAAGCTAAAAATGATCTTTATGACTAAAATCGCGAACTCTAAAACCTAAAGCAAACAATGAAGCAAAGTATGCTATTGCTGCAGCTATAATTATTACGACCAATGATCCGATACGAATAAACATATTGCCCGCAAAATCTAGTGGTAATTTGTATAAACAAAGTTCAATTGCCAAGCCCATGATAATTACTGCGGTTAATAGCTTAAGTAAAAACCCGTACCAACCATCTCGCGGTTGATAGAGCTTTTTCTTAATTAGAAAATAACATAAACATCCAGCATTTAAACAAGCACTCAAACCGATTGATAAAGACAACCCAGCATGCTTAAATGGACCAATAAATGCCAAATTCATTAACTGAGTGCAGCACAGTACAAAAATTGCGATTTTTACCGGAGTTTTAATATCCTGATTGGCATAAAACCCTGGTGCTAACACCTTAACCAAAATTAAGCCAAGTAAGCCAACCGAATAAGCAATCAGTGCATAGCTGGTCATTGTTACATCATGTAAGGTAAATTTACCATGCATGAACAAAGTCATCGTCAATGGTTTTGCCAGCAAGCCCAAACCAACCGTGGCAGGTAACGCCAATAATAAACACAAGCGAATCCCCCAGTCCAAAATCTTAGAAAAGCTTTCCCGATTTCCCGAGCTAGCATGTCTGGATAAGCTTGGTAATAATATCGTACCTAATGCTACTCCTAATACACCAGTAGGAAACTCCATTAAGCGATCCGCATAATACATCCACGAAATACTACCACTAGGTAAAAATGAGGCATATATTGTATTAATAACCATGCTAATTTGCGAGATCGAAACCGCAAAAATAGCTGGTCCCATCAAGCGTAATACTTTACGCACGGCTGGATTATGCCAATTTAAATTAGGGCGTACCAGCATATCAATTTTTTTGAGGTAAGGAACTTGAAACATCAGTTGGCAAAGCCCACCGACGAATGTCGCCCATGCCAAAGTTAAAATTGAAGGATCAAAAAAATGGCGAAACACTAAGATAAAAACAATAAAGCTAATATTCAGAATCGTCGGTGTAAAGGACGGAATAGAAAATAAGCCCCAAGTATTTAAAATACCTCCCATTAGTGAAGCTAGCGAGATAAAGAGGATATAAGGAAATGTAATTCGCAATAATTCAACTGTAATGCCAAATTTAACTGGGTCGCTGGTAAATCCCGGCGCGGTAATCCAAATTACCACACTGGCGAAAATCATCCCAAGCAACGTCACCATAATCAAAACAAAAGACAAAATACCAGTAATTGAGGCAACAAATGCCTGCGTCTCCGAATGGGTCTTGGTATTTTTATACTCTGCCAAAACAGGGACAAATGCTTGTGAAAATGCACCTTCCGCAAAGATACGGCGTAATAAATTAGGCAGCTTATAAGCAACATTAAATGCATCAGTTAATGGGCTTGCACCAAAATAAACCGCGGTTAGCATATCCCGAGCAAAACCAAATACCCGCGAAATAAGCGTCATTCCACTAACATTGGCTAAGGAACGTAAAAGATTCGTTTTTTTTACACTCATCTATGGCTACTCAATGAACTTAGACCATGATTTAGGCAGCATACGACTTAATATTGGAGTTTTATGGATAAACTGATGTCCAATGGCAGCCAGTGCATGGAGCAATGCCAAATAGAAGATACCGTTTGCCATATATTCATGAACTTCTTTAATTGTATGGCGACTATGATAGTTTAGCGGTTCCATTAGAGGTTGAAAATGAATCCCTAGTAAATCAAGTGGTACGCCTTTAGTAAAGACCAAGATCAAACCAGATACTGGAAGCAGGAACATTAGCAAATACAGAGTATGATGCCCAGCATGCGCCATCAACTTATTAATACGGCTAAGGCTAGAATCCATTGCTGGATAAGTATGAGTTACCCGCCAAATTATACGACACAATACCAAAATCAAAATTACACTACCGACTTGAAAATGTAGCCATTTCCAGCCCGTATTATCAAGCGTAATTCCGATAAAATACTCACTAAAAATTAATAATGCAATTAACCAATGTAAGCTTTTTGCAACTCTGCTATATCCTTGTTGAATTTCCATTATGACTCCCTCTCATTTTTATTATTTTAAAATGTTATTACAGTATTACTATATATAACTACCAGAATATAAAGTAAAAGCTAGGCGTAAGGCAACGTGGTGTACATAAGAAGTGCATAAGGAGCCTCGCAACGACGCTATTACGAAATAGTCTGGATAGTTAGAGTGTTTCTTTGTAGCGACTTGGGTCAATATAGTTTAATACCTGCTGATGATATACACTATCACCAAATTGCTGTGAAATAATACTTGCGACAAAACATGAGAGCAAAATTGGCAAACTAAATTGGCTTGAGCCACTCATTTCAACGACCATCGCCACCGCAGTAATCGGTGATTGGGTAATTGCTGCCAAAAATCCTGCCATACCCAACAAGTAAAACTGCACTAAAGGAATCGTATCAAAAAAATGATGTACTAAATCACCAATTCCGGCACCAATTGATAACGCAGTTGAAAAATATCCACCAGGAACACCTGCCGATACTGAAGCAATTGCACCAAAAAATTTTGCTATCGCATAATACCACGGTGCATCAGTTGAGCTATCCAAAAATTGCGTAGTCGAACCAGCGCCATTACCAAACGACAAGCCACTACTTAAATGACCGATAAAGGCTACAATCAAACCAAAGATCAAAGCATTTACCAGATAATGTTTTTTACGCCAACTATTCAAAAAGAAAGTTTTATTTACCGTCATAAAAACTATTGCTTTGGTAAAAAGTGCTCCACTTAACCCACACAAAGAACCAATCAAAATTGCAAAAGGAATATGATACCAGCTATGTCGTAATTGCTCTGGATTAACTTGCCCCATATACGGCTGATTCCCCGTTAGTAAATTGGATATAAAAACAGCACCAAGTGTAGCACCAACTAAAATTGTCGCAATCTTTGGACTAATTCTTTTAACATACTCTTCAATCGCAAAAACCATACCACCAATTGGAGCATTAAATGCAGCAGCAACCCCAACCCCAGCACCTAGCTTAATCAAAAGACGCTGCTTAACCACACTAATATTCCTCATTTGCGCAAATAAAGAAGAACAAATTTGAATTGTTGGACCTTCTTTACCAAGCGAAGCACCACCAGCAATACTCATGAAAGTTAATATTGCTTTACCAATAGCAGAACGAAGTGAATATGTTTTATTTAAACGATACTCATCAAACACATCAACTGCATATCCTTGAGGTAACCCGCTTCCATCCGCATATGGGAAATATTTTTTGAGCAAATAGACGGTAATTACAAACATTGCAGGGATATAGACATATGTCGCCCAACCGCTAAGCGTAAAGATATAATGACAGATACGCTCAGCAAAGCTAATTGCATAAGTTAATAAACCACTTGCTAGTCCAATAACAATGACTAGTACTAAAAACTGGACTGAAAACTCTTCTTTTAGTTCTTGAAACTTCATGGATTAGCCTTTAAATTCTTTTTAGTGTAACGGTGATAAAACAACCCACCACTCATAATTAGCGTAGAAGCAATAACCACAAAGAAAGTTATTCCTTCATCAAAAAGCTGTGATTGCAATTCATTTGGGATTTGAAAAAATAGTAATACCGTAATCAAACCACGCGGTGCCATAGTAGTGGCTAACACCACATTGCTGGTAAAAGAACGATGCAAGATCGCCCAACGTATAGCATAGGTAATCACAACAACCATAAAACCAAGCAAAATTACTTTTAAACTGATTAGACTGGATAGTTTGATTGAGTAGCCAAGTAAAACAAAGAAGATGCTCCGTACTATAAAGCCTAAATCTTCAATCAAATCCCGCATACTATGTAAGTTTTTATGAATTGTTACATGATTTAAATAATTACCTAAACACCTCATTCCAAAGCGAGTATTAAGAATCATTGGCAAATTACGCAAAAATACTCCAAAAATCAAAATTAGTAATAAAGCGGATAGGTGAAACCATTTAGCAATAGAATAAGTTAAAATTAATACGGCTAAGATCAATATATGAAGGTTTTTAATCTTATCCCGACTTAATGCTATACCCAGTATAATTGTTGTTATTAGTGAGATAATCAACATAAAGGTAAAATTCATGCTAAATTTGCTAATATTTACTAAATCAATTTCATTGGAGCTTATTAGAAAATTAAATAATAGTACACCAATAATATCAGAAAAAATTGATTCTAAAATTAAAAACTCTTTAGTAACGCCTTCTAGATTACTTAAACTAGGAATAACTATCGCACTACTTACAATAGATAATGGAATAGCGTAAATAACTGCAGCATGTAATGATAAATTATATGCCAGCATAAAGCCCCACGCAATTAGAGCACTAGTCAAAACTACTATTACTATTGAAACACAGAGCGCCATCAGAAACATCTTATAATTATGCCCATGCACTTCTAAATCAACCACGGCTTCTAAAACTATAATTAGTAACCCTAATGTTCCAAATATTTTTAAATATGCATCTGAGATACTTAGCATAGGCAATGCAAGTTGTAAGATTACCCCACTTAACAATAGTAAAATTACCGCAGAAATATGCAATTTTTTTTGTAAATAATTGAAAAAAAACGATCCGATTAAGATCAAACAAAAAACAATCAAAAATAAATAAGTATTCAAACTACTGTATCCTCACTTTACACTTAGTGTTATATTCATCAGCGCCGAATCCGCCCAGCTTTAACTGATGCCATGCCAAAAATTTTGCCGATTTTAGCGTAATGTTGATGAGCTAAAGCACACGCCAGAGCATCCGCTGCATCCGCTTGTGGTGCGCCATTTAGCTTCAAATAATACATTACCATTTTAGTAACCTGCTCTTTTTCAGCATGTCCATAACCAACTACTGCTTGTTTAACCTGTAGCGCTGTATACTCAGCAACGGGCAAGTCTTTTAATACACAGGCACTGATACAGGCACCACGTGCTTGCCCTAGTAACAAGGTTGATTGTGGATTGACATTAACAAACACTTTCTCGATGCTTACCATATCAGGCTGATATTCATCAATAATACTCATTAAACCCGTCACGATACTTTTAATTCTTTGTGATAATTCATCGCTTGAATTTGTCTGAATTACCCCAGAACTGATATATGCGGCAGTACTCTGATCTAATTGATGAATCACTCCAAAGCCCGTGTTTCTAAGTCCGGGATCAATCCCTAGTATTATCATAATAATTCTACCACTAAAGATGTAATTATACTTGGATTTTGAACATTAACACATACTGATTACTAACTTTATAATCAATTAGTGTAGGATAAAATATAAATATATACTCAAACCAGCAAATATTGCTAAATTAAATTAGGGGCTAGACAATCAAAGCGGATTATTTCTAACCAATTTTAATATTATAGCATAG
>DAORIZ010000054.1:0-15329 GCA_035438765.1 Burkholderiales bacterium | reverse complement strand
TCTATCTTTTCTTGGTCGAAAATTCGATAAATTAACCTATTTTTGAAGATATGGTTAGCTTTTTTTATTTTCTGTCATGTAGCAAGATTTCATTTATACTTTGTCATGCTGATATTGCTGGTAACCAAGATAACCCTCCTTGAGCCACCATGCGTTATAACCAAATTTACGCAAATTAGCAACCGCCAATTGACTTAGTTGTTGATCATTGCAGTATAGCAAAATTTTATCTTCTTTGTTAAATAACTTATGAGGATAAGTTACAACTCGCCCAATTGGAATATACTCAGCTTGTGGTATATGAGCATCATCCCACTCACTCAGTGTCCGAATATCAACGATTGAATATTGACTCAACACTTCTTGTGCGTAGTCATCAATTGCATAAGCTAAATAATTCGTTTCATTTAAACCATGCTGACAATTGACATTATAACTGAGCTTAAATGAGTGCGTTTGCAAGCTCCATAGATCAAAGACTAAGATTTGCTGCGCTAGTTCAAAATTACCAAGTAGTGCTTGCAATGCTAAAGTTGCTTGATAACTTCCCACCAGACTAACACTCGCTCCCAGTACACCGCTGATGTTACATGATTGCTGCGTAATAGGTACATGCTGAAGATAGCAGCGTAAACACGGAACTTCATCACGAGTCTGGCGATTAGCAAAAAGAATTACTTGCCCATCAAAGCCCAACACCGAAGCATAGACCCACGCAGTATTAAATTGACGACAAGTGTCATTAATTAATAACTTGCTGCTATAGTCATCACTACAATCTAAAACTAAATCATGTTGGGCAACTAATTCACCACAGTTATGTAACGTCAAATTATTAGCAACGGCGATCAGTGTGACGGATGGATTTTGCTGGGCTAATTTATCAACCAAGGTCAGCGCTTTATTTTTGCCAATATCGGCAGGTGTAAAGCAAATCTGGCGATTAAGATTTGACTCTTCAATAATATCGCCATCACAGACGGTTATCTGCCCAACACCACTAGCGACCAGATATGGGACTACCGCAGTGGCAAGACCACCAGCACCAACACATAATACCTTGGCCGCGGCGAGTTTATTTTGTCCTGCTTGACCAATTTCCGGGAGTATTATTTGACTACAGTAGCGTTTATCCACCACACACCGGCGGTAATACATGCAGTAGTTGACTATCCACCAATTTAGCATCTTCGGCTAACACTTGCGCCGCGCTAGCAAAAGCACAAGTTTGTAAAAGAACTAACATCTCTTCATCATTAGTAAAATGAAGTTTCTCAAGCAATAACTGACGTAACTGTGCAATATTACTATTTGCAATTAGTTCGATGTGCATGCCACTAAGCTTGCGCGCCGAGCCAAAACCTTTTAATTCAATTTTCATAGCTCTATTCCAGAATTGTTAATCAAATAAATCAGCAATCAGCGGTACAAATTGCACTTTATCACCAATCTTAATTTGTTGCTCTTCGCCGGCAATCGCCCACACGTTGCTAGTGGTTAACGGCGCAATTTTAAATGATGCTTGTTCACGGCTAATAGTTAGCTGTGCAAGCCCATCATCAATGCTTAAATTAGCTTTCAAGAACTGGCGTAAGCGGTGTTTTTTATGAAACTCATTCTGCGCAATTGCCGTAGATATTTTCTCGGCATGTTTACCAACCATTGCACGAATTAATTGGATGACAAAAAACCGCCAACCGACAAAACTCGACACAGGATTGCCTGGTAAGCCAAAGAAATAACGTCCATCAGTGAATTTGGCAAATAAAATTGGTTTGCCTGGACGAATTGCCGTTTTATGAAAAATTATTTCCGCGCCAATTTCACGAAGAGTCTCAGGAATAAAATCCCATTCGCCCATTGAGACCGCACCAGTGGTAATAATTATCTGTGCGCTGCTGTTATAGATTAAATCAATTAATTCTTTACCACTATCACCAATAATACCATGATAGTTTAAATCAAATACTGGTGAAGTAGCTAAATTTTGCAATAATGGCGCATTTGCATTATAAATTTGCCCAAAATCAAGAGCTTGGCTATATTTATCACTAATTTCTTCGCCACTAGTTGCCAATGCGATAGCTATTTGACTATATACTGTCACAGAAGCAACACCACAAGCTGCTAATAACATAATATCTTGAGGACGCAGTTGTTGGTTCGCATGCACAATTAAACTATTTTGCTGGACATCTTCGCCAGCAAAACGTAAATTAGCAGATGATTCAACGCCATCAGAAACTAAGATATATTTTTGTTCACCTTCATGAACTACTTGTACCTGTTCAATCGGAATAATTGCATCATAATCATCAGGAACGGCAGCACCAGTCATTATCGCAATACAATCAGCTAACTCCACATTCTGCAAATCACTGCCCGCAGCCAAGGTTGCACCAACGCGTAATTTAACTGGACAAATCGCACTTGCCGTTACGGTATCTGCCGCTTTAAGCGCGAAACCATCCATAGCCGAATTATTAAACGACGGTAAATTCATATGACTATAAATATCTGCTGCACTAATTCGCCCACATGCATCCTGAAGCATTACGCTTTCATGAGTATGTAACTTAGCATGTGATCTAATTAATTCAATAGCAGCTAAATAACTAATCATGATTACCACCAGCAGCCATTTTAACTAAATGATTGAGAATCGGTAATAGACACTCCATACTCTCACGTACCGCATTACTACTACCGGGTAATGCAATGATAATGGTTTTATTGACTACATAGGCAACTGAACGGCTCCCCCAGCTAAATGGAGTATAATTGCTCCCATGAATCCGCAAAACTTCACCAATACCTGTAATAACGCGCCCCCCCAATTCGGCCAAAGTTTCAGGAACGATATCTCGTTCAGTAAGCCCAGTACCACCAGTGGTAATAATCAGGTTTACACTTGCATTAGCCTGTAGATTAATAATTGCTGTTTTTAATAATTCCGCTTCATCTGCTAATATCTCATGTGCAATTAAATTCACATTGTGCTTATGGAGAATTTCTTGCAATAGCTGACCAGATTTATCTTTATACTCACCACGACTCGCACGATCACTCAAGGTGATCGTGGCGCAATTAAGCTGCGCTAAATCAATTACTACAGGAATATATTCATAAAGCCACTTTGGATAGGTATTTACTTGCGGATTAAACCATACGCCACTTTTACCACCAATTTTAACTATTAATTTAATGTCTGAAATAGTTAAAATTGGCTCACTAATTTTACTCAAGTCATAGATGGTCAATAAGCCAGCACTCACACCAGCAAGAGCTTCCATTTCAACACCAGTTTTGGCACTGGTAATTGCAACACAGTAAACTTGCACCGCATTTTCTACCTCGAGCAATTCGGTAATAAATTCAACTTTATCTAAACTGAGTGGATGACACAATGGAATCAAAGCACTAGTATTTTTAGCCCCCATAATCGCAGCAACTTCAGCTAAGCGCAATGGGTCTCCTTTAATCATTTGACCATTTTTGATTAATTGGAGTACTTCAGCACCCACAATAATTTTACCGCAGGCAATCGCAATCCGTTTAGTTGAGATTTTGTCACTGACATCAATCATATGATAATAACTATTCATTTAACCACCAATCTTGGAAAAATTGATTACATCACCACTTTTATTCTGTTGCAATAAATGCTCTTTGGGTTTTTCAGTGAGTAATTTAATTATTGTTTGTTTCAGTTGTGCTTTTTGCGTGCTATTTTGCATTAGATCACGCAAATTATAGCTCTGTTCGCCAAATAAGCATAATTTTAGCGCACCTAAATGAGTAAAGCGTAAACGATTACACCCAGTGCAAAAATCTTTGCTATAGGGCGCGATAACGCCAATTTTGCCGAGATAGCCGGGATGGGCAAACATTTTAGCTGGACCATCATTCTGCCCTGACGTGCTATTTCGCCATCCTCTGGCATTCAACTCAGCGATTAATTGGCTAGCTGGTAGATAATTATCAGCAAAATACTGTTGATTCTCATTCGTTCTCATTAGTTCAATAAAACGAACATCTAAATTTTGCTGACGTAATAGATTGAGAAAATTTGTCAATTCACCAAAATTAGACTTTAATAACACTGTATTTATTTTTACTTTCTTGATCGATGATTGCAAAGCATAATCTAGCGATTCTAAGACATAGTTGAGTTTGTTAGTAGCGGTTATCTGCTTAAAGTGCTCTGGATCAAGACTATCGACACTAATATTCAGATTGGTTAATCCAGCATGAATGTAGTCATCGAGCTGAGTCTGTAATTTATAGGCATTGGTAGTTAAAGCAATCGTTTCGATTTGTGGAAATTGTTTGATAATCTTGATTATCGAGCCTAAATCATTGCGTAAGGAGGGCTCACCACCAGTCAAACGAATTTTGCTAACACCTAACTCAACTACCGCAGCCACAAGATTATTAATTTCGTTTGTGCTCAGCGAAGAATTATAATTAGTACTAATATATCCATTTGGCAAACAATATTGACAACGGAAATTGCATTTATCGGTAAGCGACAATCGAATATATTTGAACTGGCGGTGATAGGTATCCTGTAGCAAATTGGTAGTATCCATTATACAATTAGTTTAATTAGTGAAGCCTTATTATAAGGCAGGTTATCTCTATATAACAAGCCCTATAAATAGAACAAGCAACAGACTAATTTGCAACACATCATACATACAAGTTAACTTACTCTTGTACGTCAAAATATTGTTCAATAATGTGTTGTAGGAATTTTACGACTTCATTTTCTTTTTTAGTTATTTTAATATTAGAACGAATTAAATAAAAACTAAATTCATTGGCAATATATTCAGGTAAGACACGAACTAATTCACCTTTAACTAAATGAGGTTTGGCCATAAAATATGGTAATACACATATCCCATAGCCATGCAAAACCATTTCCAAGCCGTAAAACAGATTATCAAAGGCTAAATTAGAATTAGTAATGACAAATTGATTAACTTCACCATTTTTATCAAATAAATTTATCTCACGTGTTGCTGAACCATTATGGATATCAAGCAATAGTTTATGTTCGGCAAGCTCAGTGATATTTACCGGCATGCCATACTCAGTCGTATATTTTGGTGCTGCAAATAGCATTTTGGAACATGAATAAAGCTTGCGTACTAGATAGCTTTCATTTTCTGGCATCTGCGTCGAAATAGCTAAATCAAAGGCGTGGTTATACAGCGCTGAAAAATTAAACACCGAAAAATTAATTTGCAACTGCGGATATTTTGCTAGAAATTTATTCAAGTCTCCGGCAATGGCTTTTTGTGCAAATATCGGTGGGATAAATAGATTGATAGTGCCAGCTAATTCATAACTATCATCATTTAAGACGTTCAATTTATTATTAGCAAGGACATATTCTTCGGCAAATAAATGATAAATTTTATTGCCGAAACTAGTTAGCTCCAACGTATTGCCATTACGCGTTAATAGCGCTTGTTTTAGTTTACTTTCAAGCATCTTAATACGCCGGCTAATTTTAGAAGACTGCAGATTTAACTTACGTGCGGCTTTATTGATACCACCAACATTAACAACTTCGACAAAAAGATAGAGGTCGCTATAGACTTCAAAATCATTGGTATCAATTTTCATATTAAATCTTTTTTATGTGTTAGATGGAGTTACTCGGCAATTTATGCAATAAACCAACAGTCATTAAGGTTATGTATTCTAACATAGCATTAAATTTTTATTTATGCTTTTTTGCGCCCAACTTCTAGCTTATAAAAAATTAGCCAACCACATCAATAGTTAATTAATCATAAATCAATATCTGAGCAAATTAGTCAATCTATTTTTAGCGCCATACATTCTATTTTTATTCACTATTCTCCTAGCAATAACTTAGTACAATAACCATATAAATAAAAATGTAATCCAATAACCTATTTAAATCATGCTAATACACTAATCTCTCTTCAAATAAAAAAAAGAGCATAGCGGCCAAGTTATCGTCATGATTTAAACCGACTACCGAGAAAATTCGAGGAGAATTTAATGAGTCATTTACTAGACCGTTTTACTTTCTTTAGCAAAAAGAAAGAACCATTTGCTAATGGTCACGGTATAACCACTGAAGAAAATCGCGAATGGGAAAATGCCTATCGCCAACGCTGGCAACACGACAAAATTGTTCGCTCAACTCATGGAAACAATTGTACTGGTTCATGCAGTTGGAAGATTTATGTCAAAGGTGGTTTAGTAACTTGGGAAACGCAACAAACCGATTATCCTCGTACACGTCCAGACTTACCCAATCACGAGCCACGTGGTTGTCCACGTGGTGCAAGTTACTCATGGCATCTATATAGCCAAGCACGGATTAAATATCCATTAGTTCGTTCGACATTATGGCGTTTATGGCAAACTGCATTAAGCAAAAACTCAGATCCAGTGCATGCTTGGACTAGTATAGTTGAAAATTATAAAGCCCGTGAAAGTTATCAACAAGAGCGTGGTATGGGTGGTTTTATTCGTGCGTCATGGGATGAGCTAACTGATTTAGTGGCAGCTGCAAATATTTACACGATTAAAAAATATGGACCAGATCGTATTGCTGGCTTCTCACCGATTCCCGCAATGTCGATGGTATCTTTTGCTGCTGGTACACGCTATTTATCATTAATTGGAGGTAATTCTCTTAGCTTCTATGACTGGTACTGTGATTTACCACCAAGCAGCCCACAAATTTGGGGTGAACAAACTGATGTTCCAGAAAGTGCCGATTGGTATAATTCAAGTTTCATCATCACATGGGGTTCAAATATCCCGATGACGCGTTCGCCAGATGCTCATTTCTTAGCTGAATCACGTTACAAAGGTACTAAAGTTATAACAGTAACTCCAGACTATGCGGAAGTGGCTAAATTCTCTGATGTGTGGTTAAATCCCAAACAAGGTACCGATGCAGCAATGGCGTTGGCAATGGGACATGTAATTCTTAAAGAGTTTTTCGTCAAGCAACCAACCAAATATTTTAACGATTATTGCAAACAATATAGTGATATGCCGTTTCTGATTGTTCTGGAAAAAAATCACAATGGTCAATTAATATCGGGAAGGATGCTGCGAGCGAATGAATTGGCTGAGTCACTCGCCATTGATGAAACCACGGCTGCTCACGTAACGCTGTTAATTGATGCTAAAACGAATAAAATTGTCGCACCAAATGGTACCGTTGGCTCACGCTGGGATAAAAGTGCCAAATGGAATCTTGAATTAAAAGATTTAGTAAGTGGTGCTGAGATTGACCCAATCCTAAGTTTACAAGACATTGACAACCATCAATTGACAGAAGTAGCATTCCCCTATTTTGGCGCTACGGCACAAGAGACAGCTAGCATTATTGAACATCAAGTGCCAACGATTACAGTACAGCTTAAATCTGGTGAAGCAGTTAAAGTTGCCACGGTATTTGATTTGTTCTTAGCCAATTACGGTATTGAGCGTGGTTTTGCGGATAATAATTGTGCTGCAACTTATGATGAAAATAAAGCTTATTCGCCAAAATGGCAAGAAGCAATTACTGGAGTACCAGCGTATAAAGTAATTGATATTGCGCGACAATTTGCTGAAAATGCCAACAAAACCCAAGGTAAATCAATGATTATTGTTGGTGCTGGTATTAATCACTGGTACAACATGGATATGACTTATCGCGCGATTATTAATTTATTAGTAATGTGTGGTTGTATTGGTAAATCTGGTGGTGGTTGGTGTCATTATGTTGGACAAGAAAAATTACGTCCGCAAACAGGTTGGCAACAATTGGCAACTGCGGCTGATTGGACACGCCCTGCTCGTTTGATGAACGGCACGTCATTTTTCTATGCTCACACCAATCAATGGCGTTACGAAAAAGTAAATGTGAAAGATATCCTATCGCCAACTGTAGATAGTAAACATTTACAAAATAAATCGATTATTGACTTTAATGTGATTGCTGAACGACGAGGTTGGTTACCAACTGCACCACAATTGCAAGCAAACCCACTGGAAATCGGGCGCATAATTAAAGAATTAGGAAAAGATCCAAAAGAATATATTACCCAACATCTGCAAGATGGTAGCTTACAAATGGCGTGTCTTGATCCGGATAATCCACTTAACTGGCCGCGGAATATGTTTGTTTGGCGCTCAAATTTACTCGGTGCGAGCGGTAAAGGTCATGAGTATTTCTTGAAACATCTACTAGGTACTTCCAATGGAATTCAAGGTAAAGATTTAGGTAACGAAGGCAAAAAACCAGAAGATGTAATTTGGCATGATAAGGCTCCAGAAGGAAAATTAGATTTATTGGTAACACTTGACTTTAGAATGTCCTCAACTTGTTTATATTCGGATATCGTATTACCAACGGCATCATGGTATGAAAAGAATGACTTAAATACTTCCGACATGCACCCATTTATTCACCCATTCTCACAAGCGATTGATCCAGTCTGGGAGTCTAAAAATGACTGGGAAATCTATAAGTTATTTGCAGCCAAGATATCACAATTATCCGCTGGACATTTGGCCACTGAACAAGATGTAGTTTTAACCCCGATTATGCATGATACCGTTGCAGAACTGGCAAGTGATAATAACAAAAATTGGTGGGATAAACAAACCACACCAATTGCCAATGTTACCATGCCAAATGTAACTTTGGTTGAACGTGATTATAGCAAAATTTTAGAGAAATATACTTCTCTCGGGCCATTGGTTGAAACACTTGGTATTGGTAGCAAAGGAATTAGTTGGCAAGCTGATAAAGAGATTGAATTACTCAAAACACTCAATTATCAAGCACATAATGGTCAGGTTAAAATTGAATCCGATATTGATGCTTGTGAAGTAATTTTGTCATTATCACCAGAAACTAGCGGTGAGGTTGCCAATAAAGCTTGGCAAAAAGTTAGCGAATTTACAGGTCGTGAACACAATCATTTGGTTGAAGCTCGTGAAGATGAAAAAATTCGTTTCCGTGATATTCAAGCGCAACCTCGCAAAATTATTACGTCACCAACCTGGAGTGGAATTGAATCTGAACATGTTAGCTATACCTTTAGTTATACCAATGTCCATGAATATATCCCATGGCGCACCTTGACTGGCCGCCAAGAGCTCTATCAAGATCATCCATGGATGCGTGCTTTTGGTGAAGAACAATGCGTCTATAAAGCGCCACTTAACCCAAGTAGTATAGCGAGTATAATTGATAAGAGCGAAAAAAATGTGGTACTCAATTTTTTAACTCCACATCAAAAATGGAGTATTCATAGTACCCATGCCGAAAATTTAATTATGCTAACCTTGTCACGTGGCGGTCCAAATGTGTGGCTAAGCGAGAATGATGCTAAATCGGTTGATGTTGCCGATAATGATTGGGTTGAATTGTACAATGAAAATGGTGCAATTATGGCACGTGCGATTGTCAGTCAGCGGATTCCTGATGGCGTAGTTATGATGTATCATGCTCAAGATAAAACGGTTAATGCACCAATGAGTCGCAAAACCGGTGTCCGTGGTGGGGTGCATAACTCTGTAACTCGGGTTACTATGAAACCAACGCATATGATTGGTGGTTACTATCAATTAGCCTATGGTTGGAACTATTATGGTACCGTTGGTTCAAATCGCGATGAATTTGTCGTCTTGCGTAAAGTAACTGAAAAAATTGAATGGGGCAATACTTATGCCACAAATGAAACTGCATATACAAAAGAATAAGGGCCAAAAATGACTACTCAATATAAACCTAAAATCCGCGCACAAATTGCGATGGTCTTAAATTTGGATAAGTGCATTGGTTGCCATACTTGTTCAGTAACCTGTAAAAATGTCTGGACCTCACGTCGTGGCGTTGAATACGCATGGTTTAACAATGTTGAAACCAAACCAGGAGTTGGCTTCCCAACCGATTGGGAAAATCAGCAGCGCTGGAATGGTGGTTGGCACCTAAACCGTCGCGGTAGATTAGAACTAAAACAAGGTAGTAAAATAAAAATTTTGGCAAAAATATTTGCCAATCCCAATCTACCGCAAATTGATGACTATTACGAGCCATTCACTTTGGATTATCAGCACGGTCAACATGCACCAAAATCGAAGGCGTCTCCTGTTGCAACACCAGTATCCATCTTAACTGGTAAAGCTATGGACAAAATCAAGCATGGACCAAACTGGGAGGATATGCTTGGGGGTGAATTTAGTAAGCGTTCTCTGGATAAAAATTTCGATGAGATTGGTAAAGAAATTTACGGTCAATTTGAAAACACCTTTATGATGTATTTACCGCGTTTATGTGAACACTGTTTGAACCCTGCTTGTGTGGCTTCATGTCCATCGGGTGCGATCTATAAGCGCGAAAAAGACGGAATCGTCTTAATCGATCAAGACAAATGCCGTGGTTGGCGCATGTGTGTCAGTGGCTGTCCGTATAAGAAAATTTACTTCAATTGGGAATCGAATAAATCCGAGAAATGTATCTTCTGCTATCCACGGATTGAGTCTGGTGAACCAACAATTTGTTCAGAAACTTGTGTTGGACGGATTCGCACGCTAGGTGTACTTCTCTATGATGCCAACAAAATTGCTGATGCAGCCTCAGTTCCTGAGAGCAAAGATTTATACCAGTCACAATTGGATATATTCTTAAATCCACATGACCCAGAAATCATTAAACTAGCCCGTGAAGAAGGTATTCCTGAATCATGGCTTGATGCCGCGGTAAAATCACCGGTCTATAAGATGGCGATTGAGTGGAAAGTAGCTTTCCCGCTGCATCCAGAATTTCGTACCTTACCAATGGTGTGGTACATTCCACCATTATCCCCTATTCAACAAGCATTGGAAACGCATGATATTTTCCCAAGCATTGACAGCATGCGCATACCCGCCAAATATTTAGCCAATATGCTAACTGCCGGCGATGAAAAATCGGTGCATCTTGCCCTGTCACGAATGCTAACGCTACGGAGCTTTATGCGTGCTAAAACCGTTGATGGTGTGATTGATTCCTCTATCTTAGCCGAAGTTGGCTTAACCGCAGAAATGGCCGCTGAAATGTATCGTTACATGGCAATCGCCAATTATGAAGATCGGTTTGTCGTACCAACCAGTCATACTGAATATGCAGGCGATGCATTTGGATTACGCAGCAGTTGCGGCTTTAGTGCAGGAAATTGTAGCTCGGATGGTGATAGCAATTTGAATGCGTTTGGTAAAGTGCAAAAAATTAACTTCTTTGGTGGTAACAAGAAATGAAAAGCTTTAAAGTGTTAAGCATAATGTTACATTACCCGAGTAAAGAAATCCAAGCTGAACTTAGCAATCTGGTTGCTATCCTTAACGATGAAAAAATTTTTGATACTAAATACCTAAAAAACTTAAGAGAATGGGCTGACAAATATGCCAACTATGATTTGATTACGTGGCAAGAAGAGTATGTGAGTATTTTTGATCGTAATGTCTCATTGTATCTTTTTGAATATATTCATGGTCAATCTAAGGATCGCGGTCAAGCAATGGTCGATTTAGTTGAATACTATCAAAGTTTAGGCTTTATAATAAATAGCAATGAATTACCAGATTATTTACCATTAATTTTGGAATTTTTGTCGGAACAAGATGAAAGTGTGATTAAAGAATTCTTGACTGACATGCTCGAGTTAATTAGTCAAATTGGCATGCGCTTAAAACAGCATCATAGCCAATATGCGGTAATTTGTGATTTATTATTAATCTACATGGGTAAAAGCCCAAGTATCAAAGATAAAACTATCATCCTCAAAACCGCTAGTGATATTGATAAAGATTGGCAAGAACCACCGGTATCATTTAATTCAACTAGTGGATGTAATATGCCATCTGGTTTATAATAAGGATAAGATTCATGAACTTAGATTTCATTTTTTTTCAAGTGTACCCGTACGTTGCATTTACGATTTTTGTCGTGGCAACCTGGATTCGTTATGACCGTGAGCAGTATTCATGGAATGCGCGTTCCAGCCAAATTTTAAGTGATAAGTGGTTTGTGCTGGGCAATAATTTGTTTCATTGGTGTGTAATCATGTTGCTCTCAGCGCATTTCGTTGGTTTATTGACACCTGAAGCATTGTACAAATCAATTATTAGTCCACACCATAAACAAATCTTGGCCATGACGGCAGGTGGTATTTTGGGTACCATCTGTTGGGTTGGTATGACGATTCTGGTTTTACGTCGCCTATTTAATTTACGGGTGCGTACCAATAGTCGTCCATCTGACATCATGATTCTATTAGTATTGTATGTACAATTAATGTTAGGCTTATCAACCATTCATGTTTCAGCCAAACATCTTGATGGTGTCGATATGGAGGCCTTGGCAAATTGGGTACAACATATTGTAACCTTTCGAACTGATGCTTACCTCTATTTACAAAACATCAATATAATCTTTAAAATTCATCTATTTGTTGGTATGACCTTATTTGTGTTATTCCCGTTTACGCGTTTGGTACATATTGTCAGCGTGCCATTACAGTACTTAACCCGAACCGGTTACCAAATTGTTAGAAAATAATTAACTAGAGGAAAATAACCTGATACTAGGTAAGCACCAAATCTGTTACATGGTAAAATAGCCAGTGAGAGCTGCATTGCATTAACTTACCTTAACCTGATTTAAAGACTTACTAGTTATCAAGGATTTTATCAATATGAGGCTGCATAAATTTAACATTATTAATATGGTATTAATGTTATCAATACCATATATACACGCTTCAGAACTAAATATAGCGGTAGCTAGTAATTTTGCAACTACCGCCAAACAACTGGCGCAAATCTATCATCAAACCACAGGTAATAACGTGGTGATCTCAAGCGCAAGTACTGGAACATTATATAACCAAATTAAAAATGGCGCACCTTTTGCAGTTTTGCTATCAGCTGACACCACAACCACGGCAAAACTGATTGCAGATAATTTGGTAATTGAGAGCAGCAACTATACTTATGCAACAGGGCGAGTTGTGCTCTGGAGCAAGCAAGCAAATTATGTAGATAATAATGGTAGTATTTTGAAAACTCAGTCATATAACCATCTGGCTGTTGCCAATCCAAAATTAGCACCATATGGCGCAGCTGGCTATCAAGTCATTAACTATTTTAAGTTAGCCGAACAACTCAAAACCAAAATTGTTACTGGTGATAATATTAATAGCACGTATCAATTAATCGCCAGTGGTAATGCCGAACTTGGTTTCGTGGCACTGGCACAAATAATGCGTAATGGTAAGATAACATCGGGGTCAGCATGGGTAGTTCCAGATAATATTGCCACACCGATTAAGCAAACTGCAGTTGTCTTGACGTCTGCTAAAAATAATCCAATAGCCCATGACTTTATGAATTTTCTTAAAAGTAGTCAAGCGCAGCAGATTATTCATAGCTATGGATATCAATAGATGTTAATCAGTCATGATGACTTACTGGCAATTTATTTAAGTGTAAAATTGGCGCTCATTACTACCCTAATTTTATTGATGATTGCAATCCCACTGGCGTGGTGGTTAACGCTTAGAAGTAATAAATTAAGTCTCATTATAAATACTTTGTGTACAACGCCACTAGTTTTGCCACCTAGTGTAATTGGCTTTTATTTACTGGTCATGTTTAGCCCAACGGGAATAATCGGTAAATTTACCACGTTATTCGGAATTGGCACTTTATCATTCACTTTTAGTGGATTAGTGATTGCCTCGGTAATCTATTCATTACCTTTTGTATTGCAACCGATTCAAACTATCTATAAACAAATTGGGCGCAGACCGCTTGAAACGGCACTCATGCTTGGCGCATCACCAACAAAAGCATTTATCAAAGGGATTTTACCACAGGCTAAAAATGGTATTATTTCAGCTGCATTGCTTGGTTTTGCACATACAGTGGGTGAGTTTGGAATAGTGCTAATGATTGGTGGTAATATTACGGGCAAGACCCAAGTAGTCTCAATTCAAATCTACAATCATGTTGAAGCATTTGAGTATCATAATGCCAACAGCCTAGCCTTGATTATGTTATCATTTGGCTTTACCACCCTATTTGTAACTTATTGTTTACAAATTAAAAAAGAAAAATAGGATTGATATATTGCTTAAGCTAAATATTAAACAGCAATTATCTAATTTTACTTTAGATATTTCAATAGAGGTTCCGCCACATAAAATTACCGCAATTTATGGTCCATCTGGTTCGGGCAAGTCAAGCTTACTCAGAATCATTAGTGGTTTAGAGCTTTTAAGTGGCAATGAAGTTAGTTTTCAAAAACAAGTGTGGCAAGATAAAAATATTTTTATACCTCCAGAAAAACGACGAATTGGTATGGCCTTTCAAGAAGCATACCTCTTTCCACATCTCAATGTCAAAGATAATTTGCTTTTTGTCTCTACGTCCCCCCCCCCTGACATGTTCGATAAATTAGTTAATGATTTCTCATTGCAGCATTTATTGTCACGGATGCCGCATAAATTATCTGGTGGAGAACAACAAAAAATTGCTTTAGCACGAACTTTATTACATTCTCCGCAACTGTTATTACTAGACGAAGCTTTTGCAGCACTAGATAATACCGGCAGTATGCTCCTATTGGATTATCTAAAGCAGCAGACTAATCTCCCAATAATCATGGTCAATCATAACATTAATGAAATAATGCATTGTGCTGACTATGTAATTAAGCTAGCAACAGGAAAAATCACCCACCACGGCAATATTTATAGGATGTTAGAACATTTTGAAGACTACAGCAAATATAACATTCTATTAGATGTTACAAAAACTGATAAAGAAAATCTATTATTCTCGTCACTTGGTTTAATTATTTTGCCAAGTTGGCAACAACAGCAACAAACTTCACGCATTTTAATTCAGTCAAATAATATTTCAATCAACAATAGAGCTATTACACCATTATCAATATCAGCACAGATAACACAGATTAATGTGCACAAGAGCTATTATGAGTTAGAGTGCCACCTATCAAATAATAGTAAAATCACTATTCCGATTGCTCCTTTCAATTGTGAATTTTGTAATTATACACTAGGAGAACAGCTTTTCTTGACCATAAACTCATTCAAATTTATCTAATTGTCAAGCTCGGACTAAAAGTGCACTACCTTTAGAGAGTATCGTCAATTAACTGGATGTTTGGGAAAATCTAGTCTTAAATGAAGTAGAAATCAGACAAAAGGTCGAGTGCACCGTCCCTAAAAATCTAGACAAAAGTAAATAAGAATCTAGTAAGCCCATGC
>DAORIZ010000053.1:0-15383 GCA_035438765.1 Burkholderiales bacterium | reverse complement strand
TCATGGGATACTGCTTTATCTAGTATACTGGATAATCCTGTAGCCGTAGCCAGACTAGGTGTTATTTGTAAATAATCTGTGTAAAGGTCAAAGATATTCATTAGCGATTCATCTTAATGGTTATTCTAAGATCAGATTTTACACAATCATGCACGGTTAGTGCGTAACATCAGTAAATAAACCATATTTTCAGCATTCCGTCAGTGCATTTTGACTTTGTTGATAAGCATAAGATATTCAATAATGACAATCATTTGCGTAATACTGTAGTATTTTACAACTATTTTATTGCGTAAAAACTCTATTTATTAGCATGTAATTTTGATGAAACTTTTCAAATGTTGGCTAATATTTGATTGTTCCATAAATGAAATGACATTTCCATTATTGAATACATACGATTTGTCGATAACAAGTATAATTATTTATGAAAAAGCATTTTTAGTCTAATTGCATCTCATGTGTAGTAACAGGGAATTGGGCAAATATCGTTTTATAATTTTTCCGTTATTTGCCGTTTTTTGATGTATACTTGTCATCAACACTGGGTAAAGCTGCAATAACAATGATTTGTTAAATTTAATTGGTAAAGGTTGGCATTAATGTTATCTGAACAAGAATCATTGCATGATGAATTTACGAAATTGTTACAAGATATTTATCATGCAATAAAGTTTGAAAATGCAAATTTTTCAAAAGTATCTGCAATGGCAAAAATTTTTGAGGTAAAGTTACTTGATTTATCAGATAAATGAAGTAATTAGAAAATGAGATTTATGGCAGAACATTAGCCTTTACTATATACATAGCAACATCAGCTATTATACAATATCCTTACCAGTAAACTCCCAGCCTCACGGGTTGCACCAGTTCCCAACGAAAGAACTCGACCATCAACAGGCGCCAGATATCTATGAATTACATCGCCAAATGCGTTGCGCTGTAGCGCGATTTCTTGATTTTGGACAACATCATCACCTAAGCTTACTTTGATTTCGGCATAACCACCAGTCACAGCCTTAACCGAGTGCATTTGATTACCAATAAAACTACCATAATTTGCTGCTGTGCGTCCAAGCGGGCAATTCAATATTTGCAAATGATTTAAAATATTTTTGATACCTTCAAGGGTTCGATTAATATATTCGGATTGGTAGCTGCGTGCTGCGCCAATTTCAATGGTGATAGCCGGAATCCCATGTTCGACAAAAGTGGTCTCAACAGTTCCTTTTTCACCTTCATCAATTTTGATTTGGTCGGCAGGAATTAGTTCTGCCATAGTTCTGATTGCGGCTACCCGATAATCTGCAAAAACAAATAGCGGGTATTCGGTATCGGTGGATTGGCTATGTAGGTCAATTGCATAATCACAATTATTATGCCACAAATGATTCCATAGTAGGTAAGCATGAATTTGGGCGCTATTGCCATTTTTATCACCGGGAAAAACCCCATTCATATTGGTAAATTCACCACTATCGGTAGAGGAGTACCACGTACGGCTTATGTGAAATAAAGAATTGGGCGCAGCCTGAATAACTCCAATAATACTTCCATTGAGCTGTGTTGCATCTAAGTTTGCAAATAATTGCTGAATCACCCGCGAACCATTTAGTTCATCACCATGGATTCCTGTATTTAGAAGTAGGCGTTTACCGGGATTACTTCCTTTGGCTACCATCACAGGCACATACCAGTGTTGCCCGATATTCATATTACTGCCTTGAAACATAAAACGATAAATTTTACCAGGTTCTAAATCATCAAGATTTAAATGAGTGATTACCGGAATACCACCGACAATATCTCCGGTATAGGTAGTGGCATGATGCTGTTGTGTATTTGACATAGTTCTCTTTTTTATATTTATAAAAGACATTTAATAAAGTTTGCGTAGCCTTCGCTATGGCGTAAGTACGCATAATGTTTTATAGTTGATTTGACTTTATGAGTTGCTTGAACCTGTACGGATTAATAAAACTTGATTCAATTTAACATTGTTATCAACCATTTGGTTATCAGCTTTAATTTTTTCAGCAGGTACAGCAAAACGCTTTGCAATCGAGTATAAGGTATCGCCGGAGACTACTACATAGTTGGTGAATCCATTCTTGCTGTCGCTATTGCTATTCGCGCTTTTAGCTGCAGTAGTGCCACCACCGAGCAAATCACTTACCATGGTTTGATTGCTATTAGAGGCTGGAGCGGCAACTTTAGGGCTTGCGCTGGCTGTTTGATTGTCGCTAAGTTTTATCGCCGCTTCATCGCCAATTGGATCAGATGAAGTTGTAGTCTGTGCTGCTGCGCTAGTATCGTTGTTTTGATTGCTGCTTACTGTGCTTGCTGCGGCTAGGGCTGCAATTCCATCACTGCTATTGTTATTAGTTGCAGCCGAATTTGAGTTGTCGCTACTTGCGGTATTGCTAGCTGTGACAACTGGGGCAATTGGTGCGGTTATTGGTGCAGGTGTATAATTTACATTGGATCCAAGCGCAGCTAAATAAGTTGGCTGGTTACTCACGGGTAATAGTAGTCGCTGTGCTGGGCTTACACTATAGCTGGTTGAGTTATATTGCGGATTAAGTTTTTTATTAAGCGCTGGCGATAAATTTGACATTGTCATAAAATCAGTAATTTTTAGTGGTGCTTGCGGATTAACTATTGCAAAATACGGCTGATTTGGTAGATTAGTTAATTTAATCCCAAACTTGCGCGGATTTTGGATGATGTTTGCCAATGCGATTACTTTGGGTACATATTGGTGGGTAACATCGCGTACATCCAAGTCATAAAAATTACGACTGCTAGAATTATTTACTGCAGTGTTGATATTTCCTTCACCCCAGTTATATGCAGCAATCGCCAATTCCCAGCTGCCAAACATATCATGAAGATACTGTAAATAAGTTATTGCAGCACGAGTTGATTTGACAATATCCTTGCGCTCGTCCAAATCTGAGTTTTGAATCATGCCAAAGCGTTTACCAGAGCTTGAAACAAATTGCCACATACCAGTCGAGATTGCCGCAGGCGATACCGCATTTGGGTTGTAGGTACTTTCGACAATAGGAATTAATGCCAGCTCAGTCGGGATGCCCCGACGTTCCATTTCAGTAACTACGAAATAAAGGTAGGGCGCGGCATTTTGCATGATAATATTAAAATATTTAGGACTGCTATAACGCTTTTCCCAATACTTTACTTCTTTGGTTTCACTGTGATCAAGAGCAAAACCATCACTCATCCGCTGCCAAAGATTGCTATCTGCACGGATTGGGCTTTGGTTAAGCTGTTGCATGCTAAGTGCTAGATTATCAGCTCGACTAGCAAATAATGCTGAGCATAACAGTATGTTGAGTAATATTTTTTTTCGCATTTTGTACTTATCTGTAAAAAGCTCCGATAGCTTTGGTATAATATGGAGCTAATTTAGTCTATATTGAAACCCGCTCATTAGTCAGGAGCTTTATTCGGGCTAATGCTAAAGAGTGCGTATGAGTATAGCTTATTTCTATAATATTATTGTAACTCAAAATGATTTAAAGTTGCAAGGGATTATTTAATCTAAATGACAAATAAAGAAATTTTGGTATTATTTTATACCACTACTGGTGCAACGAAACAACTGGCACAGCTGATTGCCCGTGGAATTGAGAGTGTTTCTGGCATGAGCGCCAGATTGCGAACAGTTCCAAAAGTATCCACTGTATGTGAGCAAACTGCGCCAGAGATTCCTGATAGTGGTGTGCCATATGTTAGTCTACAAGATCTAAATGAATGCGTCGGTTTGGCATTGGGTTCACCAGTACGCTTTGGCAATATGGCTGCCAGTATGAAGTATTTTTGGGATAGCACCAGCGGTGAATGGCTCTCAGGAGCCTTGATTGGTAAACCTGCCTGTGTTTTCACGTCCAGTGGTTCAATGCACGGTGGGCAGGAATCATGTTTGATTTCAATGATGCTGCCATTGTTACATCATGGAATGTGTATTGTTGGCTTACCTTATTCGAACGCTGAATTATTAACTACCCGTAGTGGGGGAACTCCATATGGAGTCTCACATTTGGCGGGAAGTAATGCTGATTTAGAAATCAGCAAAGAAGAAAAAGCGCTGGCTTTGGCGCAGGGGAAGCATCTGGCTCAAATAGCCTCTAAATTAAGTTAACTACCCGAACTATTTTGCAATAGCGTTGTTGCAAGGCTCCTCATTTACCTCTCGTGTAAACTACGTCGTCTTGCGCCTAGCTTTTGCTTCATATTTCGGCAGTTACGTAAGCACTTATAATTAAGGTATAGGAAATTTATGAAAGTATTAGTTTGCGCGAAACGCGTAGTTGATCCGAATGTAAAAGTTCGGGTGAAGAGTGATTTTAGTAATGTAGAAATCGAACATAGTAAAATGTCACTAAACCCATTTGATGAAAATGCGATTGAAGAAGCTGTACGCCTCAAAGAACGCGGTATTGTAACTGAAATCGTTGCGGTATCTATTGGTAGTGCTAAATGTGAAGAAACTTTGCGTAATGCATTGGCACGCGGTTGTGATCGGGCAATCTTGGTTGAAAGCAGCGAAAATTATGAGCCAATTAATATTGCTAATATTTTGCAAAAAATCGTAGCAACTGAACAGCCACAGCTAATCATGCTCGGTAAACAAGCGATCGATGATGATGCTAATCAAGTTGCGCAGATGTTGGCGGGGAAACTAGGTATTGTACAAGCAACCTTTGTTTCACAACTTGAAGTAAATGGAGATAGTTTGATTGCACGTCGTGAGATCGATGGTGGTACGCAAAAACTTGAGCTTAAATTACCTGCTGTAGTTAGTGCTGACTTATATCTTAATGAACCACGTTTTATCAAGCTGCCACAATTGATGCAAGCTAAGAAAAAACCGATTGAGAAAATTGCAGTAGCAGAACTTGGTTTAGAATTAAATGCACGTACCAGATTAGTTAAAGTTATGGATGGCGAAGTTAAAAAGCAATGTAAATTTGTTGACTCTAGCAGCGAATTATTAGATTTAATCAAGAAAGGTGCGATGTAAGATGAAAATTTTAGTAATTACCTCCGCCAAAGCGCAAAAACTAAATGATAATTTGCTAAATGTATTGAGTGCTGCTAAACGTATCAATGGACATTGCGATGTTTTAATTTTGGGCAGTGCGGATTATAGTTCCATTCAGGAATTAAAAATTGTTGAAAAAATAATGTTGTTTAATAACGTCACAGATGCGACAAATTCAGCAACTTTATTGGCAGGCAATTTAGCCGAAATAGTTAAAAATTATACACATGTATTAATCGCTGCAGATAGCTACGGTAAAGATTTATTGCCGCGTATTGCTGGGATTTTAGATTTAAGCCAGATTAGTGAAGTGGTTGAGATTGTTTCACCAAATATCTTTAAAAAGCCAATGTATGCGGGTAATATTCTGGCAGAAGTTGAGTCATTTGAAGAAATTAAACTGTTAACAATACGTGCAACTAGTTTTACGGCTTACAGTGAAGCTGGAAGTGCTGCTAGTGTTGAAGCAAATGACTTTACTCCAGCAAGCAATGATAAATTAAGTTATTTAGGTGAAGAATTAGTTCATAATGATACAATAGATCTTGCTCATGCCGAGCTGATTGTAACTGGTGGACGCTCATTAGGTTCTAAAGAAGATTTTGATAAATTAATTCATGGTTTGGCAGTTAAATTAGGTGGTGCCGTAGGTGCATCTCGCGCCGCAGTTGAAGCTGGATATGCCAGCAATGATTGTCAGGTTGGGCAAACTGGAAAAGTAGTTGCGCCTAAACTTTATGTGGCAATTGGAATCTCTGGCGCAGTACAGCATATTGCGGGAATGAAAGATTCTAAAACAGTGGTAGCGATTAATTTAGATCCGAATGCGCAAATTTTTGAATATGCCGATTATGGATTGATCGGCGATTTATTTGATGTGGTTCCAGAGTTAATTAGTAAATTATAAAAGGGAATGTTATGTTACAAGAAAATACACAAAAATCAATTGAAATCAGAGCCAGCGATTTACCATTGCAATGTCCAATGCCTGATATGCTTAAGTGGAATGCACATCCACGAGTGTTTCTAAAAATCGAGAAAGAGCCAAATCAGGAAATTACTTGTCCGTATTGCTCAACACATTATAAACTGGTGAAATAAACCATCTTGAACACGGTTAAGCCTTATAAAATACTAGTAATTGCGCCTTCGTGGGTTGGCGATATGGTGATGAGTCAGACGCTGCTCAAAATTTTAAAGCAGCAGCGTGGTGATGCTTGCCAAATTGATATTTTGGTTAATGACTGGGCAAAAGATGTTGCTAAGCGAATGCCTGAAATCAATCAGGTATTCATTAATCCATTCAAGCATGGTGAATTTGGTTTAGCTAAACGTTTTCGTCTTGGACGACAATTAGCTAAAGAGCGTTACGATCAATGTTTTGTTCTGCCAAATTCACTCAAGTCCGCATTAATTCCTTTTTTTGCTGGGATTAAACGCCGTACGGGATTTATTGGTGAAATGCGTTATGGTTTGCTTAACGACTCTTATCGTTTAGACAAGCAAGCGTTACCACTCATGATTGAGCGTTTCTGCGCTTTAGTAAATGATGGTAATAAACCTGTCAATATTCCGTATCCTAAGTTTGCCATTGACAAGTCTAATCAAAACAAAATCTTGCAAAATCTTGGTCTGTCTTTAGATAAACCAGTTATTTGTTTAGCTCCTGCGGCAGAGTACGGTCCGGCTAAACGTTGGCCAACAGCTCATTTTGCTAAATTATCCAGTCAATTACAACAACAAGGCTATCAAATTTGGCTAATGGGCTCGGCTAAAGATGCTGAGCTTGCTGAGGAAATTATTACTCAAGCTGTAATTAAGCGTGACATTCATAACCTTTGTGGTAAAACCAATTTGGTAGAAGTGATTGACCTGTTGGCTTGTGCTGAGGTGGTAGTTAGTAATGATTCTGGATTAATGCATGTGGCGTGTGCGGTTAATGTGCCAGTAATTGCGATCTATGGTTCATCGTCACCAGGCTTTACTCCGCCATTATCAGACAAAGCAGTTATTCAAAAAATAGAGATTGAATGTGCGCCATGCTTTGCACGAACGTGTAAGTTTGAGCATTATAATTGCTTGCAACAGGTCTTACCTGAGACTATCTTAAATTGCATCGAGCAAATAAAAGCAAGTTATACTGGAACAGATTTGAAATACTAGTAGGCGATAAGCGACGAAGCTTATGGTTAGTAAGTGAGGAGCTTAGCAACGACCTAGTATAATGAATATGTTTCAGTATATATGATATGATAACTACCGTAGATAACATGAGGAGATTTTTGTGCTACGACGCATTATTAAAACGATAATTCCGAGTAAGGGTGACATTTTTTTTAATTTGTTTGTTGAAGCGGCTGCCAATGTGCACGAGTCAGCTAATATTTTTACCGCGATTATTAATACTACCGATAAAGCGCACGAGGCACAATTATCATCTGATCTACGTTCTCAGCGGCAAAAAGCAGTTGAGATTAATAAGCGGGTATTGGTTCAGCTAAGTAATCAGTTTATTACGCCAATAGATCGTGGTGATATCCAAGAGTTATCAGTTTTACTCTTAAAGTTAACTAAGCGAATTGTTAAGATCAATCAAAAGCTTAAAATCTATAGCATTGACACAAAAGCCGATGATTGTCTAATCCGTAGCGCTACCACCTTGCAAAATATTACCAAAGTATTGGTAGATATCATGATTGCCTTGAAAAATGGTAATTATGAACGTATTTCTTCGGATGACCAAAAAACGGATGAGTTTGATGATAGCGCAGTTGAAGATCTCCGCCATGCCATGAAAGAAATGTACTCTGGTAATTACGATACGATTACTATCCTCAAACTTAAAGAAATTTACAAGAGTATCGAAAATGCAATCGATACCAGCGTTAACATCGCGGATCTGGTAATGCAAATTACAGTTAAAGATATGTAGAATTTAAACTTATACTGAATAAAGTACTCGTTTAATTATTTACCAGCGTTATGGTTAATGTGTACTTTGAATTTCCAATATACTATTGTGAAATTTTGCCATAAACTCGTTAGCAAATTCTAGATCTATTTCATCGCTGGCATAATCCAGCCTGAATGTAATTTGTTCATGTTGCAGCTGTTGATCATATACTAATCGCATTTGATAAGAAAGACTTTTAGTAAAGGTTGGCTGTGGTACAGATTTAACATGTATTAGGTCTAATGATTCAATGTTAATATTACCTTGAACGACTCCAGTGTTAATATAATCATTCTCCTCCCTGTTTAATAATTCAAGAATATCCATAAATAACATGTTTTTGTGTTTTATGGTTTCAGAGCGTTGTTGTTCTAAATTTGTAATCAGTTCTCCTAGTGACGGATTGCAACTGAAATCAAACTTGAAAAAGATGTTATTTATGAAACTCCCCGCCGTAGTCATGCAAGTTTTAGGGCGCATATTTAGCGGATAGGTAACCATAAACTTTTTTTGATGGGAAACAGCGGATAATAATTTTCCATATAGCGCGGCAATGACAACAAAGACAGTACTATTATATTTTATTGCAACACTCTTTAACGCCTTAACCGTGTGCTTTTCAATGGTAAAAAATATTTGTTCCATTGGATGAAGTTTACGATGAGGTGTAATTTTATTGGGGAGTTTAATAAATAAAGGAGTTCCATTTGCAAAGTTCTTCCAAAATAGTTTTGAGTATTCTGGGGAGAAGTTACTCTGTAGCGATTGTTCTATTTTGATATATTCTGTATAAGAATTAAAATTTGCTGGCAACTCACTGTTTGTAATAAACGAATTGTATGTGTCACTTATGAATTTGGTGATATTCTTGGCACATCCACCATCTATGACAATATGATGACTTTTTATTATAAAAAAATAAACATTATTTTCTTTGCTATGTTGAATTAGATAAAATTGCAATAGCGGATCTTCACATAAATTAAGCGGATAATAAAGTATGTGATCTAGTTCGCGCTGATGGTTATCTGGTCGGTTAATGATTTTAAAGACTAAATCAATGTGGTAATTAGCGTAAAAACATATTTTGCCTGAATGATCAAACTGAGCACGAAAAATTTCATTTTGGCTAAGTACCTGATCACAGCATTTTCTTAGTATTTGTATATCGAGATTACCACTTAGTTCAAAAACATACTGTAGATTATTTACTATATTGGCTGGTGAATTTTTCCATATATTAAAGAACCTTGCTTGATATCTTGATGTGGGTAACAATTTCACCAGATTATCCTTTATTCAAGTTATTAATCGCTAATTTAAAGCAGTTTACTAATTCCTCTAGCATCTTAGTGGTTAGACTATCGCGTATGATAATTTTCATAATTTTGGGGTGGCTTAGGTCGAACGATAATTGTGATACAGCAGTATACCATCCATATTTTTGAATAAATTGTGCAATATCGTCAATTGTAAATTTAGAATCCTGTTTTACATGCATTACTATTATTGGTATAAAGAATGCGCGATAAATAAATTCAAAAGCATCTAATTTAGTAAACTCCTTAACCAAATATTGGGCTTTTGCTATAGTGCTTAAATTTTTTTCTAAGTATCCATCATAACCTAAATGTAGTAAATTATAGTATTGCGCTAGCATACTTGAACTTCCACGAGAAAAATTTAATGAAAACTGTTCAAATTCACCGCTCAGATATTTGATTTTATAAATTATTGATTCAGGAATGTAGGCTTTATTTCTTATTACCAGCCATCCTACGCTAGTATAAACAAGACCGTACTTATGACCTGATGCGTTAATTGACATTACTTTACTCAGGCGAAAGTCCCACATATAATCGCTACGTATAAATGGATAAATGAAACCAGATAATGCTGCATCAATATGTAGTGGAATATTCCAGCCGTTAATTTGTTCAAGTTCTTCAAGTAAGCTGTTTATAGAGATTAGATCATCATCGTAGCCAGTCTGATGGCTTCCTGCTACGCCTACTACTAGAATTGTATTACCATCAATATAAGACCTCATATCTGAAGCATCGACAGAAAATCCTCCTCGACGCACTGGTACTTCTCTGATCTCGATTCCTTGATAATTAGCAGCCTTATACCATGCGGTATGCGCATTAGCTCCAAAAACGATGTTGGGGATTTTGTTCTGGTTTTGTGGCTGCTCCTGAAATCTAGTTTTTGCCGCTATGGTTGCTAGAAATATTGCTTCACTTGATCCAACAGTGCTGGAGCCCCAAGGGGAGTCATTTTCTTTAATATTCCAGAGGTTTGCTAGCATTAGCGCTACTTTTAGATTAATCTCAGCAATATTCGGGTATTGAGTAACATTTGGAAAATTAATTGCCAAACTTTCATTAATTATCTTGGTTGCATATTCATCCATTTCACTGGTTGCGAATATTGCGAGATTGTAATTAGGTTGTGCATCTAATTCTAGCTGTGTTTTAATTATGCGATATGTCTCTTTTTGAGATAGACCTTTTTCAGGAAATAGAGGTTCGCTCATATGGAGAATCTTTCTGAAAGATATTATTGGTTGGTTTTTTAATCAGTTATTAACAACATGATGAATGTTATATTTTTACATCTATCCCAGGATAGTCTTCGATATAATTTTCGCCATTTATACCATAATAAGTGACAGTTCGCGCTATAAAATCAACATCATAGCTTATCACGCCAGCATTCCATATTGCTTGCAAAAATTCGGGGAATGTTGTTAGTCCTTGCTGATCAGTCCTAATTGCAGAAATTACTTTATCGTGATTGAAACTTGGGATTTCTTGGGTACCACTAATAAGAGGTGTTCCTTGTTGAACAACTGAAGTATCGTCAATTTGGTAAACCGATTGGCATGAAGGTAATAACCAGCGATTGTGCTTTATACCTGATTGTCGTAGAATCTCTGCTAATACAGGAAAGCCACCTATTGCGGGACATATCGCCATTGCTCGTTTTTGTGCTTCAATAAGCTTATCTGTTATATTATTCATAATAGTTTCCTTTATCGAATTGGACTGGTGTTAAGTTGATGGATTTCAGAAAGTTTAATTAAAATGCTCATAAGAGTTTTTTGTTCATTTTTACTCAGTGAAGAGAAAAAAGCTTTGTCATTTTCATCCGCAATAGCAGCCAGAGCTGGAATCAGTTCTTTTGCTTTTGAGGACAACTCTATTTGAAAGCACCTCCTATCTGCTGTTGATTCAGTGCGAATAATCAGGTTCTTATGGACAAGGCGATCTACAAGCTTTGATACGGCACCGCGTGTAAGCCCGGTAAGTTCAGCAATCATACTTGATGAAATAGCTTCACTCTTGTCATACATTTCTCTAAGTATCACCCATTCAGCAACAGTGACTTCACTTGTTATAAGTTTTCTTGCAAATGAATGTGAAACTGCATTTGAAATGGCTCTTAGCCTATAGCCAATATGTGATTTAAGTTCGCTTGGTTTTTTGCTTACTGTCATTTTTAACCCTTTCTAGCATAAATTATAGTTTACTAGGAAACAATTGTCAAAAATTTTTCAAATAATCATGTTTTATTAGTGTAGTAATGTTAGCCGCAAAATAAAAATATAATTTGCGGTTAATGAATTATTGATATAATACAGTTTCTTAAGTATGTAATTTGATCTTTGGTGAGTAAGTTAATTCTTTGTCGCTTAAATTTTATACAGAATACATGATATCGTAATAACTTAGGATTTAATAATGGTCAAATATCTGGTAAATTGATTGAGCAATTAATTTATTCATCTGATTATCCCTACATTTAAAAGATACTAATGGAAAGTATCTTATTTCTAATTAGGTTAATAATGGTTTATTCCTTGGTAAGGATACTAGTCTAGTATTAGCAATGTTGTTGGTCAGACTATTTGGAATTTAGATTCTTATAGCCGCTTTGGGGGTAATATCGATTGTGCTCTTTATTGGACTAAAGTTTGGAAAACTGATTTGAGCGGAGTAAACTATTTTTATTTATTGCGATTGTAATAGATGGCCCGTGTTAAAAATCATATATCAATTTGATTTAGTAGTATACTATTTGGGTATATTAAATATTGCATGAAATGATGAAGTGATGTTTTAAAGTTTGCAATGTCAGTGAGCAAAAGAGCATGAGACCATGTAAAACAGAAGATAAATTTCAAACTGAATTATTAATGAATCAGTTAATCCATTTATTGGATATGAAGCATAGTTTAGTTCAATTAGCAGATAATGCTCTCTGGTGATAGAAACTTAAGATTCTCAGAGGAAAAAACTAAAGCAAAGAGGTAAGATTGAAACAATAATCAGGGTAATGAAATCGAAATGTAGGATAGATTTGAATCACCTAAAAGGAAAATACGTGCAATAAACTGAACGCTCACTTGGCAACTATTGCTTATAACCTAAGGATAACCCTAAGGGTTATTTTTTGTCTATTTTTACAAAACATCTTAAAAAATTGCCAGTTAGTGAAAACTAACCGGCAAATATTGGAGTATATTTAGCATGGACTAATTATTTTAGTAACTCACCATCCACATGTCATTTAATTCGCCTCGTGAAAATTGTTGGTTGCTATAGCCGTATCCGCCAAAAATCAACACATTTCCAGTTGTGTTATCTGTCCAGTGTACCAATGCTTCACGTCCGCCAATCTGATTATTTACCGATGAAACTGATTGTGTGCCATACACTCCAGCTTGATTTCCTTGATTGCTGCCACCCATCCATACCCATAATCCAGTGTATGGATTATATTTCCAAAAATCACCTAGGCGGTCATTGATAGTACCAGTCCCACCAAATAACCAGAAATTTCCATAGTTATCTATCCAGCTAATCATGTCTTCTCGTGCTTCTGGTAAGTTACTTAGAGATGGTACGCCAAGAGTGCCATAATTACCATTTTGCCCGGGCTGGTCTGAGCCGCTCATCCATGTCCAAGCTCCAGTTAAAGGATTATAACGCCATAGATCATTATAATTACTGCTGCAGCAACCACCAAATAGCCATAAGTTTCCATCTGTGCCAACCCATGCTGCTCCAGCTTCGCGAGGAGTTGGTAAATTATTAACAGATGGAACTTTTAGTGAGCCATAGTTTCCTGGTTGATTTGGTGTATCATAGCCACTCACCCAGCGCCACTGGTTAGTTGTAATATTATATTCCCACAAATCATTTATTAGACTGCAGTTGAATTGGTCAACCGTTACGCAACCACCAAATAACCATAAATTCCCGCTGGCGTCAATCCAAGTTAATGCGCTATCTCTAGCACCTGGAATATTGGCAGATGAGTATGAGCCTTTTGTACCATATACTCCGGCTTGATTGCTTTCGGAGCTTCCTGATACCCATGTCCATTTACCATTACTGGTATTATATTTCCATAGGTCATTTAGGTATCCACGGCTAGAGTTAATATCATAACCATAGCCACCAAATAACCATAAATTACCGTTATTATCAGCCCAAGACATTGCACTAGCACGAGCACCAGGTGCATTTCTATTTGACTCTGTCCCTTTAGTTCCGTAGATTCCGGCACTTTCCATGAATTGGCTACCAGCAATCCATACCCATTGATTTGATATCTTATTATATTTCCATAGGTCATTTAACTGACCAAAGTTACCACTTTGATCATAACCTTGTCCACCAAAAAGCCAGAAGTTATTATTTGAATCCGTCCAGCTACTTGCTTCTTCTCTGCCTCCAGGAGTACCAGAGTTTCCTATACTTGCGTAAATACCACTATTGTTAATAGTGCTTTCACCACCTATCCATGTTGCTAGTGTTATCGCTTGTGATTCCATCGAGAAGTTAAAAGTTTGTGGAATTAATGCTAAGTTGTATTTAGCATCAGTGATTCCATCTTTAACCACCAAATAGTAAGCTGTTGAGTAATTGAGAGTGCTTTCAGGAGTGATTAAATAATTATTATTTTGCAACTGTGAAATAGTTGTTGCAACCAAGATTCCCGTAGTGCTTTCAATATGAAGCTCGACATTAGTAGTGTTTACTCCAGTTACAGACTCACTGAATGCGATTTGGATCGGTGTGTCTAATGAAACATTTGACTCTCCATTATTCGGTGAAATAATACTTACAGTTGGATTGCTAAAAGCACCAGTAGTAAAATAGAATTGCGTGTAGGGTGCAGTTATGCCAGTGCTACTGGTAACGTTATTAGTAATAGTTATATAATATTTAGTATTTTGTGCAAGTATTGCTTGTGAGGAAAAGGTAAAGGTTGTATTATTGTTACTCGCAGTTATTGACGTTATCGGTATAATACTGCTACTAACATTTATATTTTTTTGTGCATTAAGGCTTTCTGATGTTGATAGAAAAACTGTTTGTGCATTTATCGTTGCAGGGTTCATTGGCGTAGAAAAAGATAGAACAATCATTGGGTAAAGAGATACGTTACTTTCGCCATTACTAACGCCTCCATTATCCGAATTTAATCCAACAATAATTTGAGCTGAATTTTGTTTATTTTGTATTGAGCCATTTGCACAACTACTAATTATGCTTATTAAAAAAACAAATGATAGTAATCTAATAAAATTCATGCTTATTTTCACGACTATAACCTTTTAAGTAAATTAAAACTTTAATCTTGGGTTTTAGCACGTGAGAGTTAAAAAAGTGAGTTGAAACAAAGTAATAATTTGGGATATAGCTAATTAATTTGCAATTAACTGCCTATACCCCAAATAAGTGCACTTTGTCTGTGGTTGGGTTGTGCACAAATGCAACATTGGAATTTTATTTTATTTGAAGTTAGTGTTGATTTTGTTAATATTACTCGATCATAAATAACGTCGTCAAGTAAAACCAATTTTAAAGTATAGCTATTTGTATATCTTCAATACCCAACCAAATATTGCTTTCAACTCAAGTCACAAAATTAATTCCCTTATCAATTAGATATTTAAACTAATTCTTACTAATAAACTCACGGTCGGTTAATAAATAAATTTGATAGGTCGATCTATGGTCAACTCTATATGTCAAGATGTTGTAAACTTCTTGAGGGGAAAATCTAGGGGGATAGTCTGCAAAAAATTACAATAAAAATAGAGTGGAATAAGTAAACTTGAACTAAGTCTACGTTTTTTGAAAGTTTCTTTAGTTGGAGTAGTAAATGGTGCGGAAGAAGAGACTCGAACTCTCTCTTCTGCCATTGATTTAATTAGATTTTTTAACATTTTTTACCTTTCGGGGAAAATACTGGGGAAATATATAATAACATAATTTAATATAAAAATGCTCTTGCTACATGACAGAAAATAAAAAAAGCTGACCATATCTTCAAAAATAGGTT
>DAORIZ010000052.1:10277-15515 GCA_035438765.1 Burkholderiales bacterium | reverse complement strand
ATTCCAACATGATCTTTATTCTCTTTATGGATAAATAAGCGGAATGAATGCTGATTGGTCAGACTCTTCAACTGAATAAAAGGCAAATCAGATGTAGTTATGACATTTTGATAACGTTTTACCGCTTCATCAAAAGTAATATCACCACGCTTGACACGATGACGCGCTAAACGATCAGCATTAGTCTTAACTTGTTTTCGGCTAAATACTGCATAACCTGTAACTTTATGCGCAGGAACTTCACGAATCGAAGTAATATGCAGATAGTCGCTTAAACGAGCCAACCAATCCTTTATCTTCAAATTATGCAGCTCTTCTTCACTATTGGCTAATACGCGTAATTTAGTACCCAAAAACCCGATACCTTTTTCTGCATTAAAGAGATATTCAGGAAAAGATACACCTATATTAATTTTATCATTGTGCTTTTTAACTTCTACTAAAGCCAAATGAAGTTGGACATATAGTTTTGACCAGACGAGATATAAAGGCTCGTCACCACTATCGATTAAAGTAATTTCGAGATAATGCTTCATGAATTTTTCCTTGTATCAATTTTGGTTACATAGGCAAGCCCTTTTTTACCAAGATAAAAAGATGAAACACCTGCATCAAGAATTTTCTGTTCCAAATCCTTAGCTCGCTCCTCTGAAATATTAAGATTTATTTCCAATACTCCATTTGCCTTGATAAGTAATGGATTAATTTTATTTTCACCCTTCTTTTTATTTTCGAACATATATGGATTACCCCAAATCATTTTTTCACCTCCTGTTGTAAATGGCGATAAAAAATTTTTTGGTGTAAATCCATTGTGAGAAATTCCAGTCAATCCTCCTCGAGGTGCTCTAATCATACTAGTATCAAAATCTTTAGATAGCCTGTCTAATTGTAAATACAGAGACGAACAATATATTGGTAAAATACTAAACTTATCCCCAGATTTCTTAAATTCAAAGTTTGGATATTTCGCTTGTAATATATTACAAGATTTTTCTAATCGCTCATTCAAATTTACTTTGTTTTTTTTAACATACTCTAATCTTTCAAGAATACTGCTAGGATCTAATATCGGCTTGACTTCATTATTAACATATTTATCATCGTGGATAAAATCTATTAAATCATCCAAATCAAGCCACAATATTTTCCAAAACTCTTCTGCATATTCAACAGATACTATAGGTACATTATTTTTAAACATACCAGCAAAAGAGTTTGGATCTGTACTTCCTGAAATATTTCTTAAATAAACTATTTCATTGCTCAATATGCTCTTATCTATAATATCATATTCTTGAAATATCTCTTCAATATCTCTAAAATAATAATTTTCAGATTTACGAGACTGATATAATTTACGTTGATCGCCAATTAAACGATTTAATATTCCCATTATTGTATCTTTAGTGATATTTTTTTTAATTGAATCTTCCTCTTTAGTTAGAAATTTTTTCGCTGCAATATATTTTCGTCCTTTTTCAGGAAGTTCTTCATTATTAGAACCGTCTAAAAACGAATTACGCCAAGATGACTCATACTCAATAATAATTTTCATAAAATCACCTTATTATTTCGCTTCAAAATAAACAGCATAATCAGATTTTGGTTGTGGCTTAGCTTCTATAGGACTACGTTTTATACGCATCATTTTATTACTATCATTATAGTCAATTTCAACTTTATCTACATACATATAACCCTTAGCCTGTTTTATATTAAGTTCTTGTAACATAGTCAAAGTTTCTTTAACTAAAATATCAATCGCTGTATTATCCAATAAAATACCAACTTCCCCCTCTTGGAAAATTGTACCTTTGCGGACATAATTTGTGTGAAAAATAGCCCGTGGCTCACGACTAGGATCTAATGATTTGATAAACTCTTGAAGTTTCTGAGCGATTAACTCGCCTTCGCCTTCCTTTATGGTCATTGCAGCACGATCAAATTTATTTGTTAATGAAATAAACTCAAGTTGTTCAATGCTAATAGAGCCATATGCAATATATTCAGTATCGCCAAAAGTCGTTTTAGAGAAAATTGAATTTTCACCACGTTTATATGTAACTGACCCGTCTACAGCTTTACATTCTTCACTAGAGGAAGAATTCGATAGCTGTTCAAAATTCCCATTACCTAATTGATCAACAAAGTCTGTAAGTAATAATGGACTTGTTCGTTTGTATTGGTTACTACTACCTGCTACATAACCTCTAATTAAGCCACTTATTGATACTAACACCTCGATCATTTTTTTATCTTGCTTGGCATAATGCAAGTCAAAAGATTGATCTCTAAATAGGTGATGACGAATGCAATTTTGGCTAATATATAATGGTGTTTCTTTAAAATTTATATCAGAAGTATGTTTTTTATACTTGTAACCATTCCCATCTTTGACTTGACCAGTTAAATTAGTGTAACCACGCAATTTCGGCAATGTATGATTATCTTTTTGCTTCCCATCATCTCCTACTAATGTTGTTGGTCCATTCCAATTTACAACACCATAGCCATAAGCTGTGATTTTAAAATCCACACTTTTAATACCTGTTACTTTAGACATAATTTATTATTCCTCCATTTTATGATTAGTTAAAGTTAAAATTGTTTTATAAGAAATTGTTCCGATTGCTTGCTTATCGCAAACAGCATAATATATTGCCTCGGAATGTCTAGCCGCCTCACCCTCAACTTCTCGAAGATGTTCTGTGGTATAACTTAGGTAAATAGGAAATTCAGGATCACGTGCTAAATTGAGAAGTATTTTTTCACTAAACGTTTTGTTTTCCTTAGTTATATTATGATGTTTTTTAAACATGTGTGATAATAAGCTATCTCGTTGTCCATTGGAATTTATTCCCTGAATAATAGCAGTTGACTCAGTTAGATTATCAAACTCATCTTTCTCTGATATAGGAAATTGATAAGCATATTCATTGATAAATTGCGGATTTTTATAATCATTCACTTCTAATTTAGCCATTTGGACAAAACGATTATCTCCACGCAGTGAATTTTTACTAATTCGTGGCTTTTTATCTTCGGTTTTATTTTTAATTATCTTAACAGGTTCAGTTACTTTTTTATTTAGCAAAGTAATACTTTTTTTAATCGCTGATTCTAAATCTTGCAAAATTGCTTTGCTATAATTTGACTCGTAAAATTTCTTATAAAGTTGATATAACTCAGGCAATTTAAAAGTTTTGTCATTTAATGTATCCACTAAATAATTGTACCATGCAGTAGCGGATTGCAGTCCATTTAATGATGCTAGAAATTTAGCAGATGCTCCAGTTTGTTTTCCTCGCATAATATCATCAGTAATCGCAACTCGCAAAACATTAATTTCAGAGTTATTACCAAAACGATCTAAGCGACCAAGTCGTTGTAAAATATTCTCTGGAGTACTCATTTCGCTAAGCATATGGTTACAGCTAATATTTAGTGAGGCTTGAACAATCGGACCAGCACGCAATACTTCATATTTTTGTACACCATCTTGTTTAAACGACTCATAGACCTCGCTAAATAAATATTTTTTATCGCTACGTTTATATTTTGAATGAAATAATAAGCTATCTTCAGCTTCTTTTTGAAATAAGTAACTGAGCTGCGCTGTTTTTGCGGTATTGCTGATCACAAAAGTTTTATTAGCATAATTTTGGTAAAATGGATTATTAAGCGGGTCTTTTTCATCGTATTTAACAAACTGGATTCGATATTGGCTCATATTAAATGATGGCATTTCTATAACATCACGATTTTCAATATCCAAAATATCTGCTAAATAACTATAGTGCGGAGTTGCTGACACCAAAAGAGTTCGTTTATCATTTTTACAGCGCATATTTTTATTGGCAATTAATTCCGCAAATAACAGATTAAATATTTCCATTCCAATATATTCGTGATACTCATCAAAGACCACGTGAGCATTAAAAAATGGCAGTAAACTATCCACATTAGTATGAGTAGTAATTGCACCTAAAATTTGGTCTATTGTGGTAACAACTACATCACCAAAAAAATAACTCCCTTCTTTGGTGGGTGTATTCCATTCATTGGTAAACTTAAATTCACCCGTAAATATTTCAACATTTGCATCTGGTAAATAAGTATCAATTAGTTCTTGAAATATACCTTGGCAAATTTGTACTCGTGGACAAATCCAAATAATTTGCTGTGCATTAGTTAATTTTGCCCACTCCAGAGCAATTTTGGTTTTACCACACCCCGCTGCACCTGCAAGTACAGCAATTTCTGGTACTTTCGCTAACGCCAAAGCAACCTCGTTTTGTTTTTGCGAGCGTTCTGAATTGGGGAATTTACCAATACCATCTGCAATATGTGATGTTAAATTTGAGATAGTTTCTTGTTTTTCCAGTAAAACCTCATCTAAGCGTTGCTCTTGAATTAAATCATGCAAATCCATTGCAGTAAGGCTAGAGACTAAACGATCCGCACTTATAACACATGCCCTTAGTAAATTATGCTGAGCACTTTTATTAATTTTACCTTTTAGTTTATCAAAATTATTAGCTTCAGTTTCACTATAAGTTTTAAATGCAGGATAAGCGTTACCATTTGGGTTATAACGGATAATATCTTCGATATCTCCTGAGTTTTTTTCAGTATCCCATGAGCAAAATTTTTCCAAGCTAATATTAATCAAATTATACCTTGTAACTATTTGTTGAATACTCTTAATTATTTTTGTAACATTGCTTAATAGTATAGTAAATTGCTCAACACTTATATTCTTCAGTAAGTATCCATAAGTTTTTTGAGAGCCTGTAAAATCGTCATTTTTACGGAATGGCTTAGCATGATGCCAATATATGATATGCTGCAATGCTTCTTTCTGTTCCGAATTTAAGCCGTTAGATTGCCCTTCAAAAATATTAAATAGCAGCAATGAAATTTCATTATGCCTTGGATGTTTTTCAAATGAAAAGCTAGAACTATCAATGTGTTGACCATCTTCATCTGGGTCTTTTTGCTTTTGTTTCTTGACCCATTTTTGAAACTCAGGATCTAATTTACCAATATCATGTAAACAACCAGCTAAAAATGCTACGGTAGCAAGATTGCTGTTTTCATCATTATTCACCACACTTTTAAACAATTGTTGTGAAATATATCCAACTGCAAATAAATGCTCTGCTAATGGTTGCAAATGGGTATTTGCATAAAATTCATCTTGTTTTGGTTTCATTGTTGTTACATCCATAAAAA
>DAORIZ010000052.1:8929-10177 GCA_035438765.1 Burkholderiales bacterium | reverse complement strand
AATCTGCGACAAATTTTTGCAAGGCTTTTTCTTTGACTTGATCAAACATAAAATCCAATGCCTTATGTTCGGTAAATTTTTGCAAAATTTGTTGACGAAACTCTTGTTCAGTCATTTTTTCATTGGCACACACAAATGCCCACGGTAAAACAATCGCATCTTTGATTAAATCCGCAATATCAAAAACTAATGCACCACGACGGGTTTTGCCATGCATCACTGCAAATGAATGGCTAATCCCTAATACCCACAAACAAGTTGCCGCCAAACCATACGCCAAATAATTACCATGATTCAAAAACTGATTAGCTAAATCGCTCTGCTCATGATCTCGGGTAAAATCCTTACTGCCACAAAGAGTAGCCGCAATTTTATATAACGACTTAGTGGTTGCCGCTTCAGCTAATAATAAATCGCCAACCGATGGCATTGTCATTATTTTGCCACCAAAATTATTCAACGTTCGCTGAATATCTTGATCATCGGCATAAAATCCTTCGGCTTGAAGCTCTTTATCTTTGCTCCAAATTCGTTTAATAAACTCAACTCTAGCAACTTGAAATTGTTTCGCAACTTGCAAACGCTTTTGTTCGTCAAACCAAAACGACATCCAGCCTTGCATATATTCAGTTGGGCGATACTCACTTTGCGGAGTTAACCACTCGATCTCAGACCCCATAAATAAAGGTGTACCGCCACCACCACAAAAGCCAACGAGTACGCCAGCACTGGCAAGCATACGCATTGCCGCCTGAGTGATTGAGGTACCAGTTCCCAGCATAATAACGGTAGTATTGGCAATTGGGATATTCCAAAATAAATTACTGTCTTTTGATTCAGTTAAATAGAGGACACGACCGTCTTTTTGCATAACTCGGCAATGCTCTAAGTAGTAAATATTAGCACGTTTTGAGTGCAAAATGGATTTTAATGTTGTTGGTGATAATTGCTCCATACTCTTCTCTTGTAGTTTATGGTTTATTAAAATATCATTTAAAGCAAATAAGTAGATTACAGCAGCTAACTATTCTGTATTGCGGGTAAAATTAAGGACGAATGCGGGAGGTAATAAATTTTGCGATGCGATGAATAAAAAAAGTAGCCTAAGCAGGCTACTTTTACTATAATTTACATGCCAATACCATGGCTAATTAACACATGCTGACCTGTTAGGGCGTTGGTTTCAAAACCAGCTAAGAATAATGCAACATTAGCCACATCATCCAAAGTAGTAAATTCACCATCAAC
>DAORIZ010000052.1:0-8829 GCA_035438765.1 Burkholderiales bacterium | reverse complement strand
CTAAGAATAATGCAACATTAGCCACATCATCCAAAGTAGTAAATTCACCATCAACCGTATCACCAAGCATTACATTTTTAATAACTTGTTCTTCAGTAATTCCTAAAGTTTTAGCTTGTTCTGGAATTTGTTTCTCAACCAATGGAGTTCTTACAAAACCAGGACACAATAGATTCGCAGAAATATTATGTGGTGCACCTTCTTCAGCAATTGAACGTACAAAACCTAATTGTGCATGTTTAGCTGCAACATAAGCTGCTTTATTTTTAGATGCTTCAACTGAATGGATTGAACCAGTCACCAATACACGACCGCCAGTTTTTTGTGCAATCATTTGTTGCATACTAGCTTTAGCTACCAAGAAAGTACCGTGTAAATGAATATCAATCAAACGCTTCCATGCATTAGTTTCAAAATCAACAATCGGAGCAATAGTCTGAATCCCTGCATTAGAGATCACAACGTCTAATTTATTAAATTTGGCTACGGTTGCTTTAACCCCGGCATTAACTTGCTCTTCATTGGTTACATCCATAGCAACGGCTAAAGTTTCCACATTGTATTGTGCTTTAATTGCATCAGCAACAATCTGTGCAGAATCTAAATTCAAATCAGCAATAACGATTGCAGAACCATATTCAGCAAATTTTTCTGCCATATGCTTACCGATACCTGAGGCAGCACCTGTAATTAACGTCACTTTACCTTTTACATTACCTAACATATCAAGATCCTCTCTAAAATTAACAAAACTGCTGGTAAAAGTTTAACACAAATGCATTATTTACAGGAGATATTTTTATCAAATTAGAAAGCTAGACCGTAAGTTCCACAAAATGGATTAAATAAGACAAGTACCATTGGAATATAATAAACTACACTTACTTAGTTTTGAAGAAATACAGATTATTTGATGCTAAACGAAATACCGTTGAAAAATGAGTTAAAAACATCGAACTTTAAAATGTGGTGTCAAATAGATGGCAAGTAAAGATTTGTGATTATTGATTGTTTTATTGAAGGTATTGATTGTGTGGTTGCGGGGGCTGGATTTGAACCAACGACCTTCGGGTTATGAGTTTGAGTCTTATATCTAGTCATCTTTTATCATAGTTTATCTTCTCTAATAATCTCTAATCATTTCAAGCACATCCCCTATTCATCGACTAATCACCTCTGCTAATATCTTGTCATCGCTTCTCATTTTAGAGGGCAAATAGAGGACAATTTTAGAAAGAGAGAGAATGAACACTTCCAATAATTCAAAAAGCAAATTTAAAAATTCTGGTACTCACAAATATGCAGTCCAATTGTACTACAAAAATGATGGCGACATTGTATATTATGCAGTTTACCGAGATCCTTTTGACTTAGATAAACATGGGAAACCTAAAAAGAAACGCTATAAGGTAGGACTCAAAAGTGAAGGAATTAACGAAAGATATGTAAAAAATATTCGTGACGAAATAGTTGTTAAACTCAGACAAGGACAGCTCCCTGACTACTTAAAAAGAGAAATTACAGAAAATCCTCTAAATTTTAATAAGCTGGCAGATTTATATTTCAAGGAAAGAGCCGCAAATCACCTAGATGGAGAAGAAAATAAAAATATTAAAAATGACAAGTCTATCTTAAAAAATCACTTGTCTATATTCCTCGAAAAAGCCCCACAATCAATAAACAACGAAGATATTATCAATTTCAAAATAGAAAAATTAAAAATTAAGGCGCCTAGTACCGTAAATAATATGCTGACACTTCTAATTTCCATTTTTAGCTACGGAATTGACAATAATTTAATCCAAACAAAGCCTAAAATTAAAAAGCTAGGGGGCATAGACAATGCAAGGGAGCGCTGGTTTACAAAAGAAGAAATTTTCTTAATTTATGATAACCTTAAAGATAATTTAATTCTAACTATTTTTGTAAAACTTTCTCTATCTACAGGAGCTCGTCTAGAAACAATACGAGCAATAAAACGCAAAGATATCAACTTACAAGAACAAACGGTAACATTAGTAGACCTAAAAGGAAAAGCAGCAGGAAAAGATAATGCTACTTATCTAGGATTTCTTAATCCCAACATAATCAGTGAATTAAGTGAATTCATAAAAGGACTAAAACCAAATGCGTATATATTCCAATATGAAAACGGCAATAGAGTTGGGGTTGATTATATCCAAAACAACTTGCAGAAACTTTTTGATCAACTTTTCAATGAACATCTCAAAGATTCAGATGGAAAAATAAGAGACAGAAAAAATAAAGCTGTTATTCATACTTTGCGGCATACATTCGCCACTCACTTAGCAAAGGAAAATACCCCTATGAACACAATTCAAAAATTACTAAATCATTCAGATATTAAAATGACTGATCGTTATGCAAAATTTTTACCAGAGAAAGGCGTCAATGCAATTAAACAATTAGATATTTTTAAATAAAAGCTAACTCAATAAACCATAAAATAGGTACTTTATTGGCTACATATTCATTGTTATTAATTAAATTCTTAATAAGGATGAATAATCATGCTACAAAATTCAAAATTAAACAAAACCCTAGTAAAACGGTTTTTCTGGTTAAAACTTCATCACGATTTTTTTAATCGTGATGAAATTCGTATTATCGAATCACAACCTAATGGCAAAGACTATATCATTTTTTATTTAAAGCTGATGCTTAAGTCAATTAATGATAATGGTAAGTTACTATTCAAGGATACTATTCCCTACACCCCTGAAATGCTGGCTTCAATCACGAATACCAGCATTGATACGGTACGCGTGGCAATTGATGCTTTCGCTAAACTTGGACTAATCACATTGCTTGATGACGGTGCATTATTCATGCAAGAAGTTCAAAAGTTAGTTGGTTCTGAAACGCCTGATGCTGAACGTAAACGCATTGCGCGGGCTAAACAAAACTCACCGCTAAAATTACCACGTGCGGACAAAAAGCGGACATTGTCCGGACAATCTGCGGAAAAAGTCACGCTAGAGAATAGAGATAAGAGTTTAGATAATAAAGAAAATACCCCCTTACCCCCTAAAGTAGAAGATCGGGTGGGGGCAGTTTGGTTGCAAATGGCAGAAAATCTAGAGTTCACTTTTCGTGACGAGGAGCAATCTGCGATCTCAAGATGGGCTGAGTACCAATCCAGTACACAAAAATCCATCACTGTTTTGCAAATTGAAACAAATCTCCAAAGTCTGTTCAAATTAAAAACCGATGGCTACGACATTACCTCAATGATCTCTGACACAATTTCAGCGGGATATAAGTGGCTATTAAGACCGTCGCCAATTTATTTGCTACAAAATGCAGCTGGTAAAGCTATTGCCACCAATAAACAGCGCTCACATCGCTACAATAACCCCGATTACTTCGTTCCTGAAAACAAGGCTGACAAACTGGAATTACGCGACTATATCGAGCGTTGCTACATACGTAAGTACATAGATCCACGCACTAAACTACCGCTAACGCCTGAGCAAAAAAAACTGTTCAAAGCCCATTTTGACTTCGCAAAATCCAAGCGGATTGGCATCACTGACTACATTTACCAAACGGAAGTTTTAACAGGTAAATGTCTTTTGGAGCAGTCAATCAATGGACTAGCTGCCTCATTTATTGACGTTGCTGCTTGATTAACCAGCTTGTTACATATTGGTGATAGATTATGTTTTACATACAATCATATCGTTCAAATAGCTGGTTAATATTCGGTTGTAATATGCGGTTGGCGCATATTATGTCTGACTGCCGTCAGTTGCTTATGGTGTTCCTTGGACATCCACACCCACGCAAGGTCGCAGTGTCAAGCGCTAGGGCGCTTGCCATGCAGGGCGATGCCCTCTTGTCGCTCAATCTTGCTGGACGCTGCGATTGCTTACAATTCACCCGCCGCCGTCACGCTCCGCACGTGACCCAACCAGTTGTTGACTGCGCTTTGCTTGCCTACGGTAGTCTGGACGACTATCATCATCTGATTGGGTCACGTGCCTCGCTAGGGGCGTGGCACTGACGGCGGCTTTCGCACACGCGGCACAAATTGTGGGCAATTTGTTCTGCTCTCAACTTCTGGGGAAGCTTCGTTACTCAGCGGTCGTTACAACTTTGCTTTGGGCAAAGCTTGTTCCTCGTTCGGAACATCTGGGGATGTTTCTCACCAGAACCGCGGCAAATTATTCTGGGGAATAATTTTTGCTTGCGCCACTGGGGTGGCTTATTCTGCCGTGCTACGCACAAAAATCTGCGCTGGACGCTTGCTTTTTGCTTGTCTGGTTCGGCTTAAATCTGGCTCGCGGTTTAATTGAAGTTTTGGGGGTGTCTTCTTTTTTGTTATGGCGTTTATATTACTTTTTGTTTTTATTATTTAATTTTTTTGTCTTTTGGAGTCTATCATGGAAAGTCTTAATTATCAGTTAATGGATGGCTTGTATCGGTTATTAACCTGTGAGCCTGTGGATTTTATCATTCAGCATACTTTGCTGGTTGGTTTAATTACTGGCGTTTTAGCGGTAATACCTTTTGCGATTAAGAGGATACCGCATGTTTTAATTATTCTGATTGCATTAATCGTTTTTATCTATGTTTTTGATACTCAGGATATCGCTATTCGCACTGTGTTTTATTCAGGCAAGATGTTTTTAGTAGTTCGAATACTTGGCGATTATCTTTTTGGATGTATTTATGGTTTTGTAGTTGCTAACTTAATTCAACGTTTACGAGGAGAACATGATCATGTTACAAGCAAATAACCAGCTCTTAGAGCATTCCATTGTTTCAATGTACGTTATGGAAAATATCTGGTACTTCGTTTTTGCTGGGTTACTTTCTTATAATCTGCCGTTAGTGTTTAAGCTCAAGCAGGAATCCGGTTATCTGATCCGTGCCGGAATAATGGTTTTAATGAGCATGGCAATAGTACCTATTGCCATGCTGCTACCGACTGATTTTAAAATGGGGAGCAAATTATTGGTCTGGGGAGCTTGTTTTGTTGGTGGGATAGTCTTTGCCTCCTATGGAGCACGGATATTAAAAGCTCGGTTTAGTTTGTTGCTCAGTCGCTTTACAGTTAAAAGTAGCGTTAGGCGCGGTTCTAAAACGGATATCCGTTATATGGATAAGGAATTACCTGTTATCGCTGAATATAATCCTTTAAAGTACATTAATCTAAAGAAAGGGGTTTTTGTTGGACTTGATGAATCAGTTAAGCCGATATATCTGAAAGATCCGGATGATTGGTATAAACGACATTTTCTGATTGTAGGAGCTTCGCGCAGTGGTAAAGGTGTAGCCATGCAATCGCTGGGAATCCAAAGTTTAATGTTAGGTGAAACTATCGTATTTTTAGACCCTAAAGGTGATAAGTATTTACCGCATATCTTCAAATCTCAGTGTGATGAATTAGGTGTAAATTATTCCTATATAGACCTGACTCAAGATATGGGGCAAATCAACTTGATAGCTGATTTTACCGCCAGAGATTTAAAGAACTGTCTGGTTGAAGCCTTCTCACTGCGAGAGATGGGTTCGGAATCAGATGTTTATCGTAAAAATGAGCAGGAATTTTTAGAGAACTTTGCCGCATTTGCGTGTGAACAGAATAATAGTTCTAATTTTGTCACCACTGGTGACAAAATTAGAACAGGCAAATTGAGTAAATCATTAGCTAGTATTTGTCAAGATTATGAGATTGACCGCTATGCAGATAAATTTAAATCTTCCGTCTCAGATTTAAACAAGTTAATTAAGGTAGTTACAATCAATGCTGCTAGCGGCAAATCTTTAGCTCAATTATTGAATGGTGGCGGTTGTGTTTATATTGTTGGTGATTTATTAGACGAAACTATCAAGAAAATTCAGCGATTTATCTTTTGTCGGATAGTACAGCTCGCGCGAGGTTATGCTAATGAGGTAAACAGTAAAGAAAAAAATATCACCGTTTTTGCAGATGAATTAGTTGCACATATTTCGCGCTTTGTTGCCGAAAGTTATACCGTTAGTTTAGGCTGGAATTTAAAAATTGTCAGTGCGGTTCAAGATTTAAAACTACTCCGTGGTGCTCCGGCGGATTTAGATCCTGAATTTCTCAAAGGTGCTGTATTTGGTAATAGCCAGAATAAGTTGTTTTACCGTGCTGATGATATTGATACTGCAGATTTCCTCTCTGACATGACGGGCAGAATCCAGATTGAAGAAGAACAGAAGCTGGTTACTCGTAATTCGCTTAATTCCGAGCAATTAGACCGACAAACCAGATTAATTCAGTCCGAGCGTAATTATTTTGACCGCAACATGATTTTAAATCTCAAACAGTTTGAAGCGGTATTTTGTGCATCATTACCATATCGTAAAACAATTGCATCGTTATGCAAAACCAGTCCGATTAAGGTTAATGGTAATGTTAGTGGCAAAATACTTCTTAGCGTTGATAATTTGGTACAGCGCCAGAGCGCCAAGAGCATGCTGGACAACATAAATCCGCAATCTGACAATCAAAATAATAACATTCAGCATGACACCGAAAACCTTAAATGGCAACAAATTCGAGAAAATAATTTAATAGGAACAATTAAAAATGAACACTCCAGCAATAACAATGACTCAACCGGAAATAATCCGCAAGAAACCAGCTCCGGCAAATCTAATTATCTCTTCTAAATTGCCACATGCTGAAAAAATGGCAATATTCAATAGTCGGATTAATAAGGTATTGCGCTTTTTATTAGAAGAGAACTACTCTAGTATGGAAAACTTAGCACTATTGCTAAATGTGCCTAAACAAACCGTGCTGCGTATTACGCGTAACCTGTCGGAAAAGAACTATTTAATCAAGCATGATGTTGATATTGGTTTAGCCAGACCAATTTCAGTATTTCAGCCAACCAATACTGGAATAATGTTTGCTTTAGCTAATAATGAAGAAATTCCTGAGCTTAGAGATATTAATCGAGTGAATCCTGCTACCATCTTTCATGATCTTAAATTGCAGCAAATCCGCTTTAAGCTTGAGGTTCAGGGTTATCATTCGTTTCAAAGTGCTTGGCATTTAGCCAGGCTACTTAAAAAACGTAATGATAAAGTTCCCAAAATTCCCGATTATACTTGTATCAATTCGACGGGTGATAAAGTTGCTACTGAATACGAGCGCACCATTAAAACCAAAAAGCGCTATCAGGAAGTTATCGGGCAATACATGGATATCAAAGAGCGCGGAATTATCAAGCAAGTTATCTATTTTACTGATGATGGGTTTGCCGATAAACTCCGGCAGTTATTTGCTGGGATTGAGTTTATTTATCGAAAAGGTAGGACGGAGAAATGCTTAGCTGAGCAGTTGGAGTATTTTAGGTTTATAGAATTTAAGAACTAATAAGAGTATAGATGCATACTAAAACTAGTATGCATCTATACTCGATTAAAAGTGCACGATAATGATTTTAGTAATTCATGACAATATTTTGTATAAATATACTAGCGTGGTCTTCTGAAATACGTATTGGAAAATTACCATTTTCAACAAGCTCTTGTATAACTTTATCAGATGGATGACCATGCGTATTTGTCTTACCGAACGACATTGGACAATAATATTTTTCATTTGCAAAAAAATCAATTTTAAAATTACCAATAGCTCCGTGATGTGGAATCTGAATAACACCAATATATTTAAAAAAATCAGGTAATAATGTTTTGATGGTAACTTTATTTCTAACAAGATATTTAAAATCCGCATCTCCAGTATATAAACATCCGGGGCTGATTCCTCTAAATTTAGGTGAACAAGGAGGATATTCGCAGTGCGTATATGTACAATTATAATCACGATTATCAAAACGGTAAGAATCATTAATTGGACCCGAATATAAGAACATCGAGTTTTTATTTACATCTTTTAAACAGAGCCTATATATCTTATTTACTAATTTCAACTCTGTTGGATTACTAATGAGCACTCCCTTTGACAATTTATCATAAATTTTTTTGTTATTTGGATCAGAATTAGAAGCTTTATTTATCGCTTCAATTAATTTATTATGTCTAGATTCAAATTCGTAGTTATAAGGAATAAAATTCCAAATAACCGTTCTTGATCTAGTACTAGTATTAAATGTAAAACGAGTTCCACTATTGTATTCCCCTCGTTCTAATCCTTCAGTAAAAAGATTCACCACTTCTGGTTCTGAATTTTGTTCTCTTGAAGTCTTTTCAGAATTTAATGCTTTAATCTCTATTAGTCTAACATCATCACCAAAAAAGCTACTTGGATTATCAATTAAAGCCAAAAAATCTTTAAAATCATTATTATTTGAGTAGATTGATTTTAATATATTTTTTTGTATATCTTGTAATAGAGGGTAGACAACTGTTTTTATTTCTTTTACTGTATTTTTAAGTACACTTATTTTATTTACATGATCTCGATCAAAATGAGAGATAAATAAGATATCGATAGTATCTTGATCTGTAAAGCTTGATTTTATTGTAGATTCGATAGACTTTGTGAGTTTACGATTAGTGTCTGAGCCACAGTCATACACAATATTAAACGTTTCATAACCAAAATTAAATCTTTCAGAATAAAACGCACCTTGTCCAACAGGATGAAAGGTTCTTGTTATTCTCATCATATTTTTCCCTTATGTCTATATTGCAGTCTAACGCATTAAGTTACTATTATACATTATATATTTATTTTGCGGCTAACATTATTAACGCCGATAAAGCATAGCCACGCTATGGTGGCTGAGTGTGAAATTAATTGTGCTCAGTCATACTTCCTTCACTCAATTAATCTTCATAAACGACACTACGTGAAAC
>DAORIZ010000051.1:0-15785 GCA_035438765.1 Burkholderiales bacterium | reverse complement strand
AATTTGTTTCTTTAAATTGTATTTACTGGTATTGACAATTGGGCGCACTATATTATCCGCAGATGGAAATGGTTGGATCTTATGGCGAACAATTGGTTCAATGGCTCAATAAATATACAATTCCAACTGAGAGAAAATTGGCTGATCGCGAATATGCAGATAAAATTGCTAATTTGTACTTGGATGAATTAATTAAACATGGAACCACTAGTGCAGCAATTTTTGCTACCATTTCTCCAAATTCAACGGATGCATTATTTAATGCGGCACTGAAACGCAATATGCGAATTATTGGCGGAAGTGCGTACATGGATGTAAATACTCCAGATTACGCTTGTTTGCCACCTGCAGAGGTCTACGATTTCAATAAAAATTTAATTGAACGTTGGAATGGACGCGGTCGTACTAATTATGCTGTAAGCCCTCGTTCAGCCTACTTATTAAGCCCAGCGGAGATGGAAGCAACACAGGCATTATTAAAAGATTATCCAGATACACATATTCAGGTACATTTGGCGGAAAATAAAGAATCCGGTGACATGGTTACCAAATTATTCCCGGGATTAAAAAATTACACTGAAGTTTATGATCATTATGGATTAATGAATGAGAAAACTATTATGGGACACTGTGTTTGGCTTGATGATGCCGAATTTGAGTTAATTGCGGCACGTAAATCATCTTGTGCTTTTTTACCGACCTCAAATTTATTTCTGGGAAGTGGTTTGTTTAACCTGCAAAGAGCTAACCAACACCATGCAACGGTAGGTATGGGTACCGATTATGCGGCAGGAACGACTTTATCAATGCTAAAAACGATGGGTGAAGCATATAAAGTAACTCAATTGCGAAAAGCTTTTGCTGATAACCCACGCGATATTGAACCACTAGATCCTTTGGAAAATTATTATTTGGCAACGCTTGGTGCCGCTCGTGCAATGTCAATTGATCACTATGTTGGCAGCTTTGAAAGTGGCAAGGAAGCGGATTTCATTGTTTTAGACTCTAGTAGTACCAGTGATCTGGCTATACGTGCGGAGCAAAGTGAAGATATTCGTGATTTATTATTTGCTTTCCAAATTATTGGTGATGATCGCTCGGTTGCTCACACCTATATTATGGGTAAAAAAATGAAGTAAGCTGCCATAGTGTAGATTCAAGAATATACCGGATGGGCTGGTATATTCTCAAATAAAAATATTAAGAAAGAAACTTATATGAAATCATTAAGCTATTGTCGTTGGATTTCTACGGAATTCCTATTTATGATTAGCATCATGAGCTCGGTATTATTTGGCGCATATGCCTTACCAATTCAACTAGCAAACAATCTTGGTAATACCCAATTGGCGATATTATCTGGTACTTTTTTTGCAGTATTTGCTTTTTCACAGCTTTATTCCGGATATTTGATCAATAAAGTATCAACAAAACTCTTATTGGGGATTTCAGCAATACTTGCTGCCGGTGGAGTATTAATTTTTGCCAATACGCATATTTTTGGCTTATTGATCGTTGCCAGAGTAATAATTGGACTTGGGCTTGGCTGTACCTTTGTAGGAGTATTATATATTGTTGAGCTGGAATTTTCGCGTCAATTTGCTTTCTTTGCATCATTAAGCCAAAGTATTGGCAATATTGCTGCGGGTGTAATTGCAATATTTGGAAGTAGTTTGATTAGCGGTTACTCATATCAGGCAGCATATAATTTGATCGGTATTTTATTGTTAATTGCGGCAGGATTTATCTTTGTATTTTTACCGAATAAACCACAAAATAACAACGAGCAAAACGACAGTTCCCTATTTAAAAACTTGAAAACAATTTTATTTAATAAACGGTTTATTGCAGCGACTATCTACTTTGGCGGAATTTTTGCAACTATTTTAGCCTATGCGGATTTATTTAATGTTAAATACCGCGAAGTAATTTTTCAAATGTCGGCGCAAAAAGCAATCATTTTAAATGGAATGATTCCGTTGGGAATTGCTATTGGTGGTGTAATTGCAGGAAGTCTATCAAGTAAATATAAACGCAATCGCCTTATTGCGGCTACATTTAGTTTAATTTTATTATTAGCAATGATTGTTACATTATATGTTCGTTTTCCGACTAAAGAGGCTTACACTATTAGCACTGCGATCCAACTATTATTTGGGATTGGCTGTGGTGGTGGCATGTTGGCATTTCAGGAAGTACAAGTAGCATTTAAAGAAGTTAGTTTGCGCCCAATGGCAAATTCTTGTATTTTGACAATTTCTTATCTGTTTGCCGGTTTGATTTTGCAACCAGGAATAGGAATGATTATTGGTAATAATTCATACAACTTGCCAAAACATGCGGTAGTAACAGCGTACAATTTACTCGATCAGCCAATTATTCAGCAAGCATGGCACCATTATAATCTGGGATTATCAATTTTGGTAGTAATCTTGCTTGCCAGCTTTATCAGCAGTTTATTTTTTACTGCAAAAATTGACTAAACAACTATTCAAGCTAGGTGAAATTATGCATGATAATAAATCAATCCATAGCTAACTCAAAATTTAAACATAAAATTTACAAAAGGAAAATATAATGAAAACATTTTATCGTGGAAAAATCTTTACTTTTAACCATAGCGCAACATTAGCAAATATTCAGGGATTAGTTCCGGATAGCTTATTTGTTGATGAAGAACATTTTACTTTCTTGCGTGATGGCTTAATTGCGGTGGAAAATGGCAAAATTAGTGCAATCGGTGACTATAACGGCATCAAGCACCAAATTTGTGCTGAAGATCAAGTGGTTGATTACAGCAATAAATTAATCACACCGGGCTTTATTGATGCTCACATGCATGCAACTCAAACTTCAGCAGTTAGCGCTTATGGTGAGAAATTATTAACTTGGTTGAATAATTATGTTTTTCCAAGTGAAGTGGCTTTTAAGAGCGACATCTCTGCTAGACGTGAATACGAAATTTTATTGAAACAATTATTTAAAAATGGAACGACTTCAATTTGTGCATATTTACCTAATTCATATGATGGTGCGGATTTGTTATTTGAAATTACGCATAAGTATAATATGCGCGTAATCATGGGCAATACCATTATGACCGATGGCAATGATGATTTAATAACTACGCCGGCAACCAGCATGAAAATCAGTGAGAAACTGTATCAAAAATGGCATAATACCGGCAGAATTTCTTATGCTTTAACTCCGCGCTTTGCATTAAGCTGTACCGAAGAAACTTTGCAATTATGTCAGGAATTTGTCCATACACATCCAGATGTTTATATTCAAAGTCATTTATGTGAAAATAAAAACGAAATTCAAGATACATTGACTAAATTTCCGTGGGCAGAAGATTATCTTGCCGTATATGAAAAATATGATTTGGTAACCAATAAATCAATCTATGGACACTGTATCCATTTATCTGAAAGCGAATGGAACCGAATGGTTACTAAAGGAGCAATTTTGGCAAATTGTCCAACCAGTAATAATTATTTAGGCAGTGGTTTATTTCGTTATGATGTGGCAATTGCCAAGGATGCAAAATTTGCATTAGCTACTGATTGGGCCGCTGGAAATACCTTATCAATGCTCCGTGTTATGGATGATGCATATAAAGTTGCAATGTTAAATTCATTTAAGCTCGAAACTTTAAGCAGATGGTTTTCTGCTACTCTTGGCTCAGCCAAAGCTTTACAATTGGATCAATATATTGGCAGTCTTGAAGTTGGTAAAGAAGCGGATTTTATCGTAATTGATCCTGCTGCAAATGATTTATTAAACTATCGATTGGAAAGTTCTCATGACTTACTAGATTATCTATTTTCAATCAGTTCCCTTGGTGATGATCGAATTATAGATGCTACTTATATTTATGGTAATAAGGTTTACGATAGCAAGATATCATAATATCATTTTATTATCTCAATAAGCTTTCTGGCATAAGGAAGCTTATTTTACTTAAACCACGATAAATATCAAAACTTCGAATAAATTACTCACTATCAGCAACTGATTCTATAACAGAACCTACACAATAGAGCTAATGCAACCTTTTTTAATAAAACTGATATGTTATAATCACCCAAAATCATTGAAATAGACTGTGGTTGAGTTATTATAAAAATAATTAGTTAATTTTATTAAAAAGGCTCTAAAAATGAAATCGAATACCGAATATCTTGAATCAGTGATCAGCAGCTATCGTAATCTTGACGAGCTAATGTTTCTGTCACCGATTGCTATTTATGATTTGAATCAAGTGATTCTTTTTAGCAGCCAACAATACCGGCAAGTTCGCGGTGAGCAAGCACAAGAAGGTAATCGAGGATTGCCTGATGAGTTGGGGCAATATTTTCAGTCACAATCATTAAAAGAGCAGGAAGAAATAATCCAAACCAGAACACCAAACTATTCAATTAATTTTAATTATTATGAAGGTATTGTTCAACCTTATACAACCAATAAAAAACCGCTAATAAATCCAGATAACAATGAAGTGGCTGGATTATATGTAGAATTACGCAAAATCCTGTATACGAATCTGAAATTTAGTATTCTTAAAGCGCTTAAGGTTTATGATTTCTCGGTTAATACCAATTTTAAAAAATTTAATTTAAGTAAACGTGAAAAGCAGGTCATTTTTTTATTTATTCATGGTTTAACTAGCCAGGAAATTGCTAGTGTCATATCAACAGCAGAAAACAAAACTATTTCTAAAAGTGCTATTGATGCAGTATTTGCCAATCAATTACGGATAAAATTTGATGTTTATACTCGCGATGGACTGTACGATAAATTGATCAGTTTAGGGTTTTATCAAGTTATCCCACAGGATTTAATGGTTAATGTGAAATTGCCAGCCGGTCATATTGATGTTTATTGATGATGCGGTACTTTGTAGGTAGCGATTGATTGTATTTAATATTTTCTGTGTGGGATTGCTAATAAGTGATTTACGGCGAAGCTTATTACTCGTAAGTGAAGAGTAAATCAGCGACCAGTTCAGATAAATTTAACTAGGTGTAGATTTCTTAAATTAATAAATCTACACCCACATTGGAAGTATATAAACAATAACTAAAATTTATTGTGCTGGCGCTTGATATGGATATCCTTGATCAAAAACTGCCTGCCAATCTTGCTGATAAAGTTGAGCCAATTGTTGATTATTATGATAAATTTGATAATTTTCAGCATTTTTGGTTTGTGCTGAAGCAGTATAATTATAGCTGCCAGTTTCGACAGTATTACCATCAATAATCATGTATTTATCGTGTAATAATTCGTATGATTTATTAATTCGAACTTCAATTCCATTCTGAATTAATTTTTCAAACCCCGCAGTACTGTAGGATTGAGTGCCCTGCGAATAATCAGCAACGACTTGTACTTTTACTCCACGATTTTTGGCAGCAATTAAATCATCCACCAGAGCTTTATCAGTAAAAGTAAAGATGGCAATTTGAATTGACTGTTGAGCATTATTTATTGCTTGGTAAAACGGTGAATTTTGAGAATATGAACCCTGAGAGTAGTAACTATAATTTGGCAAACAGCTTGCTCCTAAAGCTGTCATTGAAATTGGACAAATTACTGCGCTTTCGGTATTTACCAAATTATGTACACTGTCAATATCAGTATTATCAAGAGTCAAACTATAAATTTGTTTCCCAACTACTTCCGTTTTTGCGCTAGCAACAACATTTACACCAGAATCATATGGTTGCTCAGAATATTGCGACTGACTGATTTGGTAAACAGAAGTTGCTTGATTTGCACGGATTTCATTCCAGCGTTCGGTATAGCTGGCAGCAATGTTACTATTGTCAATCCAAATTGCATTATTGGCTTGACGTGTCGCTGCGGTAGTTGAATAATTAAAACTACCATATTCGACAGATTGATTATCGATCACCATAAATTTATTATGCATAATTGCATAAGCTGACGCAATATAGACTGGAATATTATTTTGCGCTAAGACGGCAATCATTGAATTAGCATCAGTTAGATTAGCCTTATCAGCAATTACCTGAATATCAAGTTGTGGATTATTACGTTTTGCTTGAATCAGAGCATAGGTAATATCAGGGTTATTAAAATCATATACGGCAGCACGAATTGACAGTTTAGCACTAGTTATTGAAGCAACAACTAACTTGGTTATTCCCGCACTGCAGTTAAAATATTCATCGCTATTCCAAAGACTATTCAAAGTAGAGCTTTCGCTTACTTTCATTATTGGTGCGATTGTGGTAGCATAAATATCCTGAGCATTGGAACACTCTCCCGGACTATGTTGACTACCTGATTCATAATATGGTGCAAAAGCAATTTGTAAATCTGCATGCTGGGCAGCAAAATTTGCGGCAAAGCCAATTGTAGTTGGGTCAATCGCGGTATTTATATTAGCTAGTGTACCGCTATTGAGGGTAGAATTATTAGTTGGATTTTGGTTGTTATTTGATCCGACACAGGCAGTTAGAACAAACAATGGTAGAAGAGCGCTAAGTAGTTTTTTCATAATAGTTCCTGATAGTTAGTTTTGTTTAAGTACAGACTAGATTATAAGTGACAGCAAAAAATATTAAAACTGGGTTTTTGCACAGGGTTGTAGATAATTTAACCTATTGAATTTATGCATATCAATAAGATATAAATAAAATTGAGATAGCTGCGCTATCTCAATTATCATAATTCCCTGTCGATAGTAATCTTTAGCTTTAGCGATCATGTGCTAAGCGTTTAAGCTGGGTCAATTATCTGAGGACCATAAGTATAGATACTCAGTGTTATTTTCCAAATTATCGCTTAAGCTTCCATCTGAATTAATAATTTTGATCCAACCACCTTCGGTCATTTGCTGATTGGCTATATGTACCCAATGAATCCCATTAGATACAACACCAGTTTGTGGAGATTTATCAGCATAAGTAATTCCACATAATTCAACTGTTGTGCCAGATACTAAATTACTTAAGGGTGCTGGCACAGATTTATTTGGCTGAGCCTGATCATAACCGGAAGTAAATACATTATCAGCTGCCACATCATAGTAATTTTGCGGATTACTTTCACCTAATGGTAAAACATGAAAATGAGTATGAGACAATTCAACGTTTTTTTGGTTTATTCCATCCTTGTATATTGGGCTACTTAAAACTGTTCCAACAAGAAGGTAAAATTTACCGGAATCAACCATATCGGTTCTTGCCTGACACAAACTGTTATCACTCTCAAAACCAGACGGAACGTTTGGTACTGGTTGCGGTAAAGACTGACTAGCTATCGCAGTTATATTATCTGAATAACCATTTTGCTTGTATTGTTGCCCAGCACCACTGTTACATGCACTCAAAGTTACTAAAGTTGACATTATCATAAGTAGTTTTTTCATAATTTATTCTTTCAGAAAAGGTTATTTTGCTTCAGACAGAATTATATGATTTTGCCAAAAATATTAAAACTGGGTTTTTGCACAGGTGATCGCACCAATAGATTACTACTAATTGACTGACAATGATTCGAGCGCACAACCATGCTTGATTAATGATTTTTATTGATTTAGTCGCTGAATTAGATAATGCCAGTGATAAAGAAATAGCATAACAAATTCAAACACTATGTACAATTGATGTGACACAATAAAAAAACTCGTCGTGTACAATAGTGAAACACGACGAGTCTTTTTTGAGATACGACAAAGTCCAAGATTCAAAGACAATGAGTATTATTGGCAGCTTTCACACTCTGGATTATCTATCGAGCAGAATTTAGCATCCGTTGCTGGTGTATTATCCATATTAACCCGTGAGCTAAATTGTCCAGCTGAACCATCCGCCGATACTGCATTAAGTTCACCGCCACGCCCAGTTGATTTCTCAGCTGCAGTCGCGGCTAAAGTGCGTAAGTAGTAGGTAGTTTTTAAACCACGTACCCATGCCAAACGATATAATTCATCCAACTTACGCCCTGATGGCTGTGACACATACAGATTTAATGACTGCGCTTGATCAATCCATTTTTGGCGACGACTAGCTGCTTCAACTAACCAGCTAGGATCCATTTCAAAGGCAGTTGCATACAATTTACGTAGATCGGCAGGAATACGTTCAATCCGCTCCAAGCTTCCATCAAAATACTTGATGTCACCAAGCATAACTTCGTCCCATAAGCCCTGTTGTTTCAAATCACGTACCAAGAACTCATTAACAACGGTAAACTCACCAGAGAGATTTGATTTAACAAAAATATTTTGATAAGTTGGTTCGATTGAAGCTGCAACACCAATAATATTAGAAATCGTCGCGGTTGGTGCAATCGCCAGACAGTTGGAATTACGCATACCATAAGTTTTAATTTGTTCGCGCAAAGCATCCCAATCCAAAGTAATTGAATTATCAACTTTAAGGTAATCGCTATTACCGCGAGCTTCTGCCAATAACTTCATTGAGTCATACGGTAAAACTCCTTGTGACCACAAACTACCTTCATAGGAAGCATAACGACCACGTTCACGCGCTAATTCGCTGGATGCCCAATATGCATTATACGCAATCATTTCCATTGAACGATCAGCAAATTCGACAGCCTCAACTGAAGCATACGGAATACGTAGCTGATGTAAGCAATCCTGAAAACCCATAAAACCTAAACCAACCGGACGATGACGCAAATTGGAATTGCGCGCTTTAGTAACTGGGTAGAAATTAATATCAATCACATTATCCAACATGCGCATTGCAGTAGTTACAGTTTGTTTTAATTTAACAAAATCTAAACCCTTATCGGTCAAATGATTAAGTAAATTTACTGAACCCAAATTACATACTGCAATTTCGTTTTCGTTAGTATTTAGAGTAATCTCAGTACATAAATTAGAACTATGCACTACCCCAACATGTTGTTGTGGTGAACGAATATTACATGGATCTTTGAAGGTAACCCATGGGTGCCCAGTTTCAAAAAGCATCGTTAAAATCTTGCGCCATAATTGTAAGGCAGGTATTTTCTTACTTACCCGAATCTTACCCTCTGCAGCTAATTTTTCATAGCCAAGATAGGCTTGTTCAAATTCAAGACCAAATTTATCATGCAGATCTGGCACTTCATTTGGTGAAAATAATGTCCACTCGCCTTGCTCATGCACCCGTTTCATAAATAAATCAGGAATCCAGTTAGCAGTGTTAATATCATGACAACGACGACGATCATCACCAGTATTTTTACGTAAATCTAAAAATTCTTCAATATCCGCATGCCAAGTTTCAAGATAGACACAAGCGGCACCTTTACGTTTCCCACCTTGGTTAACTGCCACACAAGTATCATTAACCACTTTTAGAAATGGAATTACCCCTTGTGATTTACCATTAGTGCCTTTGATATGTGCACCCATGGCACGAATTGGTGTCCAGTCATTACCAAGACCGCCCGCAAATTTAGACAGCAAAGCATTCTCTTTAATTCCGTCATAGATCCCGATCAGATCATCTGAAATTGTACTTAAATAGCAACTAGATAGCTGAGAGTGCAACGTTCCCGAATTAAACAAAGTCGGAGTTGATGACATAAAATCAAAGCTCGACAACAATTTATAAAATTCAATTGCCCGACGCTCACGCTCAACTTCATTTAACGCTAGACCCATTGCCACGCGCATAAAAAATGCTTGCGGTAATTCAATGCGTGTACCGCGAATATGCAAGAAATAACGATCATATAGCGTTTGTAAACCCAAGTACTTGAATTGATTATCACGTTTACCATCTAAAGCAGCCGCTATTTTGGTCAAATCAAATTCAGCTAAACGCGGATCTAATAACTCAGCTTTGATACCTTTTTGGATATATTCTCCAAAATAAGTTTTGTATAGGTCATTAGCTTCATTTTGGCTAACTTCACGTCCGATAACTTCTTTACGAATAGTATGCATTAATAATCTAGCCGTTACTGAATTATAGGCAGGTTCACTTTCGATTAATAGTCGCGCGGCTAAAATTACTGATTTGAAAACTTCATCTTCACTTACGCCATCATATAGATTTTTGAGTGCTTCATCCAAGATTAGTTTTGGATTAACTTCCAGTAATCCCTCACAAGCAGCCTGAATCACACCATAAACATGTTTGATATTCAATTCTTTACGCTCACCATTCGCGTGCACTACATGAATTTGTGCATCTGGACGCTTAACGCCTTCTAAGTCGCGTTCATGACGGCGTTCTTCACGATATAATACGTAAGCGCGCGCTACTTCGTGTTCACCACTGCGCATCAAAGCTAATTCAACCTGATCCTGAATTTCTTCGATATGAATCGAGCCACCATCCGGTTTACGCCCCTGCAAAGCCAAAATAACCATATTAGTTAATTGCGCCACTTGTTCACGCACACCCACCGATGACATGCTATTGTGACCGTGGACACCAATATACGCTTTGGTAATTGCTACTGCAATTTTAGTTGGATTAAACTCCACAACTTCACCATTACGACGAACTACGTGGTACATTGAGAAATCGCCATGTGGCGTCAACGACTGCCCATATTGGGTCGCTAACATATTGGCTTCATTAGTTAGATGCATATCAAATCCCTTTTATTCATGTTTCTGTCAATACACTATATTTAGTATCAAACAATCATTTTAAACACTATAAGCTGTGTTTTACAGGGTCGATTATAACCTCTATACCAAATAAATCTCAATAAAATTTCTGTCATTTTATTAAATATTTAAGTTGACAAATTATAAGTATCAGCTCACGCCTTATCTGCCAAGGATTAATTAATTTATGATTTAGTTTAACAGAATTGTTGCATTTAATTTGTCATACAAGATTAAAAGAAATTAGAAAAAAACTAATCCAAAAAAATTGGGTCTACCTACACACAAACAAATGATCTGTCAATAGATGAATTTATCTATTGCACTATAATAGTCAAAAATGGTAAATTATATAGTTGCATAAAAAATATTAAACTTATGATAAACGCTAACTTAATTTGAACATTAGTTAAATGGAATAAATGCCTACTCATTAGTGACATTGCACCGAATCCAAACCATAAATCTTAAAAGCAACTATTTAACAATTAACTCGGTTACATTTATACCGTAATTTAAAAATCGTGAGCTAAAATATAAAATGAAGCTTTATATAACAAATATAATTTGCGTCCTATCTTCTATTATGGGACTAGTCTCTTGTAATAATGGCGGTACAATAGAGCGCGGCACAAGTTTAGCGACAGATTATCCACCTAACCCTACAAATGTTTTGCCAAATGGCTATTTATGTTTACCACAGCTACCTTCTACGACAAATGGAACTGAACATAGTTTTCAAATTGCCTATGGCGAGAATTGTCAGGTTTCCGCTATTGAAAGCTCTGATAGTAAAAGGAAAATACTTCAAAGTATGGCGGTTGCACTAAGCTTTGGACCGGAGAGCTCACCCTATGCTGGATCTCGCTATTGCAGCGGTACACCATTAAGTTTTGATCCAATAACCAGAACAGGATTCATTCTTACTGCCGCACATTGCGTACTAATGCGCAGTACAAAAGCAGAAAATCAACAAATAACTCCAGACAATATCACCACATTCGAAACAGCTTTAGACGGCATCACAAGTATGGCTTACGTTAACCAAATAGATGATTCTCATTACGGGAGTGGGGTAACTGGCAGTATTGAAGCAGTTTATGTCCCCAAGCAGTATTGCCAGGTTCCAGCATTTGAAAAAGGGATTTGCTCAAATTTAAGTGCACAAAATGGCGATATTGCACTAATTAAGGCAAAATTTACTGAATCACAACAACTTCAATATAACCCTAACGTAAAACTTGCTACCCCCAATCTTGAACCAAAAACTCCTAGTTATATCATGGCACTTGGCTATGGCATTACTAACAATAATCCAAGAAATACCAGTTTATTCTATATCAGCTATGAATATTTTGCTACCAATTCATACTGGGAGGAAAGTGGTGAGTCGGTTATTATGAATGGTTATTCGCAATATGGCAGTAATATTTTTTCCAGTATCATTTGCGGCGGAGACTCTGGCGGTGGAGATTTTTATTGGGAAAATAATACTTGGTATTTATTAGGCGTCCATTCCTATGGTTCCAGTGGTTGCGGAAGCTCTTCACCAGAATACTATAATGCCTTGGATGCTTCAGCAGACGTCAGACCTTTTTCCGCTGAGCTACAAAATATCATGTTACAAGATACGTCACAAAAAGGCTGCGGTTATAACTCAAAGGACTTTATTTGTAAAGGTAATATACCGGGAGGATAAAACTGTATAAGATTACTTGTTTCGAAATCATCAAGGCTAGAAACAAGGAACAACTTATAATTTTTTAATTTTTCTATGAAAGAAAAGATCATGAAATTTACCCCTACAATAATACTAAGTTTTTGCTTAGCTCCTACGTTTATATTGTCTGCATGTAGTAACGCAGGTGCGAGTTCAACTACTCCGTTACCATGTGATAGTAGTCTGGTAATAAATACCAGTTCAAATACAATCTTGTCAGTTGAAAGTTATGCACAGCAACTAAGTTGCCCTACCCCTTCAGTAAATATCTGTACTGCATTTGACATTGATAACACATTAATTACCAATGAACCTAATTTAGGTGGCGAAGCATGGGGAAATTGGCAAGAGTACTTAACAGAAAGTGATCCTAACAATCCATATTTGGCAACAAACTGGCTAAGCAATGTCGGAATATACCAAGCTCAATCAGGAATTAGATTTTTAATTAATTTTAGACCAGTCGAATCTATAACTGCAGCAAGTATCGCCAGTTTACAGACACAGTATCAGACAATTGCAATTTCATCGCGTGGTTTCTCATCATTAGCAACTACGACCAGACAGCTTGCTGCCAATCAAATTGATATGTCAGTGAATCCGATTGGTGATCACCAATTTGACAATAGTTTCTTACAGCAAAACAAATATAAAAATGATCTAAAAATGTATTATGATGGTATCTACTATGTTGCAGGCTCCTCAAAAGGTGAAACCTTATTAAATATGATACAGTATTATCGCAAAAAAATGAATCAACCAGATTTATGCGAAGTTTTGATTATGCTAGATGATACACCAAGCAAAATAGATGATATCATTCTTAACCTTAAAGGGCAAATTGGTATCATTGGAATAAACTATACCGCATTACCACAGGCAATTAATCCAGCAAATTGGTATCCAGCGCTATGGGAAAGCCAGTCTCCACAATTAATGAGTACTATTTATAATCTAAATCACCAGTAATTTATATATTCTTCGTCTTTGAATATGCCATATTAATTTCTCTGGCAATTAAGTTGCTCTAACCTTTCATCGACAAGATAGCTTGATGAATGGTTTGGTAGCTTAATTGCTATTTATGCTAAAATCGTGGCTGAATTTTAAAGGATAAATAATGGCTATACAATGGTTTCCCGGCCACATGAACCGTGCCAAAAGGGCATTACAAGAACTAAGTGAAGAAATTGATATTGTCATTGAATTACTCGATGCCCGCGCTCCATTTTCCAGCTGCAATCCTCTGATACAAAATATAATCCGCTTTAAACGCAAAATCAGGATTCTCAATAAAAGTGATCTGGCAGATCCAGAAATCAGTAAAGTATGGCTGGACTACTTTAGCCAACAAGAAAACACCATCGCTATCTTGGGTGATAAAGACAATAAAAAGCAACGGGATAAAATTATCCGTTTGTGCAAAGAACTGGCACCCGCACGTGGCACCAGCTTTGAAAAACCTTTGCGCGTGATGATTACTGGGATTCCCAATGTTGGTAAATCGACCCTCATTAATCAGTTAGTCGGTAAAAAAGCCGCTAAAACTGGTGATGTACCTGCGGTTACCAAAGCGAATCAACGACTTTATGTTAATGACACCTTTGTGATTTTTGATACCCCTGGTATGATGTGGCAAAAAATCCGCTATCCGCAAATTGGCTATAATCTGGCAATTTGTAATAGCATCGGGCGTAATGCTTTAGATGAAGAATTGGTGGCGCTCTATTTAGTTGAGTTTTTACAGCGAAGTATTTATCAAGAATCATTTGCCGCACGCTATAAATTAAAACCTGAGCACCTTGCACTACATTATGATAAATTACTCGATGTTTTAGCTAATAAACGCGGCTGTATAATGACTGGTGGCGTGATTGATCGCCAAAAAATCAGTGAAATTGTTATTCAAGATTTTCGTGATGGCAAAATCGGCAAAATTAGTCTAGAGACCCCTGAATTATGGGATAAATGGATTAGCGAATTTGTCGAAGAGGAAGAAAAATCTACCGAGGAAGAAGAAACTCATGTTAATCCAGAATATGAATACAACGAAGAAGAGCAAAAAACTACACGACCTAATCGGAAAGGTGAAAAAAACTAATAAAATCATTGTATCTAAAAATTCGCAAACACCTGTGATTATAAGACTACAATACCAATATTATAAATATAATTTTCATGAGTAGCCTAATGAAATTTTCTGAACGAATGGGCTTTGTAAAAGTCTCAGATGCATTTCAAATTGATTCAATCAGTCAAGAATTACGTAATCGAATCTATAACTTTATTGATGAAGAATACCTAACCAATGATAATTTACGAAGCTCTATATATAAGAAAATACATATTAACTTTTATAAGTTAAAGCAAAATCAATTTAAATACTATAATGATGGTGGATTTCTCCATGTTAAATCCTCGTTTGAAGATAGTTTTGATAACTCTGAATGGTACAAAATCTATGACTTATTAGAGTTCATCCTACAAATGTATACCTTTTATAGTAACTTTGCAGAATATGTAGCGTATTGTTCTGAGGCATTTATTATAAAAATAAATCAAATTCTTGAGGAAGAGCGCTCAGGGTATAGGATAGTTGATGGTTTAGTAACTCCAATTATTGATAATAATGAGATTGAAAGCATAGAAGAAGCAATTAATCAACAAGATAATACTAGTATACATCTGAGAACTGCATTACAACATTTATCGAACAAACACAAACCAGATTACCGTAATTCCATCAAAGAAAGCATTAGCGCCGTGGAGTTTATGTTACGCACGATAACAGGAGAATCCACAGCTGGAAAAGCATTAAATAAAGTACAAAGCAAAATTCATCTTCCAAGCGTTTTAAAAGATGGCTTTGAGAAAATTTATGCTTATACTAATGGAAATGAAGGAATACGGCACGCATTAATGGAAGAAACAAAAGTAACACTAGAAGAAGCTAAATTCATGTTAGTGAGCTGTTCTGCGTTCATAAACTATCTCAAAGCAAAACACCTAGCTACATAAATCTAATAATATAAAAATTAAAAGGTAAAAACATGAAAGAAAATAAAATTATTTTAACTGGCGACCGCCCAACCGGACAACTTCACCTTGGACATTATGTAGGCTCACTAGAAAATCGTGTGCGCTTGCAGGAAGATCATCAGCAATTTATCATGATTGCCGATATGCAGGCTCTAACCGACAATGCGGATAATCCAGAAAAAGTTCGCAATAATGTCGTTGAAGTGGCATTGGATTATCTAGCTGCGGGACTTGATCCAGTTAAAACAACAATGTTTGTCCAATCAGCAATCTCCGAGCTGGCAGAATTAACCATGTTTTATTTAAATTTGGTGACAGTTGCCCGACTACAGCGCAACCCAACGGTAAAAAGTGAAATGCAGCAAAAAGGCTATGGCGCAGATGTACCCGCTGGATTTTTGATGTATCCAG
>DAORIZ010000050.1:0-16792 GCA_035438765.1 Burkholderiales bacterium | reverse complement strand
TTACTTACCGATGGAGGTAAAATGCAAAAAGTTAATTTCTGTCATGTAGTAAGACAAAGTTTAATGTAATAAGCAATCGGGAACTAAAGATGGCAGCAATCAAACGTGACTATCATAAAAAAATTCCTCTATCATTGGTTTCATCAATGATAATAGACTTGGGTGAGTTATGAATTTCCATTTGTCTGAATAGGTCAAAACATGCAGCTACCTACCAGAGCAAACAATTAATTTCCAGTAGGTAGAGTAAGATAGGCTATGAGGCTTTTTCAACTAGAATGTATATGAATAGCCTTCAAATAAATTATTTAGTTAAACGTATTTCCTTCCCAGCTACCATAAGTTGGATTTGGTAGTGAGAAATAAATTTGTCCAAATGGTTGATAAAACTTTCCATTTGGATCTTGCTTGATGGCATCTTTTTGATTAATATTTGGAAAATCCTGAATATTGTCGCCAAAATAAGCAAGAACTTTAAAAGGTTTGATTTTTCCGCTAGATATAATGTTGTTATAATCACCTTTAGCTACAGCTTCAAAACGTGGTGTTTTATTACTGTCTTTAGCGCCTTTGGCAAAAACTACATTATCAAAACAGATACCTGCATTTTGTAGATTGGCTATGGTTGCATTTTGAATTTTGTCATCAAAAGTTCCGTCACGGTTAGTAACTAGCACCACTTTACCACCCATTTTTTGGATTGCGCAAGTTGTATTATGTGCACCAGGTGTTGCTGGAGAGGTAGCTTGTTCCATAAATGAGTACATAGTTTTGGCATTATAAGAGCTACATGCCAAAAGTTCTTGTTTTTCATATTGTGAATTATCCAGTACGGTCTCATCAATATCCATAATCACGCCCCATGATTTTTTGCTTAGTTTTTGAGCTTTAACTTGTGCGCTAACTTTTTCTAAACCCAGTGCAAAAATTTGATTGTATTGTGCATTACGCTCAGCTGAATCACGATACCATTTGGTTGCATTGTAGTTAGCGGAACTTTTGGGTTCTCCGGGTATACAACTGCTATGATTAGCTTGGTTTAATCCGTTATTTGCACTGATGGGTGCACTTGCATTGATTGGTGCGCTGGTATTGTTTTCTGCAGCAAATGAGATTAAAGGTAATACACTTGTGATGACTGTAATAAATAATTTAAGCTTCATGTAAATACTCCTAAAAAATTAATAAGATTTTTTGGTTTTAAGGTTTTCGGTTAATCTTTGATAAAAGGCATAACGTGAGTGCTCAATAATACCATTTTCTGCAGCTGCACGAATTGCACATTGTGGCTCTTGCAAATGACGACAATTGCTAAATTTACATTGTCCAAGGATATTACGCATCTCAGGGAAAAACTCAGCAACTTGCTGAATGTCTATGTGGAATAAGCCAAATTCTTGTAACCCAGGGCAATCAATTAAGTCGCTTTTATCATCCAAATGGTAAAGGGCAGCACTGGTAGTAGTGTGGCAGCCACTGGTTTCATATTTGGTGATTTCGGCGGTTTTGGCTTTAGCTTCTGGGTGAATTTGGTTGGTAATTGTTGATTTACCCATCCCAGATTGCCCGATAAGCAGACTTCGTCTACCTTCTAAATATGGCTTTAAATCCGCGCAATTTTCTAGCGCACTCAGTTTTAGAATTTTATATCCCAGTGTCTCATGGTAGAGCTTGGTAATTTTTGCGGCAAATTCTGGCGATTCAACTAAATCCATTTTATTAATTACAATCAAGGGCTCAATTTGGCTGGATTCGGCACTTAGCAAACAACTATTTAGAAATCCTAGATTAAAATTAGGTTTAACTGCGATCACAATGATAATCTGCTGTAGGTTGCTGGCGATGATTTTGCTACGATTGCGATCACTACGATAAACTAGGTTTTGTCGCGGAACTAGCTCTTGAATCTGAGCTTGCTGTTGGTTTGATAGATTTACCAGAACCTTATCTCCAACGACAAACTCAGTCTTTTTGCCACGGGTTACAGCTTCATAGTTTTTACCATTGACTTCAACAATGAAAATCCTACCATAGCTACTAACTATTAATCCTTGTTCCATTACTGTTCCAGATTTCTGATGCGTACACTTGCTGGGGGATGAGAATAGTAAAATTTGACATAAAGTTCATCAGGCGTCAAAGTGCTGGCATTATCACGATAAAGTTTTACTAAGCCATTGATCAAATCATGTTTATCTGCATGCGCTTTAGCAAAATCGTCGGCTTCAAATTCATTTTTACGCGACATAAAGCTGCTCAGTGGCGCTAACGGTAGACTAATTAGCCCTGTCAGGATAAATAATAATAACAAGCCACTGGCATTACTAATCTGACTAACATGTAAACCAGCATAGAACCAAACTTGATTGATTAATAAGCTAAAAATATATAAGCAAAGTAGGGTTATTCCAAAGGAAATAATCATTTGCTTTAAGATGTGTTTATGTTTAAAGTGACCCAGTTCATGTGCCAGTACGGCAATAATTTCCTCTTGGGTTAGTTGTTTAAGTAAGGTATCAAAAAATACAATTCGTTTACTTGCACCAAGCCCAGTAAAGTAAGCGTTACCATGACTGGAGCGTTTTGAACCATCCATCACAAACACACCTTGTGATTTGAAGCCACAAGTCGTTAGTAGCTGTTCAATTTTAGCTTTAAGTTCTAGATCTTCAAGTGGCGTGAATTTATTAAATAATGGCGCAATAAATGTTGGATAAATAATTAAAATCAAGAGATTAAACACTACTAATACACCCCAGACCCACAGCCACCATTGATTACCTAGATTATTCATTAGCCACATTACTAGGTAGAGTAGTGGAACGCCAATAACTAGTCCTAATAGTGTTCCTTTAATTAAATCAACGATAAATAATTTTAGCGTCGTATTATTGAAACCAAAGCGTTGTTCGATTTTAAAGGTGCTGTAATAGCTAAAGGGTAACGCTAAAAGTGAGTTTAATAGTGTGTAAATTACGATTAACAATACTTCGCTAGTTAGAGGGTAGTTTGCTAGATTAAAACTTTGAGCAATCCAATCGATTCCACCACCCAAGGTAAAAATAAGCACAAGTAATGCACTATAGGCTAATTCATAACGATTTTCAGTTAGTTTTGCTAGGTTGTAACGTGCTGCTTTTTGATGTTCTTCAAGAGTTATATGTTGATCAAATGGTACCGGAACTTGATTAAATGATTTATGAATCGCATGCTTTTGCCGCAAATTAAGCCATAGCTTTAATCCGCTATCGGCACAGAGAATTAACAAAAATATTATGCTAAATTGCGTCATTATGATTCTTTACCTCATTACGTTATTGTAGTAGGAGGTATTGTATCAGAAAACTGTTGATTATCGGAATTTAGCTATGGTGTATTATCCTTAAAAGATTAAGGAAACACCATTATCCAATGGTGTTTCCTGTCTGTAGTTATTGTGGGGGCATAGGTTGCATTCTATGCTGTGGCTTACACTCTGGATTTTGAGCAATTGCGCTTTCCATATAATTATGTTCAGCAATTACCAGATTACCAACTAAGGTTGGATTATTTGCTTTTACTGCTGCTTCTATTTGTTTGTGTGATGACATCATGTGCTCCATAATTGGCTTACATGCTGCTGGCATTTGTGGTGGTGATGGAGGGTTGGTTGCATCAGCTGCGTTAGCAACGCCAATTGCGGTTAAGCTAAGAAGAGTGGTGAGAATAAAATTTTTCATATTAACTATTGTCCTTCTGTTATAAATTATTTCTAGCGACCGCTAGATTCGGCTATTCTAACATAATTAATTACATTATGCACAAGTTTATCCTACAATACACATTTATCACTTTCATAGTGTATGGTATATTTATGGGCTATTACAATTATGTACTGTATTAGATTTAGGATCATCACAACATAGTATTTTGATGATAGGTTTATTTGACCATCATAGTGGAGAAAAATGTATGTCAAAAAAAATAATTAATGTAGGTTTGCTGGGATTTGGTCTATCAGCCTCAGTGTTTCATGCACCCTTAATCAAATCTGTTCCTGGCTTTAAGTTGACTCATATTTTGTCTCGCCAAGAGGATAAAGTTCTTACTGTATACCCAGATGTTGAAGTAGTTACAGATATTGAGGTGTTATTGGCAAATCCCGAGATTGATTTACTGATTAATACGCTACCTAATGAATTACATTATTCAGTAACCAAGCGTTGTCTGGAAGCTGGTAAACATGTGGTGGTTGAGAAACCTTTTGTAGTCAATACTCCTCACGCAAATGAATTAATTGAGTTGGCAGCCAGCAAAAATCTCAATTTAAGTGTTTATCATAATCGACGTTGGGATAATGGCTATTTAACGCTGCAACAAGAGCTAAGCAAATTGGGGACAATTTCTCTTTATGAAGCATATTTTGATCGTTATCGCCCTGAAGTAAGTTTACAAAAATGGCGCGAAACAACCAATCATGGTGGTGGAATTTTATATGACTTAGGCTCTCATCTATTGGATCAAGCACTCAATTTATTTGGCATGCCCGAGGCGATTTTTGCTGATTTGGAAACCCAGCGGGTAAATGCTCAGTTAACCGACTATTTTCAAATAATATTGTATTATCAAAAAATGAGAGTGGTGTTAGGTTCATCTTCGATTATGACACAAGCTCGCCCAATACTTGCTGCTTATGGCGATAAGGGGAGTTTTGTCAAATATGGACTTGATCCACAAGAAGATATGTTGCGTAGTGGCATGACTCCAGTTGATGCTGATTTTGGCGTTGAAAATGAGATCAATAATGCTCAGTTGAGTATCAATAGTGAACATGGTCTTACTAGGCAATCAATCATCAGTCAAACAGGTAATTATCCCTATTTTTATCAACAGCTTTACCGTGCACTTGTTGATCGCGACCATGAAGTACCAGTTAGTGCTCGCTCGGCAGCCAATGTGATTCGCTTGATTGAGCTGAGTATTCAGAGTAATGATTTAGGGCAAAAAATTTATTTATAGAGAATTATGAGTTAGTAAGATGATATATTACTAATTCATTTTCTATGAGTACATCAGTCTGAATTATTCTAAAACCCTGCCATTGTAGTGATTTCTCTACATAAATACCCCAATAAATTAAAACATTTGTTTAAATGATTGAAATATATCCATTTTCTAGAATATGTCCCCTTGACATGCCTATGTTTATGTGATAAAGTGCTGCATTGTGGTGTAAAGTGTTAAATTGTGGGGTAAAAATTATGCTTGGTGGGGTAACTCATCTTAATCTCGATCCGAAAAATCGTTTGGCAATTCCAGCGAAATATCGGGATATTTTGCAAACGCAAGATAGCGGGAAAGTAGTAATTACTCTAGAATCAGCACAATGCTTGTTAATTTACCCAGAAACAGAATGGGAAACAGTGCGCACTAAAGTACAAAATTTGCCTAATTCAGTACATCCCTTGGTAAAAAGTTATCAACGACTGGTATTAGGACATGCTGAATCAATCGAACTGGATAAGGCTGGGCGCGTATTATTGCCAGCAACGCTAAAAAATATGGCAGGGCTTGATCGTGAATTGGTTTTAGTTGGAATGGGTAACCGTTTTGAACTTTGGGATAAAACCAAGTGGACATTAGAAACTGAAAAAGCGCTGCAAGCTTCTGCTGAAGATTTGGCAAGCTTATTAAATGGTTTCAGTATCTAATGCATTATTCCGTTTTATTAAAAGAATCAATTGATTTACTTCAAGTCAAACCAGATGGCGTATATGTCGATGGCACATTTGGACGTGGTGGTCACTCACAAGAAATTTTGAAATTATTAGGCGTGAATGGGTGTTTGATTGCTTTTGATAAAGATCCTGAGGCACTTGCCTATGCAGCTAAGACAATCAATGATGATCGATTTACGCTTATTCATGCGAGTTTTGCAGATTTAAAAGCTAAATTGACAGAAATCGGTATTAATTCTTTAGATGGCGTTTTGCTTGATTTAGGAGTTTCATCGCCACAGCTAGATACGCCTGAGCGTGGCTTTAGTTTTAGATTTGATGCACCGCTGGATATGCGGATGGATAATACTCAGGGTATTAGTGCCGCACAATGGTTAAATAGCGCGGAAGAGACTGAGTTAGCTAATGTATTTTGGCGCTATGGTGAAGAAAAATTCTCACGGCGGATAGCCAAGGAAATTGTAAAGAGACGTGAAACTCAGCCACTTGAAACTACGACTCAATTAGCTGAATTAGTTGCAAGTGTAATTCCTTATCGTGAAAAAGGGCAGCATCCAGCAACGCGAGTATTTCAGGCAACACGGATTCAGGTTAATAACGAACTTGGTGATTTAGAACAAATATTAGCGGATGCACCTAAGCTATTGAATCTTGCAGGAAGAATGGTCGTAATTAGTTTTCATTCATTAGAAGATAGAATTGTTAAAACTTCATTTGCTGATTATACTTCAGTAGATAAATTACCTAAATGGGTGATGGTAAGTGAGGAAAGTTCTAGCGAATATAAAGTTATTGCTAAGAAAATTAAAGCTGGCAATGATGAAATAGCAGAAAATAGTCGTAGTCGTAGCGCGATTATGCGAGCTTTGGAGCGAGTTAGTGTTAAGAGTAATTAATTTATCGCTGGTGATTGCGATTTTGGTAAATGCATTTTATTTGACTTCTCAGCGTTTTGCTGCCCGGCAATCGTATATGGAATTGTCAAAATTACAGAATCAAACCGATGTGATAAACAAAGAATATACTAGATTGCAGCTTGAAGAGGGTACTTATTCTTCAGGCTTGGCAGTACAGGATTATGCTTTAAATAAATTGGGCCTGATACAGGCAGACAAACAACATATTGTGGAGTTGAAATAAAATGCTAGCTAATCAAGACATTCAAAAGCTCTATTGGCGCATTAAAAATCCGGACGCTTTTTCTGCAACTGGTGCCAATACCAGACCGACAGATCGCGCATTTGTTAAGTCCAAAGATCGAACTTCAATCGTTAACTATATAGCTCTGGCATTAACTTGCGGAGTTTTATTGCGTTTGACGTATATCAATACGATTAGTAGTAATTTTTTGACTGATCAGCTAAATACCCGTGTGTTACGTACGGTTAAATTAAGTTCAATGCGCGGTACGATTACTGATCGTAATAATAGTCCTTTGGCGGTGAGTACTCCAGTTGAAGCCGTGTGGGCAGATCCTTCTGAGTTGTCTAGTTTGACTGCTGCACAATTGCAAAAATTAGCTGATACGCTAGCTATGCCAATTAGCGAACTTAATAAAAAATTAAATGATAAAAATAAAACTTTCGTTTATTTAAAGCGTTCATTACCACCACAACAGGCAAAAATAGTCCAAGAGCTGGGTATTGAAGGTGTTTATACCATGCAAGAATACAAGCGCTTCTATCCAAGTGGTGAAATTACTGCCCATGTGGTTGGGTTCAATAATATTGATGATCGTGGTGCGGATGGTATTGAATATGCGAGTGAGAAACTACTTGAAGGTAGTGATGGTTCAAAACAAATTATTCGTGATTTGCGTGGTCATGTGGTGGAAAATGTAGGTGTTATGCAGCCTGCGCAAAATGGTAAACAAGTTGCACTGTCAATTGATAATCGAATTCAGTACATCGCTTATAATGCATTAAAGAATCAAGTAGCTTTATCCGCGGCTAAAGGCGGTTCTGCGGTTGTATTGGATGCTAAAACTGGTGAAGTATTAGCGATGATTAATATGCCAACCTACAATCCAAATAATCGTGAAAATGTTACGCCAGATATGCTAAAAAATCGTGCGGCAACCAATGTATATGATCCAGGTTCAATCATGAAACCTTTAGTGATTGCTAAAGCGCTGGATTTAAAAATGGTAACGCCACAAACAGTGTTTGATACTCACCCATGGTCAGTTGGACCTAAATTAATTAAAGATGATCATCCATATCCACACATGACAGTAGCGGAGATTATTCAACACTCCAGCGATATTGGTACTTCTAAAATTGCCATGAAGTTTAAAGCTCAGGATTTATGGAACTATTACCGTCAAGTTGGCTTTGGACAAAAAATGGGCACAGGCTTTCCAGGTGAAACCAAAGGTATTTTGATTGATTGGAAACGTTGGTATCCGGTAGATCAGGCTTTGATGTCATATGGTTATGGTATTTCAGTGAGTTTATTCCAAATGGCGCATGCTTATACTATATTTACTAATAATGGCTGTATGGTGCCAGTAACCTTTACTAAACTAGATGGTAGCGATAAATTACCGTGTACACAAATAATTAGCCCTGCTACCGCTGAAACTGTCCGTTCAATTTTGGCAAGTACTACCGAAGAAGGCACAGGGAAAAATGCACGGGTTGCGGATTATACTGTAGCTGGTAAAACAGGAACGGCACAGGTATTGGATGGAGCGCATTATAGTAATACTAAGCATATCGGATCTTTTGTTGGTTTTGCTCCAGCAATTAATCCGCGGATTATCGTTGCGGTTATGATAGATCAACCAACCAAAGGCATGTACTATGGTGCACAAACTGCGGCTCCAGTATTTGCGCAGATTGTACAGCCAACATTACATGTACTCGGAGTTAATCCAGATAAAAAGTAAAGGTAACTGCTCACCCTATGCAGTAATAGCTTCGTCACAGGGCTCCTCATGTACTTCTCATGTACACTACGTCGCCTTGTTCCTAACTCTTACAGCATATTGTGGCAGTTATGGGAAAGTAGTCACAAGTAAAGATAGAATTGAGTTACAAGCATGTATTCTACTCTAAATCCATTTGTGGATGAAGCAACGGTAGCAGATATTGAGCGACAGTTGTCTCATTCTGTGCTGAATGATTCTCGTGAACTGGTTATTGATAGTCGCAGAGCTGGTCCTGCGACTATTTTTTGCGCCTATCCCGGAGCTACTCTTGATGGGCGCCATTTCATTTCTCAAGCTGTGCAAAACGGCTGTAACTGCATCTTATGGGAAGGTGGAATAAATTTTACCTACCCCATAGAAAATTACTCTTTTAAAAATTTACAGCATTATACCGGTCTTATCGCTGCAGCTAAGGCTAAATTTCCTAGTCAAGCTTTTTATAGCATAGCTGTTACCGGTACGAATGGTAAGACTTCAATCAGTCATTGGCTGAATCAGGCTTATTCATTCTTAGGCTATAAAAGTGCGATAATTGGCACAACTGGGGCTGGCGTTTACCCCAATGTAACTGATTACGCTTCAACTACGCCAGATCCAATTACACTGCAACATTTACTTCATGATTTTAAGCAGCAACAAGTGCAATGTCTGGCAATGGAAGTTTCTTCACATGCTCTAAGTCAGGGGCGGGTAAACGGTGTTGATTTTAAATGTGCGATTTTCACCAATCTAACCCAAGATCATCTGGATTATCACAAAACCATGGTAGACTATTTTGCTGCCAAAAAACAATTATTTTATTGGAAATCGTTAGAACACGCAGTAATTAATGCTGACGATGTTTATGGTGCTGAGTTATTAAGTAATTTACGTAGAAATAATCCTAAACTAAATTTAATAAGCTATGGAATTGATTCTGGTGATTTGCGCGCGGATAATTTACATCTGTCCAGCTCCGGGATTAGTTTTGATTTACTTTATCAGGGGATGAAGCAAGAAATCAAGGTCGCGGTAGTGGGGCGATTTAATGTTTATAACTTACTGGCAGTTTTTGCAACGTTGTTAGTTAAGCAAGTTGCATGGAGAAAATTAGCCGAAATTGCACTACAGCTAAAACCAGTTACAGGGCGGATGGATGCGGTAATTATTGCCAATAAGCCATTGGTAGTTATTGATTACGCTCATACACCAGATGCTTTAGAAAAAGCGCTTAGCACTTTACAGGAAATTAAAGATACGGGTAAATTGTTTTGTGTTTTTGGCTGCGGTGGTAATCGTGATCGTGGTAAACGTCCACAGATGGGGCGGATTGCTACTGATTTGGCAGATAAGGTAATTATTACCACGGATAACCCACGAGATGAAGAGCCACTACAAATTATTCAGGATATTACTGCTGATTTGACTCCTGACAGTTATCTGGTGGTGGTTGATCGTGCCGAAGCAATTAAAGCTGCTTTGACTATAGCAAAAGCAGGTGATATTATTTTGGTGGCGGGTAAAGGCCATGAAACTTATCAGGAAATTCATGGTGTTAAGCATCATTTTAGTGATTTCGAACTGGTAAATGAGATTTTACAAGTTAATTGAAAATGGATGATATATGCGTAAATTGAATGCACAACAATTAGTTAACATGTGTAATGGCACGGCGTCCGAGGTATTTGCTGCTGATGGCGCTATTTCCAGTGTCGTTATTGATAGCCGAAAAGTTAGTGATGACAGCCTGTTTATTGCGATTGTCGGTGAAAACCATGATGCACATGATTATGTTGCTCAAGTTATCGCGCGTGGCAATACTTATGCCTTGGTAAATGATGATTTTAAAGCGGATTTGCCAAATTTGATACGCGTAAAAGATACGACTCAGGCTCTAGGCTTACTTGCGAGTAATTACCGTCAATTGTTTACGATTCCAGTGGTAGCAATTACTGGTAGTAATGGCAAAACTACGGTTAAAGAAATGTTACGTTGTGTTTGTCAAACTCAGTTTGGTGCAGCTCATGTTTTAGCAACCAGTGGCAACTTAAACAATCATTGGGGCATGCCATTAACCTTGCTTGAATTAAATGATAATCATCATGTTGCGATTATAGAAATGGGCATGAATCATGCGGGCGAGCTGGACTATTTGTCTAAGCTAGCCAAACCAACTGTAGCGGTCGTAAATAATGTGATGTTTGCTCATATTGGGCAGTTTAAATCATTAGGTGAAATTGCTGATGCTAAAGGTGAAATATATAATGGTTTAGCCAGCGATGGAGTAGCATGCATTGATGTGAGCAATCCATTTAGCGCACTATGGAGTGCCAAAACAGAATTGGATAGCGCTAAAATTTTTGATTATGGTACAGCAGAAAGTGCTTGCTACTTAGCTGAGTTTACCGAGATTGGTGCGCGCTACATAACTCCATTGGGTGAGCTAGAAATAAGCTTACGGATTTTGGGACAACATAATTATTTCAATGCCTTAACGGTAATTGCCTTGGCAATTAATTTAGGCTGTTCATTAAATAGCATCAAAACTGGGCTAGAGAGTTATACTGGCTATAGTGGGCGTTTGGAGCGTAAAAAAGCTTTTAACGGTGCTTTAATTGTAGATGATACTTATAATGCTAATCCAGACTCTGTGCGAGCCGCACTAAAGGCGATTAGCATGTTACCGCGGCCTCATTGGTTTATTTTTGCTGATTTAAAAGAGCTGGGTAGCGGTGAATTAGATTTTCATCGTGAAATTGGTGAGCAAATCCAGAAAGATGGAATTGACCATCTGCTGACCGTTGGTAGCTTAGCCAAACATGCAGCAGAATACTTTAATGGTACGAAAATCCATTTTGAATCAAATCAGGATATAGTAAAATACTGTCTTTCTGAGCTACCTAAGAGTGGCACATTATTAATTAAAGGTTCGCACTCAATGCGATTAAATGAAGTTGCCGACCAATTAACAACATTACCATGGTAATAATCTGGCGAAAATGGATTATTTGCCATAATAAAGGTAGTAGATTATGCTTTATCTTTTAGCTCAATATCTTGAGCAAGTCATCGGTGCTTTTCGCGTCTTTGAATATGTAACCTTCCGAGCATTGCTTGCTGGAATATTTTCGCTGGCGATTTCGATTGGCTTTGGGCAGCGTGTGATTAATTGGTTGACACAATTAAAAGTTGGGCAAACAGTGCGTACGGATGGTCCACAAACGCATTTAGTCAAATCAGGTACGCCAACGATGGGCGGTGTGCTAATAATTTTATCAATTACCATTACCATTCTCTTAGTTGCTGATTTAACTAACTTATATATCTGGGTTCTCTTATTCGTCTTAATTTCAACTGGGGCTCTAGGTTTTATCGATGACTATCGTAAAGTGGTTTATAAAGATCCCAAAGGTTTACCACCACGTGCCAAGATGCTTGCACAGTCCGCTATTGCAATTGGAACAGGGCTATTTTTGATTTATGTAGTTAAAATGCCGAATGCAACTGAAGTTGTGGTACCGTTTTTTAAATTAGTACAGCATCCCTTTGGAATAGTTGGTTTTTTAGTTTTAACTTATTTTGTAATTGTTGGCAGCTCTAATGCAGTTAACTTAACCGATGGACTCGATGGCTTAGTGTCAGTTCCAGTGGTGATTGTCTCTCTTGGTTTGGCGATCTTTGCCTATATTGCGGGGCATAAGATTTTTGCAGGGTATTTATATCTACCACACGTACCTGGTGCGCATGAAGTCGTGGTTTTTTGCGCAGCAATTGTTGGCGCGACTCTAGGATTTTTATGGTTTAACGCATACCCAGCACAGGTCTTTATGGGTGATGTCGGAGCTTTGGCATTAGGCGCGGTATTAGGAACAATTGCAATAATTGTCCGTCAGGAAATTGTCTTTGGGATTATGGCGGGATTATTTGTGATCGAAGCAATTTCGGTGATGTTACAAGTTGGTTCATACAAACTACGTAAGAAACGTATCTTTTTAATGGCACCAATTCATCATCATTTTGAATTAAAAGGCTGGAAAGAAACTCAGGTCGTTGTAAGATTCTGGATTATCAGTATAATCTTTTTATTAATCAGTTTATCTACTATTAAGTTACGCTAATGAAAATTAATTATTCTACAACTAAATTTGTCATAATTGGCGCAGGTGAAACTGGTAAGTCAATCTTAAATTATTTACGCAATCGTAATGCTTGTATTTTACGAGTATTGGACACTCGCGATAACCCGCCACAGAATGAATCATATCAGGTGATTGGCGGTGCTCTGAATTATGCTAATCTTGCTGATGCGGATATTATTGCCATAAGTCCGGGTGTTTCAATTTATGAGCCAGCTTTACAACAAGCTATACACTCAGGTAAGCAAATTGTCGGTGATATCGAGTTATTTGCACGTGAAATTAGCGATTGGCAGAGTAAAGTAATTGGCATTACTGGTAGCAATGGTAAGACAACCGTAACTAGTTTAACTGGATTTTTAGCAGAGCACAGCGGAATTAGGACTTTGGTAGCTGGTAATATCGGGACTCAGGTATTAGATGCCTTACTGGAATGTGAAAAACAAAACAATTATCCAGAATTAATTGTTCTTGAATTATCGAGCTTTCAACTAGAAACTCTAACTAGCATGAATTTTGCCAGTGCTACGGTTTTGAACATTTCAGAAGACCATCTAGATCGTTATCGTGATCTTTTAGAATATGCATATGTTAAGGCGCATATTTTTAATCGATGTCAACATCAAGTATTAAATATTGAAGATCCACTCGTTTTAGCAATGGCGCGCCATGGTCTAGCACAAAGCTATTTTGGCGATAAACAGGGTAATTATCATTTAACTGATGCTGCAGATCCAATTTTACAAATTGATGGTGCTGCTTATCTTAAATCATCTGAGTTGCAATTAGTTGGACGACATAATTATCTCAATGTGTTGGCATCTCTAGCATTATTGGCTGGAGCAGGCTATGATTTGGCACAGTTTAAGACTGGATGTATTCAATTTGCTGGTTTAGAACATCGGATGCAAAAAGTTACCGAACATAATGGTATCTTGTATATTGAAGACTCTAAAGGTACTAATGTAGGGGCAGTAATTGCTGGTGTTGGTGGCATAGATCGTCCAGTACATCTGATTTTAGGCGGTGATGGTAAGGGGCAAGATTTTGCACCGTTACGTGAGCTAGTCCTAAAAAAATGTAAGTCAGTTGCCGTAATCGGTCAGGATAAAGACGCGATACTTATGAGTTTAGCTGGAATTGATAATGTGTCTGGTTATGTGAGTTTGGAAGATGCTGTAGCTGCGTGTATCAAAAATGCTAGCTTTGGCGATGCAGTAATATTATCTCCAGCGTGTGCTTCATGGGATATGTTTACCAATTATAAACACCGTGCTCAAGTTTTTGTAGATTCAATCTATGCGCATATTCACTAAATTTTTTCGCTGGCTGACCACTGATCGCCAAAATATAGCGAAGGCAGGGATAGATAATAATATTCTGTTTTCGGCGATTATTCTGTTGGCTATCGGGCTAGTGATGGTCTATTCTGCATCAGTTGCCTACGCGGCGAAAGACTCTGGTAGTGGTAATCCATATTTTTACCTGATTCGTCATGTAATGGCGATAACACTGGGAACTGTTGCTGGGGTTCTGGCATTTAATATGCCGACTGCATTTTGGAAAAAAAATGCCAATAAAATTATTGTCGGAGTAATAATTTTATTGATTGCGGTTTTAATCCCTCATGTTGGGAGGCTCGTTAATGGTTCTCGGCGCTGGTTGCCGTTGGGCTTACTCAATCTACAACCCTCTGAGTTAGCTAAACTAGGGATTGGCATTTATATGGCAAATTATTTTTGCGGTAAAACATTGAGCATGAAAAATTTTCGTAGCGATGTTGTGCCCGTGATTGCCACGCTGCTGACGGTGTGTGTACTGCTCTTGGCGGAGCCGGATATGGGTTCAACTACAGTAGTTTTTATCATTGCACTGACTATTTTGTATCTGTCTGATTTGAATGTTAAAGTTATCTTTGCCGCAGTACTTTTTGGTGCTGCTGCTTTCGTCTTGCTGATTGTTTTTGAACCATATCGGATGAAGCGTGTGGTTGGGTTTTTAGACCCGTGGCAAGATGCTTTGGGCAAGGGGTATCAACTGAGCCATTCTTTGCTGGCTTTTGGACATGGTGGCTGGTTTGGGGTCGGGTTAGGTAATAGTATTGAAAAATTATACTATTTACCGGAGGCTCATACTGATTTTATCATGGCTATTATTGGCGAGGAATTTGGTGTTGCGGGTGTTTTGGTTATTTTATTGCTCTTCTGGATTATATTTTATCGTGGTTTTACCATGATTGCTACCGAAACCAAACGCCTACCTGGACGTAAATTTCAAGGTCTATTGGCGCAGGGGATTAGTGTTTGGTTCTTTGCTCAAGCTATTGTTAATATCGGAGTTGCCATTGGTATGTTGCCAACCAAAGGTTTGACCTTGCCATTTGTCTCTTTTGGCGGCAGCTCGGTATTGGTTAATTGTATTGCTCTATCAATATTACTTAAAATTGACTATGAAAATAAACTTCTCAAACATGGAAATCCATTAACATGAGTAAACCAGTAATTATCATTAGTGCTGGTGGTACTGGTGGGCATATTTTCCCAGCGCTAGCGGTTGCTCGGCAATTGACTGACTCATATGATGTTGTGTGGGTTGGAGCTAAAGTTGGAATGGAAAATCAAATCATTCCGCAAAATGGTTACCCCTTGGAAACCGTATCGGTTGCTGGTGTTAGAAACAAAGGCGTACTGCGTAAATTAATGTTACCATTTACTATGTTGCGCGCGTTGTTTGAGTGTTGGTGTATTCTACGTAAACATCGTCCAACCACCGTGATTGGCTTTGGTGGCTATGCAACTTTTCCAATCTTACTTGCTGCACGAATATTGGGTAAGAAAACCTTGATTCATGAGCAAAACTCAGTTGCAGGTTTAACTAATCGAGTATTGGCTAAAATTGTTAATCAAGTGCTAACCGCTTTTCCTAATGTTTTAAATAGCACAAAGACGCAATTAGTAGGAAATCCTGTCCGGCAAGAGATTATTGATATAGCGCCGCCAGCAAGTACTAATACTACTGGCAAACTCAATATTTTGATTGTTGGTGGTAGTCTTGGTGCGAAAGCACTGAATGACAATGTTCCACTAGCGTTAAATGCGGTTAAAGATAAAATTGGTTCTATCGTACATCAGATCGGGCGTAATGATGGTTCTACGGTAGCAGATTTTTACCGTGAACATGACTTAAATGCTCAGGTGGTAAATTTTATTGATAATATGGCAGAAGCATACAGCAATAGCGATGTTATTATTTGCCGTGCTGGAGCTTCCACGGTTGCAGAAGTTAGTTGTGCGGGGAAATGTGCAATTTTTGTACCATATCCGTATGCGGTTGATGATCATCAAACGCACAATGCTGCATATCTGGTGGAACAAGGCGCTGCGTTTTTGTTGCCTCAATCTAAATTAACGCCCGAGAGTTTAGCTAGTCTAATCGATGAATTAAATCCTGAGAAGTGTCAACAAATCGGACTTAAAGCCAAATCACTGGCAATCACCAATAGCACTGAATTAATTTGTGCCGCAATCTGGAATTAAAAGTTTAAAATACGATTTTTGCGAGCATTTTTATCACTGAATTTTGTAGGTGACAATTACTAATACAAATACAAATACAAATAATATTATATCTACAACACTTGCAAACGAGAATAACACTGTAGGGGTATAATTAGACAATGCATAAGCGCCTAGTAGAGTTGCTGAATTTTGTACGGTCTGGTTTTGAGAAGATACTACTCCGATACGAATTATGATCAAGATTTCTACTTTTTAGAACGTTGTGTCCGTTTGTGCTCAATTTTTCATCCTTGCCGACAGAGAAGCAACAACAATCATTCCACCACCTAGCCAACTAACTAAACTTAAAGATTCATTCATTATTGTTGTGTAGCATTGTTACCATCTTACGGTAGTTACCCCAATAATTTTGTTATGTCTTCTGGTAATGTATCTAGGTAAATGTTGTATAAATGATCTTACTACATGACAGAAATTAACTTTTTGCATTTTACCTCCATCGGTAAGTAA
>DAORIZ010000049.1:0-16972 GCA_035438765.1 Burkholderiales bacterium | reverse complement strand
AACGGTATTATCACACAACCAAGCGATAACAGTCAAATCTTTTTGTTGATTTTTTAGGATATTTTTAAAACAACCTTAGTATTTCTAGTAAATATGTTTAAATTTAACAAAGGATTAACTACAATATCACGTAAACAAAGTAGCCGATCATTTCATGAAGAATTTTTGTAGTTTGTTCTGATGCTGCATTACTAGGTACTATTTTTTGCCACCAAATAAGATCATTAATTAAATAGTCATCCCATGCAGGATATGCAAGGGCAGAGATTCCATATTTATCGAACAACGCCAATGAACGCCACATATGCGAAGCTTGTGTTACTAAAATCACCTTATGAATTCCTAACTCCTCAAGTTTAAGTGCTGTATATCTTGCATTCTCATTCGTATTCAATGATTGTGATTCCATAATACTGATGTTTGCTAACGAATAATTATCTTTAAGGTAATTGCTCATTCCTTCAGCTTCGCTATTAACCCCATCAGTCACTCCACCTGATAAGATTAATGGTAAATTAGGATTTTCAAGAGCAACTTTTGCCGCCGTGCGAACGTTTAATAATGAAACCCCATCTACACAAGCCTCAACCCTCCCAATATCATCAATACATGAGGTAACTCCGGCACCCAATACCACTATCGCTTGAGGTTTAATCTGCAACTTATTGTAGGGAGAATCTAACTTGGGGTAAATTAAAGCTGTTAATGCTTTGGCAAATAACGGAGTGTATTGAATATAGGTAATTATTAGCCCACAACACAAACAGATTAAAATTGCGCGCCGCTTTCGCCAAAATATCGCACCTAAGACAATAAAAATCCAAAAATTAACTGGAGGAGTTAGCCAGAACTGAGCAAATTGATGAATATTGGCAGAAGAAAATAAACTCATAAGCTAAAATCCAACATCGTAGATGTAACCAAAAACCTCATGTAAAACACTTGATGTAACCATCATCGCATTAGCTGTTGGAACAAACCATAGAATAGGTAACCTATAATACCCCAATGAATAAAATCCAGTTGGTGCCGCAATTACTTTTATTCCATTACGTTCAAATAATGCACCAGCTCGCTTTATGTGACTTGCAGAAGAGACTAAAATTACTTTAGAAATACCATATTGTAATAATATCCGAGAAGTGTATTTGGCATTTTCGCTGGTAGTTTTAGAGTCTGGTTCCAAATAAATCGGATTTTCTACTTCAAATTCATTTTGCAACGCTTTTTTCATTAAACTAGCTTCAGAATCCTTGGTATCAATAGCACCGCCCGAAACGAAGATAGGTAAATCTGGGTTTCTTTTAGCAAGGAATGCTGCGTAACGAATTCGTATAAAAGTATCACTATTTGATACCGCATTTACATTGTATTCCCCTGCATAAGTATTTACCCCACCTCCAAGCAGAACAATTGCTTGTGCCTGATTTAAACTTGACAGCTGCATTGGTTCAGGTGATAGCCAACGGTTCAATTTATATGCAAAATACGGAGTTGACTGGAGATATAAGCTAAAGCAGCCAATCAGCAATATAATCCACCCTTTTGTGCGGTGCACCTTGAAAAAATATGCGCCAAGTACTATAATAATTAGCGAATTAAGCGGAGGCAGTATAAAGCTCTGCAGTAAACGGTGTAAGAAAATTGTTATCATATTTTATTTTGCGGTTTATTTCATAAAAAAAGTTGGTCAGAATTTAAAAATTTTGATCTAATTAGCAATATTTTAACTTAAAGGAGCGCACTATGGCGAAAATTGCATTAGTTACTGGTGGTATGGGTGGTATTGGAACAGCAATGTGTAAAGGTTTGGCTCAAGCTGGACATAAAGTAGTGACTACTTATTTTGTTGATGGTTATGATCCACAAAAATGGAAAGATCAAGCGGATGCTTGGGTTAAACAAATGAAAGCTGAGGGATTTGATGTTGCTGCTTACCCTTGTGACGTTGCTGATTACACATCTTGTGAAGCTGCAGTTTCACAAATCAAAAAAGATTTAGGTACTGTTGATATCTTGGTAAACAATGCAGGAATTACCCGTGATTCAATGTTCAAAAAAATGGGCAAAGATAAATGGGATGCTGTTATGCATACTAACTTGGATAGCGCATTCAATATGTGTAAGCAAGTTTTAGACGATATGGTTGAAAAAGGTTGGGGACGCGTAATCAATATTTCTTCAATCAATGGTCAAAAAGGTCAAGCAGGTCAAACTAATTACTCTGCAGCTAAGGCTGGTATTCATGGTTTTAGTATGGCATTGGCACAAGAAGTTGCAAAAAAAGGTGTCACTGTAAATACAATTGCACCTGGATATATTGCGACTGAAATGGTTATGGCAATTGATGAAGAAATTCGCAATAAGATTATTGCAGGTATCCCAATGGGACGCCTTGGTAAACCTGAAGAGATTGCAGGTTTGGTAACTTATTTGGCTTCTGATATCTCTGGTTTCATGACTGGCGCTGAATTAGCAATCAATGGTTGTCAACACACTATGTAAGCATGTGCTTTAATAGTTAAAAGGTAGTCTTAGGACTACCTTTTTTCAATACTGCTAGCAAGGTTGCTATTGACGGTAAACTTCATATACCATTGGTTACACAATTGGCAATACCACCATTATCACAAGCAGTCACTGGATCCGTGTTATATAAAATTGATTGTACCCAGTCGTAATATGCTGAAACATTGGTTGAACCATCAGGCAAGAAACTATAAAACGTACCACAAACATCTGATGGTCCATACGTATGTTCTGATAGTAATAACCAGTGTGAGCCATTCCAAAATAAATCACCACCGCCGGAGTCACCGCCGCAGATCAATGAAGTATAACCATATTGTCCAAACCCACCATTATTATAGTAACTATTATAAAGGTAGTGATATCCTATTGTATCTTGTTGCCAATATTGATAGTTAGTGGTATAGTACATCACTGCACAATCTGAACCAACCGTACAATCTGAGGGCATATCACCAATTGGCGTTTGTGTATTAATTCCATAACCAATCGATAAGACCGGTGCCATAGTGTAAGTCTGTAGATATTGTGTGGCTGGTACAATTTGCGGGTAAGATTCGGGGTCGGCGTATTGACCAACCACTTGAATAATGGCGATATCATTTCCTTGACCACCGCTAGCACCTTCTTGTGGAGTAAAGTTTTGGCATTCACCACCTATGGCAAATGAGCCATTATAACAGTAATCTTGCCGTAAATATATTGCCTTAACATCATAATTAGCATCCCAGCTATGTAAACTGGAACCAACACCATGATAGATTCTGACATCACTAGCAGCCATCAAATCATTACGGCTTAAAATTGTAGGCGAACTTTTAGAAGTAACAAAACAATGTGCAGCACCAATTAAAAAAGTAGTGTTACTTCGCGAATCATAGTATACCGGAGTAGCCGAACAAATTGAGCGCTTAAGATGAACCAAAGCGCTCAAATTAGCAATGGCTGATTCATCATCACTACCATATGCAATTTGAAACGCAGGTAGGTTACTTGGCCAAAATGAACTGGGGTATGCTTGAGTCAAACCCATAGGTTGCCCCAAATCGCCATAAGCTATCCCCATGTAGTTACCTAACGGAGCATATGGCGAGGGAGGAGTAGGGTCATTCTGAAATCCAGCTCCACCACCACTTCCACCGCCACAAGCAGCCAAGCAAAGCAAACCAATTAAGCCACACACAACGTTTCTCATACTCACCCAAGCATTTTATATAACAAATCTACATAGTTTATTCAAGAACCCTCTATCCGTTGGTAACACAATTTGCAATGGTTCCATTTTTACAGTTCACAGCCGGAGTAGGATCTTTGATAATTGATTGAATCCAGTCATAGTATGCAGAGACATTAGTTGCGCCATTTGGTAAGTAGCTATAGAAAGTTCCACATGCACTATTAGGACCATAAGTATGCTCAGATAATAAAATCCATTTACTGCCTGTCCAAAATAAATCACCACCACCAGAATCACCACCGCAAACTAGCGAAGTGTAGCCTGTACCAGGTGATGCTCCATAAGTTGTATTTGATGCATCAGCATAAAAACTATTATATAGGTAATGATACCCTGTCGCATCTTGTTGCCAATATTGATAATTGGCTGTGTAGAACATTGTACCACATGGTTGAGTAGAAGTTCCGCAAGTTGCGCTTGAATTGGGACTTTGAGTATTAATTCCATAACCAATCGAGAAAACAGGTGCCATGGTATACGGAGTAGGGTATTGTGAAGCTCTAGCTAATTGTGGATAAGACTCAGGATCTGCATATTGACCTGCAACTTGAATTACCGCAATGTCATTACCCTGTGTTCCTGCTCCACTATTTGGCGTGAAATTAAGACATTCACCACCACTGGCAAAAGTTGCATTGTAGCAATAATCTTGACGCAAATAAACTGCTTCCACCGAATACGAAACCATTCCTTTAACTTTGCTCACACCATTGTAAATACTAAGTGAAGATGTTGGTAAGAGATTGCTTGAATATAGCATTGTCGGAGAAGTTTTGGACTGGGCAAAGCAATGTGCTGCACCAATCAAGAAAGTTCTGTTATTGCTTGCATCATAGTAGACTGGAGTTGCTGAACAAAGAGCATTCCCCATAGTAACATAAGCTGTCAAATTCGCAATCTGCGATTCGCTGTTATTACCATAAGCAATCTGTAACGCATTATGCAAATTATTTGGCCAGAACGCACTTGGATAACTCTCAGTTAATCCTGTTGGTTGTCCTAAATTATAATCACCAGGTGTCGGGTATGGGGACGGTGGAGTTGGATCTTCGGCAAAATTTGGATCAATTGGCTGGGTGGTTGTCGAGCCACCTCCACCGCTGCCACAAGCAGTCAAAGCAAACAAACATACAATTCCAATTAGTTTTTTCTTCATAAATTATCCCCTGTATAAAAAAGTAGGTATGCTATATTATACACATACCTACTTACGAATTAAATAAATTTATCGTAAATTATTTACGTTTTGATAGTTCCACATAATCTCTGGCAGTATAACCAGTATAAAGCTGACGTGGACGACCAATTTTGAAATCTGGATCTTCAATCATCTCTTGCCATTGTGCTAACCAGCCAACAGTTCTTGCCAAAGCAAAAACCGTAGTAAACATTTCAGTTGGAATACCTATAGCATGAAGAATAATTCCTGAATAGAAGTCAACGTTTGGATAAAGTTTTTTCTCGATGAAGTATGAATCTTCTAATGCGATTTTTTCCAACTTCATAGCAAGTTTGAATAACTTATCATCACGTTTACCCAATGCATCTAAAACATCATTACAGGTTTTACGCATAATACTCGCGCGTGGATCCATGTTTTTATATACACGGTGACCAAAGCCCATCAAACGATATTTTTTATCTTTAACACCTTGCATAAATGCATCTACACGTGACTCATCACCAATTTCATTTAACATTTTGAGAACTGCTTCATTTGCTCCACCGTGAGCAGGGCCCCATAAGCAAGAGATACCAGCAGAAATTGCTGCAAATGGATGTGTCCCAGAGCTACCAGCCAAACGTACGGTAGAAGTCGAGGCATTTTGTTCATGATCAGCATGTAATAATAAAATACGATCAAATGCTTTAGCAATTATCGGATTAGGTGTATAAGCTTCACATGGAGTTGCAAACATCATGTATAAGAAGTTAGATGAATAGTCTAGATCATTGCGTGGGTACATAAATGGCAGACCTTGATTGTAGCGATAGCACATTGCTACGATAGTTGGCATTTTAGCTATCAGGCGGTGAATACCAATTTTACGATGTTCAGGATTTTTGAAATCAAAATCTTCTGGATAAAAAGCTGCCATGGCACTGATTGCACCAGCAAGCACAGCCATCGGGTGTGAATCACGACGGAAACCTTTGAAGAAGCTCAAGAACTGATCATGTACCATATTGTGACGTAAAATTGCATTTTCAAATTCAGCTTTTTGTGCTTTATTCGGTAGTTCACCAGATAATAGTAAATATGCACCTTCAAGATGGGTAGAATGTTCGGCTAGCTGCTCAATAGGGTATCCACGATAGAATAATTGTCCTTTGTCACCGTCAATATAAGTAATTTTAGATTCACATGCAGCCGTCGCTAAAAATGCGGGGTCGTAGCTCCACATTCCAGACTTACCAAAAGTTCTAAAATCAACTACGTTTTGACCAATCGTTGCTTCATAAATCGGGTATTCAACCACTTGTCCGTTGCCAAAATCAACTTTCACTGATTTAGCTTTTACTGCTTGTTGCGTTTCAGTCATGTTCCATTTCCTTATAAAAATTTTGTTGAGCAATCTTATTAACTAAATTCTGTAACTCAGGGTCTGCTAACTCCCCTTTACCTTGAAATAGTATCAACAAATCAGCATCATCTAGTGTGATTAAATGCTGATATGCGAGCAATTCCGTTTCATTTAGCTTAGCAAAACTACCACCACTGATAAAGCGCTCGAAATACAGGTCTAATTCCAACATCGAACGTCTAGAGCGCCACTTTAACTTCTCTACTGCTACATAATCCATAGCGTTATACCATTATCCAAAATGCGTCAGATTAACTTTATACCATCCGTGAAATCATCATTTCTTTGATTTTGCCAATTGCTTTAGTCGGATTCAAATGTTTTGGACATACATCAACACAATTCATGATTGTATGGCAGCGGAATAAGCGATAAGGATCATTTAGATCATTTAAACGTTCATTAGTTGCCTGATCACGACTATCGGCTAAGAAGCGATAAGCGTGTAACAAAGCTGCTGGTCCTAAAAATTTATCTGGATTCCACCAAAATGACGGACATGAAGTCGAACAACATGCGCATAAAATACACTCAATTACACCGTCTAGTTCTTTACGATCTTCAGGCGATTGCAAGCGTTCATTTTCTGGCATTAGCTGTTCATCAATTACATAAGGTTTAATCGAATGATATTGATGGAAAAATTGCGTCATATCGACGATTAAATCGCGAATAACTGGTAACCCAGGAATAGGATTTAGAACTACTGGCTCTTTTAAGCTATCTAAGTCAGTCAGACAAGCTAAGCCATTGCGTCCATTGATATTCATCGCATCCGAACCACAAACACCTTCACGGCATGAGCGGCGGAATGAAACCGAATCATCCAACTCTTCTTTAAGTTTTACCAAAGCATTAAGTAATTTTTTATCGTGCTCACCTAATTCTACCTCATAATCCTGATAATAAGGCTTTGCATCAGTATCAGGGTTATAACGATAAATTGAGAATTTCATTTTTTTTGCCATTTGCTGCTCCTAGTAAACACGTTTTGCTGGTGGAATATAATCCACTGACAATGGCTTAATATGCACTTCTTTATACTCCAAACGGTTGTCTTTGCTGTAATACAAAGTGTGCTTCATCCATTTTTCATCGTTACGATCTGGATAATCTTCGCGGGCATGAGCTCCACGTGATTCGGTTCTTTCCCGAGCTGCAACCATCGTTGCAACGGCTACTTCAATCGTATTTAAAAATTCTAGTGCTTCAACCCGCGCGGTATTAAATACTTTGGATTTATCATCAATATACAAATTTTGTGTACGTTTGTAGACGTCCAAAATATTTGCTACACCTTCATCAAGAACTTTTTGCGTTCTAAATACAGAAGCGTGTTGTTGCATACAAACTTGCATATCGCGACGCACATCAGCTAATTTTTCGCCACTAGTTGCAGCTTCAAGTTTTGCCAAACGAGCGAGAGTAAATTCTGCTGCATTTTCTGGTAGTTCTTTTGCTTCGTCCATTGTTTTCACGTATTCTATCACGCTATTACCAGCTGATTTACCAAATACGACCAAATCTAACAATGAGTTAGTTCCCAAGCGATTTGCTCCATGCACGGATGCACAAGCACACTCACCTGCAGCATAGAAACCTTTGACTACTTTCTCATCCACACCATCAATTACTTCACCACGATAATTAGTCGGAATACCACCCATCATATAATGACAAGTTGGCACTACAGGAATCGGTTGTTTTACTGGATCAATTCCCAAGAATTGAATTGAAATCTCACGGATACCAGGTAAGCGTTGATCAATTACTTCGGCACCGAGATGATCTAATTTTAACAATACATGATCTTTACCTGCGCCACAGCCACGACCTTCGTTGATTTCAACTTGCATCGCACGTGATACCACATCACGAGAAGCCAAATCTTTAGCTGTTGGTGCATAACGTTCCATAAAACGCTCGCCGTTAGCGTTAAGTAAATAACCACCTTCACCACGGACACCCTCAGTGATCAAAACGCCTGCGCCATAAAGACCAGTCGGGTGAAATTGCCAAAATTCAATATCTTCAACAGGTAAGCCAGCACGTAATGCCATACCAACACCATCGCCTGTATTAATGAAGGCATTAGTTGAGGCTTGATAAATTCGTCCAGAACCACCTGTGGCAAAAAGCACCGCTTTAGCATGAATAATGTAAACTTGACCAGTTTCCATTTCTAATGCAGTAACTCCAACTACATCACCGTCTTTATCACGAATTAGATCCAGCGCCATCCACTCGACAAAGAAATGTGTTTGCGCTTTTACATTGCGTTGATATAATGCATGTAGCATGGCATGTCCGGTACGATCGGCAACTGCACAAGCACGACGCACTGGTTTTTTACCAAATTCTGCCATATGCCCACCAAATGGACGTTGATAAATCTTACCATTTTCTAAACGGTCAAATGGCATACCGTAATGTTCTAATTCGGCAACTGCTTCAGTCGCTTGCTTGCACATAAACTCGATTGAATCCTGATCACCAAGCCAATCCGCACCTTTTACAGTGTCGTACATATGCCAATGCCAGTTATCTTCTTCAGAATTACCAAAGGAAGCGGAAATTCCACCCTGTGCAGCAGCAGTATGCGAGCGAGTAGGAAATACTTTAGATAATACCACCGTTTTTACGCCAGCTTCAGAAAGTTGTAATGCAGCGCGCAAACCAGCGCCGCCGCCGCCGACTACTACGGCATCAAATTTTAATATTGGAAGACTCATTAGTTAATCCTTTTTCTTATGACCACAAAATTTTTGCTGAATAGATTAAGCACCCTACTAACCACAAGATAGTTGCGGTATGAAGAATAATCCGTGCGCCTGTTGATTTTACATAATCCAACCATACATCACGCATACCAATCCATCCATGAATCACCACAGCAATAAAAGTTAGTTGCGCAAAAATTTTGACAAAGGTAAAGCTAAAGAATTGTTGCCAACTAATAAAATTAGCATCAATAACTTCGTTGGCTATAAACATAAAGACAAACACTTCAATGATTGCAATTGCCATGATTACCGCGGTAACTCGTTGCTGTAACCAGCCATTAATTCCGTGTCCAGCACTTAGTGATTTACGTTTTACCATATTAAAGCTCCTAACGCAATAGTTAATAGTAAGCTTACGACAATAACCCAACGCGCGGAACGTTGCGCATCTGTACGTTCAATTCCCTTATGCATATCTAATAACACAAAGCGAATACCCGCACACATGTGATGCATAATGGCCCAGATTAGGACAATGTAGATGATCTTCATTATCGGTAATGAGGCAATTGCATAACAATTTGAATAGAATTCAGCATTAGTTAGTGACTTATGAAAAAGACTAAGAATAAAAGGTAACGCTAAGAACATCAGAACGCCTGATGCTCGATGTAAAATAGAAACTTTGGCGGTAATCGACATTTTTGAACCAAGCTTAGGGATGTCCAAATAAATCGGGCGCTTTTGTTGTTTATCCATATAAACCTCTGAAAACGTGAGTTAAATAATTACCATATCATTAAAATTGCGATTAGGTAATTACCAAAATTGCCCTAATTTTATCATACTGACTTGCGGCTCTAGTTATTAAATGCTTTAGAATAGTAAAAATATCTATACGCATTTCCTTGCTTTCCGTGCTTTGTTGCGCCTTAAAAAAACTCATCGTATGAATAACTGATTTATAATAGATGACTTAATTCAACAGAAAGTCTTTTATGCTATACGTTTGTGCTACGCCGATTGGAAATTTAGCTGATATTACTTTGCGCGCTCTGGAAGTACTTAGAAATGCAGATATCATTCTTTGTGAAGACACCCGCAATAGCCAAAAATTACTTAGTCATCATGGAATTATTAATAAAAAACTGGTAGCGTTTCATGAGCATAATGAAAATGAAGTAAGTCAAAGCGTTTTGCAATGGTTGGAGCAAAATTTAACCATCGTACAAATTAGCGATGCTGGAACTCCTGGGATTTCAGATCCTGGTGCACGACTATGTAACGTCCTCTCATCACACAACATATACCCTCACCCGTTGCCTGGTGCTTGTGCTTATATTACATTGCTTTCAGTTAGTGGTACAGTTAACACACCGAGTTTATTTTTTGGTTTTTTACCAAGCAAAACCTCACAACGGCAAAAACAATTAGCGTTATGGCAAGAAGTGGATTACGCGGTGGCGCTTTATGAATCACCGCATCGGATTTGCGATTGCCTAAAAGATATAATCCAGGTTCTAGGTGATGACCGGATGCTGGTGATGGGGCGTGAGCTAACTAAACAATTTGAAACTATTCGTAAATGTAGCGCAGGTGAATTGTTGCAATTTGTTGAAAGTGATCATAATCAGCAACGAGGTGAGTTCGTAATTCTGATATTACCACGCATTCGGGAGCAAGCTTTGGCTTCAGATGAATTAACCGCAGAACAAAAATCTACCGTTACATTATTGGCAACTGAATTACCCGCCAAAAAAGCAGTCAATTTAACTCATAAACTATGTGGAGGAAATAAAGATACCTTGTATAATTATTTGCTAACGCTAAAAGCTTGATTTATACCAATGACAATATGCCAAGAAACAATGACGATTTAAACTATACCATTGATAAGTAACTTTGTTTAATCTCTAAAAAGGTCATTCGATATGCCTCATTCAGCCAAACACCCTAAAGGCTTGTATTTTTTATTCTTTACCGAAATGTGGGAGCGTTTTAGCTTTTACGGTATAACTGGGATTTTGGTTTTGTATCTGTCAAAAGGCTTAAATGTCTCAGAAAGTGAAGCAGGTTTGGTCTCTGGTGCGTACATGGCTTTTACTTTCCTGGCACCAATTTTAGGTGGCTGGGTCGCGGATAAATTAATTGGTTATGTTTGGGCTGTGACTATTGGCGGCATACTGATTTTACTGGGAAATATTGTCTTATCCTTGCCATTAGATTTAAATGCAGTCTATCTCGGTCTGGCTATAGTCGCAATTGGTACTGGGTTTCTCAAATCAACAGTTTCAGTTTTGGTTGGACAACTCTACCAGCCAAGTGATGTGCGTCGTGATAGTGCGTACACGCTGTTTTATATGGGGATTAATCTCGGTTCGATTTTAGCTGGACTTATCATCGCTTATGTAGCCGAAATGATTAATTGGCATTATGGCTTTGTATTAGCGGCAATCGGAATGGCTGTTGGATTGTGTATCTTTGGTTATGGCTATAAAAAAGGTTATTACTCAGAAAAATCAAATATCGTTAAATCAGCCAATTTACGCCGTAGAATTGGTTTGTTCAGTGGGGCGATTTGGTTGATTATCGGTGCAATTGCAAGTATTACCATAATTTTTGTGTTACTTAGTGATCCAGGCAATACCAAGATTGTCATTACTGCGATTAGTTTTGGCTTATTGTTTTATATCGCTTTTTTGGCAGTCAGAAGTCATACCTCCGCAGAGCGCAATCAATTGTTATCGATACTGGTGTTTATTATTACTGCAGTATTTTTTTGGTCACTCTATAAACAACTCTTCAACTCACTAGCGTTGTTTATTGACAAAGATATCCAGCGTTCAGTAATGGGGCTTACCGTTCCTACCAGTATGTTTGTACTAGTCCCCAATGCGGCATTTATCATAATCCTAGCTTCGATTTTTGCAAAAATCTGGATTGTACTTGATCGTAAAGGCAAAAGTCCATCCTCACCTGCAAAGTTCCTGATGGGGCTATTTTTCTCATTAGCATCCTTTTCAACTTTAGCCTTAAGTGCGTATTTAGCATACACTACAGGTACTAAAAGCTCAATGTTGTGGCCAATTGCAGGGATTTTTCTTTTAACTTGTGCTGAATTGTGTATTTCGCCAGTCGGGCTATCTATCGTAAGTAAAATGTCACCGCCGCGCTTATCGGGGTTTTTGATGGGGGCATGGTTTTTAGCAAGTTCAATTGGTTCTTATGTTTCTGGTTTATTATCAAGTTTTGTTAAAATCCCCAAGGGAGAAATTGCGGTAACCATCAGCGCACAAGCTTATTTTGGACTATTTTATCGCTGCTGTATCGGGATGGCAATTGTGATTGGTGTCTTTATTTTATTCTTGCCAGTTATTAAGCGTTTGACTGGCGAACGGTAGTAATTATGGCTCATTATGATTGGGTGAGCCATAATTTACTCGCTTAATGATTAAGGAATTTATTGATTTCCTGATAGGTCTTGTTACATTCTTCAGTACATAAATTTTCCAGCATTAAATAGGCATGGATTACCCCATCAACCTGCATTAATTCAGCATTTATACCGACGTTAACTACATTGTTATAGTAAGCAACACCCTCATCATGTAATGGATCATATGCTGCAGTAATGACCATTGTAGCTGGCATAGCGCTATAAAATTCACCATATAATGGCGATACAGATTTACGGTCTTCGCCATTTTGCAAGTAGTTATCAAAATACCAAGCAACTTTAGCCTTATCCAATAAAAACCCTTCAGCAAGTTTATCCATACTTGGCGAGGTTAGTGTATAGTCAAGCGATGGGTAAATTAACACTTGTTTAGTGATTTGCTCAATTGCGACAAATTCTTTGTCCATTACAATTGAAGCACAGACTGCCGCGCCGCCACTATCGCCAATAATAGTAAGTTTGCGATCACGATACTTAATTTTACGTTCGTTTAAAATAGCAAAAATTCCACGAATAGCTACTTTACTATCCTCAATTCCAGTTGGGTAAGGAAACTCTGGAGCTAATCGATAGTCGATTGAAACAATGATGTGATTAGTAGTTTTGGCTAATTTACGAACAATGTTATCGTAGACCGTAATGCTGCCACACATATGTCCACCACCATGAATAAAGGCTGCAACAGGTAATGGCTGGCTCAAATCGGGAATATAAATCCGAATTGGTATTGGATATCTGCCATTTAAAACAACATCATCAACTGCAAAGACAGTTGAGTCAAAGTCGGTCATATAGATTCTGGTTAGATTAGCCAATCCTTCGCGAGTATTGGTTTGATTTTGTTTAAAACCGATTTCTGCTAGTTTAGCTTTAATTATTGCCAACTGATCTAAGAATTCTTGAATTTTAGGTAAGACTGCCATGTTTATTCTCCTGATAATATTGTGTTGCCGTATATTTTAACAAACTTAGCGAAGGTATAGTACTGAATTAAATTCTTTGATAAAGTTTATACAGTTTGGAAATTCTTCACCTAGTTGTAAGTTAGATTGCCTCAGACGCTTCGAGGATTCCGGCTTGCAACTCCAGATTAAACAATACACAACAGAATGTTATACATACCGACATATACTAGCATCAATAAGAAAAGTTAGATTTTTTACAGCTAACCTTTCTTCAACGATAACTCTCAAATCCCCAAATTGGTGAGGAATTTTGTTTCGATGGAAAGACTATATATACATTTTTACCAAAGAAGAATGGTGAGCCGTACAATGTTTCATTATTAGTATTCTCATATCCCCAACCAGGCATAACACTAAATGATAACTCCTGCCCTGCCGATTCTTCATCTTTGGTAATGATAGCTGTCACTTGATATGATTCATTGGGTGCAAAATCATAGCTAAAAACCCATGAATTCCACACAAACGGTGATTCCGGACAATATCCATAGCTACAAAGAGGAATATTATTAGAGATAAAAACCCAACTATTTGTTCCTGAATCAAATACAGCAGGAATAGTACTCTCTGGATTCTCAATTTTACTATAGAAACAACCAGAATTACATACGGTGCTTAATGATGATTCTGATGCAACAATTAAATTAGTGTTTTTAGTTATCATATTATTTACGTTAGTATTAATTCCTAAGACTAAATTACCATGAATATTAGTATTTGTATTGGTCAATGTTGGAGGAATTTGTATTACAAAACCATTGTTATTGTAGTGCAGGCTAGTCAGTGGGTTTTGATTCAATATCGGTACAGAATTAGCCTCGCTTTCAGTTAAAGCTACATAAATCCCATTGGTATCTTTGCGATACAATAGAATGGTATTATTACTTAATGTTAAGGCTGGATTGACACCAATTATTCCGTTTGCACCAAAGTCTTCAAAATTATCAAATGGACCTTTGGCTAAACAGCTATCAGGAATTTCTGCAGTCGGCGAATTTTCGATAATTTGTACAATTACATTATCACTATAATCACCAGCCAATTGTAGCACTGCATAGTGTTCACTAGCAAACACATAGCCACTACCAAAGGTATTACAGGCGTAGACCGTTTCATCATTAGTTGTTTTTACTCTAGTTAAACTGGCAATAAAGCTCTCAGGCAATGCTGATTTATTAATCTTAAGACCAAAAGAACCTGTGTCCAGAATAATATTATCAATAGTTTGACAGTTAGTACCAGTTTGATCTTTACACAAAGTAATAGAAACATACATCGTGTTAATACCGGATCCATTCATACCTGAACCAATACTAATTGGAACTTCATTAGGCTTAGCAACCGTAGATGTAGATGAACCATTATTACATGAAGAAATTCCAATCATGGTAAAAATAGTTATACCTAAGGAGAATAGTAAATTAAATTTTTTCATTATTCAATAACTCTTTAATGTTTAGATTATTGGGTATTTGCTTAATCAGGTATGCATTACCATGGCTATCACCCTGATGACCAGATAATTCTATGACTACATTGCGAGTGACATATTTCTTGTAATCTAACGTACTAATTTGTGGTCGAGTTGTTGTTAAAATAGTAAAATATTCATCAGTTAATAGTTCTTTTAAATTAGGTGTTATCGGGCAATGCCACAAAACAGCAAATACCTTCGAACCATCAACCGATGTCTCAAGTGTGGCAAATTGTTTAATCTGACAAGCACCATTAATTGATGTGTAGGTTAAATAATTAGCTTTAACTTCTCGATTATAAGTAATATTAGAACTCGACACATTGGCAGTAAATTGTTTTTTGGTTTTAACCTCTTTTGAGAGTGGTGGATTACCACCCAACGCAGCATAGCTAAGAATTGGTACTAGTAATGCCAGAAATAAGACTGGTTTTTTCATTATAATATCCCATAATAAAGTCATCACACAATTATAACATGTGTAAGATATAAATAAAATCGATTAAATGTTATTGTCAATACAGACAGAAACTCAATACTTCTCATTGAATTAATCTCGTAGGGTAAATTCCCCGCCACTCTGCGGTGTAATGCACTAAAATACCAGAATGAGCAAAAATATTTATTGACATAAGAGCCATAATGTTAGTGCACTGATATATCACATAGTATTTCCGTGTAAATATAGGAAAACCGGGCTGGTGTGGTACAATATTGCAATATTAATGAGCAGTATATAACATGAAAAAGATCCATATTCTACAAGCTTTTTGAGTAACCCTCACATAAAACTCCAAGTTCTACATAAATTCAATTCTTACTATCCCTAAAATTTATCATGTAGTAAGGATTTCTGAATAAAACCTTACTCAGTTTTATTTTTATTTATACGAATAAATTCTTCATAATACCAATTTATATTTACGCTGCTATCATAATTACAATAAATATCAAGTAATAATGGCTCACTAATATGGCGAAACATTTCCAGTGCTGCGTAGAGTTGTTGATTAGTTTTTATACTAAGAGATGATACACCAAATGACTTGGCAAATAAACTCCAATCATAATGAGGTATATCATATTGATGATCAACAAGACCGATTTGTGGGTACTGTATATTGGCATTCTTAATTGCCCCATGAGCACCATTATTGAGCACGATAAATAATACTTTTATTTTGTATTTTGCAGCTGTTTGTATCTCGGTACCTGTCATTAACATACAACCGTCGCCAGTTATACAAATGCAGTCACGTTCGTGGTCTGCGAGTTTTATACCCATACTCGCTGCAATGGCCCATCCCATATGACCATTGTTTACTGAGCTATAATATTTTGAGCTGTGAGCAAGGCGAAGTATTTGTGCACAGTATAGGCGATGTAAGCCAGAGTCGGTGACAAAGCTAGTATTTTTACTACAGAAACCATTTACAGTATGTAACACATCATCAACGTATAATCTATTGTCTTCATGAGGTGTTGCAATAATGGCAGGTGTTTGTAATTTATCAATATATTTCTTACGGGTATTTAGCGAAGCTAATAAATCTTGCTCCAATTCACAAGTGCTTAATAGCTCATTAAATAAAATGTTGATATTGCTGATATAGCCATCACTCATTAGATAATGATCGCGGCTATTATGATTTATTTCATCATCAATATGAATTATTCGTTGCGTAAAACTGCTCCATTGATAGGTGTTACGTTCATTTATATCCATACCAATAGTAATAATATATTCAGGAGCAATAGTTGTCATAAATTCAAATACTCGTGGTGACATACCAAAACCAAAAACCCCAAGATAATTATCTTGCCATTCATCTATTATTCCTTTTGCACACAAGGTAGCGGCAGAGATAATAAAATATTTCTCACAAAATTGGTTTATTGCGACCTTAGCATCATTGGCACGATTGCCAACAACTAGTAGAATACTATGGTAATACTCCCATTTTTAGAGCAATTTAAAAGTATAGATTATTTACGGCTTAAA
>DAORIZ010000048.1:0-17894 GCA_035438765.1 Burkholderiales bacterium | reverse complement strand
AATTATCTACTCAGTTTGGCTTTTTAAATAATAACTTAACTATTTCACCAGCATACATTATGGCAACTAGTGGTAATGTTCAATATAATGGAATCCAAGAAGCTGATTTGTTATTAAATTATTCAATCCCGCAAGTACGTGGATTGTATTTATTTGGGGTTTATGCTAATCAGTGGCTACCGGCACAAAATCCAAATGGTACTAACGCATGGACTTCTGAAATTGGTGTATTCTATGCCTACTAAATTAAACTTATATTACAGGGAATTTATCACCATGAAGAAAATAGTGGCAGCAATGTGTCTATCAATACTCTTTATGCAAAGCTTTGCTATGACAGCGGTTAATTTAGATGAACATGATTTTACTTGCAATCAGGTTAAATTAACCAATAAATCAAGTGAATCTGAAATCACACTTAATTGTGATAAGGTAAAATCATTTTATAAACAAAATGGAATTGAGGGACGCAATCCATCAAGAGTCTCCGGTGGTGGAGCTGATATCACCCAGATGACAACTCCGGATCAGGAAATTTCGTTACATAAAATGAGATTCTATGATGATGAAAACCAAGAACTTATTTGTAATTTTGAAGGTGGCAAAATACATAAATGTAAGGCTGAGCTAAAAAAACCTAACTTAAACAAACAAGAAGAGTCTAAATAACTAATAAAATATGGAAGACATCATGAAAAAATTATTACTCGGTATCTTAGCAATAAGCTGTAGTTCAGCATTTGCAATGACTAAAGTAGACTTTAGTAAATCTAATTATAGCTGCAATAAAATCGCAGTTACGCCCAATAGCAGCGAATCTGACTTACTCAATAATTGCCGGCATGCAACTATTGTGGAACATGAAGAAAACACTGCCGGACGCACTTTCCGTGGCCCTGGTGGCGGTGCTGCTATGACTCAAAATAGTGATCCTTATGATGAAATTAATCTAGATAAAGTTAAATTTTATACCGATGATCATAGCTATATGGTTTGCTATTACAAAGACTATGTTTTTGTAAAATGTAAAGTACGCCCGCCTAAAGCGACAAAAACAACCACTTCGGCGAGCATAAATACAAATTCATCCGCAGCTAAATAGTTTCTTTTACTAAATCGAATTGCGGCTGGCGTTAATGCTGGCTGCAAGTGACTTTTTGACTATTTTCTCAAAGATCGCATATTGTGGATCGTCTGAAGATAAATGGCGCAGTTTATCCATTGCGTACTGCTGAATTATTACCAGCGGTTGTATGATCTGCTCGCGAAACTTAATTGACTGCCCTTTAATTTGGTTTTCTGCCACTAATCTGTCATGTCCTGATATCAATAGCAACAATTGTTGACTCAGCTGAGCTTCAGCATAAATCTTTTGCCAAAATTTGCCAAATTTTTCATCACTTTGCAGATGGCGAGTTAATGCAAAATTCGTATGTGCCAGACTTTGCATTGCATTATCCATTAAGCCTTTAAACAATAATGAAGACTGATAAAGTTTACTAAACTTATTCACATTGTCGTGATTTTCACGAATCATTTGGCTAAATGCGCTCCCTACTCCATAATAGCCCAATATGTTTTGTTTCATTTGCATCCAAGCACCGCCAAATGGAATGGCACGTAAATCCTCAAGTTTTAATTTACTACCGCTATTGCGCTTTGCTGGTCTTGAACCAATATTGGCTTCAGATAGATATTTTAATGGTGTTATTTCTTCAAGATAACTAACAAACAAAGGATCATTTCTAAGCCCCGTATAACTTTCATAGGCATATTGTGCTAGTTGTTCAATTAACTGCTCTTGCTCTGCATCTAAAGTATCTCCATCGGTACTGAATAAGCGTCCAGCAAGACCAGCGCTTAGCAAATGTTCAAGATTAAAAGTGGCCGCGGCAGGAGTCCCAAAATTAGCCGAAATGGTTTGCCCCTGAATAGTTAATTGAATCTCATGATCCTCGATTTCTCGAGCAAGACTGCGGTAAAAAGAATAAGTTTCACCGCCTCCACGCGATGGAGGTCCACCACGACCATCAAAAAACACCAAGTTTACGCCATATTTTTTAGCTAATTTACTCAGGCGTTTTTTGGCTTGAAATATCGACCAATTTGCCATTAAATAACCACCATCTTTAGTTCCATCGGAAAAACCTAACATAATTGTTTGGCACATTTTCCAATGTTTGACATTTTGGATGTATAGTGGAGTTTCAAATAGTGTAGTCATAATTCGTTCTGAATTAGCCAAGTCATCAATTGTTTCAAACAAAGGCACAACTTCGAGAACAATTGCTGCCTGTGAATTATGTTGGTTTACTAAATTAACCAGCCACAATACTTCTAAAACGCTGGCAATTGAGTCGGTATTACTAATGATATAGCGTTCTATTGAATTAGTTCCATTGTGTTGTTGAATCTTACCAACAGCTTTAATTGTTGCAATAATTTCATGAGCTAGTGCATCATCTAATTTAACCTTACTAAGTATATCCTGAGTAAAATTGCTTAACAATAATTGACTGCGTTCATTATCGCTTAGTTTTAAATAATCTGAACAAATATTTGCTTCGGTAAAAATATAGGATACTACTTGAGCATGAATAGCACTATTTTGGCGAATATCCATTTTAGCAAAATAAAATCTAAATAATTTAACTTTTAAAATCAGTGCATTAACATCTTCAACAAACAAACTTTGATAATTATTATGTAATATTTGCGCAACATTCTCAAGATCACTGATTAATTCATCAGCATTGCCATACCGATCCTGTTTAATTACTAGAGCAATTCGGGTTAACTCTGAGTGCGCCAAATCAAAAGTTAGGCGTCTGCGTAAAACTTGAATATCAGCATAATATCTACGTAATACAGAGTCACGCAAGCGTTGTGCTACCTGAAGTGTTACTTCAGCTGTTACATAGGGATTACCATCACGATCACCACCAGGCCAAAATCCAATATCCAAATTGGTACTAAACGTAGAAAGCTTACTTTGTATATGTGGTAAAACTACGTAGAAAACATTTTCTAAAAACCAAATAATACTATTTGCCTCTTCAACAGGTGTTGGCTTTATTTGATTACCAAAGCGCGTTAGTCCCATTTGCAGAAAAAGATTACGAATTTCATTGACATCATTATTACGAATTGCTTGAATTAGATTTTCAATAATGACTAAAATCGCTGATGGATAAAATTGAGTCGGATGCGCGGTTAATACTAACCTAGTTTTATAGTCATGTAGCAAGGTGGTTAGTTGTTTAGCATATTTATTTTTATCACTATTAATTTGATGAAGGAAGTAATCCAGTGTTCCATAACCAGACATATCTTGAACATCTGCGAATGCAGCATCTTCTAATGAATCAAACAAGACTACTTGACGTTCGATAAACTGAAGAAACTTTAATAGTAGACCTAAATGTCTTTCTGGCGCAATTGGTAAAATTGCTAAAAAATCTGCAACGATTTGTGGTGCTGTCCTACCATTTTCTAACCAATCATTTGCCATTTTTGAAAAAATTGGTAAGCGTGCGCCAGCTTGATCGGGATCCGCAAATGGTAAACCCAAAAAAAGTCCGTTGAAAATCTGATATTTAAGTAAGACATCGCGTTCAAATGTTTGCATTTTGCTATTGGCAATTGCATCAGAAAACTTCAGCATAAATCTCCCCTTTGGTTATTGGTATACTCGAACAGATTGGAAATACTGGTAGGCGACAAGTGACGAAGCCTACACCCAAGTCAGGTGAGGAACTTGGCAACGACTAAGTCAGATGAATCTGTTTGAGTATAGATGTGGTTTAGAGGTTATTATATGCTATTTCAAGACTTCGTTGCTATTGAAAATAGAAATTATTAACTATTTTATATTTTTATAATAATAACATCACTTAACGGTATGATTTACTACTATTATCACGGTTTGCATTTTCTAATGTAATGAGGCGTGCTTGGCGCTTATCCGTCCAATAATTCCATGCCCAACGTAACATAATTCCAAGCTTACTATCAAAACCGATCAAGAACCAAACGTGAACAAATACCCAGATAATCCAAGCAAAATAGCCAGATAATTGAAACTTGCCAAGTTGTGCAACAGCTTTATTACGCCCGATTACTGCCATATTTCCTTTATCAAAGTATTTGAACCCAGAAATCAATTTTGAGTTTAATTTAGCACTAATAGCACGTGCAACGTATTCACCTTGCTGTTTTGCTACCGGAGCAATCCCTGGCAAGAGATTACCTTCTTCATTTTTAAATGCAGCAATATCACCAAGAATATAAATATTATCAAATCCTGGCAATGATAAATTTTGATTTACAGCAATACGCCCCATACGATCTAATTCAATTCCAGCTTGTTCTGCAATATCTTTGGTAATCGGTGTAGCTTGCATTCCAGCAGCCCAAACGACAGTTCGAGTTTGAATAACCGACTCTATGCCATCACAAAGTATTTTGATATGATCTCTCTGAATATCCACGACCTTGGTATTAGTTCTGATTTGGACACCAAGCTTAATTAGATCTTCTGCCGCAATTGATGATAGCTTAGCAGAATACGGTGGCAAAACACGTTCGAATCCTTCAATTAAAAGGATCTCAACATCTTTGGGATTAATATTGCGGAAATCATTTTTAAGTGTATGATGGGCAAGCTCTCCTAAAGAACCTGCCAGCTCTACTCCAGTTGGTCCGCTGCCAATGATAACAAAGCGCATTTGTGCTTTGCGTTTCTCAAGATCAAGTTCTTTTTCTGCTCGTTCAAATGCCATAAAGATCCGTTGGCGAATTTCCAGAGCATCTTCGACTGATTTTAATCCTGGTGCGTATTGTGCCCACTGATAATTACCATAGTAATTATGTGTAACTCCTGTTGCAACAATTAGGCTGTCATATTCTAGTTGCATCGTATCGGAATGAATCGTTTTTTGCTGTAAGTCAATATGTCTGACTTCTGTTTTATAAACCGTCACATTTTTACGTTTGGCAAGAATGGAGCGAAGAGGAGACGCTATTTCTGATTCAGAAAGACTACCAGTAGCAATTTGGTAGAGCAATGGTTGAAATAAGTGAAAATTGCGCTTATCGAGCAAGGTTACGCTAATATTATTGTCTTTCAGCGCTAATGCCGCCGAAAGACCTGCAAATCCACCGCCTATAATTATAACTCGATGTGGTGCAGCTGACACAATTAATCTCCTCTAATTAAATGACGTTTAGTATTTATTCCTATTTTTAGCTGGAGAACTAAATAATGCTGCAGCATGCGGCTTACGATTAGCACTTTTGCGTATTGGTTCATTATGTTCTTTAGTTTTTCCTGCTGCGCTCGAATTTCCTTCTGCATTTGCTTTAAGTGCAGAGCGAAGTGAATTCGGTTTAGGTGCGAATTTTGATTGAGCTGGTTTTGCTTCTTGAGAAACTACTTTACGCATATTGTTGTTCTGGTTACGTGGCGAATTTTGGCTAGCCCGTGGTGTATTTTTTGCTTCATATCCAGGAACAATTTCAACTTCAAGTTTCATCTTTAATACCCGTTCAATAGCTTGCTGCAATTTAAGCTCATCAGAAGCAACAAGAGATACTGCATCACCAGTTTTACCCGCGCGTCCAGTACGCCCAATTCGATGCACATAATCTTCAGGAACATTTGGTAACTCATAGTTAACAACGTGTGGTAAATCGACAATATCTAAACCTCGTGCAGCAATATCAGTTGCAACTAATACTTGTAATGATCCATCTTTAAACTGTGCCAAGGTACGCGTGCGATTGGATTGGCTTTTATTTCCGTGAATAGCTAAAGCAGGTATGCCCTGATCCGCTAGATAATCAGCCAAACGATTTGCGCCGTGTTTGGTGCGCGTAAAAACTAATACCTGGAACCAACTATGTTCTTTAATCAAATGTGCCAATAGCATGCGTTTTTGACTGGTCTCTACTGGATGTACTTTATGAGTGATCCGTGCAGCAGCAGAATTAGGTGCAGAAGTTTCAATAATAGCTGGATTATTTAGAAACTCACTTGCCATTGCCTTAATCTCCGGAGAGAATGTGGCTGAAAATAGCATCGTCTGCCGTTTTTTAGGAAGTAACGCCATAATTTTCTTAATATCACGAATAAATCCCATATCTAACATGCGATCTGCTTCATCTAATACCAATAACTGAATTTGTGAAAGGTTAACCGTATTTTGTCCAATATGATCTAGTAAACGTCCAGGAGTAGCTACCAAGATATCCACACGGCTACGTAAGCGTTGAATTTGCGGATTGATGCTAACACCACCAATCATCACCATCGAGTTCAGCTTAAGATGCTGCCCGTAATCAATAATACTTTCCTCAACTTGCTGAGCAAGTTCACGAGTCGGAACTAAAATCAAAGCCCGAATCGGCGGGCGACCTTCTGAAGGACCTTTAATACTTTTGTCAGATAGAAGATGCAAAATTGGCAGTGTGAAACCCGCAGTCTTACCACTGCCAGTTTGCGCTCCTGCTAAGACATCATTTCCGGCAAGTGCCGCTGGGATTGCTTGTTGCTGGATTGGAGTTGGTTCTGTATAACCTTTTTCGGCAACTGCCCGAGAAATTTCTTTAGACAAACCTAAACTGGTAAATGGCATAATGTTCCTTATATTTTTTAAAATTTTACATATTACTGATGTGATTTTATCACTATTTGCTAAGCATAACCTATTATTTGCTTGAATGTTCTATTTGTTTAATTTACGGCGGGTTAATTTTGAACTGAAAAACTGAAAAACCTTTAGTTTTAAATTTGCATAAAAACGATAATAAACAGTAGGCGCACATAAAATAAAAAATGCGCTATTAAAGCGCATTTAAACATCTTTGTTATATTACCATTAATACGTCAAGCCAACGGTAACCATACCTCCTACTTGATTTTGCTGATAAAGCTGGTAGAACTGTGCTGGCGCTGCGGCACCTGAAAGTTGATTATAGGTATAAAAACCATCTAACCCAAGTTGTAGCTCATCCCAAACATTAAATTTAGCACCAAGTGTCGAAGTTAGCTGGTAATTAGTCGCTGACGTATAATTAGAAGTAGGACCTGAACGATCTGAATTATATAACGCATTTTGATCAAAGTATATATCAAAAATACTATTAATCCGATACTCAATACGTCCACCAATACCGCCAGTTAAAAAATAATCTTGAGTCACATTTGCAGTTAGTGCATTTGTACCTCCAGATCCTGAACTTTGGTTATTATTTAATGAACTGGAAGTTAAATTAGTATTTCTTCCAACCAACGCATATGGGGTAACCAATAAAGTATCTTTAAGCACAGGGAAAGCATAACCAACTTTAATATCCAGATCAGCAACACTAGGATTTTGCCCTAATGGACCAGTTACAGCATTTGGATTTGAAGAATTAAAGTTACTATAGCCAGTCATTAACGTCCCGTCAAAACGCAGCCAAAGCCCCATATCAAATAAACGCTCCACGCCAATACCAATTAGAGTAGTACCGTAATTGCTATTTTGATTGTACGCATTGGTCAAATTGCCATAAGTAGTACCATAACCAATATACATTTGGTTATCAAACTCTTGAAATGCGTGATTTTCCGGTAACACAGCACTTTCCGTGTTAGTATTCGCAGCAAATGAATACGTACAACTAATACTAAATCCAAGAATAACTAAAATTTTACGCATGGTAAGTTCCCAAATATTTTTGTGATTATACGCTAAAACCTTCAATGAAGCCAAATATTAGTTAACTTTTTTGCTTATTTTGGGTACTTTGCTGTAAATAATGTTGAATTATTGCCACAGTTGAACCATCATGTTCCGAAATCTGACGGCTTTCAATGTCCTGTAAAACTTTCTTAGCTAATGCTTTACCTAGCTCAACACCCATTTGATCAAAAGTATTAATATCCCAGATTACACCTTGTACAAAAACTTTGTGCTCATACAATGCAATTAACATTCCTAAATAATGCGGATTTATTTCCGGCAATACAAGCATATTGCTTGGGCGATTCCCCGGAAATACTTTATGCTTCGCTATCTCACTGGCCAAATCTTGTGACATACCTTGCGCTAGTAGCTCAGATTTTGCTGTGTCGTAAGATTTACCAGTCATAAACGCCTCTGCCTGCGCTATTGCATTTGACCATAATATATCATTATGCTCATGATTGCTAAATTTATCCGAAGTTGCAACAATGATATCCATCGGAACGACCTGAGTTCCCTGATGAAGTAACTGATAATACGCATGTTGACCATTAATTCCGCTATCGCCCCACACTACCGGACAAGTAGCATAATTTAGGGGGGCTCCGGCTTTATTTACTGATTTACCATTGCTTTCCATCTCTAGTTGTTGAATATAAGCAGGAAAGCGGGTTAAACGCGTATTATATGGAGAAATAATTAGGCTGTGATAATCGTAAAAATTATTATACCAAACTCCGATTAATCCTAGTATTACTGGTAGATTTTGGCGTAAATCAGCTGTTTGGCTAAAGTGTTCATCCAGAGCGCGTGCGCCACCAAGAAACTGATCAAAATTATTATAACCAATATATAGTGCAATGCTTAAACCAATTGCCGACCATGAGCTATAGCGCCCACCAACAAAATCCCAAAAAGCAAACATATTTTCTGGAGCAATTCCAAAAGCTTGCACAGCTGCAGTGTTAGTGGATAATGCTATAAAATGCTTTGCAATCGCAGCGGTATTATTTGTGGTTTTATCTAAGAACCAGTTACGCGTACTGTGTGCATTGGTCATTGTCTCTTGAGTAGTAAAAGTTTTTGAGGCAACTACAAACAAGGTTGTTTCGGGATCTATGTCTGCTAATATATCGTTTAACATATAACCATCAACGCTAGAAATAAAATGAATATTCATTCCACTTACTCGATATGGTTTTAGTGCCTGACAAATTAACACAGGGCCTAAATCAGAGCCACCAATCCCAATATTAACAATAGTAGTTATTTTCTTGCCAGTATAACCTAAATGTTCTCCGCTATGAATTTTGCGGCAAAATTCAGCCATCTGTGCGCGTACCGCTTTGATTTCAGGCATAACATTATGTCCATCTACCAAAATAGATTCTTTATTACTGCGTAGCGCAGTGTGTAAAACAGCACGATTTTCAGTATTGTTAATTTTTTCGCCATTGAACATTGCTTGAATCTTAGTCGTTAAATTTTGCTGTTTGGCAAAATCCAGTAAAAGATCCAAGGTTTGTTCATTAATATTGTTCTTGGAAAAATCAAAGTAAACCCCATCTAGTTCTAGGGTGAAATCTTTTGCACGTTGCGGATTTTGTTTAAACAAATCCAATAAGTTTAGCTGAGATAGTCGTTGATAATGAGCTTTTAACGCATCTATTGCACAAGAAGAAGGCATAATAAATCTCCCATGAAATTAGTTTAATTGGTATACAGTTCATTTAATGGTGGAATCTCTGACCTAGATTCCGCATTATTGCTTAAGTTGTAAATTTTCATAAAATAATCATAAAACTTACTATTTTTTTCACGTAGTTTCTCTTGAATTTGTTGCTGATTTTTATCTGCTTGCTGCTTAATTTGTTGCGCTAAACTAAACGCACTTTCTGACGACATTGTTTTTAAATCACCTATCGGAACTGCACTTTCTATTACTGGATTAACCATCGCTAGACCAACATTAACAAAATTGATACCTAATTCCGACTCTGGAATATTTTTAAGTTGTGAATTTACCCGCTCTTCAAAATCACTTAAAGAAGATGATTTGTTTGCCAAATTAAGTAACCTATTGCTAACTACACTGACTATTTGTACATCGAGATTTTTTACGTCATTTGCATTAAGGTAAACAAAATAGACTTCAGGTTTAACTACTTGCCAATTCACAACCACATTTGTTGAAAATGCCTGACCTGTGGCAGTATGCAATAATTGCGATGACGCTAAATAAGAGCTGCGTAAGTTGGTATAAATAAAAGTTAACTCACCCCAGAATGGAATCTTCCAATGTAACCCTGGTGCATAAATTTGTAGCTGTTTTGAATTTTGCTTTATTATACCAACCTCACGTTGATCCACAACAAAAAACCCACTTGATGCAGCAAAAAGAACAGCTAGTAAGATAATTAAGTAATTACGCATAAGTCTTAACGATCCTTAAATTCACGTTGACGATCAACGCTGCGATCGACCGCCCGCACATCATCATTGGTACTTGATTTACTACTCGTCACAGAGTAAACTCCGCTAGGATTACTTTCTATTTGCAAAAACTGTGATTCACTTAATTTAAGCAATTGGAAACTCTCTGCCGTTAATGATTTTGCGTTAACTTGACTTAACATTTTATAATACATCAATTCGACGATAGCGGTTTTATTCGCTTGATACTGAGGAAGTAAGTTATTAAATTGCGCAACCATTGATTCAGTCTGTGATAGTTTTTGAGCTTGATATTGTGCTGCCTCTGTCATAATTTGTTTAGCTGGTGTCATATCGTTACTTTTTCTAGGTAAAGAAGCTTTAGCTTGCGATATATTTTGCAGTGACTTAATATTAAAGGTGTTAATTTGTAAACCATAATTACGTAAAACTATTATACTTAAATTGCGAATTTCATTTGCGGTAACTATGCTGCTACTTTGCATTAATTTTTGGCTCTGGCGATGGATGAAGTAATCTTGAACAATAGCCGCCATCAACCAGTTAATTTTTTGATTGAGATCGCTATTCTCTTGATAATAATTTAAATAATATTTTTGTGGGTCTGAAATTGTAAATGATAAATTAGCATTTAGATTTAATATACTACCATCTTCAGTAGCCGCCAAAATTCCCGACTCATTAGATGATGATGCTAGATTCAACGTATTTTCAGAAGAATCAAGGTTAACAATATCACTAAATGGAAATGGAAAAGTCACGCCAATATCCATCCCGTTTATAACTTGATTAATCTTGCCATTAGTCAGTATTATTCCATAGCTTTGGTTTGGAACATAATAAACACCAGTCAAACCCCAAAGTACTAAAAGCATGGTGATAATAATTACAGTAAATTTATTATTACTGGGAATTGAAGGTGTTTTAATTGGGCTATTGGGATCTTTTTTCCCCATTAATTTTGCCAATTTCCGATTCAGACGATCTACGGCTGACTCAGTTTTTCCATGGCTCATATACTAAATCCTGTTGCTGATTGTTATTCTTTTTAATCCATTCCAATTTTTCAGTTATTGCCAGTCGAAGTAAATCCAAACCTTGATTCTGTCCAGCTGAAACAAATACTTCCAGTGGTTCATGTTCATCGCTATATCTAATATGCGGCTCTACATTTTCAGATAGATCAATTTTGTTATACACTACTAGTTGAGGAATAGTATCGGCATCAATTTCAGATAAAACACTGTTTACATCTTCCATCTGTCTTATTCTCGAAGCATGAGATACATCCACCACATGCAAAAGTAATTGCGCATAGACTGTTTCTTCAAGTGTTGCACGAAATGCAGCGACCAGCTTATGCGGTAAATCACGAATAAAGCCAACTGTGTCAGATAAAACTACTTCATTAGTTTCATCGATAAACAAATGCCGTGAAGTAGTCTGTAGCGTTGCGAATAAGCGATTTTCAGCATAAACCTTTGCTTTAGTCAACGCATTAAATAAAGTTGATTTACCTGCATTGGTATAACCAACAATCGAAAGCGTAGGCAATCCACTTTTTAAACGAGCTTTACGTTGTGTGTCACGCTGTTTAACAACTACCGCCAAACGTTTTTTTAATAAAGTAACTTTGTCTGAAATAGCACGTTTGTCTAGCTCAATTTGCTTCTCACCAGAACCACTGCGTAAGCCAATCCCACCGCGTTGACGCTCAAGATGTGTCCAGCGCCTAACCAGTCGCGTGGCAATATATGACTGCTGGGCTAGTTCAATTTGCAAGATACCTTCATTCGTTGTAACCCGCTTGGCAAAAATATCCAAAATCAGCTGAGTTCTATCAATAATTCGAATTTTTAGTTCACGATCCAGATTACGTTCTTGAACTGGGCTAATATTATGGTTAAAGATTACTGCAACTGGTTTGAGTGTTTCACAAAGCGTTTTAATCTCGTCTAATTTACCGCTTCCAACAAAAAAACTTGGATCTACTTTAGGACGGTTAGTCATCAAGACCTGCGCGACATAAAATCCAGCGGATTCAGTTAAAGCTATGCCCTCAGCAACATCTTCATCAAATTCACTGTTGCGATTAAGATTAACCGCGATAAGTAATACCAAATTTTTTTGGGGATTTTGCATCAATTATTTAGCAACTTCGGTATCAAAATTATTGCTAAATGGACGTGATGGAACTATTGTTGAAATTGCGTGTTTATAGATAAGCTGGCTGACCGTACTTTCTCCATCGCGTAATACCACCACATACTGATCAAAAGAAGCTACAATTCCTGATAGTTTGATACCATTAATCAAGTAAATTGAAACCCGAATCTGTTCTTTACGTAAACCGTTAAGATATGGATCTTGTAAATTAATAAGTTTAGACATTATGTTCTCCAGAATTATTTCGTCTTAAAGATAACTAGCGCACTCTTTATTATTCGACTAAATTTTAAACACCGCACGCTAAGCACAAGTGCAGCTTTCTTAAATTAAGCTTGATTATATCATATCTTATTCACACTCTCCAAGTTACTAATTTTACCAGCAAGATTAGTATTCGACGTACCCACTTGCTGTATTTCAGTTTTTTACAAGGTAGATGAATAAGTAATTATTTATTGGATGTTAGGGTCATTGGGTGGCATCTGCTGATTGAGCGGTATATTTTGCTCATCAGGTATTGCTTGCCCAAAAACCGTATCACCAGAATTAGCACAAGCAAATAAGCCTATACTAATCACACTGAGTAATAAATATGTTTTCATATTATCCTTTATTTGCATGAGAGCGAACTAATTCTACTAATAATTTAAACGGACGTCCGGTACTACCTTTAGCTTCTGCTGTCGATGCAGTTCCGGCAACATCTAAATGCGCCCACTTATAATCAGTAAATTCTTGTAAAAAACATGCGGCAGTGACACTTCCAGCTTTACCACCCCAACCACCAATATTTAATAAATCCGCATGATTACCTTTAATCAGTGCATTATATTCATCAAATAACGGCATCCGCCAAACTTTATCACTGGCAAGAACTGAAGCATCTTGAATTGCAGAGTGAAGCTCTTCATCATTAACATATAAACCACTAGCAACAGATCCAAGAGCGATCACACAAGCACCAGTTAATGTCGCAACATCCACTACCCATTCAGGGTTAAATTGTTTGGCATAATGCAGAGCGTCACATAAAATCAAACGACCTTCCGCATCAGTATTAAGAATTTCAATAGTTTTGCCAGCCATACTAGTTACTATATCACCAGGTTTTTGCGCTTTTGAAGAAGGCATATTTTCACAAGTAGGTACTAGTACAACCAAATTAACTTTCAGCTCTAGCTTAGCAACAGCAGCAAATACACCCAATACGGTAGCTGCACCGCACATATCGTATTTCATATCGTCCATATTAGCACCTGGTTTTAGAGATATTCCACCAGAATCAAAGGTAATACCCTTACCTACCAAAACAACTGGCTTTTGATCTTTTTTAGCACCGCTATATTCTAATTTGATAAAGCGAGGTTCTTCTTTTGAACCTTTAGCAACACCTAAAAAAGCATGCATTCCTAATTTTTTAATTTCTTTTTCAGCTAATATCTCAGCACTAACATGTTTATTGATTTTCTCAAAATCTTTTGCGGTCTCTCCTAAATAAGTAGGAGTTGCAACATTCGATGGATTATTGGCTAAGTCACGAACAATAAAATATCCATCCAAAATTGCGACTGCATTACTAAGTGATTTATTTAATTTCGCTTCAGATATCAGGTTAATGGCCTTTAGTTCCAGCTCAGATTTGTTAGTTTTAAAATCATCAAAATAATATAATCCATTAACAAAATCTACCAAAAACTTTTCAGCTGCAGATTCTAGGTCAATTTCAATTTTATCGGTATGGAGCTGATTTAAGTGAACGTTAATCGTTGCTATTTTATGACTTGCAACAAATTTAGCCAACGCTGTTGCAACGTTGCTCAGTATCGCTAGAGAATATTTAGCTGAGCTACCAAGACTTACCAATAAATTAGCTCCATTAACTACCAAGCTGCCTGCAGTAGTTAAATTATCAATTAAAAGCTCAGTCGAATTTCCATTGAGATCATGAAAACTTTCTTCAGCACTTTCTGCAAAAGTAAACAAAACGTTAAAACCATTTTGAGCTTTTGGTTTCGCGTTAAATTTGATAGCTGAATGTTTAAATTTGAATTGCATAACAGATTCCTTATAAAACAAAAGTCATAGAGAGTTGCTCGCTATGATAAAATACAGAGAATTACAATATTCTAGCACTTATTATGTTATTAAAAAACGTTTTTTATAAAGAATTAGTCGCCAATGCAGCGCGCATTCTAACTGTATTGGTTATAATCTTACCAATTACTGAATTATTTAAGCTATTAGATCAAGCAGCTAGTGGGCATATCCCCACAGTCACGCTATTTACCTTCATGCTTTATGGAACACTAGCCAGTTTTCCCATGATCTTAAACATTGCTACTTTCTTAGCAATAGTAATTACCATGAACCGCTATTCCAAAGATCATGAGTTAGCGATTTGGTTAGCTAGTGGTATTTCACCATTTAAATGGTTAAGCTTAACCGCTTGGTTTGTTGCACCACTGGCAATTACATGTGGAATATGTTCCATGCTCATTACGCCATGGGCGGTGCGGCAATCAAATCAATATGCTAATTTCTTAACCAAGCAAGCTGCACCAATGGCTTTGTCACAAGGCTTATTTAAAGAATCTCGAGATAGCAAAGATGTTTATTATATTGAAAAGTACTCTATTGAAAACGGCTACGCTCATGGTTTATTTTTGCAATATACTGACGAAAGCAATACCAGTTACAATATCAATGCAGCAGAGGGTCGTATAACTAACCATGAAGGTATGCTCGGACTTACCCTATATAATGGCACTCGTAATCAACTCAGTAATTTCGAAAGCTCAAATATCCTAACTATGAAGTTTGCGACTTTTACGGCAACTCTAAAACAAGCATATGACCCTGAGCGCGATAAACTCCAGCTAAATTCTCAATCCTACTCCACGCTTGACTTGATTAAGCGCTATGATGAGGCACATAACCGCGGCGAACTTTCTTGGCGTGTTTCGATTATGATCATGACCTTCGTGATGGGGTTGATCGCCGTTCCACTTAGCATGCAAACTTCGCGTGTACAAGGAAGCTTGGTGTTTATCTTTCCACCAATCATCTACGGGGTTTATCAAAATATTATTATGACAGTTAACGCTCAGATTAATGATGATAAGCTTTATTCTGCATTTTGGACAATGCCTGTACATGTACTTTTGATTGTCTTTGCTATTGGACTTACTTATTATAAAAGTAAACCTAACGGATATTTTAGATCTAAAAACAAATGAAAATTCTATCCAAATACATATTAAAAAAATGCTTGCTTAATACCACGATGCTACTATTTGCTTTTGCGGTCATTTACACAATTGTTACAGCTATTCCAGAGCTTGGTGATGTTGGTAAAGGAAACTACACCACCTTATCAATGTTTGTTTATCTGGGCGCTTTGCTTCCAGGATATATTTATTTATTAACCCCGCTAGCCGTCTTGATCGGTGTGATGACAACAATGCTCGGACTAGTTAAAAATTCTGAATATGCGATTATGCGCACTTCTGGAGTATCATTAAAGGATATAACCCATGTACTGGCGATATTTGGAATATTTTTTACCTTTGTTACTTTTGCATTAGGTGAAGTTATTGCCCCTAGTGCAAGTCATTTTGCTAAATTATATAAGTTAAACAAGCTTAATCAACAAGTTTCAACTGAATTATCCTCTGGGGTATGGAGTAAGGACGGCGAACATAGTATTATCAATATCAAACAAATCAATCAGAATGATAGCCAGCAAATAACAGGTGTACAAATTTTTAACTTCACGGAAGATCAGCAACTTCAACGTTATATAACCGCTACTTCGGGACATTATAATAGCAATGAACATGCTTGGGAATTAGAGAGTGTAACAATCTATAAATACTTAGGCTATAAAATATCCATTGTCAAACCAGAGAATTATAGCTGGCCATCAACCATTGATCCAAGTTATTTTAGCGTCTTAGTTGTTTCACCTGAAGATATGCCTGCACTGGGGCTTATCCAATATATTAAGCATTTAAAAACTAATAACCAAGCAACCAATCGTCATGAAATTGCATTATGGAGTAAACTGCTCTACCCGATTGCTTGTATTTCAATGGCATTTATTGCAATTGGTTTTATTCCAAACAACGGACGGAATATTAATCTTTCGGCTAAATTATTTGTTGGTATTTTAATCGGAATAACCTTCTTCTTCAGTAATAAACTAATTGGTTATATGGCGGTGCTTTTTGACTGGAATGCGATTTTATCCGCCACCATACCGACCGTCATACTTTTTGCCGCCGGATGGATCGTTATTCTCAAAAAAGAGGCCTAATTTTCTAATAGATCAAGAAAGCGTGTAGCCAGTACTCGATAATCATGGTTACGGAGCACAAAGTTATAGCCATTTTGTGCTAATGCTGCTAAATTTGGCTCTGATAACTTGCTCAAGGTAATCATGGCGCTAGCAATCGCTTCAACATCCTCAGCAACAACTGATATTCCACAATTAGCTTCATTAACTAAGTCATTACCTGCGGTTACGGAATGAATAACTGGTTTTTTAGCCAACATATAATCAAATAGTTTATTTGGGCAGATACCAAAACGATAAATAGGTAGCTTATTCCAACCAATATAAAGCGCATCGCATGCTTGTAAAAATGAAGGAATCTCTAATTTACCAATAGAAGGCATAAAATACACATTATTTAATTTTTCATTAACCACGCGTTCAATCATACTTTGTTTATTTGGACCATCCCCCACCAAAACAAGTGCTATAGGTTGATCTGCAACTAATTTGGCAGCTGCCAGCAAATAATCCAAAGCATTAGCCTCACCCATTCCACCAGCATAACCAATAATAAATTTATTTTCTACATGCTTTAGTTTACTAAGTAAAATTTGATGTTCATTGGGCATTTTGTGTGTTGAATTAAGCCAATCCGCCGCGACTACCCCATTAGGAATATAAGCAAATTTATTCTCGCTCATACCCCTGCTTTGCATATATTCTTTAGCTTTGGGCAATAAGCTTACCACCTTATCCGCATGACGATAGCCATAATCTTCGGCTCGCTGCATCGCCATAATGAACGGATGCCAGCGTGACATACCACCAACCTCGATCGGAGTTAACGGCCATAAATCATGCACTTCATAAACAAATTTGGCATGAGCTGCTTTGGCTATTGAATTAGCGACTTTAGTATCAAAAGGATAGGTTGAAGATGCAATAACCAAATCAGGTTTAAATTGGTGCACTAATTTATTTTTGAGTAACTTAACCTTATTTAGAAAAGAAAAAATATTAATTACTCGTTTGAGACCATTTTCTCCATAGGGCGCAGTCCGACACCAGATATATTCAATCCCGTCAATTGTTTCATTTAAATAGTCTTGCTCTTCAGCAAGCGTAACATTCTTATGGCGGACATGAGAAATATTGCTGGCAACAATAGTTACTTTATGTCCTTGCTTGACCCATTCATGGGCAAGATAATACGGGCGGTACTCCATACCATGATAGATAGAGCCTGCATAGTGGTTGATGTAGAG
>DAORIZ010000047.1:0-18187 GCA_035438765.1 Burkholderiales bacterium | reverse complement strand
CGCAAATTTAGCTATTGTATCATCCTTAGTAATAAATTATTTACGAGTCATTAGTCGATAAGGATGGTAGTCTTGATACTTTAACTATTTTTGAAATAAATAAGCCATATAGACCAAATAAGATTGATAAAATAAGATATAGTGAGATTGAAGAAATTAAATAAAACATGCGAGTCTCCATAGAAAACGATATTTGTTGAGTAATTATCAATTACAAAGAAACATTACTTTAAATTTGATTTTAATGTATTCATGATTTCTTTCATCGGCTGTTTTAAGTTATTGAAAAAATCACTATCCCTGTGCTTTAAAATAATTTCACCAGCCATTTTGAGTCCAATTAAGAATGCTTGTTCATCTTCTTTTGGGATTGATAGTTTTCCATCAATAAGAGCCAGTTTTTCAAAAATATCATCATGGCTACTTATCTCAAGCGATTTTTGTTGCACACCATCTTGAGATGCAAAGTTAATTTTGTAATTGTAATTATTTTTCATTGAGTTTCTCATTCTAAATAAAATATTAGTTAGCTTCTTCATTGTTATATTCTTCAATTAATTTGAGAAAATCCTCAAATTTACCTTCTCGTTTTTCATAGCCTTTGCCGTGTTTTTGTTCCAGGAAGCTTCTCATTCCTCTCATTCCCCGTGATTCTTTTCCTAGTCCAGATTTTCTAGCCTCATGGTAAGCCATAGCTTTATCTATTATTTTTCTGATAACTAGCCCTGCTGGAACTTCTAGATCTAGGTCAACTTGACTTTTGATATGAGCTATTTTTTCATCGATAAATTTTTTTTGTTCTTCTGTTATTCGAACTGTAATTGAGTGTGTTTTAGCCATTTTTTTATTTCCTGTAATTCATGTAAACAATGTAATTAAAAATTACATGCGTTACTATAAGGCTAATTGAATACAAATGTCAAGTGTTAACCCTAAAGTTTTAAATATAAGTATGTTATAAAAACTTAGATATATGCTTTGTTATACTTACTTTAAATTAATTTATTTATAGTTTATTTATAAATTTTTCTAGTTGTAAATTTTGTCATTTATTTGGATATATTTATATTAGTAGTTTCAGACTAGTTTAAATATTTTCTATGGGACTTAGCTCGGGTGAATATTTTAAGAAATTGTTAATTAGTTTTTGTGATGAGTAATTAATTTAAGTACTGCCTAATTATTCAATTCTACTACCTATTGAGGAGTACTTTGTAATTATGCTGGTTTTACTTTTTGATTAGCGATGTAGTATGTGACTATTTAATGTCCATAAACTTTAACGATGATAATTCCACACAAAATAAGTACATAGCCTAGTGCAGAAATAAGGTTAAGCTGAATTTCACCAAAAAGAACAAATGCAAAAATAACAGTAAAGATAGGATAACATGATTCAATTATGGCGGCAAGGGCAGCGTTACTAGCGCTAATGCTTTTTAGAATTAATAAGCTTGCAACGATATAAACAAAGCTACTCAGAATAATCAAAGCAAGCTGTTTTGGATTGGCAAGTTTATGCATGAAAACATGGAAATCACCACGCCAGACAAAATAAACTGCAGCTACACTGAAAACAACAAATGATTCAAATAATAATAATTCAACCGCGCTAAAATGTTTTAAGGTTACTTGGTTGATCGTGTAACCAAAACCCCATAAAGCTGCGGCACCAAGTGCTAACCAAAACCATGTCATAAAATTATCTCCTTGAAAAGTGGTATTTTACCACCTCTGAAACAATTATTTGAATTCATCAATAAAAGCTGGTTTATCCGGTAGCATGGTTTGTTGTAGGGGTAAGAGTATTTGTAATGTAAAAGTGCCGTTTATTTATTAAGCGGTACTTTTACATTTATAGAGCTAATAATATTAGAGAGACAATATTTATAGGTTATTACAAATGCCATCTCGCTCATAGGTTGGTCTGTCTTTTTTATGATAGTTTGCATATCCAGTCCACATTGGTGGTACACCATAATATGTCGCAGACTTGCTGCCATCTACTGGGACGGTAATTGTTGTCGGTGTAATTTCATAGCTCGTCTCTGATAAACCACCCCAAGCCACTGGTGATTTTGAATGTGCATATAAATTAACTCCCCCATTACTGTCCTCATCAAACCAGAAGCTATCAAATTGATTATGAGAGTTATCATTCATTAAAGTATCATCTGCATTACTACCGAAAATCCCTGACGTAATTTCATTAGGGTAAGTACATTTGTTAGTGGATGGATTTACTAACATTCCACGACCAAGTTCAGAATCATTAAGACTTCCACTTGTTTTTACCATTCCATAAGGATAGCCTTGCCATTTATATGCAAATACTTCGCTTGCCTGATTATTCATCAAGGCAATATAGGTGTCACCTTGAGCGCTAATAAAGGTTGCTAATTTTGGACTAATTCCATTATTGATAGTTTCAATGTCATTATTAAAATCAGTAATTGAGGTCTTATCCCACTGACTATTATTTGGAGTATACAAAATATCATCTAGGTGAGTAATGCTGGTAGCAACGTTTAAACCACTATGACCAGAATATGTAGCAAATTCTTGCTCAACTACAGCAGAAAAAGATTTTGAGTTATCTGCGTTAGGTTTTGCATGACTAAAATCTAACGCCATAATCCAATGATCATTTTCAGTAGGGCATGTGCCATTATTACTCCAATAATTGCAACTTATAATTTTGGTCTCATTAAAAGGATCTGACTCATTGTCTTGATAAATTGGTGCTGTTGCTGCATGCTCAAAATAAGTTACTTGTCCATTAGAGTAACCAACAAAAAGATTTGAATTGTATGAGGCATTATTAGCATCATTTGGACCCATAGCCAGCGCGGTAGGAAATACATGATAATCTAGACTACCTTTATTCGTATCATCAATAGCATGCCAATTATTTGAATCGCCAATCAATTTTCTGTTCGATGCTTCAATGTCATTACCAAATGTCCAGCGATAAATAGTTCCAGAAGAATTGAAGCCACTAGTATCGTCATTTGTTTTAATAGCTACAAATACTACGTGATAGCTTAAAACTGGAAGTATGGTGATTACTTTAGAGTTATCGGTAAAATCACTTAGTTTAGAACAGCTATTTGATCCTGCAACGCTACATACTCCATAATCATCGGCTACACTGGCTGGTGTAGATGGAGTGCCCCAAGCATCTAAGCCACCCATTACAGCAGTTTCTGGGTGCAAAATTTCAGTAGGGTCAATTGGCATAATAATGTGAAAAGCCGTAGTTGACGAAGAACTTACATCACTATTTGCTGCCCATTTTACAAATATAATTTGATCACTAAAATTTCCTGCCGCAGTTGGAATTCCAGTTATGTTTGATACTGCTTGTCCTGTATTTGCAGAAGCAACCCAAGTTGGCAATGTTTCAGGGTCATCTGTTGTATCTTTATAATATATTTATCCTCCAGCTGAAAATGAATAAGTTGTCCAGCTAAAGTTGAATGCTAAAATTACAGAGGCACTCCCAGGCATTATTGTCTCACCAGCACCACCATGGGAATTTAATCCACTATTCACCGTAATTGTTTTAATTCCTGTTCCTACCACTACCTTTCCATCCTGATCATCACCTTTAGGTAAAATTTGGATAGTCGTAATTGATAGATTACATTCTTGTGTTTGTGTTCCTTGAGCGTAAACACAGATGTTTTTTCCATCAATTATTTTTTGTGGCGCTTGAGTCCAACCAGACTTGCCTGTATTATATTTGTAAACGTCACCATTTGCAAGACCAACAACCAACGTTCCTAAAGCTGATACTGCTGCAGCTGTAATTGGCCAATTTTGATCTGGCGCGCTAATCCCGCCTGGAAGGTATTGCTGATTTCCATTGCTATCTTTATAAGTAATCATTACAGCAAATTTAGAAGTTGCTGGGTCAATATATGTAAATCCTACTGGGTTTTGAAATTGTTGATTAAATGTTTTTATTTTAGCTGCATATTGTAGTAGTAGATTACTTTGTGTTAATTGAGTTTGTGACAAAACTGTTTTGTTGTTTAGTTTGATTGTTCCTTGATTAGGCGTTTGGGGAGTCGTCATGGTATTAGAACCTGAACTGCATCCAGCAATGATCAGAGCTCCAATTGCTATACTAATTTTATTTGGAGTTTTTTTCATGGTATGGTTTCCTTTGGATGGTTAATTTAATAAAGGTATTTTATAGTTATCCAAAGAAATTTCCAATAGTAATTTTTCACTATTAGATTGTATGCACTGTGGTTGTAGATAGGAAAGTTGTTATAAACAGTACTCTATAGATATGGAAATAGAGTGTGATTTTGGAATTAAAAATTTAACTGCCTTAATTAATAAAGTCAGTATGTTAATACGTTCTGAAGTGGTATTTTTATATTGATTAGTAAGTCTTTTGGAATCATTTTATCAAAACCTAGCTTTATTAGCTTGGCGTATAAATCTTCCCGGCTAAATGCATTAAATTTAGGACGTAATTGATTTGTAAATATATTATCTATCGTGCGGCTAGAAATATTTTTCCCATCAACTTTAGATAAAATGGTAGCAATTTCTCTACTGCATAACCCACCTAGAAGAAGAAATATTATTTGCTTTTCTCTTGTTGTTAATTTGTATTGAGAGATGTCTACATCCTGTGGCTCATCATAAATTTCTAACGCTCTCATTAATTGGTGTTGAATTGTGGTAAATTTTACTTCTTGCCTTATATTATATATTGCTATAACATTACCTGTTGTTTGATTTATGATTGGATACTTGGCGGTAATGAATGGTTGTATTTTTCCATCAAAGTAATTGACATTTATTGCATGCTGGGGTTTTTTGGTTTCTACTATATTTTTCCACTCCTTAATCGATTCTTCTGGTGCATATTTACCAGATTTCTCTGGCATGACTTTACTCCCAACCTCTAATATCTCTTTATCCCTGGAAGATTGATACATTTTACTACAGAAGAGAATGGTTCCATTAGGATCAGTAATGATTGCCCGAAAATATGGTAGCATTCCCTCAAGTTGTTCATATAATGAAATTAGTTTGGCTAGATACTCTTGGTCATTCATGGATATTTCTCATTTATGCTTCAATAAATAAACTATTTAAAATTGAAAATATGATTTAGTGAATTTTATTAATGGCTTCATTTTACTGTAATTTTGAGAACATATGTTATAAAAGTTAAAAGTGCTCAATATTTTTTAGTCATGGGCTTTACTGTATTTTAATCAATGTATCATGTGTCTTTGAGTGCTTTTTTATCTTGTTTGAACTAATACTTTATGTGTGAGAGTCAAATGTTTTAAGGATGTGTTAAAATTCGGACTAAATTATTTATAAATACCAAGCAAAATGAGCAAATTAAAACTAAATTATCTGGAACAAGTCTTACAACAATTGAATGATGGCGAACGCGTACAATTTACCTTTTTTTATCGCCAACATCGCAAAAATATCTTAATGGCTTACTTATGGCTGATTTTTCTCGGCATATTTGGCGCACACAAATTTTATCTCAATAAACGCAGTGGCTGGCTATATCTGCTATTCTGCTGGAGTGGTATTCCGGCATTACTGGTGCTGATTGATTTATTTTTATTGTCATCTCAGGTTAATCGTTATAACCGTCAATTAGCATTAGAATTATATGAGTTAACCAAGCAACTTAATCAACAAAGCTCTAACTTGCTTCTGATTGATAATAAGCTGCGTAAAAGACGCATAAAACTACTGGAATGGGTCGTGGCGCTAGTTATTATTTTTAGCGTAATTTTACCTGGAATTGCTTATCTGAATATGCGGCTGACTGCTCACCATTTAGAAGTTCACTATAAAACAGATCAGTTGGATGGCAGCCAGCATGATAGCTATTTTGTATTGTAAGTTATATGCTAAAACTCCAACTTCCTAATAAAGTTCATCCGCAAAAAAATCATCTGGCTAAATTTCCCCTCGGCGGTGATGCATTATTTATTGCTAATTTAGCCCGTGCCCAACAAAAGCCGTTTATGTATATTGTTAATGATGGTTATCAGTTACAGCGTCTAGTCGGTGAATTAAATTTATTTGCACCCGAGCTAAGACTTGCGGTATTTCCAGATTATGAAGTTTTACCGTATGAGCGTCAATCACCATATAATGAACTAATTGCCGAGCGGCTCAGAACACTGTGGCAGGTACAGCATAAACAGATTGATATTTTATTGGTGCAAGCAACTACGCTGCAAATGCTTTTGCCACCGCAAGATTATTTTGCCCAGCGCGTCCTGCTGGTGAAAATTGGTGATCGCTTGGATAGTGAACAATTGCGTAGTCAACTGACTGTATCAGGTTATCAATGTGTGCATCAGGTTTATGAAGCAGGTGAATTTGCGATTCGTGGATCTATTATTGATATTTTGCCGATGGGCTCAAAACAGGCGATTCGGATTGATTTATTTGATGATGAAGTTGATAGTATCCAATATTTTGCAACTAAAACGCAATTGGTTACCGAGTCAGTTAGTGCAGTGGAGATTTTGCCCTCGCGCGAGTACCCACATGACCTTCAGAATGTTCGCCAGATGGCAGCGCGGTTTGCAGAGTATTTTCCTAAACAGGCGGATTCAAATTTAGCCAAAGATTTAAAAAATAATATTTTGCCTGCTGGGGTTGAGTTTTATTTACCGCTATTTCATACTACTTGTGCGGATTTGTTTAGTTACCTCGATGATAAGTGGCAGATAGTCTATTCTCAAGATTTATTGGCACAATTAAACCTTAATTGGCAGGAAATTACCAAGCGTTATGAGTATTATAATTATCAATATCCATGCCTCAAACCCAATGATCTATTTTTAAGCGCCGATAAGGTTTTTGCGGGATTGAAATCGCATACCGTTTGGGAGATTGCGATTGAGGGAGATTATTATCAAGGGTTTAAAGAATTACCAGAGCTTGCTGCAAATTCTTCAACTGACACTCCTTTTGCTCGCTTAAAAGAACTGAGTAAAAACAAGCAGTTGGTAATTTGTAGCGAAAGTTTCGGACGCTTAGAAATATTGCGCCAAAATTTAGCCACTCAGCAATTAGTGAGCAAGATAACGCAGCGCTTTGATGAAATTAGTAACGAGTCAATAGTTTTACTGCAAGCTGAACTGTATCAAGGTTTTAGCTGCGGGAACTATATTCTCCTAAATGAAGCTGATTTATATCCCAAGAGCCGTGCTATTCGCCGTAAAACTCGTACTCAACGTGGTAATTTACAGCAGGATAATGATTTAATCGTTCGTGATTTAGCTGAAATAAATGTTGGCGATTTTGTGGTACACATTAATCACGGGGTTGGGTGTTATGTCGGGTTATCGGTACAAAATATTGCGGATACTGATTATGAGATGCTCGAGATTGAATATCAGAATAACTCCAAGCTCTATATCCCAGTCCAAAACCTTCATTTGATTAGTCGCTATACTCACTTGGAAGGAAGTCCGGTTGAGTTAACTAAACTAGGCTCAAAAAGCTGGGACAAGATTAAAACCAAGACCGAACAGAAGATTAATGATGTAGCTGCCGAATTACTCGAACTTTATGCCAAGCGTGAAATGCAGCAGGGTAATCGCCTGCCAACTCCAGCAGATTATAATGAATTTGCGCATAGCTTTGGCTATGAACCAACTATTGATCAACAAAATAGTTTTGATGAGATTATCAAGGATTTAGCCAATCAAAAACCGATGGATAGGTTAGTTTGTGGTGATGTCGGTTTTGGGAAAACCGAAGTGGCAATGCGTGCAGCATTTATTGCGGCGCTCAATGGCTATCAAGTCGCAATTTTAGCACCGACGACCTTATTAACCGAGCAGCTTTATCAAAATTTTGTTAATCGTTTTGCTGGTTTTGCATTAAACATTGCTGAAGTTTCACGTTTTCGTTCGCGTAAAGAAATTAGCCAAACGATGGCGTTACTTGCCGAGGGAAAAGTTGATATTATTGTCGGTACTCATCGCTTGATTCAAGATGATGTTAAATTTGCTAACCTTGGTTTAGTAATTATTGACGAGGAACATCGCTTTGGGGTTAAGCAAAAAGAAAAATTCAAACAGTTACGCAGTAATGTTGATGTTTTGACGATGACGGCTACCCCGATTCCACGGACACTGTCAATGGCATTGGATGGTTTGCGCGATTTCTCGATTATTGCTACGCCACCTTCACGTAGGTTAGCGGTAAATACGCAAATAATTCAAGATGATAATAGTATTATTCAGGAAGCAATTTTGCGCGAAATTCGCCGCGGTGGGCAGGTATTTTTCTTGTATAACGATGTTGCAACTATTGAGCAGATGTATAATCGTTTGAGTGAACTGATTCCTGAGCTTCGAATTGCGATTGCTCATGGGCAGATGGCAGAACAAGAGCTCGAGCAAACAATTAAAGACTTTATTCACCAACGCTATAATTTGCTACTCTGCTCAACGATTATTGAAACTGGGATTGATATTCCCAATGCCAATACTATTCTAATTTATCGCGCGGATAAATTTGGTTTAGCGCAATTGCATCAGCTGCGTGGTCGAGTAGGGCGCTCACATCATCAAGCCTACTGTTATTTATTAGTGCCAGAAAGAATAACCAAAGATGCCGAAAAGCGCTTGGATGCAATTCTACTGACTACCGAACTTGGTGCTGGTTTTAATCTGGCGATGCATGATTTGGAAATTCGTGGTGCTGGTGAAATACTGGGTGATAATCAGGCAGGCAATATCAAAGAAGTTGGTTTATCGCTTTATACCGAAATGCTCAAAAAAGCCATCCGCAAACTCAAGCATGGTGAAAAAATTGATACGGATAATCCGCAAGAATTACATTGCGAAGTAAACCTGAATGCTAGCGCGATTTTACCAGTTGATTATTGCCAAAATATTCATGAGCGTCTGGTTTATTATAAACGCTTGGCAAAAGCCGAATCTAATCAGCAGATTGAATTGGTTTATCAGGATATTATCGATAATTATGGCTTGCCACCTGAGCCAGTCAAAAATCTCATCACATTGCATCAGTTGCGAATCGCTGCAGCTAAGCTTGGGATTCAAAAACTGGATGCCGCTAATGCGTCGATTAATCTGGTCTTTATTGATAAGCCGCCGATTGAACCGTTGCAAATAGTTCTGCTTTTACAAAAACTAAAAACCTGTAAATACGATGGTAAAAATAAATTAATCTGGAGTGTGAAATCGGATAATTTAACTAGCAAGATTAATAATATTGAATATATTTTGGCTGAACTTGGCGCTAAATCAAATTAAATAAAGCTTTCAGGAATGCTGTCAAGTATGCCGAGTTTAACTGCTTTGGTGATTAATTCAGACAAATTGCTAACTTCGAATTTTGGGAAAATTTTGCGATAAACATTGGTCGCAATGGTGGCAGGGTTGAATTCCTGATTATGAATACTGCTCAATATCCATGCTACCTCTTTGTATGATTTACCGATTGCAAGTAAGGCGATTATTTCATGTTCCTGAGTAGTTAAGCTTAAGTTGAAACTATTTCGATTATTGTTTTCTACTACGAGAAGTTTTTTATCAAGCGCATTGATTAAATTAAGCATTGGTGTGCTGATTCGCGCCCAATTTAGATTAGATGTCATACCAACTAAATTGGCATTAAACGGATTTTTAAGGCGCATCAAGTAGCAATCAATCCAGAATAGTTTATTATTTTTTTTAATTTGTAAAAGTCCGCGAACGTACTTATCTTGCGCAAGTGCTCTCTCTGCCATTGGTAAAGCCTGCGATGCATATTCAGCAATAAATGAATTTAGTTCGCGCATCCTTTTTCCTACAACATCTTCAATTGTTAGCCCAATAAACTCTAAATATGGCTGATTGGCAAAAAGAATTTGATGCTGTAAATTAGATACAGCTACACTTCGTGCAGGTGGGTTCATCTCTAGCGTTTTAATATAAAAATCAATAAATTCATCATTCTTCAGATAGTCAACTTTCATTTATTTGCTCCTCAATATGATTTGAAGAAATTTTCTTCAGCCAAGTATAGTGGTCAGATATTATAATTCACTTTATTGAAATCATGCGTGATTAAATCTTATGTAATGCAGATATGTGTTAATTTATTTTGTACAAATTTATGCAAGATAACCGCTTGATTGTTATATGAATGTTAATTTTTTACGGAGCTAAATATGAAAACTACACCAACTCTTGCCACTGTCGTTATCGCTATCATCGCTTGTCAGGTTAATGCGTTAGACTTAATCCCTAGTGTTAACAATGTTTGTCAACTTAATGGCATTCATCAAGTGTCTAATCAACAAACAGACACTAATAGTTTTTTTGCTTTTGGTGTTAGTGAGATATTGTTGAATCGGTTAATAACACCTACTCTAATATCCCAAACAACGGAGCCAGCAATAAATGTTTTACGTGATATGAAAAATAATCCAAAACAGCAGGTTTTTGAGAATAGCTGCAAAAAAAATAATGGTATTGTAACGTATGAATGGGCAAAAAATATTAATGGCGATGGTGGCAAAAGTTTTCCAGTTTGTGTTTGGTTTGATCAAACTTATTCTGCACGGGATGTTGCTCTCGGTTTTGGCTTTGCTACAATATTGATAGATCAGCGCTACTTCACGGTAAATAATGGTACTGATGTTTTTAACTCCAATACTGTTACATATACCTACGAAGTTGCAAATAGAGCTAGGCAGTGGATTCAATCTGATAGTCGTACTTATTGTCCTGCAATTGAGAATAAGACCTTTATAGAATTGAAAAATAATTTTTAAGCAGATACTCCAAAGTTTAACAATATAACTGATGTGTTGTTTAGAGCTTTTATAACAAAATGTTAATAAAATTACGTCGCTAAAATGATACAATTATTATATTGTAAAATATTTTATCTGATTTTTGATTACTATACTGCTGTCAGCAATAGCGGCGTGGTTTGTAAATAATGGTATGGTTGTATTTAAAAAAGAAAAAGGTGATCAATAATGTTACATTTAACAAAAAAATGCATTTATGCAACAATGTTGCTGGGTTTATTCGGAAGTTATTGTTATGCAGACACGCCACAGGTGCCACAAGCAAATAATGGTGCTGTTCGTGTCAAATCATCATTAAAGTCAAGCGATAATTTGGCAAACGGTGTAACTAAACTATCGCCAACTGATTGGTATAAAGTGTGGTCAACTGAAATAAATGGACTGAACGCAAGCGATCAAGAAAAGCTTAAAGAAATTGCCTACTATGTTCGTGTCTCTAATATTGATTTAAGTAAGGTTTATTCTGGCTCGCCAAATAACCCCGACAATGTGAAAAGAATTGAGCGTTTAATGCCTAAATCTTATTTTGAGAAGACCTTTCCTTTAAGTATCAGCACGGTAAACGAAAAAGGTTTTATTCCAGCACAAGTTTATTCTTATAATAATTTCTTAAAAGCAGCCGCAGTTGTGCCAGGGTATTGTGGCGATTTTTCAAGCTATCCCGCAGCTGGTAAAACTTCGCAGATGAGCAATCCTGATGAGCTATGTAAACGGATGTTGGCAACTACTTTTGCACATGCAACACAGGAAACTGCTGATGTTGATTCACGCACAATTACTGAGGCAACCATCTATAATAAAATCAAACGTACCTTTGCCAGTGTAGCCGAAGCAGATGCAACTCCTGCAAACCGTGGCACAATTGGGCGCTACCCAGATGCAGCAGGCCCATTTTCCGCAACAGGTTCACAGGCTAATTTAACTAACAATAATTATTACTATGGACGTGGTGTAAAGCAGCTTAGTTACCCAACTAACTATGCCAATTTGTCATTGATGTTATACAGTAATTTAAATTTGGTTAAAGATCCAGATTTGGTGCAGGGTAATAATTTCTTACCATACTTGAGTGCTTTGGTTTATTCGTTGCAGCCTAAAAATGGGAATCCATCAATCGCTGAAATTATGGATGGCAGCTATTCCTTGCGTGCATCTGGTATTGCTAAAACTTATGCATCAAAAGGATTTCCATTCACTGTTGCAATTGTAAATGGCGGACCTGAATGTGGAAATAATACAGCAAATTTAGATAATACTAAAACTAGACTTAGAGCTTTTCGCTACTACTCACATAGCGGAAATTTGTTTCCCCAAGGATTTCGCTTGACTAGCGATGAGCAAACTGCGGAACAATGTAATGATATCAATTACAAGGATAGTAGTATAGTTGACGCTGGTGCGCGTCCATATTATTTTGAACCAAGTAAAAATTGTAAATTAGTTAACTATGATACTTCATACCCTATTTTCGGTGGCAAAAGCTTAGCGGAATTGGCAGGCTGTACGCCACCCAAATATAAATTAATGGTCACTGTTTCTGGTGCTGGAATAAATTTAAGGAGTCAAGATGGTTTTGATCAGTGGCCAGGCATTGGTACAACCGAATATCCAACGGCAAATGTTTCGGTTAAACAGTTTGAGGGTAAAAGTGTAAACTTATCATTTAAGCCTTCGTGGGTATCCGATCCTAGATTAGAGAGTGTAATGTACAATTGCCCCGCCTTTGTGCTCGATAAAAATACTACTGTACGAATTACTGCGTCTTCAAATGATGGAGCTGGCAATACTTGTAAAGTTATACAGTAAATTTAAACGTGTTAATAAAGTCATTAAGTAATGAATAAATTTAGTGGGATGATGTAAAATATCATCCTACTTTTTTATTGCGTTATAACAGCGGAGATTAGGGTAAATAATTATGCGATCAGAGTTAGAATATAAATTAGTTAAGACTAAACACGGGCAAGCTGGGTACGTTAGCATAGGCAGCGGTCAGCCTCTGATTATGCTAGTTGGTTATTCAGGTAATTTACTTCATTGGAATAGCGAACTAATTTATCGCCTTGCAGAAAAATTTACGGTTTATTTGCCAGATAATCGCCGAGTTGGGTTAAGTGAGTCAAACAATGATCTTTCAATGGAAGGTTTAGCTCAGGATGTGGTTGACTTTATTGAGGCTTTGGAATTAAATAAACCATTATTGTGTGGTTGGTCGATGGGTGGCATTATTGCGCAAGCACTCGCTTATGAGCGAGCAGACTTAATTAGTGGGATGGTGCTGATTGCCAGCCAACCTGATTATAGCTATACCATGGGTGGATTACATACCTTGGTGCGTAATCTGCGTGAAAATCCTGGACGTGAAAATCGTGAAAAATTAACCGAATTATTTTTTTCTGAGTTACCGAGTATTGAGTTTCGTAAATACCTAGCTAAATCAATTTTGCATATTGCGGGTTATGTTTATCCATACAATGAGCACGCACAACAGTTGCAAGATCAATCCGTCAAAAATTGGTTACAACAAGCTGAACAATTAGAACAGCTTCACTTGCCAGTTTTAATTACGACAGCGCGGAATGATATGGTAACCAAACCTGAAGCAAGTTGGTACTTGCATACGAAATTGAAGAACTCCAAATTAATCAGTTACCCAACTGGTGGACATTTCTTTATGCATCGCTATGCAATAGAATTGGCTGATGAAATCATTAGCTATACTCTTCGTCTTTGAATTTTGTACTTTGTCGGATTTTAAAAAAAGACTCCTTATGTAGTTCTGTCTACACTGCGTCATCCTTTTTATCAATCCTTCGCGTCCAAAAATCAAATACTATGAGTATAATTCAACTACCAGCTTAGTGATCTGGAAAACCCAATACCACTAAGATACAACTACCATCTGCAATTACATTAATCCTATAATCATGACATTTTTGAATTGCCAGCTCACTTTGTGCTCCTGGTTGCATCCAAATGCTTGTGATACCTTTTGCATGTGCTTGATCGATGATTTTCTCTGTTAAACTAGGCGGCGTGATAATTGAAATGCTCTTAACTTCATCGGGTAATTCACTAACACTTTTGTAGCAATTTATACCTTCAATGATTGTTTCTAATGGGTGAACTGGATAGACGATTTTATTGTTTTGCTGATAACAACGTAAGACTTTATTGCCAAATTTATCACGGTTAGTCGATGCACCGACTACCGCGTAGGCACTGGATTTGAAAAATTTCTCAATTGACGCTTGCATTTTTATTGCTCCTGAAATAACTTAATTTTATAATAATCGTTGATTTTGTACTTAAATTTAATATATTGTACTATATATTTGAGGCTTAAGTTATCAAAAAGCAGATAATTAGTGCAAATATATTGCTCAATAAAAAATATGTGATATGCTTATGGGGTTAGCTAATAATTGCGGTTTTAGTGCGCTGCTATAGGCATTTTTTTAGAGTATCAATATGATTTTAACTGAGCAAGAAAAGACTGATTATTTACATAATGTGGTAGTTGAACAATTTAAACAGTTATGGCTGAATAAAACAATAAGTTCGACGATTTTTGATACTAACGGGCATGTTGTAATTATGTCTGAACAGGCTAAAAGTGAGTTTGGCATAAATTCAAATGCAGATATTTCCAAAATATCATTCTACAATCCAACGGTAGAAGATATTGCGAAATTTGTGGCAATAAGTAATCCTGAATATACAGAAAGCATTATGCAAATAAGCCTGAAACAAGCTAAACTGCAACAAATTGTGGTAAGTGAGAAAATGCCGCTAAATTTTATTAGTTTTGTACCGCGCTATAACCAATTTAAAGCAAGGTTAATTAATTATCTTCCGATATTCCACCCTTCAGGAGAGGTTGTTGGTATTCAGAGTTTCGCTTCGCAATTCAATTTATTTGGAATTAATGAATATTTAGATGTCCTACAAAATAAGCCATCTTCTCAATTAGAAATTCTTAGCAATGAGTCAGATTTACCATTGAAATTAGCAAAACGTCAACATGAAATATTGTTCTTATTAGCCATTGGTTTATCGCAAGCAAATGCCGCGCAAATTTTAAATATATCCCGTGGAGCACTAGCTGCAGTTGTTAATAATGTTCTATGTCCTAAATTTGGTATCAATGGCTCCAGTACCAAAATTTTGATCGATAAGGCTGTTGCGATGAATTATAATAAATATATACCAAAAAGCCTATGCAAGCCATTTATTGTTATTTTGGATATTAATATTCTTGAGAAGTATTTTATGCCGTAATTTTATTTATTTGGTTTTTTTAGTGTGTATTTAATAATTCCTTACATCGTCTTTACCTCCCTAACTCTCAGACTTTTATTCTTGTTTGGTAATATATTTAATTAAAACAATGGGTAAATTGCCTTGTCTTGATGGTATACCAAAGTTGTTTATTGTTTATATCCTACTCAGTCGATAAAATATCTTCTTCGCAGCTTTTGTGTATTTGTTATGTAGCATAAATATTGCATGAGTACTGCAAATTTATTTTCAAGATAAAAATCAAATTAAAGGACTAAATAATAATGAAAATTAAAACAATACTGACTTCTTTGTTCGTTTCCTCAATATTAATGGGGTGTAATAATGGAACCTCTGGGCAAGCGCCAAATAGTTCATCTACAGTAAATGGCGTTAATAAGCAAATGTCTGCTGGAAATAAATCTCTGGGAATGTATAATCCAAATGATCAATATGCGATTGTTTTTGGAAGCGGTTATGCTGGAACTGCCATCGCTGGGTATGGAGCATTTGTTATTTTTGGTGATGGTGCAGAAGTTTTGGTAAGTCTTGTCGAAGGTGTGCTTGTTAATACTTCTGCTATTCTTGTTGGTGGCGTAGCAACTGCAGCTGATGGGATTTATCATGCGATATATAATACTCTTGTTCGTCACGATGGTTACCAACATGTTAATGATATCAGTGTAGGTCCGCAAATGGAAAATACTTCATTTCCTTTGCTAATTACCGCAGGTGGTTATAATAACGATAGCCCTGCAGGACAAGACCCATCGATTCTTCATCAATTAGACGGTAACTCGTGGAGTGGGGTTAGTACTCTTAACAATGAAGAAATTATCCAAACTTCAGTTGCATGGGATAGGACAATTGACTATGCTAATTCAAGCGGTTTGAATCTTGCTCAAGTTACACCATATATGGTTGTGGTAACTAAATATGGTCAGGTTAATTACTATGATCCATCACGAGGGCAATGGTTCTATCTTATGGATGAGTCACATCGCGGAAATATTGATTATCTACAATACGGTAGAGAATTAGGTAATACGGTTACTGCAATGTCAGTGTTATGGCCTAGCACTGGTGGCGATCCTCGAGTAGTACTTGGCACTGATAATAATGATAGTAATGGTGCAGAGGTCTATTATTACAATGGCCATTCTTGGACCAATTTTGGAATTAAAACACACGCAGGTGATTGGGGGCGTCATAATGCGGTGAATCAACTAAGTGTATCGTGGAATCGTTATGGTTACGAAACACCAGATACTTCAGCTCCATATATTGTTGCTGGGACAAATTATGGAGAAGTAAAATATTATGATCCAACTCGTTCAGCTTGGTTTGATTTAATAAATGATGGCAATAAAGGTAATATCGAGCATGTAGCCAATAATAGATCTATTGAGGATAATGAGATTGGGACAATGTCGGTAAATTGGGAGTATAGTGGAGATCCGCAGATCGTGCTTGGTACGAGTAATAGCGGCAAAAATGGTGCTGATGTGTATTATTATAACGGACATGTTTGGAGCAATTTGGGGATTAGTACTCATAACGGTGATTGGGGCAGTGGCAATGCTGTTACTGCGCTGCAAGTCGCTTGGTGTGGTGATGCTTGTACTCCGCGAATAGCTGCTGGTACTAACTATGCTGAAGTGAAATATTATGATCCTGCACGTTCAGCGTGGTCTGATTTGGTAAGAGATGATAATAAGGGTGACATCGAAAATGTGGCTAATGGTAAATCGATTCATGGCAATGCTATCTTGGATCTGCAAGCGTACTGGCCTACATCAGGTGACCCACAAGTTGTGATTGGCACAAATAATAGTGATGCAAATGGTGCTGAAGTTTATTATTATGACGGTCATATTTGGACAAATTTTGGTATAAAAACACATTCTGGAGACTGGGGTTCTGGTAATGCGGTTACCGCAATGCGAGTTTACTGGCCGTTAAATGATGATCTTACTCCAAAAGGAACTGGCACTCCATATATTATTGCTGGAACTAATTACGGTGAAATTAAAGTTTTTGATCCTACATTAAATCAATGGAGTCAAAGTACCATTTTTCATTAATCATTTTGCTTGATTTCTAAATGGGGCTATTAGCCTCATTTAAGATCTAGCTTTATAATGTGGTGGTTGAGTTATGCTATAATAAATAACTTGTTGCTCTCAAATTATTTATTATGAAGATTTGTGACCACCACACCTATACTGAATACCACTATCCGTTATTAACATTAATAAATAGTTCAATTGAACTTCCCACGGGGTTACCTGGGAAAATATCTCCTACCCGCGATAAAGATACATGAGCCTTGGCATCTGGCTGCGACATATCTACGATACAAGCAAAGCGTGGCATTGACTGCGTAGCAAAACACTGCTTAGCATCTTGTACATTGTTGCTCTGAAGTATCCTAAATCTTGTACCATCTTTACCTACTTCTATATCTAGATATCCTGCTTTATAATTTCTGACAGCTACGGCAAATGCTTTTATTGAATGAGCCGGAAAGATTGATTTTTTAGAATTACGCGCTATATCTGCATACACTGAATCTTCCAAAGCTCGGACTGGATCAACTATGAACGGATAGCCTAGGTTAACTGCAGATAAATTCATATTAATATCTGTATTATTAGTGATGTAGATAACGTATTGAGTTGTTACAGGATCTGTTATATACCCGCCTGCTGCAAATACTCTAGCTGCTAAACAAAATATGATACTAATTATTATTTTTACAATACTATGTCTTATCATTTGATTTTCTTTCATTAATTTATTGAACTATATTTTTAGTCAAAACGACTACAGCGCTGCTCGCGGAATTATAATCCGTACTTTCAATTTGCTTAGCAAATTGTCGATAACTAATCAGATATGCTTGAATTTTATTTGCTATATTGGTTGGCGTTAATACTATTGTGCTATACAGTGTACTGGTTTTATCATCACTTTCTAATGGTTTTAGTTCAACAATCATGGTATAATGCGCCCCAAAAGCTGTACCAGTAATTAGGAAACAAATTGGCCAAATTT
>DAORIZ010000046.1:0-18706 GCA_035438765.1 Burkholderiales bacterium | reverse complement strand
AAATAGCGGTGGCGCTCGTTGGCGCTAAATCAAGATGTGTTTTTATGGAGTAGTTCAAAATGGATAAATTACAAAATGCAATCGTTATCTTTGGTCTAGAAAATGGGCAATATACATTGAACGATATTAAGCAGGCTTATAGAAAGTTAGCTAGTGCTAATCATCCAGATAAAGGCGGCAATACCGAGACTATGCAATTAATAAATACAGCTTTTGCTGAGCTGTGTAAGTATTTTGAGACCAATCAAACCTTAGATATCAATCAAGAACAAGAAACAGCACCAACCTTTGATTTTAGCTTTCTGGATACCTTAAAAACATTACACGGCGTGATTATTGAAGTTTGCGGCTATTGGGTATGGTTATCTGGTAACACCTATCCACATAAAGAAGCCATCAGCAATTTGGGTTTTAAGTTCTCAGGTGCTAAAAAATCATGGTATTGGTCACCAACTATCAACATTACTAATTATAAGCGCGGCAGTAAATCAATGAAACAAATCCGCAAGGATTACGGCAGCCAAATCATTCAAACCGAGATGCAGCCAGCAATCCACTAATCAGAAACGGGAGCAATCCCGCAAAAACTACTATTAAATCTTAATCTATGGCTAAAAAGGAACAAACATCATGACCAATCAAGAATATACCAAAGAAATTGTACAGACCATTTATGCACAATTAGGTGGCAGTAAATTTACTGCAATGACAGGTGCAAAACTATCCTACAGCATTAACAGTAAAAATCAGCCAGTGTTACACTGTAAATTGCCCGCAGACATACAAACCAAAAACAATATTAATCTGGTATTGATAACTTACAACATTGGTTTAGATGTCTACGAATACACTTTTATCAACTCCAGAATAGCCGACACAGAAAAACGCATGATCAGGCAAATTGATGAGGTTTACGCTGATGATTTAATCTCATATTTTGAGCAAGAAACAGGCTTATATTGTTATCTGTAAAATAAGGCTTAGGACAACCCTAAGCCTATATCATTAATCAGCGCTGAACCCCAATTTTGCAAGCAAAACCCGCCAATCCCGCAGCCAGCGCGTAGCGTTACTTATATTGATTTATATTGATGTTTATTTGTTTATGGTGTTAATAAATAAAGCACCGTAGTTTTTAGTGCCTCAGCAATTTTTTCCATGCTATCCATTGATATATTTTTCTCACATCTCTCTACTTGCCCAATATATGTACGGTGTAAACCGCAATACTCAGCCAGTTTTTCTTGAGATATATTTAATTCTGCTCGACATTTTCTGATATTGTCGGCAAATACTTGTAGGTTTTTACTTGGTTTTTTCATAGTCATTATTCTAATAAGTTAACGACTATAAATCTACATGATATGAATCTACCGCATATAGATATCCAGCATATAAATAGCTATTTATGCTAAACTATAGTTCAACAATATTATTTAACAATATGTTTAGACTGGAGAATCCTATGAATAAAAGCCTTTTGCTGATTACATTGCTTAGTGCTTCATTATCTAGCTATGCTGATGATGGCTGGAAAGCATTTTTTGAAGAGGTTCAATTGGACAAAGTGTCGCCAATTAACCAAACTTTAAAATTACCATTAACTGATCTAAATGGTAATGCTTTATCTGAAAATACTATCGCATCTGGTATTATTTACTCATTACTTAGCAATAGCCAATATCCATATAATTCATCTAAACAAGAAAAGAATGTCTTCTTTAAAGGTATCACAGCTAAATATGTTCCAGCAGAGCATACGATTTTAGTTAATTATCGCAATGAGAAAGATTACACCTCAAGTATGATTATTATTAATGGTTCTGGTGATGTAACCTATAATGTGAAAGACACCATCTTTAAAGTCGGTTTAACACTTACTCCAGTAGCTAATCAATTAGCTGTTGCTGAAAGCTTACCGAATGCTTACACAATCCGTAGATCAAGTATCTATAACTGGGGAACACAAGATCCACTGGATTCGCCAGCTAAACTATATGTTGACCTCTCAAATAGCTTAAATCCTGCATCTATCGTTATTCCACAACAGTATATCTTAAGTGGTGAATCAGATAATAAATACTCGCCTGATTCTATTTACGGTAATTTTGACCGTCTGATGACTAAGTATGACTGGAAAACCAATCCTACTTGCACCCCTCTGGACATGATTCAGAAAGCTATTGATAATCAGGCTACAATTAACAGCATGAGTTATGCTATGTGTGGCTCTCAATATAAGCCAACAGTTCAAGAAAATGCTCAAGAAGAATACTCATCTAATCCATTAGTGGCTAAGATGATGGCAATAGCTAAAGCAAAAGGACAAGTAGGTGCTCAACAATCAGAAAAAATTGCTGATGCGCCTACGCCAGAACAATATGCGGCTAAATTAGGAATTACACCTAAACAAATGGAAACTACCTATACTTATAAATATGGTGATCTAAGTATTCCTGTAGCCATTAGTATATTCCCATATCACAATCAATCAAAAGTATCTTATAAAGCTATTATTCCATACACTATCAAAGGTGATGGTGCTACTAGCTTAAGCAAAGAGCAAATCAATCAAATCAAACAGGCTATCGAAAAAGTTATTAATTCTTAAGGAGTGTATTTTATGAAAAAACAACGTCTGGTTAAGTTGTTAGCGTTAGTTCTTGGTGTTTCTGCCCTAACTGCTTGTGGAAGTGGCGGCGGAGGTTCTTCAGATGGAAGTGGTGGTGATAATGGCGGAGGCGGTGGAAGTAAAACGCTTGGTCCACAATGGACAAATCAGGTCGGTAGCGCTTCGGGTGTAGTTAATACAGATCATGTATCTTATGAACCTGTATCAAATACGCTGTATCGCATTAATTTAGGTAGAACTTCTATTTGTACAGTGTCAGCATCAGCTGGCTCATCAACCGCATGGGATTGTGCAAGTGTAATGAGTAACTTCCCTGCTGGATATACTATCTTCTCACTGAACTTTATCCCTGATGATAACGGTAATATGTTAGCTTTTGGAACTGATAGTTCTAGTCAATACGTCTTATTGAAATACAATGGTTCAACGTGGACAACTACTCAGCTTAATAACATTCCGAATAATACAGACTTCTCAACTACCTATTATTACAATGGCTATGTCTATGGGCAAACCAGTACAAGTGTTGGCGGTGTGAATAAGCAATACAACCTAATTGCATTTGATCCAAGTTCGGGAAATTATAACAGTGCAAATAGCATTAATTCTGCATATACGGGTATGAATACGCCTGGCGTTAATTCATCTGCAATAATGAACAACACTTTTTATGTAACTAATGTCAATACAATTACCGCAACCAGCTTGAGCAATGTGAACAATATCACCACTTACACAGGTGGATCAGTGGCAAGCGCAATTGGTGTGACTAGTTCCACAATGTACACTTGTGGACCAATCAGCGGCTTCTACGGTACAGGAATCAATGCCACAGCGTTATCAAATACTAGTGGCTGGGCAAACATTGGTTATACCTCATATATTAGTGCTGGTAGTTATAAAGTCTATGAAGGTTGTTATTCAATGTATGTTGGTTCAAACAAAGTGTTTGTAGTTGGATATGTAACTAATTCGACAGCTAGTAATGCTGCGGTTTATACTCAATAAAAAACCGGCTTATTAATCTGGATAAGTTAGTATAGTTTAAATATCCGACTTACGAAATAGGCTTAGGAAAACCCTAAGCCTATTTCGTTAATAAGCGACTAAACTCCAATTTTGCGAGCAAAACCCGCCATGCCCGTAGCCTGCGCTAAAGCTAAAATAACAAATTCGCGGCTACAATCTTCTTAACTTGTCAACATTTTGATTTCCTGATGCAGAAACATTACATTTTAACCGCCCATCGCTCTTATCTACATTATTTTGCCATTGAAGCGGACGTAAATTTGATAAAGTATCAGCCCCACCGCTTGAGTTAGGGGAAATATGATCAATCTCCCAACCAAATACTGAAGAACGATTACCATACTCATTATAGATCATCCATGCATCACATTGATCCTTACGGTACTTTGTAGAATCATACCCTGCTACAATAGCTCCTTTATTCCAAACGTTAATTTTCTCTTGCTCAGTCCAATTTTTTGCCATAATTTTTCTCCTTTGTGAGAAAATAAGGCTCTCAGTATTCTGGCAGAATACAAAGCCCTTTGGGTTTTCAATATGGTGGCTACGCCAATAGCCACCTTCATTATTTTCAGTAAAATATCAAATCCTTCATACTAAAATATTACTCTTGAGTATAAAAATATCTGATTTTGAACCTACTGGCGTTATTATATTCGCAAGTAATACACTTTGTCAACGATTTATTTGTACTATTTTTACTATACCACATCTAAACATGCTAAAATGCTTCTTGCGAGGTAACAAATGAATAATAAACGAAAAATTAAAAGACTCAAAGAATTAGCTGACATAAAAATTGGCTTACCACTTGAACGTAAAAAAGCTAACCCAATTAGTTTAGATAAGATTGAATACAAACTACTTACCTTAAAATCATTTACAGCAACTGATGATTTTAATGATTTATATGATGAAACATTTATAGCTGACTCTCACATTAATTCACAATATTTAACAAAAGTCAATGATGTCATTGTTAGATTACGAGCCCCTACTACAGCAATACATATTAGCAGTAAAAATGCCGATTTAGTAGTTCCGTCATTAATGGCAATTGTAACAAATATAGATGTATCCATTTTAGATAGCAAATATCTGACTTATTATCTAAATTCACAATTGATTCAAAATCAATTGATAAAAAATAGCCAAGGGACTTCTATAACAATGACAAAAAGAACTGATCTACTAGAATTAGAAATTAACTTACCACCGCTTGAGAAACAACAAAAAATAGTAAATTACATTGATACTGCAAATAAAGAAATTGGTCTACTCAATAAACTTATTGATGAAAAAAACAAACTTAAAACCGAAATTTTTGAAACTCTTATCAAATAAATGCAAGGATATATAAAACATGAAGACAACTCAAGATATTATTAATAATGTAGTTTGGAAAGCCTGCGATACCTTCCGCGGCACAATGGATAGCTCTCAATATAAAGATTACATTCTAAGTATGCTGTTTGTAAAATATCTTTCTGATTTTTATAAAGAAAAATTGGAACAAATTAGTGCCAGATATGATGGTGATACTGCGCGCATTAACCGCGCACTAGAGCGAGAAAAATTCATCCTCGATAACTCTTGCACTTTTGAATATTTATTAAAAAATAAGGAAGCTGATAACCTTGGCGAAATAATTAATAAAGCCCTCGCAAAAATTGAAGAAGATAATATTGAAAAACTTGAAGGTATTTTTAGGAATGTTGATTTTAATAATCGGCAAATGCTAGGTGATACCAAAGAGCGCAATAGCATATTGAAAAATTTACTAGAAGATTTCAGCGATAACAGACTGGATTTAAGACCTTCACAACTGGATAATGTCGATATTATTGGTAACAGCTACGAGTACCTAATTGCCCATTTTGCAAGCGATGCGGGCAAAAAAGGTGGCGAGTTCTTTACTCCAAGCGAAGTATCTACACTGCTGGCAAAATTGGTTGCCGCTAAAGAAGGCGAACGGATTTATGATCCAACCTGCGGGTCTGGCTCATTATTAATTAAAGCTGCTAAAGAAGTTGGCAATAATAATTTTGCAATTTATGGACAGGAAAAGAACGGGCAAACTCATTCGCTATGTCGGATGAATATGTATTTGCATGAGATAAATGATGCCAAAATTGCATGGGGCGATACAATTGGCAACCCATTACATTTAGAAAATGATCACTTGATGAAGTTTGATGTAATTGTCGCCAATCCACCATTTAGCTTAGATAAGTGGGGCGCAGATAATGCAGAAAACGATAACTTCAAACGCTTTAGCAATTATGCTATCCCCCCCAAAAGTAAAGGCGATTATGCTTTTGTTATCCATATGATACAAAGCTTAAATGAGAATGGACGTATGGGCGTAGTTTTACCTCATGGCGTGCTATTCCGTGGTTCTAGTGAAGGCAAAATAAGACAAAAGCTCATCGATGAAAATTTACTGGATGCAGTTATTGGCTTACCATCGAATCTATTCTTTGGTACTGGGATTCCCGCATGTATTCTTGTTTTTAAAAAAAATCGCCAGCATAAAGACATCTTATTTATTGATGCCAGCAATGAATTTGAAAAAAGTAAGAACCAAAATAGCCTAACTGATGAACATATCAATAAAATACTGGAAACTTACCGCAAACGTGAAAAAATTGAGAAATATGCACATATTGCAACACTGGATGAAATCAAAGAAAATGAATATAACTTAAATATTCCGCGCTATGTTGATACTTTTGAAGAAGAAACCCCGATTGATCTGGATGCAACCAAAGCAAATATTGCTAAATTAGAAACTGAACTTGCTGAAATAAAAATTAAAATGAATAACTATCTCGCCGAATTAGGTCTATAGCATGAATAACGAATTAATTATATATCAAACAGAAGATGGGCAAACTCAAGTCAATTTAAAAGCAATTGATGGTACTGTCTGGCTAATCCAAGATGAAATTGCGAATTTATTTGGTAAGTCTAGATCTACTATTACGGAACATTTACAGAACATCTTTAATGATGGTGAATTAGAAGAAAATTCAGTTCGTCGGAATTTCCGACGAACTGCCGCAGATGATAAAGAATATGATACAGCTCATTATAATCTGGATGCTATTTTAGCTGTTGGCTATCGGGTACGCTCGCCGCGAGGTGTTCAATTCAGGAAATGGGCAACCACCATACTTAAAGAGTACCTAATCAAAGGTTTTGCAATGGATGATGCGCGCCTGAAACAAGCTAAGGAGTGGGATTACTTTGATGAATGGTTAGCACGCATCAGAGAGATCAGGGCTTCAGAAAAACGCTTTTACCAGAAAATTAAAGACCTTTATATTACCGCAATTGATTACACCAAGGATAGTGATCAGGCTAAATTATTCTTTAAAAAAGTACAAAATAAAATGCTCTGGGCGGTAACCAGACATACTGCTGCCGAGATTATTGCTAACCGGAGTAATCCAGAATTACCTAATATGGGTTTAACTTCGTGGGCAGGCTCTAAGGTAAGAAAGATGGATGTTGATACCGCTAAAAACTATCTTTCACAGGAAGAAGTCGAAGAGCTAAATCGGATTGTAACCATGTATCTGGATTATGCCGAAGATCAGGCAAAAAAACGTAAAGCTATAACTATGGCAGAATGGGAACAAAAACTTGATGCCTTCCTGAGCTTCAATGAACGGGAATTATTAACCCACGCTGGAAAAATAAAAGCAAACGTAGCCAAACAATTAGCCGAAGAGCGTTATGATTTATTTGATAAATACCGCCAAGCTCAGGAGATAGAGCAAGCCAACGCTGATGATTTAGCAGAATTAGAGCAAATAGCCAAAGAAGTTAGTAAAGGTGGTAGGCATGGTTAAGCAAATTCCACAAGGATATAAGCAAACTAAAGTCGGGATTATTCCTAATGAATGGAAAGTGGAAAAAATACATAAAATATTTAAGAAACTATCCTTTCCTGTAGAAGTATGTCCAGAGAGCTTATACCAAGAGATAGGGATTCGCTCACATGGAAAAGGCATTTTCTATAAAGAAAAGGTATCTGGACAAGACTTAGGAAACAAATCTGTTTTCTGGATACATCCTAATTGCTTGATTTTAAATATTGTCTTTGCATGGGAGCAAGCAATTGCTAAAACTGCTGAAAATGAAATTGGCTTTATTGCTTCACATAGATTCCCAATGTATAAGCCAGATCAGGAAAGAGCAGCTCTAGATTTCTACTTGTATTTTTTCAAATCTAAACGAGGTAAATTAAGTCTTGAGTTAGCATCACCAGGAGGAGCGGGAAGGAATAAAACACTGGGTCAGCTAGAATTTGCTAAGTTAGATGTACCGCTACCACCAAAAAAAGAACAAGACAAAATTGCCGAAATACTCTCAACTTGGGATGATGCTATCACCAAACAAGCGCAACTAATTGAACAGAGGCAAGTTTTCAAAAAAGGAATCATGCAGCAGGTTTTTAGCCAAGAACTTCGCTTCAAAGGCGATAACAGCAACGACTATCCCGCTTGGGATTATTTAGAGTTATCAGATCTCTTGACTTATAAACAGCCAACAAAATATCTGGTTAGTTCAAAAGACTATTGTGATGATTACAAAATCCCAGTACTTACTGCGGGAAAATCATTTATTCTTGGTTATACAAATGAAACAAGTGGTATTTTTAGAGAGAACCTACCAGTAATAATTTTTGATGATTTTACAACATCTAACCAGTTTGTTAATTTTAAATTTAAAGTGAAATCATCAGCAATGAAAATACTATTGCCAGCCACTGATAAAGTAAATATTAGGTACATTTATGAACGGATGCAATTTATTGATTTTGCTCTTGGAGATGAGCACAAGCGTTACTGGATTTCTGAATACTCTCGAGAAGTTATTGAAGTTCCATCCAGTGAAGAACAAAATAAAATCGCAGATTTTCTCACTAGTTTTGATGATGAAATAACTAAGCAAACGGAAATATTAGAGCAACTAAAACTCCAAAAACAATCATTAATGCAAAAACTTCTAACAGGTCAAGTAAGAGTAAAAATATGATAACTCCTCACGCAATTACAGAAAAACTATTATTTTCAACTGTTAAAATCAATACTCCAAACGGAAGCGGTACAGGTTTCTTTTTTGAGTTTATTGATGGAGCATCAAAAATTCCGGTAATTATCACAAATAAACATGTTGTTGAAGGTTCGAAAGAAATTTCTTTAAATCTACACGTAGCAGATAATAAACAACCAACAGATGAAAATATAAATGTTAGTTATAGTCCTATCTGGATTATGCACCCTAAGTATGATCTTTGTTGTGCGTTCTTTCAACCATTAATTGAGCATTGTAATACAAGGCTTAATAAAATGATTTATTTTATTCCATTAGATGAAAGCATTATTTGGAATAAACAACAACTATCAGAATTAAAAACAATGGAAGATATTATTATGGTTGGCTATCCAATAGGTCTTTGGGATGATGTTCATAACCTACCTATATTTAGAAAAGGTATTACTTCTTCACACCCAAGCATACCATTTAAAGGCGACAATATTGGACTAATTGACGCGGCTTGCTTTCCCGGATCATCGGGATCGCCTATATGTATATTAAACGAAGGTGGATATGTTGATAAATTCAATAATACAACCCTAGGACCAACAAGATTTGGATTGATAGGTATATTATACGCAGGTCCAACTTATGATACCCAAGGAAAAATAATAGTTCAAGATATTCCTACTAAACAAGAAGTTTATAGTACTACCAGCGTAATGATAAATCTAGGTTACTATATTAAAGCATCAGAAATATTCACACTAAAAGATGAGGTTATAAAATTTATTAAAGGATTAAATATTGGCAAAGTCTAAGCATAGTTTGTTATTAGAAAAATCAATACAAGCTGTTCTTTCTGCTATCGAGCTTTACAATAAGCCTATTTTTTCATATAGGGAAGAAAGTTTTTCTATATTGATGGTTAACGCATGGGAATTATTATTAAAAGCAAAAAAACTTAAAGACAATAATAGTAAATTAACTTGTTTATATATTCCGGTTTCTAAAAAAACCAAAACTGAAAAACCACGTCAAAGATTTAAATATAAAACAACGAAATCTGGCAATTACTTAACTTTGGGTATATCTGAATTGATAGAACAAGAAATAAAGGATAATAATTTAAAGATTCAACTGGAAACTTTAGTTGAAATAAGAGATAATGCAATTCACTTTTACAATGCTAGCAAATACTTTGAAAAGCAGCTTTTAGAAGTTGCAATAGCTACATTAAAAAGCTACAAAGTAATTGTTGAAGAATGGTTTAGCGAGTCATTAGATAAATTTGATCTTTTTTTAATACCGATAGCTTTTAATATACCTCAAACTTTTAGTGTTGAAAGCTTATCTCAAGAATCTGAAACACATAAAAAACTATTAGGGTTTATTTCAAAACAGCGGCAAAAAGAAGATAATTTAAGTGAGCATGATATTGCATTAGTAATAGACGTTAAGCTAAATAGAGCAGACAAAGGTATGCAAGTAAGATTTGATAAAGATGGTATTCCAGTGCATCAAGATAGTGAAGAAATTTTCAAGAAAAAATATCCTTTAGATTATAAAAGCTTGATTTTAAAATTAAAAAATAGGTACACAGACTTTAAACAAGACCAAATTTTTAACAAATTAAAAAAGGAATTGTGTAAAAGATCAGAATTTAGCGGAGAAAGATTCTTGGATTATGAAAAAATGTCTGGTACCAAAAAAACATATTATAGCTCTAACATCATACGAGAATTTGATAAACACTACACAATAAAGAAAAGTTAATTATGAATCCAAATATTTTAAATGAATCAGTAATTCAAAAAAATACAATAGAATTATTAAAATCAATGGGCTGGACTTATATCAGTCGTGAAGATAACGCTATCTTACGTGATAACCGCCTTCATGAAGTAGTGTTGAAAGATATTTTGCTAGAGCAATTGCAAAAAATTAATTCTTTTGAATACAAAGGGGTTAATTATAAGTTTTCGCCCAAGAATATTTCACGAGCCGTTGAAGAGCTAAATATACCGCTCAATGAGGGTTTAAGTGCCGCTAATCAAAAAATTAGCGATAAGTTAGTACTAGGTACTAGTTATGATGAAGAGCTTGCGGATGGCGATAGAAAAAGCTTTTCCTTGCGTTACATTGATTTTGATAATATTGATAATAATCTTTTTCATTTTACTGAAGAATACACTGTTAGCCGTCAGACTACTACCGAGACTGAAAAGACACGCCGCCCGGATATAGTGCTATTTATCAATGGTATCCCAATTGCGGTAATCGAGCTCAAAAAATCCAGTATTAATGCTGAGCAAGGTATTTCACAAATGATTCGTAATCAAGGAGTTAATGAAATACCACAATTATTTAAGTATATCCAGTTAACTTTAGCAGGGAACAACTTTAATCCGCAATACGCTACAACTGGAACACCTGCCAGATTTTATGCAGTTTGGGAAGAAGATAATATTCAGCAATTAACTGATTTTGTTTATAATCGGACTATCAGCAAGCTTGATCAAACTATCTTCAATCTATTTAGTAAGATACGAGTTCTTGAATTATTGCATTCGTTTATCCTTTTTGATAAGCGCATTAAAAAAGTTGCACGTTACCAGCAATATTTTGCGATTAAAGAAATCTTTCATAAGATTGAAAACTTTGCGCCAGATGGTAGCCGTGCTGGTGGGTTAATTTGGCATACCCAAGGCAGCGGTAAATCACTGACTATGGCTATGCTAACTAAACTCCTCAAGCGAGAAATTGTTGGTTCGCGGATTATTGTAGTAACCGATAGAAAAGACTTGGACAGTCAAATTCATACTACGTTTCAAAACAGTGAAATAAAAGCTGGTCGAGCTGGTAGCGGGCATGATTTGATTGAAAAACTACAGTCTGGACTGACCATAATAACTACGCTAATTCATAAATTTGACACTGTTAAAAATGAAAAATTAGTTATACGCGACCCCAATATATTTGTGTTGGTGGATGAATCGCATCGTACTCAAGGCGGTGACTTGCATAAAGCCATGAAAAAGGTCTTTCCTCTTGGCTGTTATCTAGGATTTACTGGAACCCCGTTACTAAAACGTGAAAAAGGCTCAATCGTTAAATTTGGTGGATTAATTCATCGCTACACCATTGATCAAGCAGTTAAAGATAAAGCTGTTTTGCCACTACTATATGAGGGGCGTTTAGTTGATCAGTGGATAAGTGATAAAGCTGGACTAGACCGCCGTTTTGAAATGATCTCACGGGATTTAAATCTTGAGCAAAAAGCAGATTTAAAACAGAAATGGGCTCGTTTTAGCCGTGTAGCGTCCAGTGAACGCCGCTTAGAAATGATTGCTCTGGATATCAATGAGCACTTTACTAAAAATTTTCAAGGGACTGGTTTTAAAGCTATGCTTGCTACCAGTAGTAAATATGAGGCTATCAAATATCATGAGTTATTCATGATGTATGGCAATATCAAAACCGCTTTTGTTATCTCATCTTCTGACACCCGCGAAGGACACGAAGAAGTCGATGAAAATAACAAACTCTATGTTGCGGAAGCTTGGGCTAAGTTATTACGTCGCTATGGTGATGAAGAAAGCTTTTTGGAGTCGGTAAAGAGCCAATTTATTGATGGTGATGAAATTGAATTATTGATTGTGGTAGATAAGTTATTAACTGGTTTTGATGCACCTCGTGCGGCGGTACTTTATATTGATAAAGAACTCAAAGAACATAATTTATTACAAGCAATTGCCCGGGTTAATCGCCTCTATGAGGGTAAAGAATATGGCTTTATCGTTGATTATCGCGGCTTATTGGGTAATTTAGATAAAGCGTTAACTTCATACGGTGCATTGGCTGGTTTCGATGAAGAAGATTTAACTGGTGCGGTAATTGATATTAAGGCGGAAATTGGTAAAGTTAAAACCTTTTATTCTCATTTGCAGGATTTGTTTAAACCAGTAGTTAATCGGGATGATCAGGAAAGTTATCAAGTCTTTCTGGCTGATGAAGATTTGCGTAAAAGATTCTATGAATTACTTTCACAGTTTGCACGTGCTTTAAAGTTGACCTTAGCCAGTGATAAAAGTGATGAAGTATTAACCGAACAGGAAATCAACCAATATAAGCGCTCCATGAAGTTTTATAGTGAGCTGCGCCGAGCAATTAAAATCCGCTATCATGAAGAAGTTGATTTTGGTAAATATGAGAAGGAAATGCAAAAGCTTCTTGATACTTTTATCAGCGCCAACGAGGTTAATCAATTGACCAAGCTAGTAAATATCTTTGAAGAAGATTTTGATAAAGAGCTGGAGCGATTAGTTGGTGATAATGCTAGAGCTGATACCATCCTGAGTGCTACTGCGAAAATTGCCCGAGAAAACCGCGAACAGAACCCAAGTTTTTACGACAAACTTTCGCAAAAGATTGAGCAAATTATTCAGGAATATCGCGAAGGTCGCATGAGTGAAGAAGATAAGCTAAAACATGCAAAAGATATTCGTGCAATGCTAATGTCCAAACAAACCGATGAAGATTCACGCTACCCAGCTGAAATCAATGATAGAAGCTGTGCCAAAGCATTATATGACAATCTACAGGAAGTAATGGGTACGTTAGCACCTGAAGAATTTATTAAGACTGTTCTGCAAATTGATGAAATATTTAAAACTGTTTCTAAAAAGCCCGATTGGCAGCATAATAATGATGTCAGAAATCAAATTGATCAGTCAATTGATGATATTTTGTATGATTTAGAAAAACAGTTTAATCTACATTTTGAAAACCCAACTGAAGTTATTGCAACAACTCGCTCAATCGGAATAAATAACTATGCTGGATAATTTACAGATAGTTTATAAGCCAGTTAAAACAATTAGCTTAAAAGTAAAGCCGACACTCGAAATTGTATTGACCGTGCCTACTGATACAACGCGGGATAAAATTGATCATGTACTGAAAAAGCGTTATGAGTGGGTTTTGATGCAATTGGATTATTTTAGAAAATTTCAGCAACCAACAAAAGAATTGGTTAGTGGGGAAAGCTTTGCTTATTTGGGGCGAAATTATCGCTTGAAGATATCTACTGCAGCCAAAGAATCAGTTAAATTAATTGGTGGCTATCTTCATGTCAACCTAAGTGATAAAACCAACCATGACAAAAAAAACCAGCTGATTGAGAGATGGTACAAAGAAAAAGCCGAGGATTATTTTAAAAGAGTTATTGCAAAATACACCAAAATCGTCAAGCAGGAAGTAGCTAAAGTATCAATCCGGAAGATGAAGACTCGTTGGGGTTCCTGCAACCCCAAGAAGTCATATATTAATCTAAATCTTGATTTAATTAAAAAACATGCCTTTGCCATCGAATATGTCATTTTTCATGAGCTGGTGCATTTGATTCATTATAACCATGATCAGAAATTTTATAACTATCTAGCAACGTACATGCCTGATTGGAAAGCCAGAAAATTAAAACTTGAAAATTAAGTAAACTCATGAATAACACTATATCTGTTCGCCAGTCAACATGTAGTATCGTCCCATATGGTATATGATGGATGGAAAAACTATGAACAAGAATATCGCAAAGATATAATTAAATATATCATGCTTATTATTATGGAAAATACCAGTCAGCATAATTGAATTAAACATTGAAATAATTAAAACTAGAATAAAGTGGTTAATAAACAATAATTTAGAATATATTGTTAATATATATCTATAATATGGGATAGCCAATGCAATTATATAAATAACTGAAAGCAATAGCAGCAACGGAATAAAAACCTTATTAAAATTACTGTATAGCAATAATGAAAATGCTGCGATTATGATCATAAATAAAATATTCTTTGCGTTTACCACTAAAATTGGGTAATTCTCAATCTTAAATAGAACCTTTCTAAATTTTAGAACTTTGTCTAGCCAATCATTATTTCTCATTATAATTCCTTTATTACAGAAATAACTTTGCCGATAATAGTAATATTGGAGATATGCAGTGTCGGTACATTAAGTTTTATTGACAAATTATCATAATTTAGTTTGAATGTATCTTTACCAACCATTTGAAATCTACGAACAATATATGCGTCTAGAAACTCATATAAATAAATACCGCCCTCCGTTATCGTTGTTTGATTACGGTCAACCAAATACAATTCATTTTTTTTAATTGTTTCGGACATCAAATCATCGTGCATCTTGAGAATAATAATATCATCAGAACCTGAGTTAAACATTAAGTCAGCCATTTTTTTAGATATCTTTATCTTGCTTTCTTTTGATGTATCATTTACATATGAAATATTTTCATAGTAAGAAACATCTATTAAACAATCAATATCTTTTTGTAACATCTCTGTTAAAGAACCCTCAGGAAGTTGAAGTGCTGTCTCAATGCGAAGACTCATGGTATTAGAAATTTCACGATTACCAGTCAATAACGCAGATAGGTTATTGCTTTTAATACCTATTTTTTCTGCACATTCTTTTACAGAGTTAAAGTATTTCTCAACAATTTTTCTTAAATTAACTCTTCGAGTTTCAGAAATAGAATATATGGTTTCATCCATTATTATCACGCCAAAAAATGTTTAAATTTAATAAAAGAGATACAAATATATAAAAGCTCATTGACATGATACTTTTGATACTGTATAATATCTTCATGTATCATTCAATGATACGACGAATATCATTATACCATAGGAGTGATAAATGAGCACAGAAATAGATATTATCTCAAATATTCCCATCAATTATATTATGGTTGACCACTTTGCCGAGCAGATTGGATTACCACCAGAAAAAATGAATAAATTAAAAAAACATGCCTATGCAATGGGCCACAAATTTTTATTAAAATCTCCGGATGGACATATTTTTATTGATATTAATCTGTTCAACCTTTGGGCTCTCCAAAATAATTTTAGTAAAGAAAATCTTAAAATTTTGCAAATTCCCTATCTGATAATCACTGCGGCACAATACGCACGAATCACGGGTTATACGATCAAAGCCATTGAAAGAAAAAGGGAGGAAAAAATTTGGGGTGCAAGAATAGTTTTTAAGGACCCATTGGGGAATTTATCTATCAACATAAAAGAAGCTGAAAAATGGATAGAGGGAAAATAAATATGGACAAGACGAAAGAGGATAAAAAATTCATCAAAGTGTGTGGAATAGAAGAAAGGTGTGATAGTTATCGTATTTCTATTTACGATAATAATGGTCAAATTAAATTTTCTATCCCACATCCGTATATTGTCAGCAATAAAAATAAACCAATTATTTTTGCTTTGAGAACTTTGTTACAGTTTTATGTTGACAGTCATATCATTGAGCCAACCAAAATTAATACTAAGTTACTATTAAATATACTTAATGGCAAGATCCTGTATTCAGCCAGTATTAATAACCAAATACCTGTTAACATTAGTAAAGAATCGGATTTAATTCTGCATAATATTGATACAAAGATTGAAACCCAACTTAAGAATAAATTAGTAATTTACAGTAAAAGGATTGACAATCAGTCACATGATCCAAATAAGATAAAAGAATCAACTTATTCAAAATATAAAACGAGTATCAACAATGAACTTATTCCTAATTTTGGTAACTTTAAATTACAAGATCTAACAAAATTAAAGGTTTTAGAATGGATTGATAATTTAAATATAACTTTCAAAACCTTTCGGGATTACATTATACCGTTAAAATCTATATACTTGGATGCAATTGCAGTAAAAATAATACCTGATTCAGCCAATATATTTAATGATAACTTTATTATTATTAGGGCTGCAGAGGTTTTACCAAATGGCATGAAGGAAATAAATCCTTTATCTTGGGACGATATAATAAAAATACAAAATGCTCCAGATGGTTATATGAAGCTACTAATTCTAACAGCTTGTTTTACTGGTGTACGTCCGGCTGAGCTAATAAATATCAGGAGAAAAAATATTGATTTTAAAAATGGAACAATTAGGATTATAGACCAGTATAATGGAAAAAATGAAACTGCTTGCAAATCTAAAGACAGCGAGAGAGATGTCAAAATATTGGGCATTCTTGAAAATGTTATTATTAAGCAGTTAAGTTTATGCAGCGAATACGAACAAAGTGAGTTCCTTTTTTTTAATCCTAATACACGTCAACGGTTTAGCAGCAGCACCAAATTAAATCAACATGTTACTAAATATTTACTATCTCTAGGTATCCAGCGGCGTACTTGTCACGAATTTAGACACACATATGCAACGATAATGTTACAAACAGAGGATATTCAATGGGTAGCTGGACAAATGGGACATGCAACAATTGAGCTACTTATTAGCACATATAGCCATATATTGAAATCAAAAAGTAAAATTGAAGGTTATAAAGTTAAAAATCTAGAACTATACGCAAGCGGCAAATTAATTTTTAGTAAAGGAAATAATATGTAACATTAAAATTATAATATCAATATATTTTTTAACTGGAAATAGAATAAATATTAGTTAAACGTACCAAATACGTACCAAGTTTTAAAGGGTTGCAAAATATCAAATAAAATCAGATGGGTGGTGTGAGTTCGAGTCTCTTCTTCCGCACCATCTATATCAAAAAATCCAAACAAAAAACATTCAAAACCATTTGATCTGATTCAAAGTGACTCATTTCATCACATTTTGATTGTGATTTTTTATGGTCTTTTACGGACTATCATTTTCCCCAGATTTTCCCCAAATGAAATTTGCCATATTTTCTCCTCTGGAGTTAATCATGAGTAAAGTTACCAACTCCATACGCAAATGCTTTACAAAAATCCCTAATGCTCTTGCTGTTGATCTATCTCTTTCTAGCGGGGCTGTACGCGTTTTTCTCTATATGTCTAGCAAACCAGATAATTGGTTTTTTAATAACCGCGACATTCAAAAACAATTAGGTATAAAAGATGACGCAACTATGTCCAAGTACTGGAAAGAGTTAATCAGTTCTGGTTGGGTAAGTCGTACATCTGCGCTTAATCATCACGGTAAGCCAAGTGGTTACTATAATTATATCTTGAATTTTCAACCAGGTAAGTCAGATACTAGTCAACCAGATACACCAACCCCTAAAAATCCTGGGGTGGGTACTATGAATAAACCAGCTATGGTTAATCCACAATTGGGGGAAAACCCAGACTATACTAATACTGAATCTGTTACTAATACTAATATAACCACACACACCAACAATATTGAACAGAGAGTATTGAATGGTGCAGAATGGGTGAACCTTGCTGAAAAAAATAAAATAGCATTCTCTGAAGCAGATAAAACTGCTATTCAGGATTTTGGAGATGAGTATTTTAAAATTGGATCGCAGAAAAGAAAATCTATAACCGAAAAGTTGATTCTCCAAGAACTGAATAAGCTTTATCAGTATAAAGTAGAAAACTACAATATTGTGTTACTAATTCAAGATTCAATTAGTTATGAAGGTGGATTTTTATTCAAGACAACACCCAAATATCTTACTCACTCAATTCACAAGTCAAATGGTGGATTAAAATCGACTACCAGACCACACTGGTATGATAATCCACAGTATTTTATCCCTGAAAACCCTTCGGAAAAAATCAATCTAGCAAACTACGTCGCTAGACTGTACAAAACTGGTATAAATCCTAAAACAGTTAAAAACCTATCAGTAGAAGAGTTAGCAATAATTGCTAAGCACCGAGCTAATTATGAAAGACACAAATACTCAGTCAAGAGCAATACAGAATTGTCCCGTGGGAGATACTCAAGCTTTGAAGATTATATCCTGCAAGAAGAGATCAACACGAGAATTAGTTTGTTAGATCAACCACTCGATGGTGCTGTTACTCCAACCAAACCAGTTTCAGCTTGATTAACCGTACTTGCTCAGATAGGAGTAATGTATTATGTATCACATACAATCTAATCGCTCAAATAGCTGGTTAATATGTAATTGCAATATGTGTTC
>DAORIZ010000045.1:0-20158 GCA_035438765.1 Burkholderiales bacterium | reverse complement strand
AGGCTGCTTTTAGAGAACTGGAATTAATTAAACAGCAACATGCCGAATTTGAAAGTTTAGGCATGACTGCGTAACATCAGTTATTTAGTTAAACCTATAAAAAGCAGTTAATAACTTATTATTTAGTGTAAAATTTCCAATTATTAAATAAGCACAATGGATTAGTGATGGCACTACGTAAAACTAAGCGTTCACCAAATGGTGATTCCAATAAGACAGATGAAACATCAGAAGGACTGTTTGAATTAAACTCATTAAGTGTAGATACTTTCAACGGTAAGATTGAAGTTGAATGGGATAAAAATGCAGCTACAACGCCATTGGTCAATTACCATTCTTTATTGAATTTCTGAATACCGGTAATTTATTTGAACCATGGGTTGATGACTGCCCATTGCATTTAAGCAGTCCAAATGCACCCAAGAAACGAGATGTTTTAGGAACAGTCTTGTTATCAATATTAGCAGGTCATACCCGCTATGCACATGTTACGGCGATTCGTAATGATGGAATTAACCCTGAATTACTTGGCATGACTAGAATAGTAAGTGAAGATTCATTGCGGCGTAGCTTAGCTAAGATAGATGAAGTTGAAGGCGTAAGCTGGTTACAAGAACATTTGAAACGTTGCTATGCGCCATTATTAACCACAGCTTGGGTTTTAGATGTAGATACGACGGTCAAGACCTTATTTGGTAATCAAGAAGGAGCAGAAGTTGGTTATAACCCACACAAACCTGGTCGTCCATCACACAGTTATCATACCTATTCAATTGCTAATTTACGTTTGATTTTAGATGTTGACGTTGAACCAGGAAACCACAGTACAGCCAACTACACAACACCTGGTCTCTGGAGTATTATTGATAACTTACCCTTTGATTCAAGACCAGCATTTATTCGTGGTGACTGTGGATTTGGTAATGACAATGTGATGCGTGGCGCTGAGTTAAGGAATTTAGCGTATTTATTTAAGCTTCGCCAAAGCAAGAATGTAAAAAACTTAATTGAACAATTGAGTCGTGGGCATGATTACTGGGAAGATGCTGGACAAGGTTGGCGTGGAATAGAGTCAAGTATTCGGTTGCAAGGTTGGGATGTTGAACGACGAGTAATCGTCATTCGTCGCAAGATTAGGAATAATGTAGTTCTACTGCAATCAGATGAAATTAATAAAAATAATGAGCTGAGCTTTGGTGAAATAATTCCTCACGGAGAAATGTACGAGTATGCAGTCTTAATTACCAGTTTAGATGGGGAGGTATGTAGCATTGCTCAGTTATATTGAGATCGAGCTGATTGTGAGAATACCTTCGATGAGATGAAAAACCAATGGGGATGGGGCGGCTTCACCACACAAGACTTACATCGTTGCCGCTTAATGGCGAGAATAACGGCGCTGATTTATAACTGGTGGAATATCTTTGTTAGATTAGCACAACCAGAGAAGCATTTAGAAGCGATAAGTAGTCGCCCATTATTAATGCATGGGATAGCCAAACAGACAATGCATGCTGGAAAGAGTAAAATTAAGGTTAGTAGCCAGCATGGTAAAGTTAGAATGATTAGATTATATCTTGGTCGAATAACGAGCTTTTTTAATGAACTAAAGTTGATTGCGGAGCAGTTAACCAAACAAGAGATTTGGTCTCGGATATTAAGCAAGGCGGTAGAAAAATATTTAAATAGTAATCCAATTAAACCACCAATTTCCCTAAATTGACAGTTGTAAATAGGTTAAACAATCAAAGTCACATAAAAAATGTTAGTCGCTAAATGGCACAGCACTCAATAGGCTAACTGCTTTTTTTAGGTTAAATCTACCTATAATTACCAAAACAGATTTTGATGATGATACAATTCAGTTAATCTCAAAATTACCCGTAGTACAAAATCACTAGTTGCTTTATTGTTTGGAGAGTAATATCGTGTTTGATCATATAGTAGTATTTATCCATCTAGTCAAGCTTGGTAGTTTTTCAAAAACTGCTGATTTTCTCAACATTGCACCATCCACTTTGAGTAGAAATATTCAAGAACTTGAAACATATTTTGGTAAAATATTGATCACTCGAGATACCAGAAATTTTTCTCTAACCACAAATGGAGAAACTTTATACCAAACATTCAAAAAGCTACCGAGTCAATTAAATAATGTAAAAGAAATAATTAACCCTACTAGAAAAACCAATAACTCTACGCTAAATATTGCGTTACCCGTGATTCACCCATTAGAACTCATTACACCATACATTACTTACTTTAATAAAATGCATCCGAAAGTTAAATTAAATCTTTTCTATACGACATGGGGAGAAATAACTGAACTAAAAAATAAGGTTGATATAGCCATCACGATGCGTCCGGACACTAGTAGAGACTTTGATCAGAAATTTCTAAGGTCAGAATTCGTTCAACTATACTGTACACCAAATTATGCAATCAAATACGGATTACCAATAACAGTTGATGACATACTAAATCATCGTATAATTGGTGGCATTGATCATTTTAACGAAATAATGAATTACCCAGTTTTCACCAATAAATATACTGGCGAAACGTTTATTTACGATAGTAATAAGGATAATATCAAAGTTAACAATATCATGCATGCATTAAAAATTGGACTAAATGGAGAGCATATTTTTCCATGTTGGTCATATTTATGCGATGAATTAATAACTAAAGGAGAGTTAATTCAGATTTGCCCAGAATACTATGCCCTTAAGACAGATTTACTTTTACTAACTCGTAAAAATTCAAACCGCGAAATACAGTTGTTTGTTGATTTTATTTACCGCTGTATGAATAAAATGATCCGCATTGACAACGATCTTGCCTGTGTTGCTGAATAATGTTTAATCTAATCAATCCTTATATTGAATTAATAATCATAGCTATTTGTGCAAATAAGCTTTTTTTCTACTTCTATAACAAAATTATGTATTATCTATAAGAGAATAAGTTAAAATCGAACCTCTTTACAACATGATGAATTAATAAAAATGCTCAATATAAAAAATCTTACGCTTGCTTATGGTCCTAAAACCCTGATTGAAGAAGCAAATCTCCAGCTCTATAAAGGACAAATTACTGGTTTAGTTGGACAAAACGGGACTGGTAAAACTTCACTCTTTAAACTGATTCTTGGTCAAAATCATCCTGAAGCTGGTGATTGTGACTTACCCTCTGATACTCTAATTAGCTATATTGAACAAGAAATCGAAGATGTTGAACAAGAATTAGTTGAATATGTCCTGATGGCGCATAATATCTATGCTGAAGATCATACGGATTTACCTGAATACTATTCACTACGCCCTAATGCTGAAAAACTTTTGATGAACCTAGGCTTTCAGCTCGAAGAATTAAGCAAACCATTACGTGAGTTTTCTGGTGGCTGGCAAATGCGTGCCAATCTTGCCAAAGCCCTCTTTTGCCCAAGCGATTTATTACTGTTGGATGAGCCGACCAATCACTTGGATATTGAAACCGTTATTTGGTTAGAGACTTGGCTTAAACGCTTTCAAGGTTTAGCAATCATTATTTCACATGATAGGGAATTTTTGGATAATGTTACCAATCAAACCGTGCATATTGCTAATAAACAACTGACGTTGTATGGCGGGAATTATTCAACCTTTGAACGGACGCGTGCTGAACAAGAAATGCAGCAACAAAAAAATGCTGCACGTACACAAGCTAAAATTGCTCATTTACAAAGTTTCGTAGATCGCTTTAAAGCCAAGGCCAGCAAAGCTAAGCAAGCGCAAAGCCGCATGAAGATGATTGATAAGCTGCAGTACTCACCGACTATCAGTAGTCAACGAAATTACTCAATCGAGTTTTATACTCCTGAATACACTTCGGATTTATTGGTGACGCTCGCGGATGGACAAATTGGTTACCCAGATAAGCCGTTAATTAACAATGTCAAATTGCAGATCTTTGCCAACGACCGAATTGGTTTACTCGGTAAAAATGGTAAAGGTAAAACTAGTTTAATCAAAGCAATTATTGAACAAACCAGTTTACTCTCGGGTACTCTGGAAATGAATCCTAAAATCAAGATTGGTTATTTCGCCCAACAAACCATTGACATGCTAAACGTGAACGATACGCCATTTTCATTAATCAGCTCAACCGATAAACGCTTAAATCAGCAGGAGGTATATAATTTCCTTGGGCGCTTTGGTTTTGATGCAGCGACCTCCAAACAAAACGTTGAGAAATTTTCCGGGGGTGAAAAAGCACGCTTAATTTTAGCCTCTATCATCTTGACTAAGCCTAATATTTTATTTTTAGATGAGCCAACCAATCACTTGGATATGACGATGCGCGAACAGCTCGCAATTAGCCTGCAGGATTTTGAAGGGGCGGTAATTTTAGTCTCGCATGATAAATTCTTGCTACAAAGCGTGGTAGAAGATTTTTATTTAATCGAAGATAATCGCTTGCAGGATTTCAAAGGTAGTTTGGATGATTATCAAGACTATTTATTAGCTCAAGATCCACAGGATAATTTGGCTAAAACCAAGGCAAAAGCCAAAGGCGCACAGCCCTCTTCAGCTGCAGTTGATACGTTTAAACTCGGTACAAAGCTCCGCCATGAAATCACCCAAGCTGAACGTAGTATTGACAAGCTTAATCAACAAATTGAGAAAATCAACGTTAATCTGGAGCAAGCCAATCAAGCAGGCGACAGCAATAAACTGATAGAGTGGAATAACAAGCTCGACAAAGCTCGTGCCGAACTTAGCACAGCAGAAGAACAGTGGCTAATATTGCAAGAGCAATTAGCCGCGCTTTAACGCTTAACGTAAATAAGTAGATGTTCGGGTCGTAAATATACCCAATCATCTACTTATTTAAGGGTAAATTTTCACTGAGCTTCAATTAACAATACTCAAATACATTAATTATGAAGCCATTTATTTGAGAATACCTTAAGTTTCTGTAACACGCTTGAACTATTGCTATTACTAGACCAAGGAAGGATAGCGGCCTTACTAATTGGAGCTGATGCCTTAGATGCTCCAGCACCTTCTAGTTTTGGCGCTAGGCAATACAGAGTTCCAGCTCCATTCCCATTATTATCTCTCCATTTTCTCACTGACACCAATGAGCCACTAATACAGTTTGCGCTATAATCTAACTTTGTAGGCCAATCATCAGAATTTTGGTTATCAGGATCATGTTTACAACTTCCGCTAATAACACCATTTTTAAATGAAATATTTTTACAAACAGAAAAATAATCACCATCGGGAAGCGATTTATCTAAATCATTTCGGCAATATAAAGTTCCTGCACCTTGCCCATTGTTATCCCCCCATGCTCTTACCAAAATAATCGAATCAGGCTGACACTCTTGATTCTGACCGATCAAAATACTTCTTGATATTCTATCTGAATCGCTATTGAATTTATCGTGCAAACATTCTGCATTAAGAACACCATTTTGATATGTAATATTGCTACAATACTTAAAATAATCTCCCTTTGGTAAATCCTTTGGAGTACTACGATCACTTTTCATTGTCCAGTTCATTTTAGATTTATCCAAATAGTAATCCTCACCTGAACTTGAACTTATTGTAAGAGATAAGCCATCTTGGCGCTTAGCTGAATTTACATGTGAAGTATCCTCAATCACTTTCCAATTATTGTTATTTAAGATATTATAATTTTGGTTCCAATATTCAAATCCTTTCGGAGTTAGGTCCCAAGGGCTAAGTTGTAAGGGTAAATCAATACCATCAATAATTGGGCTTACGCCGTATCGAGAGGTATCATCCGTTTGAAATAGGAAAAGATCTGCTGTATATGGGTCCTTATATGTGAGACAACCTTCAGGATATGCGTAATTATTATCACTCCAGTAGCCACAAAAAGCAGTTTTTGATTGCCCCGAAACCTTGTATTCTATATGAATAGTCTCACTTGGATTAATAAGACCTTTGACATTTAATGGGAATTGTTGCCCTATTGCCAAAGCTTGGAAGAACTTAGTAAAGTCGTAGCTACGTACCGAATGAGTTTGATTAAGCAAACTAATGCCTATCACATCGGGATTCTCCCAGTCACGAGCCTCGAATGAAACAGCGGATGCAGAATTCATATAAGACACAGCGGCAAGTGCGCATACAATAAAATTTGCTTTTTTTATTTTATTAAATAAATTCATAACCATCTTTCCTTTTTAAATTTCAAATACTTATACTAAACATTACCAATAGGCGGCTAAAAAACTATTAATTATGCAACCATTTACTTGAGAACACCTTAAGCTTCTGTAGCAGGTTTGGACTGCTACGACCCCATGGCAAGATTGCCGATTGATTTATTGGTTTTATAGGTGGGGTATTTGTTAGTAATGATTTAGGGCTAGGAGTAGACTTATTATTGGATACAAAGTCAGTATCAATACCATAAACCTTATATGTATAAATGATGCCATTAACAGATGTATACAAATATTTATCATCATTTGATATTATGATATTATCTAATTTAGCACCTACTACTATTTGCCCGAATTTGGTCAAAGATCCATCACTATTGATATCATAAAAAGTAATGCTACTCCAGTCGACAATATACATATATCTTCCACTATGCGAAATAGCAAAACCTCTCGTTCTCTGGTCACAATCAATTCCCTGATGTGAAATATAAGTAAGCGAACCATCACTATTTATAGTGTACCAATTAATCCACTGATTACCGTCCATATCGTAATTTGAATAATATAGGCGCTTGCCATCAGGGGTAATAACAATCCCATAAGAAAAGTTTGGATCGAAGGTTAGTCCTTCATAAGACAAAATAACACTGCGGATAATATTGTAGTATTGAATTCCTTGACTAGGAGTAGAATATAGATATTTACCATTTGGAGTAATAGAATATGCACCAGCATAACCCACAGGCGAAAAATATTTATTTTTAATCGAACCATCTTCATTTACACTACTAGCCATAATACCAGTTTTACCATTTTCATGACAAGGGGAGTATAAATATTTATGGTCTGAAGTTATTTTGAATCCAATACCATTGTCCATGGGGCATGCATTGTCACTAGTGAGTTCATGAGGGTTACTCAACTGACCATTATTTAAATCATATCTAGTAACACCTTTATCATGATACACATAAAATGTAGAATCATCTGTTGATATAGACATCGAAATTTCCTGATATGTGGTATCAAGTTTGGAAACATAACTTAAACTCCCAGGAAGTCCGTCTACACGACTTACGTGTAGCGATGCACTCGTGCTAGTAGGATAACTAGCACCACCATTGTCAAGCCTCACATAATAGAGAGCATTACCCTTACAGCTTAGATATAACTCTGAATAATCATTTTCATTAACTGTTCGACTGTTATCTATGCCTTCTCCCTGTATGGAAGAAAAATCCATATGTAAATAACCTCTTGAGTTATAAACCACTAGATTTATTGGCTGATTAGGACACACATTTAATGTAATAGGATTTAGGTATGTATTTTCATTTGATTTAAATTTATCTATCTCAAATGTATTGGTGTTGCCTAACTGTAATCTTCCTGAACTTAATAAGTTTAATGACTCATTGCTAATATTTGTAATTGTCTTATCGACTGTTAGAAAATTTGGATCTGAAGAATAAGCACTACCACTAACACTGATTTGCATTGCAAATGTTGCGCTAGACATGGCAGATATTACTAATCCCAATAACACTGTTTTATTAATCTTTAATTTATTCATTATGTTACAAACTCTTCCACAATAAAAATATTTATTTTAAACACTGCCCAGTAGAATCTGGTTCACTACACCACACCTGTACGCTTATCTATGAATCCTGATCGCAACCATCATCAACTACAGTTGCTATCTTTAAAATCAGTACACAGTTAAACTATTAGTTGTGCAGCCATTTGCTCGAGAATACCTTAAGCCTCTGTAATAAAGCTGGATTATTACTACCATTTGTTGCTTCATTAGTGCTGTCGCCCCACGGCAAGATTGCAGACTGCCCAAAATCATCAAATAAACGACCATCTGTTCCAATAGTGAATCGCTCAATATTATTGGTAGCGGCATTAAGCACAAAAACATATTTAAAATCCGGGGAGATCGTCAACCAGTCTGCTCCAATACCTTTAATTTTTACTCGAGATGGAGATAATGGAATAAGTGTTTTATTTTGAAGATCAAGTTTATATTGTGAGATATCATTACTTTGCTCATTAGCCACATACACATACTGACCCGATTTATCATACACAGGTAAACTATTCGGAAATGCGCCCGCATTTATACTTCTTGGATTTGCATAGTCCATTTTGCCGCTCGCAATGTCTGCAGTGAAAACCGAGATACTATTAGACTTATAATTGACACATAAGCTGATTGCACCACTAGGATCAAAATTTGAATAGACTGGGAAATTGCCTACCGAATATGTCTCATTCATGGTTAATTGTCCGTTTTCAGTATCAACAGTGTATCTGGTTGTGTTATTCTGATTGGAGCTTATCTCATACATGTATTTACCATCATTACTTAGACCAACTCCTGTAGGATTCATTCCAGTTTTAATACTTAAAGGAGATAATGGAGTCATCCTCCCATTGCTACTGTCAAAAGCATATTGATAAATCTGATTAGAATCAATTGAGAGTATGTAAACAAATTTCCCATCCAGACTAAATTGTGCTTGTAGCGTACCAAAAACAGTAGATTTTCGCTCTATCAGCGTGAGTTCACCACTTGCTGGATCAAATGAATAGATATAGATCTTATTCTCACCGTGCGCTGGAACCATTAAATATTTACCAGTAGGATCAAAGCTGCTCCCAAAAGTAACATCGTAACCAGTCCCCACCACAGGGTTTGCTAAGGGGGTTAATTCGCCACTCTCATAACGATATTGCGAAATATTCTTGGATTGGTTATTCACTGCATAAGCAAATTTACCACTAGGATGAAATAAAATCACCACGGGTTTTAGACCTGTTGCGGTTAATGTCGCAGCATCACAAGCCATTATGTTTACCAAAAAAAGTAACCCAAAACCAAGGGTGGTTAGAACTTTATTATTTTTAATGTTCATTCAACATTTCCTATCTACTTAGACTCTCATTGATTTTCATCTGATCTAGCGAATTGTTTTATTGCTGGATAAAAAAGCCAGCTTAACATAGCTAGCTTTTGCTATACACTTATCTCTATCAAAACAAATTCCACTTAGAAAGACTAGTGTAACCATTTGCTATTAAAAGCTTTTAGTTTTTGCAATAGTCGCGTACCAAGGGTCGGTGTAACATTTTGTTCGTTTGCGGATGGCGCTGTTGCACCAAGTTTTGGGGTTGTTTTTGTTGTCGCACTATTAGAAGAACTCCATGGCAATATCCCAGCTTTTGCAATCGATGCAACAGAGCCAGTATTTGCAATATACGGATAAGAATTTCCTATCGCAAACTCTTGCTGAGCATCTATAGTTGCATACATATAAGACCTACCAGATATAGTCACTTTACCTAAATCTACACCTACTACAGCGCGACAATAAGGAGGTACATTAATGCTCTGAGATGGAACTTGATAAGTAACGTTCTTCTCATCCGTATAAGTTTTACTACTTCCCTGAACAAAAGAATGAGAATAACTTACAGTTTCTTTAAATCCAGCCTCTATAATTTCAAGATTTAACCTCCCGTCAGCTTCTATAGAATCCCCTATTTCATTAATATCTGAAGAATTATATTCTGACGATGATGAATTACTAACAGAAATTTCACAACCTGTAGAGGCTAAGGTTTGGTTAATAGGACCATTGTTGATTAAACCATCTTGTGAAGAACACTCTTTATGTTCTCCTTCATTAAATGTGCTTGAACTTCCTGGGATATTAATTGCATTTCTTAGTTGAGGATTAAAACCACCTGGCATTTTTATTGAACTTTGGTCAATACTTAATTTATCTAGTGGAATTTCCCCATTCAGATACGGCTCAAAGAGCTCATTGTAAAATAATCCTGGATTGGAGCTAATAGCTGATTTCAAATTATTCGCAATTACTTTATATAATGTATTATCAATGAAATACTGCAGATCTGGATCTATTTTGGGAAGCACTTCACCAGAGTTAGCTGATTTAAGTCTCGGTCGTGCAAAAACTGGCTTTTGCTCAATTGGTTTAATATTACTACCAAGCTTCGTTGATGGAGCATTTTTATATTCACATTTCTGAACCGCACTCTCAATGTCTTCAAAATGTACACTAGTGTTTGCAGAATTATGAGTAGTTATTGAATATTTACCAATTATACCTAATCGTACAGAAGAAATATCCGACTCATCACTATCCCAAACAAAATTATATTTCTTGCTACTTTTACTAAGCTTATCTGCATAGGATTGTAATTGTGTCTTTATAGTATTAGCTCCAACTATACTAACAATTGATCCAGTGGTGCCCATAATAAATGGGCGTGGATTATATGGAGACATAAGGTTGTTATTTTTCAATGAAACCGTGCTCTTTTTAGTCTCATCAGGGTATTGTGATTGATCGACCTCATAATCAATTCGATCGTTATAAACATATATATTCAGCTCATGTTCCTTAGTTCCTTTTATAAATACCAGTCTACTAAGGTAACCATCAAAGTTACCTTTACTAAAATCAACCCACGGTGCACCATCAATAGCATTTACAACGTCAAAAGCTATTGTTCCAAAATATGCGTATGAGTCTTTGTTGCGAGGCTCTCGAAAGCGAATACCAAATGCAAGACCATGATTACCCTGGTCATTCTTATGATCATCTGTTATGGTATAACTAAATGGAGCACCGGGTAAGATATCTTTAATTTGTGGTATCAGCTGTTTTTTTGATGAGATATCTGGATATGGATCAAGAGGAATATTCCCAGTATCCCCATCCCAATAATTATTAGCAGACTGGAAAAGACCAATGATATGGTCAGAGTTATTTATTATTTTTATGCTAAATACCTCAAGTGCAAATGCATGTGATACACCTAAACAGGCACAAAGTAAAGCTAATTTTTTCATTTTAAATTCCTTTAGATGAGATATGACCTCATTACTAAAACTATTATATTATTTCAGACACTGCCCAGTAGTATCTTGTTCACTACACGCCTGCGCCATATTTCCTCTACGAGCGTTTACCGTTCCCAGATTTTTGTCCTGCGCCAGAGCTTTTGTTTGCTTTACTTTACCTGGAATGTACGGTTGATTATATACATAGCAAATTGCCTTATCATCTTTTGGATTTACAAAGCCTACGCTCATATTTACATATTTTTGGCAACTTTTCTGATCGAGGCATACCGCACTAAACCAGATATCTGTCACTTTATAGTCATTTCCATTTATTTTTATTGAGGTACTACTCTCTCCTGATTTATTACCTGTCACTTCGATAAAGCGATATGGTCCAAGAAGTAAGCCTTCCTTATAATTATCAGCTACGTATAAATTTTTACCTTTGTTATTGCCTAGCGTGAATTTATATGATGAGCTATCTATCTCTGCGTATTTCGCATTGTATTTTAGTGAAATTTTTGCGGCGATTGGATCAGCTTTTAAATCACTCAATAGCTTCCCCGTAAATCCTGATTCGCAACCATCTTGCCCACTCAGGTTAGGACCTGGTTTAACTGGTTTAAAACTAAGGTTATCTAGTTTCACCATGTATTGATCAGCTGCAAATGCAGTATTTATTGTAAATAATCCAACAATTACAGCACTAGCACAAATTTTTAATGATTTTTGCATAAATTTTCTTCTATTAAGTTTACTGAATTCCAACCTCTGACAAGATTGTTGAGAATAGCACTGGCAGCACAGAAAAAACATTCTCACCCTAGATTGTAACTATCCAGCCAAATTTAAACAATCGCCAATTTTGGCGATTGACAAACTAAATCACACATATCATACTGATTATATTATATATTTTACCAAACAACCTAACAAACGCCAATAAAAAACAACAGTAAAACATAATAAACCACGCCAAGTGTTTTTTTATACAACAACTATATATAGTTACGCTATAAATTATTTGAATGGAATAATAAATTAGACAAAGCCCGTAGCACAAGAATAGTGGCTAACCTTGCAAGAGCAACTAGCAACGCTTTAAGTGTATACCATTTAGATAAAAAATCTCCTGAGATAAATTACTCAGGAGCACTAATGAGAGGAAAAGCTAAATTTTGGATAGCTTGCTATACAATTAGATGATCAATAATTAGAGCAGCCAGTAAAGAAACTACCATAAGCAAAGCATAAATAAAATGTCTTTTTTTAATTGAAGCATTTAATATCAGTGGTATACTACCAAAATTGCTCGCTGGAAGGCGTTCTAATTCGACTTTATTATTCATTATTTTTGAACCTTACTATTAAATCACCACGTATCTTACTATATTCGGCTTTTTTACTAGGCGTAAATCAATACCACCCAATTATTTACCACCCAAGGAATACGGAACTTTTTTCTTTATATTGCTCTATTATTCAGAACGTGTAAAACATTCACTTACCCATTGAATTATATTCAAAAACCATGACTCTTAATAAACACCACTTTTGATACTAACTAAACAAATTGAATTTAACCGATAGAAACAAATTTAACTCTAATTCATTGCTAATGCAAACTGCTCATATTATTTGTTATAATACGCCCACAGAATTAACCATTACGACTTTGTGGAATCTAACTAAGGCATGAAAAACATCACGAAACAATCAATCTATCAAACTGGAACTATCAATTCATTACTCCAAGCAGTTTATGATGGCGATGCTTCAGTGGAGAAATTAAGTCAACACGGTGATTTTGGGCTTGGTGCACTGGATGCAATTGATGGTGAACTGATTGTTTGTGATGGTAAATTCTTTAGAGCGGATGCTCGCGGACAACTCAATCAATTAGCGCCAGAAACCTGTTCACCATTTGCGGTAATAACTAAATTTAACCCCGAACACTCATTTGAGATCACGGCTTCTAGTTTTGCCGAATTAGAGCAAAAATTACTACCACAACTAATTTCAGCAAATCTGATCTATGCAATCAAAATTAAAGGCATTTTTAATCATATTGAGTTACGTAGCGAAGAATGTACCTGTCGCCCATATCGTAAATTAGTCGAAATATTGCCTGATCTGCAACGTACTTTTAGCTTTGATAATATTAGAGGAACTCTGGTTGGCGTATGGTTTCCTAACTATTTGGCGCAAGTCAATGTACCTGGCTTTCATTTCCATTTTATTGATGAGCAACAACAAGTTGGCGGGCATGTCTTTGGTTTAAAAATGGAACATGGTAAAGTTGAGATTCAAACACTACATGGATTTGAGCTGGATTTAATTCAATCAGATGAATTTTACCAAGCTAATCTGGACATAAATAATGGTGCTGCAGTCGCACAAGTAGAACAAGTGCGCATCTGATGAACATATAAAAAAGGACATGACGATGATTGCTCAAACTGAACATTTAATTATTCGCAAAATCAGACTTGACGATGCCGAGTTTATTTTTGAATTAATGAATCAACCAAGTTGGATTCGTTTTATTGGCGATCGGAGTTTACGTACATTGGAGGCTACTACTAACTATCTTCGTGATGGAGTTCTAAAAACTTATGCTGAGTCAGAAATTGGCTTATTTGTTATCGAACGTAAAGTGGATAGAGTTAAAGTAGGAATCACCAGCCTAATAAAGCGTGCAGATTTACCGCAAATTGATCTTGGTTTTGCCCTGCTTGAGCATTATGCTGGACATGGCTACGCTTATGAAGCATCACTTGCCACGCTTGCTTATTGTCATTCACAGTTAAAACTGGATAGCATACTAGCTATTTCACAGCCAGATAATATTCGTTCCGCACAGCTATTACAAAAACTTAATTTTAACGCTGAGAAGCTCGTAAATCTCAGCCACACGCAAACCGAATTACAGCTATGGATCTATCATACACAACGAACAGGAAATACATCATCATGCAAAAATTTATTAAATTGAGTCTAATTGTAATCTATTCTGGGATTTGGACATTTGCCGAAGCAAAAACTAAACCTGCCACGCAAAATTTTTTATTTTTAGGAGGTAATCACGACCAACTGGAAAAATATACTAAGCAGATTGATAGTCCTGATATTAACGGAGTACAATTAGTTTATAGCTGGAAACTATTAGAACCAACTAAGGGAAATTATAATTTTGCACCAATTGAACAAAATTTAAAATATCTTAATGCCCACCATAAAAAATTATTTATTCAGATTCAAGATCGTTTCTTTGATGCTGATGCTAAAAATGTACCTGCGTACCTAATGAGTGATCCAATTTATGCTGGTGGCATTACGCCCCAATACGATAATCCAGGAGAAAATATGCCACAAGCCAGTGGTTGGGTTGCTGCGCAGTGGAATCCAGAAGTCCGTAAGCGTTTTCAAAAGCTCTTGCAAGCTCTAGCATTGAAATTTGATGGGAAAATATATGGCATCAATCTGCCAGAGACGGCAATTGATGTAAAAGAACAAGACAAAACTGGCTTTAACTGCAAAAATTATTTTAATGCCGAAATTGAAAACATGATGGCTGCCAAGTCTGCCTTTAAGCACAGCTATGTCGTCCAATACGTTAATTTCTTCCCCTGTGAATGGGATAATGATCATGGCTATATGAGCAAACTATTCCACTACGCATCAGCACATAATATTGGTTTAGGTGGTCCGGATGTTGTGCCGTATAAAAAAGCACAGATGCACAATAGTTATCCATTTTTCCATAAATATCGCCATAAATTACCACTAATTGCTATGGCCGTTCAATCTCCAGATTATAGCTATGTCAATCCAAAAACTAAAAAAACTTACAGCAAAGCTGATTTTCGCAAATTTGCTGAGGACTATTTAGGTGCCAATATCATTTTTTGGGATATTGAACGAATTGGTGCTCACTAATTAAGCAAATTTTGGGGTTCACCATAAATAAAGCTAGCAATATTGCTCTCGGTAATATCCAGACAACGCTGCCGCGCTTCAAGTGGCCCCCAAGCAATATGCGGTGTCACAATTACGTTTGACATCGTTAATAATGGATTATCTTTTGCGGGTGGCTCGGTAGTTAAAACATCCAAAGCTGCCCCAGCAATAAGTTTATTTTGTAACGCATCAACTAAAGCACTTTCATCAATTAACCCACCACGGGCAGTATTAATGATAAATGCAGAGGGCTTCATCTTGGCTAAAAATTCGTGATTAATAAATCCGCTATTTTCCTGGCTTAAAGCACAATGTAATGACACATAATCAGAACGAGCAGCTAGCTCCGCTAAACTTACTTCTTCAACATCGTCAAGATCTTTTGCAGTTCGAGTATAAGCGATCACTTGCATATCAAAAGCAAGAGCTAACTCCGCCACACGACTACCAATTGCACCCAAACCGACGATTCCCAAAGTTTTACCAGCTAGCTCAGACATCGGGATTGATAAACCCTCTTCTTTATTCCAACCTGCATCTCGTAATAATGAAACTTGAGTAGTTAACTGGATGGCACAATTTAAAATCAGAGCTAACGTCATTTGCGCCACCGCATTTGTACCATAACCTGGTGTATTAACTACCCGGATATTACGTGCTGCAGCAGCATTAATATCAATATTATCATAACCAGTTGCCGACACTGCAATCAAGCGAACTGAAGCAGGTAGTTGCTGAATAAGTTTGGCATCCAAAACGGCTTTATTAACAACGATCACCGAAGCCTCCGCTACGGCAGCTAAAATCTCATCTGGCTGAGTTAAATTACCATGAATAATCGTTGGCGCTAATTTACTAAAAGCACTAAAATCTAAGCCACTGCCACAAGTGTCACTATCTAAAATTACTATTTGCATAACACCACTCCCAATATTTTATATACTATAACCACTAATATGTATATCCTGCTCTGCCAAAGTTTCCAAGCGACATGGATAAGTAAAATCAGGTTGTTCGCGATAGAGTTTCAGCCAATAAATCGCATTATGAATATTTTCTGACAGCAAACTGACTTGCAACTCTTGCCGGGTATAGATTGCCCGATATTCATTATCTGGGCGACCGTAGCTCATGATTGACTCTTTATAATCTGCTACCGCAATCAGGCGGTAAGCACTACTACAAGCTTTAGCAGAATCATAATATTCTTCGCACGCAAAATTATAATCGTATTTACACCCAAATGAGTAAATAATTATCTTAACGCCTGCTTGTGAGAGCTGCTCTAATTCAGGAGCAAACTGATTGAGATCGGCATTGCTTTGGATATAGAGCTCTTGTTTGGTGTTAGCTAGCATAGCTTTAAATTGCGCGATAAAATTGTCATAGCCAAGTATATGAATAAATTCCTCTTGCGGCTGATGCTGTTGTAATTCTTTGATTGCAGCCAAAGCCTGATCCAGATTAGCATTAAATTCCGCACGAAGCTTCTCTAGTGCAATATTCGCACTTTGTGCCTGATATTGTTTACTTTTACCGGGAATCAAATTTATCAGACCGCGCTGATATAGTTTGTCAAGTGCCAGATATACCGAAGGCTTGGGTAAATCTACTCGTTTGGTAATTTGTGAGCCATTTGAGTTAGGATTTTGTACAATATCACTATAAACCAAAGCCTCGGCTTTTGCAAGTCCAAGGCTTTCCAAACTTATTAATAAGTTTTGCATCTGTTTCTCTTATTTAAGCATCTTGTCGGGTATCTGCGATCACGATCTCACGGATACAAACATTTTGCGGTTGGCTATATGCAAACTCAATTGAGCGTGCAATATCATCTGGATTCAAGCCTTGCTCAATGGTGCTGGCTTTCCATGATTTATAACCATCAACAATCGCGGCATCAGTCGTATGAGAAAGTAATTCAGTTTCAACTACTCCTGGTGCAATCACCGTCATTCTAACATTAGAACCAGCTACTTCGCCACGAATATTTTCAGTTAATGCATGTATTGCAAACTTAGTCGCACAGTAGGCCGCATGATCTGGGAAAGTTTTACGTCCAGCAATTGACGAAATATTAACTATCGTACCGCTATTGCATTTTACCATTCCCTCAAGTACAGCCTTAACTCCGTTAAGTACACCCATTACATTAACATTTAGCATTTGCTGCCACTCGACTGGATTTTGCGTAATCGCATTACCCAAGAGCATAATTCCGGCATTATTTACCAGTAAATCAACCGAACCAAATTTAGCTTCAGCTTCATTCACCGCAGCTTGAAAGCTAGCCAAATCAGTAACATCAACTTTACGGCATAAAGTATTTGGAAGATTTAACTCCTCTAATTTATCAATCCGACGTGCTAAAAGCAATAAAGCATAACCTGCTTTAGAAAAGCGTAGTGCCGTAGCTTTGCCGATTCCTGAGCTTGCGCCTGTAATTACAACTAATTTTGTCATTTTATTTTCCTTTGAGTATTTAGTAGTATAATTTTTACTACCAATATTATAAGCTAGCGATGTTGTTGCTGTCAAGCAATATAAAAAATCTAACTATTTTCATGCGCAAATAACCAGAAAAACAGGCTAGTTCAAAATTTCAAAACTATGTTATTGCTAGGATACGTAACATACTGAATAGGCGACTAATTGGAATGTATCAACAAAGCTAATGGAACTGGGATGCTTAGTTGATTTAACAATATTGAGAATGGATATGATATGAATAAGCAAAGTAAAGTATTAGCTATTGGTTTTGTAGTTTGTACTACACTTCTGGCATGTAATGGTGGTGGCAATAACAACAGTTCACTTCCTGCTGCCCCGAATACACAAAATCAACTACAAAAATACCTGAGTTTGTGGAGCTATACACCATTGGCTGTCAATAACAATAATAAGCGTCTGAGTAGTACAATTGGCAATCAACTGTATATGGTAGAATCGAAAGACAATAGCGTAACTAGTATGAGTTTAACCTTCTATAGCGACTCAGCATGTACAACCGCATTAAATACCATCACATTCAATGGACCAACTAGTGTATTAGCGGGTACATATCATACGACTGATCAATCTAATTTCTATGCCTGTAATACAATGTATTCAGGCGGTTGTGTAGCCGAGTTAAATGCAAATTCCAGCCAGTACAAATACACTTTTGCCAATGGTGCTTTTTCATACAGTTATTGCCTGACAAATCCAGCGACATCTGGAGATAAGATTGCTGACTGGAGCAGCGGTAGTGCGGTGTCATGTTCAGCTGGAAGTAGCTGTGGCTATTCACAACCTTATACTTTTGCTCTTTTCCCTGGTGTCTACTGGGCTAAACAAGTTGGAGCTGCAACTGGCACAACTCAGGGTAACAGTGTTGCTATTGATATGCTGGGTAATTCATATATCACAGGTTATACAACTCTAGGGATTTCTGAGCAGACTCAGACTGGTTTTGGTGATTACTTTATTGCTAAATACACAGAGAGTGGTACACTATTATGGACTAAATAAGTTGGGGCTGCAGACGGTTCAACTAAAGGAAATAGTATTGCTGTTAATACAATGGGTAATTCATACATTACAGGTTATACAACTGAAGGAATTTCTGGACAGACTCAAACAGGTGCGTATGATTACTTTATTGCTAAATACACCGAGAGTGGCACACTATTATGGACTAAACAAGTTGGGGCTGCAACTGGCTCAACTCAAGGAAATAGTATTGCCACCGATACTACAGGTAATTTATACATCACGGGCTTTACGAGTAGAGGGATTTCTGGGCAGACTCAGACTGGTAGCCAAGATTACTTTATTGCTAAATACACCGAGAGTAGTACGCTATTATGGACTAAACAAGTTGGGGCTGTAGGTGGCTCAACTCAAGGAAAAGGAATTGCCATCGATACTACAGGTAATTTATACATCACTGGTTATACGACTAGAGGGATTTCAGGACAAACTCAAACAGGTGCTTATGATTACTTTATTGCTAAATACACCGAGAGTGGTATCTTGTTATGGACTAGGCAGGTTGGAGCTGCAAGTGGTGCTACTATAGGACAAGGAATTATTACCAATGCTACAGGTAATTCATACGTCACTGGTTATACGACTAGAGGGATTTCCGGGCAGACCCAGAATGGTGCTAATGATTATTTTATTGTTAAATACAGCGAGAGTGGTATCCTGTTATGGACTAAACAAGTTGGAGCTGAAAGCGTTACAACCCAGGCAAATGGTATTACTACCGACTCCACAGGCAATCCGTACATCACTGGTTATACGAATGGAGGAATTTCCGGGCAGACTCAGACTGGCACTAATGATTACTTCATTGCTAAATACAGCGAGAGTGGTACGCTATCATGGACTAAACAAATCGGCTCGCCTGCTGGAAATACTTATGGAAAAGGTATTGCAGTTGATGTAATAGGCAATCCATATATTGCGGGTTATACAGATAAAGGAATATTGGGTAACACTCAAGCTGGTTCCTATGATTATATTCTTGTGAAGTATTACTGGAATTAACTTTTGTTTTATGCTAGAAATATAGCTGTTTATTAATAATAAACGGCTATATTTCTATAGATAGGATTAATCAAATGCAATAAGTATAAATGGCTGGTATACCCCTAATCGGATTCATTCAAAATTAGGCTATATGTCTCCGAATGAATTTGAGGCAGTAAATTCCAGCCAAACAGAAACAAAACTTAACTCAGTTAAGTGTTGTAAAAAATCTCAACTATTGATTGAGTTAACAAATCTTGTGGCAGCAATCTCTTGAGAGAAGGTGTCCAAGCTTTATGGTATGGTGCACCACAGTAGATCTATCCAATTTTGGAGAGTTGAAAACATTATTAGTCGAATTGGAGTTTTATTATAACTGGCATCGGCCACATGGTTCATTGAATGGTAAAAGTCCCATTGATTTAGTGATGAAGTTTATGATGTATATGATAATACCAAAGAGCACATTCAGCTTCAAAATTACCATGCTGAAATGGCTCTTCGAGAGCTGAAAAAAGCGCATAAAAAGTGAGACGATGTCTATGAACCACACATATGATGGTTTGAATTAGTTTGTATATGTCATAAAAATAAGTTGCAATTCAATC
>DAORIZ010000044.1:17592-21482 GCA_035438765.1 Burkholderiales bacterium | reverse complement strand
TAAGCTAATTTTATAAAAGAATACAATCACCAAAATTGGTGATTGTATTCTTAGAGACGATTTTGTAAAATCACGTCTGTAAATATTTCTAACTTAGCTATTTTAATTTAAAAACAGGAATTATCATTATGTTACAGACTATCGTGAAAATATTTGAAGCTTATATTGAACTTGTAATACAAGCAAGTGAAATGGAAAGTCAGTCTTGGATTATGTCAAAAAGATAGATTCGGGATAATAAAAAAGTGAGAGTATGATACTCTCACTTTTTTATTTGCTAGCAAAAGCTTGCTGTACTGCGTTGATATCGGCAGGAACTTCAACTACTTGAGCTGGTTTTGCCAAAATAGCTTGTAATTGCTCAGCAACAGGAAGAGTCGTACCGGTAATTGGCTCAATGATGGTTTCAAATTTACATGGGTCTGCGGTTGCGGCAATTATCCACGGTGCAGCGCTTAATTGTTTACGGGCAAAATAGCCAGTTGCGGTGTGTGGACACACTACATAATTAAATTGCTGATTTACTTCTTTGATGATTTGACGAATTTGCTCATCATTCACGCTAAAGGCTGTTACATTCGCTTTGAAACTATCCAAAGTATTATATAAATGACTTAGGCGCTCAAAATTACTTGGATTACCAACATCCATCGCATTGGCAATAGTTGCCACACTAGCTTTAGGTTCAAATTTACCATTACTGATATAATCAGAAATAACGCGGTTAGCATTGGTTGCCAACACGATTTCACGAATAGGGAAACCCATCGCTTTAGCCCAGTATGCAGCAGTTGAGTTACCAACATTACCAGTTGGAATTACATAACCAGCTTGCTCTTTGTTAGCCAGATAAAACTGCCAGCTAGTATAAGCATAGTAAGTTAATTGTGGCAATAGGCGTGCAATGTTGATACTGTTAGCGCTGCTTAGATGTGCCTGAGATGTCCACCACTCATCGCTAAATGCTTGTTTAACAATTTTTTGGCAATCATCAAATGTACCTTCAACGGCTAATGCGCAAATATTATCCCCCCAACAAGTGATTTGTTGTTCTTGACGTTTGGAGATTTGTCCTTTAGGGAACATTACAACTACATCAACGTTAGGCTTTTGATGAAAAGCACTAGCTACTGCTGAACCAGTATCGCCAGAAGTTGCAACCACAATTGTAGTTTTACGATTTTTTGATAAGCGGCTCATACACTCAGCTAAAAAGCGCGCACCAAAATCTTTAAATGACAGAGTTGGACCATGGAATAATTCCATGATTGAAGTATTGTCATTTAGTGGGCGAACTACCAATGGGAAATTAAAGGCATTTTTGCAAATGTCTGTTAATTGTGATTCAAGTTCATCACCTTTGAAATAATCTGCCAAAATAGTGGCAGCGAACTCTGGATAACTAAGTTTAGGATCGAGCTTTGCCCAGTCGATTTGTGGAAATTGTTGAGGGACAAATAAACCACCATCTTCAGCTAATCCTTGCAAAATCGCTTGACTAACTGTTTTGGTATTGTTTTTGTCGCGTGTACTATAAAATAACATATTATTATATTCCTATTTTCAGTATAAATTTAATTCAAAATCAAAGCGTATAAGCGCCATTAGGATTTATCGGGGAAATCCAACGATCAGCGTTAACCTGATGTTGCTTAAATGCGGCAAGCATGGCGTGAGCAACTGATTCGGCACCAGTTTTGCTTTCACAGAAAGCTAGTAAGCTTGGACCAGAACCAGATAAAGTAGCACTAATTGCACCAGCAGCAAGCGCCGCTTGCTTAACATCATAATAGCCAGTTACTAAAGCTGCGCGCTGTGGTTCAATGATTAAATCTTGCATTGAACGACGTAGTAACTCAACATCTTTTTGATAAAAAGCACAGATTGCAGCTGCGAGAGCTGCAGATTGCTCAATGTATTTTTTTAGCGCAACGGTTGGACTCAAGATACCACGCGCACTTTTGGTTTCAACTTGTAAATGTGGATGAACAATTACGCAATACAGCTCAGGGTAGGGTAGATTAATAACCTCCATTGGATCAATACTGCGAATAAGCGTGATTCCACCAAAAACACATGGTGCAACATTATCTGCATGACGTCCGCCTGACGCAATCTCTTCGCCATAAAGTGCAAACTCAACTAAACGCTCTTTGCTAATTGGAGCGCTTAGGAATCCATTTAACGCAACTACTGCAGCAACGGCTGAAGCAGCGGAACCGCCCATGCCAGAACCCATTGCAATACCTTTGTCAATTTGTAATGAAAATCCGGTGGTGATACCCAAATCCTCACACATTTTTTGTACAGCAAATGAAGCAGTGTTTTTAGTCGGTTCTAATGGTAAACCAGTTACAGAGTTAATTTTTTCAATAACGATTTGATTATCATCGCGCTTAGTTAGAGTAACTGTATCGCCTACAGCATCCAACGCTAAACCGAGAATATCAAAGCCAACACCCAGATTGGCACTGGTTGCTGGTGCAAAAGCACTTACGCGGTTAACATCTGCTTTTAATAAACTCATAATGTCTTCCCGCTTAGTATAAATACGAAGTTAAACGTAATAAATCAGCGAAGATACCAGCAGCAGTAACTGCAGCACCCGCACCAGGCCCTTGAATAATCATTGGGCGAGTTGCATCATAGCGTTTAGTTTGGAAAATGATGATATTATCAGTACCATTTAAGCGAGCTAATGGATGGCTTTGTGCTACGGATTGAATCGCAACACTTACTGTACCATCAGCATGGATTTTACCTGCATAGGTTAATTTTTCACCTTTAGCTGCAGCTTCATTTGCCATACCCATAATTCGGTCGTCAAATTGTGGTAAACGCGTCATAAATTCATCGATAGAGCAATTGCGCAATTCTTCAGGAACTAAGTTAGTTACGCTAATATCACTTAATGAAACATTGTAGCCAATTTCACGCGATAAGCAAACTAGTTTACGGGCAACATCTTGTCCAGATAAATCTTCACGTGGGTCTGGCTCAGTATAGCCTAATTCTTTAGCATCTTTAACGATATCAGAGAAAATGCGTCCTTTGCCTAATTCATTGAAGATAAAACTTAGCGTACCAGATACCACACCTTCAATCGTGATAATTTCATCACCAGTTTTAATCAAATCTTGTAGTGTATTGATGACTGGTAAGCCAGCACAAACCGTAGCTTCGTATAGATAATGATTACCATTTTTACGCGCAGTTGTTTTGATTTGATTATGATATTCAATATCGCCAGCATTGGCATGTTTATTTGGTGTAATTACATTAAAGCCTTGGTTAAAGAAGCTTAGGTATTGTTTAGATAAAGCCGTGCTTGCTGTACAGTCAATAATAACAGCATGCGGAACGTCACCACTTTGTAAATGAGCGGTAAAGGTATCCATATCTGGCTCAATTGAGTGATTAGCAAAATTATCACGCCAGTTACCTGATAGTGCATCATCACTAAGTAACATTTGTTTGCTGTTCATGATTCCACGTACACAGATATCTACATGGTATTTAGCTTTAATTGCAGCGCGTGCTTCTTCGACTTGATCTAGGAACGTAGAACCAATTCCACCAGGACCAATTAGACCAACTGAGATTACCTGGTCTGATAAATAGAAACCAGAATGTGCTGCTTGAAGAGCTTTATTAATATCTTTACTATTGATTACTGCAGAAATATTACGCTCTGAAGCACCTTGGGCAATCGCACGGATATTAATATTGGCTTTAGCTAAAGTTTCAAAGAATTTACCTGCAACCCCTGGACTACCAACCATACCGTCACCAACTGCGGCTAGAATAGCACAGCCTGTATCAGCAGTTACTTTATTGATTTGTCCATTTTCAATTTCAAATTTGAGATTGGTGTTTAGGGCGTTAATTGC
>DAORIZ010000044.1:0-17492 GCA_035438765.1 Burkholderiales bacterium | reverse complement strand
GTATAAATACCGTCAACATCCGTCCAGATGATTAATTCTACCGCATGGAATAAACGTGCAAAAATTGCGCCAGAATAATCGCTACCGTTACGTCCTAGTGTAGTACGTTTACCATCAGCAGTTGAAGCAATGAAACCAGTAATTACTAATTGATCAAAGTCTTTGTGAGCAAAATATTCTTGTAATGCTTTTTCGCTGCGTTCCCAATCAATCCCGACAACTCCGCCACTTTTGTAAGAGTAAAGCACTTCAGTTGCATCTAAGTATAATGCTTTGCTATGTAGTGACAATAAAGTAGCTAAAATTCGTGCCGACCATTGCTCTCCATAACCTAAGACAAAATCTTGAATCTCAGTTGAATAAGTACTAATTTGATTTACTGTATCAAAAATGTTAGCGATAGTTTTAAAGTCGTGATTTAATACCGAGAACAATTCTGCGTGTTTATTTTCAGGTAATAGATTTTTAACGATTAATTGGTGCATTTGTTCTAAATTAGCTAAATCCATTTTCCAAGATTGACCATCACGGGCTGCATCTAGCATATTTTGTAGTTTGGTTGTTGTACCTTTAGTTGCGGACACAACGATAATTTCTTTTGAACCATTTAGAATTTTGGTTACTTCAATGAACCTGCTGGCGTCAGCAACACTTGATCCGCCAAATTTGTGAACTGTATAAAAATTTCTAGCTAATTCCACGATAGTTTGCACTCCCTAGTTATAATGCTTATATGAGATGATGTTTTAGGTTTATAAACCAATAACGCTACGGTGATAGATTAAAATACCACTTCCACTGCCATAAGCTTTAAATTATTTTGTAGCTATATAACACTGGAAATGGCATGACATGCCTCGATTATACCATTTAATCCCAAGTGCTTGGCGGGTTTTACTCTGGTTTATTGCGCTGCAGCATTGACTTGGGGATTAGTACCACATGGATATTCATTTATAGTGGGGGAGTGAGTTAAATCAGATGAAACTATAGTATTGCTATAGTTTTTAATTGTTGTGCTTTAAAACAACAAAATCACTGAATTTTATCTAAGAATGAGTTCATGTTAATAGTCATATTAATATAAAACTCAAACTCTTCTGGTGTAAATTTGTTAATTACATTACCCAAGATCTGATTTTTTTCTTGAATAATACAATTGTAGATACTGACACATTTTTCTGTAGGGAACAAATGGATAATCCGGTTGTCAACTTGATCAACTTGCTTAATAATATAACCAGAGTCTTCTAATTTTTGAATAGCTTTAGTTACGGTAGTTTTGTCAACTCTAACATTTTTTGCTAATTGTTTTAAATTGATATTTTCGTTTTCAACTATACGTGTGATAAAGACAAACTGACCACGCTGCAATCCATATTTTTTAAATATTTTTTCATAAATTCCGTTAACGTGTCTAGATAGGTTATCTATTTCTCTGAAGATGCTGCTTTGTAATAACATTTTTAGTATAAATCCTAAATTAATAATAATGAACTGGCGAGACAATTTGTCCTCTGATAATTATACCATACCTATCTTTGGCTAAAAAGAGCACCAGTACAAATTAGTTGAACTATCAACTAATTTGATGATAAGATAACGCTTCTTACAAAACTAATATTAAGATGTAAAGGAACTGCTAATGGAATTAATTCTAAAAAATGATGATGTGATTCATTTGCTACAATCAATAAAAGAAACTAATAGTTCTTATACCGAAGCTAAAGAACATGAAATAAAAACATTTGCTTCAAGTCAAACTCCAGCTTGTACCTTAGTGATGTGTTGTGACTCCAGAGCGCATAGTACTTCATTTACATTTAATCCTGAGAATAATTTCTTTATAGTAAGGAATATTGGTAATCAGTATATCCTTAACCAAGGATGTATCGAATATGGGGTAAGAGTACTGAATACTCCATTATTGATATTTTTAGGACATACAGGATGTGGCGCGGTAAAAGCTTCAATGGGTGATTACAGCAACTTGCATTCAAGTATAATTCGAGAGATTGATCATCTGGCACTATCAATTAAAAAATCTGATATCAATAGCACATGTAGCGAGACAGTTCAATGGCGTGATGCGGTAATTAATAATGTAAATCAGCAAGTTGACTTAGCAATTAAAGATTTTCATGACTTACGCAATAATAAGTCACTAGCCATTATTGGAATGGTACTGGATATTGATAACTCACGCGGTGAAGGACATGGCAAAATATCGGTAGTTAATCTAAATGGTGAAACAGATCCGATTAAATTAGCTAATCATGATTTCGTGAAAAGCTTCTTTGCGTAACAGTTTTTGTATGTAACAAGAAGTGTAATTCTAGTAATAGCTAGGGTTACACTTGGTTGATGAATATTAGAGATGATAAAAAATGCTAATTGGAAAAAATTTAAGTCTATTCAGGATATTAAAGTTTACTTGGAAAATTGATTTATTAATGCTTGCATTTTGTGGCGTTATATATTTAATGGATGCATATTGGTGGGTTTCATTTAAGTTGCCAATTGCTTTTCCTGCCTTAATGGGTACGGCAATCGCATTTTTTATTGGTTTTAATAATAATCAGGCTTACAACCGCTGGTGGGAAGCGCGAATGATTTGGGGTGGAATTGTTAATGATTCACGCTCGTTTGCTAGAAATCTGGTTGCCTATAATTTAGATAACGATGCAGCTAAGAGAATCGTCCGCCGCCATATTGGCTTTCTTTACGCTCTGACGGCTTCGCTGAGGAGGTATCAACAAGATGAAAGCTACTTACAATATATCACAGCGGATGATGTGGAAAAACTTAAATCAATATCGCATATCCCAAATGGATTATTAAGTATTCAATCACAGGAAATCAAGAACCTGAGAGTTAAACAACAGATTACTGATTTTGAATTCACGATCCTGAACCATTTAATTGAAAATTTGTGTGAAGCGATGGGGAAATCTGAGCGGATTAATAACACGGTATTTCCAATTAATTATCTATTTTTTACTAAGCTATTTATTTGGTTGTTTATCGCGTTAATTACAATGGCAACCAATAGCGTTGGCGCAGTTGCAATAATTCTGGGGTGGGCTATGGGATTTGTATTTAATACCAGTAATTTGAATGGTCTGAATCTGATGAATCCATTTGAACATCAGCCATCAGGAGTTCCGATTTCAAGTATCACCAGAAATATTGAAATAAATTTATTACAAGAGATTGGTGAAGAAAATATTCCTAGCCCGTTGCCTGTGATTCATGGGGAATATATTTTATAACCGATAAATACAAGCCGCTAGATAGGAGCGTTATTTTATTCGTTGTGAATTTATCTGTTTATTTATTTGGCGGCGCTCGTTATCAAAAAACCAGCCATACTTATTAAAATATCGGCTCATATTTTGAATATGAACCCAAAACATTTTGAGCGAGCGATAGGATTCCTGATTATGCTCATGGATTACAGTTGCGTTAGGGTAAAACCACGCCTTAGCTTGACGATAAAAGCGACGAGTAATATCGGTATCTTCAAAATACATAAAAAAGCGCTCATCAAAACTACCAATCTGCAGCAAGTCACTAACTCTAAACAACATAAAACTCCCTGATAAATAGGGAACTTGCATCAGCTTATTATAATCAGTCCACTGTAAGGTATAATTATAATTCATTTTATCAATATAGCTTCGCGGCATAAAACGTCTGGCAAAAATATTAAACGGAGTTGGTAATAGTTTACACAGATGCTGTACTTTACCATTGGGATAAACAACCTTAGGCATAACTAATCCAACATCACTGTGTTGCTGCATAAACTTAATAAGTTTGGCTAATTCGGTGCTGCTAAACCTTATATCTGGATTAACTACTAGATGATATCCAACATTGCGTTCAATTGATTTTTTAATAGCCAGATTATGTGCTGCTCCATAGCCAGGATTGTGTGGCGCTGCAATATATTCTATTCTAGGATCAAGATTAGTTAAAGATTGCAGACGATTATCTGGTGAATTATCAACTAGGTAGATGCTGTTCAATTGAATGTCTTGGCTGGCAAAAATATCTTCCAGCAAGTTAGCTATCTGCGATAGATTGTTTTTATAAAGGACGATCGAGATATTAAACATTTATTTTTTTAACCAATTGTATAGTTTTTTTGCTAAGGTGGAGTTGCCAAAGCCAGTTAAAATATAAAGTGATACAAGATATTTTATTCCTTTTTTTAGCCGTAACAGATTTAAAATATTTTGCTTACTTTGCCAGTGTCCAGTTGCGATTGACAGATGATAATCCGCAATTAAATTAATTTGCTGTGATGATTTTGTAAATGTCGGATGAATGGCTAGATTTTTCAAACTATCGCCTACGACAGTGCGTGCGTGGATAAATTTATCAAAATTAACTTGACTATTCTCTCCAATTTGATTCGCTGTATGTTGGCGGTAATAAATTAGCGGCTGTGGGTGATATTTTATTGTTCCCAAATAGCTAGCAGCGATGGCTAGATAATGATCATGCATATAAAATTCTGGCATCGGAAATGATTCACTAATCAACGCACGGGTAAACATACAGGTGCAGCCAGTTACATTATTGGCAAATAAGTAGTCAATAAAATTGGTTTGATTCATTACACCTTTACTAAAGGTATTAGCAAGAATATTAAGATTTTCGTCAACAATAAAAGCATCACTATGGATCAGGAGACTATCGCCGATGTTATCTAGTAATGTTGTTAGCTTCTTAGGCAGCCATACATCGTCCTGATCGGCAAGAGCAATATAATCACCATTACATAATCTGATTGCTTTAGCAAAACTGAGACACGCTCCCAAATTAGCTTCGTTTTGATGTAGTTTTATTTGTGGGTATTGATTCGCATACTTTTGCAAGATATTCCATGTGTTATCATAGGAACAATCATCAATAATAATAATTTCTGTTGCGGGATAGGTTTGTTGTAAGATGCTATCTAGCTGCTCGGCTAAGTATTTCTCTCCATTATAGGTAGCGATGGCTATCGAAATGGTTGGTCTAGTCATTTTCTTCTCGCAGTAAACTCTCAGGATAATTTATCTGATTGTTTTTTAATAGTTCAATAACTTCAGAACATTTTGCGATATCACTCTTGATAATCTTTCTTTTTATAAATGGCATTTTATATTGTTCTACTAAATAATCCCATAAGATTATCGTTTTGTCCAATGTGCTTATCTTGCGGAATTTCAATATATTTCCCAAAGTAGAGTAATTGGTAGAATGTAATACATATCTTTTTATCAATAACTTAAAATAGCGTTTTATTAGCCAAAAAGATGAAACTTTAAAATTTATCGGAATATAACTTGCAGCATAGTGATTATTGCTTATTAGCACTTGAGTTAGTGCAATTTCATAATTATGAATAATGTCTTTTCGGTTTTGATAAATTGGCAAATTCTTCCAAAAATTTATAAAGCAATTTGATTGTAGAACTGGTTTATTAAATACTAAAAAATAGCTTTGCAAATGAAACTGTAATAAATTTGATGAAGTGATACCCCAGAAATTTATTTCTTGTCGGTTCATTTTTACAAAAATATCTTTTAGAGAAAATAATGGTCCGTAACAGCTATCATTACATAAAATAAGCTGATCATAAGCTGTCAAACCATCAATACTGTCAATGCCTGCCTTGTAACTATGAAAGTCATAGCCAATATTTTCTCTAGTAATTATTTTATCCACTAAATGCTTGATTTTTTGCTGCTCAATATCATTTAGCATAGAAGTAGAAACAAAAATAATCTGGTTACTAACTGCTTTTAATTTCTCAAGATAATATATTACAAAATTTTCAATTTTGCCTTGTGGATCATAATGAGCGAATATTGTAACTGTTTTCATATATACTAAGTTAAAGACTCTATTAATTCAATCCATTGAGGAACTATTTTTTCTGGACTAAATCGAGTAAGAGATTGTTTTCCTAATTTCGCCTTGTTTTTTGCTATTTCATAATTGTTTATTACTTCAAGAATAGCATTTGCCATTTGTAGTACATTATTTCTTTCCACCACTATACCATACTTACCATTTTCAAGTATCTCACTCGCTCCGGTGTTAGTAGATATTACAGGTACTTCGCATGCTAGGGCTTCTGCAACTACTATGCCAAAAGATTCACTATTTGATGATGATATTAACATGCTAGAATTAGAAATGTAATCAGACGGATTATCAATGTATCCAAGAAGCTTGATATACTTAGTTAATTCCAGCTTATCAATTTTACGTTGTAAATACTCAATATCATCACCTGTGCCAATAATGTTTAAGTATAATTCAATGTCATATTCATCTTTTATAAATTTTATGGAAGATATAAGTAATTCAAAGTTTTTATTTTTACAAATGCAACCTATTGCAACAATCGTAAATATATTATTCTTTTTTTTATACACAGCTTGGCTGTGCTCCTGTTTAATAATATTGTAAATAACATCACTTTTCTTTATTCTAGATGGAATATACTTGAACATCGCTTCTTGTACATAATGGCTCACATTAACAATGCAGCTAACGCTATTCAAGCTTAACTTATTTAGAAACGCTTCAATTTTAGAACGCGTTAAATTATTTTCGCCTAGGGTAGAATGATTCCATAGAATAAGCGGCTTTTTAAGAATAGCGCTGAATAAATTTGCCACAATAAAAATTGATGGCATTTCACTAGAAATACAAACATTAGAGTATTTAATCATCTTAAATACATGAAAATAAAATTTAACTTTACTTAATAATTTGGTGAATATATTAGTAGGGTAACTGCTATCTGAAAATATTATATTAACTTTTGGAAGATCTTGATATTCACAGATTTGTTTATGGCAAAGAATAGTAAGAGCATAGTTGCCTTTTAACTCTTCTACAAGAGAAAGCATTGCTGTTTCGGAACCGCCTCTCTTTAATCCACCCCAAAAAATAACAAGTTTTTTCATTTGAGTATTTTTTTCAGTTTACTAATGAGCGAATGAATTGTAAGTTTACTGACCTGCATGAAGCACTCTGGTAATGTTATATAATTCATTCTATAGCGAGATTTACTTGCTTCGATTGCACCACGATATCGCATATTATCGCTTGCGCCACCCATACTAAAATTAGTCATAATTGATTCTACTCGATGAAAGTGTACTTTATTATAAAAGCATGACAATAAAAACAGGTCATCACTGGCGATTTTTAAACTAGTTGAATAATATCCACATAAATCGTGGAGAGCTTTTTTATAGAACGTACCTGGATGATTAATTGGTCTTTGAGGCAGCTCAGTATGAGCGATTAATTCAATATTACGTAATCGCCCATGTGTAAATATTTTAATTATTCCGTAGATGATATCTATGCCTTTATCTAATTCTAATTCACTGCACACTTTTTCACAAGCATCTAACTCATACCAATCATCACTGTTAATGATTCCAATCCATTCGCCTGTAGCGAGTTTGATCCCTTTATTCATGGCATCATAAATTCCATTATCCGGCTCAGAGATCCAACGGTATGCAATACCCTTGGCAGCAAACTGTGGGGCATACTCTTCAATAATTGCAACGGTGTTATCCGTAGATTTACCATCGACTAAAATATACTCGATATTGGTATAAGTTTGGTTTAGTACCGATTTAATAGTCTGATGAATCGTCTTGGCACTATTGAAACAGACGGTTATTATTGAGATTAATGGATTCATAATAATATTTTACTTACATAAAGGTTTAAATAGGTTTTAGTTTAATTATAAAAACGATTAATTAAAGTACATACACGCAAAATATCATCACTTGTATGGAAGTAAGATATTGGCAAACTTAATGTTGTGCTATGAATTTCATCGGCAATTGGGTAGTTACCCTCTAATACTCCCTTCATCGCTGTCTGTCGATGTGGCGGTATAGGGTAATGAATTTCTGTTTTTACATCATTCTCTAAAAGATATTGGCGAAGTTTATCTCTTGACTCGGTTCGGATGTTAAAAATATGGAAAACATCAAAGTAAGCTTGCTCTTTAATTGGAGTTATTACGTTATTGCATAAGTTATCAAAATATATTTGGGCGAGCATCCGCTTATGTTGGTTTATTTTATCAAGATAGGAGAGCTTAACAGATAAAAATCCTGCTTGTATTTCATCCAGTCGAGAATTATAGCCGATTACTTCATTGACATATTTAACTGAAGAACCGTAATTTCTTAGTTGTAGCAATTTTGCGTAAATATCCGGGTTATCAGTTGTTATTGCCCCAGCATCGCCAAGAGCTCCCAAATTTTTTGTCGGGTAAAAGCTAAATGCTCCACAGTCACCAAATGTACCACTTTTCTTATTGTTAAGCATTGAGCCATGTGATTGTGCGCAATCTTCAATAATTTTTAAACTATATTTTTTAGCAATCTCCATAATTTGACTCATCTGACAGGTTTTACCATAGAGATGAACTACCATAATTGCAGATGTTTGAGTGGTTATAGCTGGCTCAATTTGCTCAGGGGTAATATTGTAGCTGGTTAGTTGTGGTTCAACCAATACTGGTTTCAATCCAGCATTGATAATTGCCAAAATAGTTGCAATATAGGTATTTGACGGAACTATTACTTCACTATTCTTTGGTAAATTGAGTGCGACTAAGGATAATAAAAGTGCATCTAGCCCAGAGGCTACCCCGACACAATATTTGCTACCCAAGTAGTTCGCAAAAGATTGTTCAAATTGACGAACATTTTCACCAAGCACATACCAACCTTTTTCGATAAATGTTTTAAATTTAGCTTGGAATTCAAGTTCAAAAGGCTTATTTAGTTTAGCTAAATTTTCATATTCAATCATGGGTATGGTTCCCAAATATAGTCACTTTCGCTAAAATATTCAGAAGCAAAAACTTGTAAAATACAATCTTTGGAAAAGTTATACATATTATGCCAGTCTTGTGGCTCTAAAATTAAACATTGCGATGGATGATTTAGAGTAAAACGTTGTTCTAAATTATTATTGTTGTTGTAAATGTCACAACTTCCCTGTAATGCAACTAGTGCTTGAACCGTGTTTTTATGACGATGCCCACCTCGGACTGAGTTATCAACCCCATAAATATAAAACACGCGTTTTATTTTAAATGGAAGTTCTTTATCTTCAATTACAGTGAGATTGCCGCGATTGTCAGAAAATGTTTTCAAATTAAGTAAATATGCCATGTTTAACCTTTGCTGCTTGCTTACGCAGGATGTAAAGAAATAACTTAAAGTATGGCGTTTTTATCCGCTGGTTTTCTAAGTTGAATTTATTAATAATAATATTTATTGTTTTTATATAAGGAATATAAATTTTATTAAAAAAACAAAAGTTTTTGTCATAGGATAATAGGTTAGTATGATGAATTACATTATTAATAATCTTGACATCATGAAAGTGGAAAAAGATCAAGTTGAAATGTTTGCTAGTCTTTGTGTCAGCTAATTTATGACCAGATAGTAACTTGTATTGTTGTAAATTCCACGGTGCAACGCCACCACCAAGGTGTTCTAAAACATGCACACCTGAAAATCTCCTAGTCCAATCATCCAGATATTTCTGATCACCAAATTTGCCATCTTCAAAGCGATTATAGCACCATTCAATACAGGCATTGCGCCACCAATTTAGAACTCTTAAGCCGTTTTCGGTATTTTTAAAAGTCATAAACTGGACGCAGTAAACCCCAGATGTCGTAGATTGATCATATTGGGGAGTATAGCGGTGTTCTGTGATTAAGACATCGTTATCTTTCATTTCATCTATTAATACACTGGGGTCATTATAAAAATATAAATCTGCATCCAAATATGTGCAGGCTGATAAATTATACCTTTTTAAACAATATAAGATGGTAGATGAGCTACACGTCCAACAATATTCACCACGTGTTCTTGATGGTTTGATTGCTAATAATTGCGGATCCTCAAACTCCGCAAGTGGAATAACCGTTACATTGGCTAAATTTAGCTTTGTTAGAGTATCATAACATTCATCATTAAATGCAAATATGTATAGATGAAAATTTTTACAGTTTTTTTGCAGTGATTCATAAAGAGCAAGCCCATATAGTAAAAAATTTGAATCAAATAGGGTACAAAAGTTATTCATCTTTAACTTTTCTTACAAGTAATACATTATCAAGATATAGGTCACTGTTTTTAGGTAAAATAGTATTTAAGACTATTCCCAAAACAGTGACTGGTACAGTTAGAAAAGTTTGAAAAATAAACCTTATTTTAAACGACTTAATCTGTAAACATTTAAAAATATAAGCATTGATTAATTGAAAAATCACTCTAATGTCGTTGCACGTCTTCTGTGTTGAAATAATTTCAAAACCGTGGTTCTCAAAAAGATGTTTAAGACCAAAAGATGAGTAGCGAGCAAAGTCATAAGGTTGTTCATGTTCATCCCAGACAAACGGAACGCTCAATACAATTTTACCATCAACTTTTAAAATCCGATTAATTTCAGACAGGAATTTATTGGGGTTAAATACATGTTCTAGCACCTGATTACATAATACGCTATCAAATTGTTCGTCATCAAATGGAAAGTTAATCCCATCATAATAATAGTCAGCTTTTTTATACGCGCGATTATTTTCTGTATCTAATTCTAATCCAACATACTCAGTTATATTTTTACAATGAGTTTGGTATGGTTTATTACCACATCCAACGTCAAGAACTTTACCATCTAGTTTAGGTAATAAAGCTGTAATAGCATTAAATAAACCTTTTCTGGCAAAATAAAATGGATTAATAAATATTCCCAAAAAACCAGGGTTAAATTGCTGAGAATTATAAACATTCCATAATTTATTTTTTAAGTTCATAAATAAACCCCCTTAATTGAAGTGACTTAGATGAGTGTAGTGCGTCAAACTCTTCTATTTGCTCATATTTATGAGCAAATACCATCTTAAAATTTTGCTCATTAAATAGCCAACACGGATAACTAGCTGGATATATTTGTGGAGGTACTGTTTGTAGAGTTATTGTATCTTTACCTTTCTGAGAGAATGGAGTACGATCAACAATAATCATATCAAATTTATATTCTATCAGTTTTTCAAGTAATTCATATGGCTTCTCAAAATATTGTAATACGCTTGATAATATTAAAATATTAGGTGTTTGTTCCTGTAAGCAATCGTTAACTGTGTCATAAAAATGTAAAACTTCATTAGCGAAATTTTTTTTGCCGCAGCTTACAAAGTTTTTCTGCTCAATGATTGACCATTCGATTGATTCTAAACCATCAAGAAATTTTTTATTTTGATAATAGCTGCTTCCTAGGCTACCACCAAAATCTAAGACACTTAGTTTACCATTGTTTTTGGCAGCCGCATACATTAAGCCAGCTAATAGCTGCCATGAGTATTCGATTTTGTCAAAAGTAACACTATCACGTTCATATTGTGCTTCACCATTTTTAACTTTTAACATCGCATCATATACTTTATTAAGTATTATTGATGAGTCATAGCCTGTTGATTTCAACTGCGCTTCTTCCCAACTGGCATAATCACCATGCCAGCCGTATTTTGGGAAGACTTTTATTTTGCGTAGCAGCTTTAAAAATATGGGAGGTAGCAATAAAATAAGAAATTTTTTAATCATAATAACTGCCAGAGAAGTTTTTTTTGAGTATTGTATCAAATTCACGATTAGGGAAAATATCTAATAATGATATTGAAGATAGATTATAAATATTTGTAATTGTTGATTTATGTAGTTTATTATATAAATTAAAAATTTGGGATTGGCTGGCAAATTCACGTGTGTTTGTTGAGCTTGATACTAATTCATTTATTCGCGCTTCTTCATTATTTTGGTGTAGTGCTTTTTCATAAAATCTATAGTCTTTTTCATTCTTAAGGCATATATAATTATGATCGCAGCCAACCAGATAAATCTCTTTAAATCCCATATAGAGCGCAAAGATTAATGCATATATTGACGCAGTTCCTGCGCTAGTTATAGGACTGACTAGATCTAAACTTAATTTGTCTGAAGTATATGATTGTGGATAGTACCAATATAGCTCATTGCTGGTAAATAGTTGTGCTTCGGACACAATGTTGTGAATATTGTCTGGATAGTTATTTATACCAAAAAGCATTTGAACTTTTGTCGGCATGTTATTTGACATATCTGATAACCAGTTAACCCATTCTTGCCTAGTTTGTGGTTGATGCGTAGGAGCGGTAAGATAGTATTTACTGCCTATTCCAGACGTCATTTCTTGAAAGCTATTGTGCACATAAAAATTATTAAGCGCAATAAAGTTTTCATTTTTTAATAGAGTCAAATCTTGTGATTTAATTGATGGTCCACTGCCTAAGATAAAGCATCTTTCACCAAGGTGTTTATTGTGAAGTTTGATATTTTTTTGCGTTAATTGCTTAAATTCAGCAAATATTTTATTATCTCTGAGTTTTGTGATTATATTAATCACAATCGGAGGAATAAATAACTTAATCGTTTTTTTCATTTTGTGATTTCAAAATTATTTCAATAAACTCTCGAACTGCACCTTCACCACCTTTTAAAGTCGTTTGAATGATATTAGGTATTTGTTTTATTATTGGCAATGAGTTAGCTGGGCATCCTGCTACTCCAACACTCTCTAGAAGTTCTCTGCAGTTAATATCATCACCTATATATGCTACTTCATTAAGACCAATATTTAGCTCAGTGCAAAGCTGCTTAGCTATTTCTAGTTTTCCGCCATGTGCAGCACCTTGAAAAAGATAGTCAACTTTTAATTTTTGCGCTCTATTTTTTACAATTGTGGTTGCTTCACTAGTAATTATGCCAGTTTTAATCCCAATAGATTTGAGTAACTCTAATCCTTTTCCATCATGCGTGTTAAATTTTTTTAATTCTTCTCCACTGTTTGCATAGTACATGCCTGCATCTGTGAGGGTCCCATCGACATCAGTAAGGAATAGTCTAATCTTATTTTTTATTGCACGTGGCTTTAAATGTTTTTTTATTAAAAATTCAGCATACTCCCAATCATCTGGTTCATCAAGCTCTAGTGCCGTGTATTCAGGCATCTCATAGATGTCTATTTGTCCAGACAGTCTATTTTTATTGGTGATAATATTTAAAACTTTATTAATATAAAATGAACCATTTTCGAGCATTACTCCGTCAAAATCTTGGCGGCGAGGACGATTTGTAAAGTCATAATTAATGCTTGAGCCATTTGTATTCCAGTAAAATCTTTTGCTGCGAACCGCGGAGAATAGACTATCTGCATTGTTTTGTTGGTATTGAATGATTGCATTGTCAAAGTCTTCTGCTGTGGTAAATGGAGATGTCGCTTGTACTAAGATAAATGTATCTTGTGAATCTATCTTTTTTGCTGTTAAGTATTCAAGCATAACAGATTCTGTAGATGAGTGATCTTCTGCATTTTGCGGTAGTCGATCATACATCTCAATTTTACTTAACTGAAAAGAAGTTATAGTATTTTTAATTTCTTGACTATCAGTAGCAACTACAACCTTATCTATATATTTAGAGTTTGATAATGCAGACAACGACCAATATGCTAATGGCTTTCCATATAATGGCTTAATATTTTTATTTGGTATTGACTTACTTCCACCGCGTAGAGGAACAAATGCAATTATCATTATATTACTTTCTATTTTTTAATTTTTGGCGCTGAACAGATTCAATTTCTAAAATTTCCTGCTCTTTAAAGGCTAAAGATTGATGTGTTGCATTTAAATCACGGACAAGACGACGCAATCCCTCTCTCTCCAGTGACGCTGCATGGTCAGTACCTTTCCACGTCCTGTCTTTTGTAAAGTGCCGTTCAATCCATTTAGCTCCTAATGTGTAAGCAGCAATATCAACAGCAATACCCAGATGGTGACCTGAGAATCCAATCTCTTTGACTCTATCACCATAAGCATCATATAATCTATTAATCTCAAGTAATGCAACGTTCTCAAATGGGACTGGATATCCTGATGTACATGCGTATATAATTAATCTATCCTTAGCCTGATTTGTCTCTTCAAAAAAATTAATTACGGCTCGCTCCTCGGCATGAGTAGTCATTCCGAATGAAATCTGAACCTCACCATCATAATCATCACGAAGTACCTTTAGTAGTTCAAAGTTATTATTACAGGCTGATGGTACTTTTATAAAGCTAGGATTAAGTTCAGCTATTTGTTTTGCGGAGTTTACTTCCCATACAGATGTGGAGTATTCAATTCCAATTTTATCGCAATGTTCTTTCAGTTGTCTATGCTGTTGTTGTGTGAATTCAAGAAATTCACGGTGTTCACCATAGGTTGATCCATAAGAATTATATTGGTTTGGGTGGGGTGCATTATATTGCTCTTCTGTTAATAGTAATTTATTGTCTCTTTTTTGAAATTTAGCAACTGTTGCTCCACATTGCTGAGCCATTTCAATTAACTCAAAAGCAATATCTAAATTTCCCATGTGATTACATCCAATTTCTGCAATAACTTTTGGTTTTTCATATTCAAATTTAAAACTCATGATCTTAGCCCTTCATGTAAAAAATTACTTTTTGATTATTCTTTTAATTATGTTTTTTAGCCCAAGATAAGAAATAATGCTTACTAAAAGTGTGCGTGCAGCATTAGGCTTTATTTTTAGTTTGTATAAAATATATGTTACGATAAAATACCATTTAATTTTCTTTGGATATTTTGATAGCTCTGGATCATAAATCACATCCTTGCAGCCTGAATCCCATCCTTCTGGTTTCTGTAATACATAAAAGCATGACTCATCACCATAAATGATGTTTAGCTTAATATTTTTGAATAGAACGTCAAGATACGCTTTGAAAAAGTTGTATATATGCGCATTCTGGAAGTATAGGATAGGATTATAATACACCTTGCGAACATTGAATAAACCTGGAACTTCCACAATTAGGTAACCATTTGGTTTGAGCTTTTTACATATCTTTATTAGCTCATGAACAGGCTCATTAAAATGCTCTAAGACATGAGAGAGCAATATAGCTGATTGGCTATCATTTTGAATTAATTCATCATAGTTGCCATTTAAAGGAGCTAAACCCTTTGCTTTACCAAATGCTAAGTAATTTTCATCGAAATCCACACCGACACAGTTAATACCGTTTTTATGAAATTCGTACATTATTCCACCTGCACCGCAGCCAATTTCTAACAAATTTTTAATATTATTGATATCTATGATATTACGTAGCTTGTTGAAAATGACGATGCCTCTGGCAACTTGATCTGCGAAGAATAACTCATCGACGTGCTCAGAATTGTAATAAAGTCCACGATAAAAGTTAGTATAAAAGTTTATATTTGATTCATTATCGAATATAACAGCGCTACGAACTAATCCGCATTTTGAACATATGACTGATGGAATTGGTAGACTATAGCGGTCAATTTCAGCAATAACAACATCTCTATAACTGTTATTGTTATTACATAAGCACTTATTTGGAATAAGGTGTAGTTTACCATTGCTAATATGTTCTTTTATTAAACATAAATATTTTATTTGTGTTTCAGATAATGACTCTGATATGGTTCCATCATTTTGATAAATAGGGAACATATGGCTTTAATCCTAATAGTAAAAATGATTTTAATTGACAGATTAGTAACACATGAAGTTTCGAAAAAAATAAGTTCATGATTAAAAGCGAGATGAATTGGGTGCAGATTATGGCATAAACAGAGCCGATTACACCATAAATTTTAATTAAATAATAGTTTAATACAACGTTGATTAACGTAGATATGAGCGTAGAATAAAATAGTATGCGTTGATTATTGGTTATATTGATAAAAGCTGATCGTAGGCAACCATTAAATATTGGAATTAAGCAAAGTGACAATCCAAACAGAATGTGCGATGATTCTGCAAATTGTGCACCATACAAAATATTGATTAATTTATCTGAGAATAGCCAAAAAAATAATACAAGCAAATATGAAATTAAAGTCATTATACTTGTACCACTTTTCATCAGTTGCGCAAATGATTCTATATTTTCAGAATGTTTTTTGGTTAATAGTGGATACATATTTCTTGCAAAGATAAATGCGATAAATTGTGGGATTTCATAAAGTTTATAGGCAGTTGAATAGTATCCCAATGCTTTTTCACCAATCATGTTTTTAATCATTACTTGGTCTATTCTAGCGTAAATTATATATGACAGGTATGAAAGCAATAATGGCCAACTTTGCTTTAATATCTTAATTGAGAGACTAAGATCAAAAAATTGGATAAAGCTTTTATTTTCTTGAGTAAAGTATAAAACAAACAACATAATTGCAATTGATAGCTGATCAATAAGAGTTAATAAAACAAAATCCATCAAGTCTGCACCAATGCTGACCAAATAAATGCGTAAAATTGCAGAAATAATTATCTGCACTATCCGGCACATCGATACTAAACGCATAAGCATGTGTGCTTGGCAATAAAAATCAACAACTTCAAAGGATTGAAAAAATATACCACCAGCAACGATGTAAATATACAATTGAGTATTTTTATCAACGTTTAAAAATAGTAATGTGACAGCTATTAATACAATCATGAGTAAGGTACTAAATATCTTCAACCAGAAAGCAGTTCCAAGAATTCTATATTTATCATTGGGATCAATTACTATTTCTTTGACTACAATATCGTCTGCACCTAATTTTGCGATTCCTGCAAATATTGCTACAAATGCACCAACATAACTTAAGACTCCAACTTGTTCTGGTCCTAAATATCTGGTAACATGGATTCCTACAATCAATCCTGATGCAAGCCTTAAAATTTGCTCTAATGTCATCCATGACATATTTTTAACATGTATATTACGTAAGAGTTTCATATTGTCTCAAACATATTACACTGATTGACTATTGTCAACGATGATTGTTTTAGAATACCACTCTACTGTACTCCTCAATCCGCTTGCCAAATCAATCTTTGGCTGCCAACCCAAACCAGCTAGTTTACTTACATCTTGAAGCTTTTTCATTGCTCCATCCGGTTTGCTCGTGTCAAACTCTATTATACCTTGATAGTCAATATCCTCTTTGATTAAATACGCCAAATCTTTGATCGTTAGGTCCTTGCCTGTGCTGATATTAATGCTCTTATTCATCGTTTAATACTTTTTTCGTGTTGACCAACCAAGTGCCGTATCTTTTAGAACCTTGGCGGATAATTATGTTATCTTGTTTTAATCGAGCTAATTGTTTTTCTACCCCTCTGGAAGAAATATTTAAAATTGTGGCAATTTTGGCTGCACTAAGGCTATTGTCTTTTAATAGTAATTCAATAATTTGATTACTTCTTATATCCGAACGTATATCCGAACGTATATCCGAACGTATATCCGAACTTATATCCGAACTTATATCCGAACTTATATCCGAACTTATATCC
>DAORIZ010000043.1:0-22507 GCA_035438765.1 Burkholderiales bacterium | reverse complement strand
GCATGGGCTTACTAGATTCTTATTTACTTTTGTCTAGATTTTTAGGGACGGTGCATTGAGGAATACCATAAGAGTTTTAAACAGAATACATCGATAACTAAATCACCAACCAAGACTGTTAAAACTCAATGTACGCACATATTTGCTGCAATAGTATCTTATACCAAACTGGAGAGATATAAATTCAGCACTAAATTAAATCATTTTGCTTTAAAGAGCAAGCTATTTCTAAATGCAGCCAAAGCTGCTTTTAGAGAACTGGAATTGATTAAACAGCAATCATGCTGAATTTGAAAGATTCAGCATGATTGCGTAACATTCAGCTAATAAATTTAATTTATCTTGAGTAAGATGAGAATTTTTTACCATTTTGTAAGCCCTTTTAATTAAAATTAGTTTAACTAAAATCAGACAAAAGCACAAAATTTATGACATATTCTTAACACTTCCGATTTTATTGATATTAATATGCATTTTATAAATCATCTATTTTTAGTGAATTTTTAACCTGTTCGATTTGTTTCTCCAACTCTTTTCTGGAGTCATTACAGATAGTTAGATGTCCCATTTTCCTACCAGATTTAGCCTGGGTTTTACCATAAAGATATAATTTCGAATCTGAATGATTGTTAATCATTATTTCAAATGGATTTAAGCTTGGATCCAGCCACACGTCACCGAGTAGGTTAAGCATTGCACCGTTTTGTTTCAATGAAGTACTACCAAGATTGAGACCGCAAACTGCGCGTAGTTGTTGCTCAAATTGTGAGGTGATTGTACTATCCAATGTGATGTGCCCAGAATTATGCGGACGCGGTGCAATTTCATTAACTAATAATTGCCCATCACAAGTAACAAAAAATTCAATTGTCAGTAAACCAATATAGTCTAGTTTTTCAACTATCAAGTGTGCGGCTTGCTCAGCCTGACTGATAAGCTCTGGTGCAATCGCAGCAGGAATATAACTTATCTCCAATATTCCATTGCGGTGATGATTCTCAAGTACTGGGAATGTATTGCTTCCAGTTTGGTTACGCGCAACAATTACCGAAACCTCGTGCTGTAATGAAACCATTTTTTCTAGGATACATTCAGGATGTGCTAATTGAATATATGCATCCTCTAGTTCAGATGCTCGCATTACCTTAACCTGTCCCTTGCCATCGTAGCCTAGAGTTGTCGTTTTTAAAATTGCTGGAAACATTTCTGCTTTAATATTACGGCAATCTTGTATTTGCGAAATTAAAACAAAATCAGCAGTTGATAGCCCACATGATCTAAAGAAGGTTTTTTCTTTACCACGGTTTTGGGCAATAAGTAAGCTGCTTGCTTGGGGGTAAACTGGTTTGAATTGGTTTAAATAATCCACGGTGCTAGCCGGAACATTTTCAAATTCAGTTGTTATTACATCTGCATACTGTGCTAACTCTTTTAATGCTTCCTGATCATCGTATTTTTTACAAATATGGATATCTGCTGCACGTTTGGCAGGGCAATGTGGATCAGGTTCTAAAACTGCAACTTTATAACCAAACTGTTTTGCAGTCAATGCTAAATACATTCCTAGCTGTCCACCACCTAAAATACCAATAGTTGCTGGAGGTAATATCATTACTTGTTTCATTAATCAGTTAGCTCCGGTAAATTCATATTTAATACCATAGCTGTTTGTTCGGCACGGAATTTGTGTAGTTTTTCAACAAGCTTGGGATTATGTAGCGCTAAAATCTGCACAGCTAATAAAGCTGCGTTTGCTGCACCAGCTTCACCAATTGCCAATGTTCCAACAGGAATCCCTTTAGGCATCTGTACAATTGAATAGAGTGAATCTTGTCCTTTAAGATATTTAGATGGAACTGGAACACCTAATATTGGTACAATAGTTTTGGCAGCAAGCATCCCAGGTAAATGAGCTGCACCACCCGCACCAGCTATAATTACTTTTAGACCATGGGTTTCAGCTGCTTCGGCATATTCAAACAATAAATTAGGTGTACGGTGGGCAGAAACTACTAAAGTTTCATAATTTACACCAAAATCACGTAAAATTTTAGCCGCGTGTTGCATTATATCCCAATCTGAGGTACTTCCCATAACTACACCAACTTCAATCATTTACCGCCTCCATTAGACTTATTAAAGCCGAAGTATATCATATTAGGTGTTGCTTTTTGCTATTTTGATGCACTGCAACAAGAAATTAATAGTGTACAATAATACTCTGATAATTAATCTATACTCAATCAGATTTATCATACTGGGTTATTGACTTACTTACTCTCTTACTATTATTAGTATGCTTTGTCGTCAGTTGTCTATCAGTATTTCCACGCGTGCGTGTTTCAATTTGTTTGAGTATAATTATTACCCATTAATATAACAAGGGAAAATGGAATGGAAAGTGTTACAGTAAAAAATAAAATCGGTCTTCTGTCGGTGATTGCGATTTCTACAACAGGAATTATTGGTAGTGGTTGGTTATTTAGCGCTTACCTAGGTGCTAAGGTAGCAGGGGCTGCAGTTTACGTCTCTTGGATTCTGACATTGATATTTTTTATCTTAATGTCGCTGGTTATTTCCGAGATTGTTTCCATCTTTCCTGTTCGTGGGATTATTGGAAGAATGGGGGCACTATCACATAATAAATATTTTGGCGCAATATTTGCTTTTGCTATCTGGTTGGAGTTAATAGGTAGTATCCCTGGTGAAGCTCAGGCAAGCGTCGAATATTTGGCAAATATCTCTCCTTGGTTAAGTCATCTATTAATCAGTAATGGTGCATTAACTACAGCGGGGATTGGTTTTACAGTTTTATTTTTGGTTGCTTTTTGGATGGCAAATTTATTTGGGATTAAGCTCTTTACGCGAATTAATAATTCAATTGCTGTAATTAAAGTATTTCTACCTGCGATAATTGCGCTTATTATTATGGGGGCATCTTTTCATCCGGCTAACTTTACTGCTTACGAAGGCAGTTTTATGCCCTATGGATATAATTCAATCATCCTTGCAATGACCTCTACCGGAATGCTATATTCGTTTAATGGTTTTCAACTTTGTGCATCATTTGCAAGTGAGATAAGAAATCCTGGGCGCAATTTACCTTTAGGTATGGTTATCTCTATTATCTTGTGTTTTTTAATTTATGTAATTTTGCAAACTTCATTTATTGGTGCTTTGGATACAGCGCAGCTGGCAAATCATGGATGGTTAAAATTGGATTTTACATCCCCATTTGCACAACTTGCAACTTTAGTTGGGTTAAACTTCCTGACAGTAGTGTTGTATGTTGATGCATGTATTTCTCCTTCAGGAACTGGTGTAACGTTTGTTGGTAGTGGTTCGCGAGTACTTTCTTCTATGGCTGCTGAACGACAAATGCCGCAATTTTTCGCTGTGCTGGATAAAAAACATAACTTTGAAAAACGTGCGATTATTTTTAACTTTGGGGTTGCTTTAATATTTTTATTTTTATTCCACAGTTGGGCCGTATTAATTAACTTTATTACCGCGCTAATAATACTAATGTATATGGTTGTTCCGATAACTCTGATAGCATTGCGTCATAGTCACGCTGAAACGGTGCGAAGTTATAAATTGCCATTTGCATTTCTTATTTGTTGTGCATTATTTGTAATTCAAGCTATATTCTTTATCTTTATCGGTGCTAAAGATATGCAGTATCTTACGATAACAATGACCGTTTTAATTGGTGTATTTTTATCAATTAATGCTCATGGCAATGATGGTTACAGTTTTATGGATATAGTAAAATTATCGGTACCATTTTTAGCCTTTTTATGGGCTATAACTGTTTTGATTCTTATTGGTCCAATCAGTTACGGCGGTAATGATTATTTGAGTTATGGAGTATTTTATCCGTTATATATTGCTGTTTCTATCTATGCATTTTACTTTTTTACCAATAAAAAATTTGTAGCTAAGTGTCAGGCTATTCGTCACTTAGATAATGCTAAACTTAGTGAGCAGAAATAATTTTTAGGTTTGTGCCTAGATTAGCAACGTAAATTGCCAAAATCTAGGCATGAACCTAAATGAAATAAGCTAATTTTTCGTAGTTCATAGTTAACACGGTTATATAAAAGAAGATTTTAATGCAAAAACTACAATTTAAAATTGAAATTAATGCTCCGTTAACAAGAGTTTATAATCTAATGCTTGGGCTTGACAATAAGGAGAGTTACGAAAAGTGGGTTGCTGTGTTTAATCCAACTTCCACTTATGAAGGGAGCTGGCTAAAAGGTAGTAAAATTCTTTTTGTCGGTACAGCGCACGACGGAAAACGTGCTGGAATGGTTTCTGAAATTGTCGAAAATATCCCTAATCAATTTGTTTCTATTCGTCATCGTGGGATTCTTGATGGTGATCAAGAAATCACTACGGGTGAAGCTGCTGAGCTATGGGCTTCTGGCGTTGAAAATTATACATTTGAAGCAATTGGTACGACGAGCATTGTGACAATTGATGTCGATATTCCGAAAAATTATCTAGAATATATGAACGAAGTTTGGCCCAAAGCATTGGTACGCTTGAAAGAGATTGCTGAAAATTAAATTTTACTGATGATTAGTCGTATGCTTATAGTAAGGATTTATAGTTCTTTCAAAGACTATCTGGAGTGTGTTATAATTGCGCGTATTAAATAATAGCGTTTTTTTATAAAGTAAAGCCACCAAAAGTATGATGCCCAGCAACAGTATTAAACTTAATTCTGCGAATTTTGATTATTATATTTTGAGGGTCGCTCCTAACACGGAACTTGAACAAATTGCCAGTAAGCTTGCAACTTTGCGTGAATTTGATGCAACTGGTAAATATTTGGTTCTTGAGTGTAGTGCAAAGCCTGATATGAGTCAGTTCATTTCGTATTTGAAGAAAATTGATGATGTAGCCGCTAAGTTCGCTTTAGAGGTTAAGTTTATTGTAGCTAACCAATTTATTTTAGCTGATCAAATAGATGGGCGAGCAGTAATAAATCTTCCCGCCACACTCCAATCTAAGCCGATATTAAATCAAACTTTGTTGATAGAAGAACCAGTCCGTAGTGGTATCAGAATTGAAAATGACGGTGACATAATTGTTACTACTTTAGTTTCACATAATGCCGAAATCATTGCCAGTGGCAATATTCATGTGTATGGCGACTGCCGGGGGCGAGTATTGGCTGGTAATGGCGGGAATAAAAAAGCTAAAATTTTTATTGCACGTTTTAATGCGGAGATGATCTCGATTGCTGGAATTTACCGAGTAATAGAAGACAAGCTGCCTGATAATTTACACAATAAAGCAGTACAGATTTTTCTGGATGAAAAAGAACGATTGAACGTGATACCTTTAGCGGTATAGTAGAGAATATAGACAAATTTTTTGAAGTTATGATAATTTAATGAGTATAAAAATGCGTGGCGATACTAATCGCCATAAAATGCAATCTGTAGGAGCAAATATGGCTAAAGCGGCAAGAATTGTTGTTGTCACATCGGGTAAGGGTGGAGTAGGTAAAACAACTACTTCCGCAAGTTTTGCAACTGGTTTGGCTTTAAAAGGGCATAAAACAGTGGTGATTGATTTTGATATTGGTTTGCGAAATCTCGATTTAATTATGGGGTGCGAACGGCGGGTTGTTTATGATTTTGTTAATGTGATTAATGGTGAAGCAACGCTTCATCAAGCATTAATTAAAGATAAGAACTGCGATAACTTGTATGTATTGGCTGCTTCACAAACTAAAGACAAGGAAGCGCTAACTCAGGATGGTGTCGAAAAAGTGCTAGAAGAGCTTAAAAAAGATTTTGACTTTATTGTCTGTGATTCACCTGCTGGGATTGAAATGGGCGCGTTTATGGCGTTATACTTCGCTGATGAGGCATTGGTTGTAACTAATCCTGAAGTATCTTCGGTTCGTGATTCTGATCGTATCTTGGGAATTTTATCTTCCAAGGCTAAACGTGCCGTTGATGGACGTGAAAAAGTAAAAGAGCATTTAATCATCACGCGCTATAATCCAGAACGAGTTGAGAATGGTGATATGTTGTCATTGACGGACATTCAGGATATCTTAAGAATTCCCGTTTTAGGAGTTGTTCCAGAGTCAAAGGATGTTTTACAAGCTTCAAACACTGGGGTTCCAGTAATCAATTTAAGAGGAACTAACGTTTCTGAAGCTTATTTTGATATAGTAGATAGATTTTTAGGTGAAGATAAGCCATTGCGTTATATAACGGCTGAAAAAAAAGGATTATTGAAACGCATCTTTGGAGGAAATTAGTATGTCACTACTTGATCTTCTATTTGGAAAAAAGAAATCTACTGCATCAGTTGCCAAAGAACGTTTACAAATTATACTAGCTCATGAGCGTTCAACGCTCAATTCTAGTGGTGAAATAAATCATGCGCCTGAGTGGTTGCCTGATTTGCAAAAAGAATTAGTAGCAGTAGTTGCCAAATACATTAAAATTGATCAGGATGCACTTAAAGTTCATTTGGAAAAACGTGATAATCTGGAGCTATTGGAAATTAACGTAACATTACCGGAAAAGGAAGAAAATAAATGACCGTTCAACATCATCAATTAATCATTCTTGGTTCAGGTCCTGCAGGATATACAGCAGCAATTTATGCAGCTCGTGCTAATTTAAAACCAGTTATCATTACTGGTATGCAGCAGGGTGGTCAGCTAATGACAACTACTGAAGTTGAAAATTGGCCGGCAGAGTTGCATGGTGAAGTGCAAGGTCCTGATTTGATGCAACGATTTTTAGATCACGCAACTAAATTTGGTACTGAGATTTTATTTGATCAAATTCATACAGTAGAATTAGCAACTAAACCTTTTAAATTAATTGGTGATATGGGTGAGTATAGTTGTGACGCTTTGATTGTTGCAACTGGTGCTTCAGCTAAATATCTTGGGTTGGAATCAGAGCAAAAATTTATGGGTAAAGGTGTTTCTGGTTGTGCAACTTGTGATGGTTTCTTCTATAAAAATCAAGAAGTTGCTGTTATTGGTGGTGGTAATACCGCAGTTGAAGAAGCATTATATTTAGCAAATATTTGTTCTAAAGTAACTTTGGTACATCGTCGTGACACTTTTAAATCTGAAAAAATTCTAATAGACCGCCTAATGGCTAAGGTTGCTGATGGTAAAATTGTGCTTAAAACTAACGCAGTTCTTGATGAGGTCTTAGGTGATGCTAAAGGCGTAACAGGAATGCGACTTAAGTTTAATGATGGCAAGAGCGAAGAGTTAGCGCTTAGTGGTGTGTTTATTGCGATTGGACATAAACCAAATACTGATATTTTTGAAGGAAAGCTTGAGTTAGAACATGGTTATATTGTGACTAAATCTGGGCGCGGTAGTTTTGCAACTGCAACTTCTGTTGAAGGAGTGTTTGCTGCTGGTGACGTACAGGATATGATTTATAAACAAGCGATAACTTCAGCTGCAACTGGTTGTATGGCAGCATTGGATGCTGAACGTTATCTTGACCATGGTTGATAAACCTTAATGATAACTAACTCTCGCTGTTTATCAGCTATAAGTGCGGGTTTTCTCGCACTTTTGCTATCTTCATGTAGCCTGCTTGGTACCAAAAAGGTAACAGAGTCCGCTGTTACTGGTAAATATGTGGTGATTGGGGATAATGGCGTTACCAAGATATCAGAAGATGGGCGAACTTGGAGCAATGATAATTCTAGCGAGAGTAACTTATGGAATGCTGTAAATGTTGCTAATGGTCAATTATTTGCAGTCGGTATGAATGGGGCAGTTAGTTATTCAACTAATGCGATAAGTTGGTCGGATGTTTATAGTCAAGATCATCGAGTCTGGCTTTACGATGTTATTTTTGCTAGTAACCGATATGTTGCAGTTGGCGTCGGTGGTATGATCGTTAGTTCCACTAACCTACGTGATTGGCAACAAGCTATAACAAATACAAAATCATGGTTAACCAGTATTAGCTATGGTAATGGTGTTTTTATTAGTAGTGGAGCTGGTGGTACATTGCTAAAATCTCATGATGGTTTAGTTTGGCAATCTGAAAGTTCTCCTACGCAAGAGTGGCTAAGTACAGTCCGTTTTGTAAATAACAAATTTATAGCAGTTGGTTCTAGTGGTGAAATTTTAAACTCTGATGCTGGAGAATCATGGCAAGTTCTATCTTCGCCAACTAAAAATTGGCTTTATGGGGTTAGCTACGGTGCTGGGCGCTATACTGTTGTAGGTGACAATTCAACTGTCCTTAGTTCAGTAGATGGGCGGAATTGGTTCACAGTCAAACACAAATTACCTAAACATATTACTTTTCGCTCAATTATCTATGCCAATAATCAATTCGTTTTGGTTGGTGCTCATGGTTTAATTGCAACTTCCCGAGATGGTTTAAATTGGCAGAAACAAGATTCAACAACTAAGCGTGGCTTATATTCTATCACGTATTATAATCCTGAAATAACACCGTAATTATTCGAAAATTTAATTAAATTAGTTAGCGCATTCGTGCAAAGATGAATTTGCCAGCATTTTTGTATGCAGACGCGCTTATCGCAGGCAAAAGATTAAAGAGCATTTTATTAATTTTGGACCAGTATCAAAAGAAGAGTTAGCAAATATATTATTTAATATCACTACTAGCACCAGCGAGCACATTTGAACAGAAACTTACGGTTTTAAATAGTTATTTTTAACGGAGAAATTATTTACTTTTAAAATTAGCTTAACTTTGTCATTACCATTGCAAAAACTACACAGCCACTCCCTGCTTCTTCGTAATCAGAAACTAGATATCCCAAATTTGTATTTATTACTTTATAGCCATTATTTAATAAGTATTCTCTTTTATTTTTCCATTTTGAGTCGTCTGAGTCGGGGATGCTAACTTTGATTTCTTCTGAAATATAGCCATGCTTATGAAGCATAAAAGTATAGCTATTCTGTCCGTCAGTAAATATTTCATCTTGCTCATAAAAGGCAAGTTCATTATACATGATCTCTTTCAATCGAGCAGTAACTTGAATAATAACGTTATTGTCAGGTTTTGTTTGAGCATCATCTTTATATAGTGCTTCTACATATGTACATCTAGGTCTAGTGCTACAAGTAGATGCTTGTAGCCGATTTCTTGATCTGCTTCTAATAACGGAAATTGATAGCCAATCTTACGGAACTTGCTAATTTTGTCGATTACCTCCTGTCCTAACTTAGGAGTTATTTTTACAAAAATGAAGTTATATTTTTTATTATTTCTATCCAAGATAGTTTCATGAATAACTGTATCATAAACACTTGAATCAGTAAAAAGCTTATCCACTTTACAACATATGTTTGAATATACTTCAGGCGGTAGTTTCATATTTTTATATCTCACTTAAAAATTAATGTGCCTTTCCCCAGTTTGCAGCTGCTTTAACTTCAATCTCTAATGGTACTGCAAGCTGTGTTTTCTCACTCATTAAGCGCGATAAGTTTGCTATGACAATATCAACTTCATTATTTGGGACTTGAAAAATCAGCTCATCATGCACTTGCAGAATCATTTTAGTTTGTAAATTTTCTTGAGCTAACCATTGATTGACATTTAGCATCGCAATTTTAATAATATCTGCTGCGGAGCCTTGCATTGGTGCATTGAGAGCTAAGCGCTCTTCAGCCTGACGCAGGATATTGTTGCCAGAATTAATGTTTGCCAAATAGATTTTACGACCATAGATAGTTTCTACATAGCCATCGCGATGAGCAAATTTTTTAATATTTTCCATGAAATTACTTACTAATGGATACTGGGCGAAATAATTATCAATATAAAGCTTAGCCGCGGCACGCTCAATTTTTAATTCTTTAGCTAAACCAAAAACTGATTTACCATAGATTAAGCCAAAGTTAATTGATTTGGCATAGCGTCGTTCATCTTTAGTGATTTCTTCGATTGGCTTATCAAAAATCTGGCTAGCTGTGGCTAAATGAATATCAGCTCCGCTATTAAACGCAGCAATCAGATTTTTATCCTGGCTGATGTGCGCTAATATCCTAAGTTCAATTTGTGAATAATCGGCACAAATTAGCTGACATCCAACTGGTGCAATAAAGCACTCACGAATTGCTTGCCCATAGTCACTACGTACCGGAATATTTTGTAAATTAGGATCTTTAGAAGATAGTCTGCCAGAAGTAACAATGGTTTGCTCTAATGAGGTGTGGACTAGTTGTTGTGTATCGGCGTATTCTGGTAAACGATCGATGTAGGTATTGAGAAGCTTATTTAAGTAACGATACTCAAGCAATTCATCAGCGATACTAAAGCCAGATGCTGCTAAAATAGACAGTGACTCTTCATCAGTCGAGTAGCCACTGGTGTTTTTTTTAATTCCAGTAGTTGGTAATTTCAATTGATTAAATAGAATATCCTGAAGTTGCTTAGGGGAGTTCACATTAAACACACATTTTGCCTGTATTTGAATCGAATCTTCAAGTTGACGTAACTTATCATGCATTTCTTGTGATAATAATTTTAGACGTGATATATCAATTTTCATTCCAACGCGCTCCAGCTGAAATAGCAGATTAGCCAATGGTAGCTCTACTTGTTGATAAAGTTTCTGCTCTTCTTGAGTTAGCTTAGACAAAATCATTTGATGTATTTCTAGCATATATTGCGAATTGGCAATAATAAATTCTTGTTTTTTTGTCTCATCAAGAGAGCTGAAATTAATGCGTTTAGCTCCCTTACCTAGAAACTCAGCATAATCTTGACAATTAGTATGCTGAGCACCACGATTGATAATTGCCGCTAAATCATGTTTTTGTAATGAATTTTGGATGTAACTAGCTAGCTGTAAATCACCGCTAATATTGCTTAATCTGATATTGTGTTGGGCTAAAATATAGAGTTGTTTTTTATAATCAAAACAGATCTTTGGCAGCTCACTTTGCCAGTATTTTGCTAAGATGAGTAATTTTTGCTGTGTCTCACTGTCATCGGCAAAAAGTAGCTCTTGTGTACTGGCGTTAGTTAACTCGATTAGGTAGATGGTTGTAGCATTACTGATTGCAACTGCGCAGAGTTGCGAATTATTATTGTTATTATCATCAAGATAAATATTAAATGAAGTGTTCTGGGATTCTGCAATTAATAGATTAACAATGCTTTGCAATTCTGTAACGGTGCTTATTTTGGCAATATGCTTATTGTGTAGCGCTAGGGTTATATTATTTGTCGGTCTATCAATATTTTCACTATTAGAAAAGAGGTCGATATCTTGTTCTGTTTTCTGATTTATATCATATTTATGTGTGGGTTCTGAATCATTAACTGGTGATTGTGGTGCAATTGTTGCAAGTTGTCCCTCCGCTTCTTTTAACCATGTACGGAAATTTAGCTCACGATATACTTCGGCAAGTTTACTCCAATTTGCTGCTCCTAGCTGGAGATTTTCAAGTGTATGAATGTCGTAACTATCAATATTAACCTGACAATCAATTGTAATTAGTTTTTGTGCGGTTGGTAGCCATTCTACGGCTTGGCGGAAATTTTCACCAACCACTCCTGATAGTTTATCTTGATTTATAATTAAATTAGCGATTGAGTCAAATTCAGTTAACCATTTTTGTGCAGTTTTAGGACCGCATTTATGTACACCTGGTACATTATCGACACTATCACCAATTAGTGATAAATAATCAATTATTTGATCAGGGCGCACGCCAAATTTGTCAATCACTCCATGGTGATCAAGTATTTCATTGGTCATCGTATTAACTAAAATAATTTTATCATCAACAATCTGTGCAAAGTCTTTATCACCAGTTGCAATTAGAATCTGATAATCTAATGCTGCGTATTTTTTAGCAATTGTTGCAATTACATCATCCGCTTCAACACCATCTTGGATAATCACTGGAATACCCAAATCAGCAATTAATTCATGAATATAGGGAAACTGAACTTTGAGTTCATCCGGTGTTTCGCGGCGGTTCGCTTTGTACTCAGGATAAATTTCGTCACGAAAAGTCTTGCCTTTGGCATCGAAAACACAGACCCAATTACGCGTGGTATATTTCTTTTGCATTTGCTTGAGCATATTTACAATGCCATAAATCGCATTGGTTGGCATTCCATTCGGTGCACTTAGATTTTTAACCGCGTAGAATGCGCGAAAGATAAAAGATGATCCATCGATAAGTAAGATAGTGTTATTCATGGTTTGGTTTATTCTTTATTAGATGCTAATTTTGATTTAATCTGGCAAGATCGGTGGTGGGGCGTGTCGGATTCGAACCGACGACCAACGGATTAAGAGTCCGCTGCTCTACCAACTGAGCTAACACCCCGTATGAGACGTAATTTTAGCATGCGAGATAGTTATGCGATAAAATAAAGTTTAATTAACTCCAACGAAAGAGGGCGCAAATTTACGCGCAATTAACAATAATGCTATTCCTACGCAAGTAACTAATCCAAGGATTAGAAACCCCACACTATAATTAAACTTAGCTAAAGCCGTGCCAAGTAAGGCATTACAGAAAACACCAGCTAATGATACTGCGCTAAAATAAAATGAGGATGAGAAACCTGATTTGCCACCTAGTACCTTTTGAATATAAATCATTAAAGTACTGAATAAAGTTGCGACATATAGAGTTCCTACTATTTGGCATGCAATGACAAAATAGACATTTACGCTAAGCGATAGTAAATAGAAATAAATAGCACCAATAATACTACCTGCGAGCAAGGTTTTATAAGTGCCATATTTATCATTTAAGTGTCCGATGATGGGAAAGGCGATAACTTCAAAAAGAGGACCAGCACCAAAGACAACCCCAATTTCTTTTGCGCTGGCATAATTGTGTAACTCTAGTACGAGTAAGGGAGAACTGGATAGATTTCCAGCTACGAGCAAGACAATTAACAACATGCTTAAACCTAATGGTGTAATTTGTTTTTTTATCTTAGTTTTACTAGCATTTTGCAGCGGTGAGCTTTTCAACATTGAGCTGTCGCGAACTTTAAATTTTACCAGCAAGTATAAACCCAAGTAAAGTGCCGCATAAAGTAAATAAAAGTGCTCAAAACTCATGATGCTAACTAATGTTATTCCCAGCCATGGACCAAGAACAAAGGCAATTGAGATTGACGCGCGGACTGTTGAGGTGATTTTGCCTTCTAAGGGTAAATGATTCTTAGCAATAATCTTTTCTTTGAGCATGGCAAATGAGAGTGCTCCACTAGATACCTGTGTCAACCAGCTGGCAGCAATGATAACGCTTACGAAAGGGAAAAAGCTGTATAAAATTCCACGGATAATTGAGAGCAATAAAGTTATTTCAATAAAGATTTTTTGTTTACCAATCTTATCTGACACATAGCCTAAGACAATATTTAGAATAGCGCTACCAACACCAACAATAGCTAAAATAAAAAATACACCAGAAACAGAAATTTTGACTTTTTGTAAAACCCAGAGTGGAAAGACTGGCACAAGCATTGCACCAAGTACTGAGATTCCAAAGTTTAAAATAAATAAACTACGGTAATCTGGATCTTTAATTACCAAGGCATAGCTATCAAGAAGATTTTTATAGCGAAAAAAATTTGTTAAGCGCATTAAGAATACCTGAGTGTTGTATTAGAAAGTTCGCCATTTTAGCACAAATTTACTTGAATTTTAGTACAAGTAATGTGGTTATCTTTTTGCAATTTAAGTGGTTATATGTGATGGCTCTAAATGTGATTTAACAAATTGCTAGATATGCTATAGATTGTGTTATAATTCGGTTTGTATCACTATATGTAGTGTTTTATTGAACTGAAAGTGACAATTATGGTATTTAGTTTTTTTAAGCGTAAAAAGAAAGAAGATCCAGCCGCTGAATTAGCCGCCGCGGTGGTTCAAGAATTAGTCCGTACTCAAGAGGAAGAAGAGAAAGAATTACACGAACATATTTCTTCTGAAATTTCGAATCCGGCAGAAGATGTAGTAATTCATTCTCATGTAGATACAATATCTGAAACAGAACCTGAAGTAACAGAAATCACTCATGGTTTTGAAGCTACTTATATGGCGGATATTAACCTTGAGACTGATACGGAATTAATCCCTGAGGTTAAAGAAGAAGTCAGTGAAGTTCAGCATGAATTACAGCCATTGCGTAAATTATCGTGGAGAGAACGTCTTAAACGGGGTTTAAGTAAGACTCGCGACGCATTAGGTAAGAAATTACTCGGTGTATTTGGTGGTGGTAAGATTGATGATGAATTATATGATGAATTAGAATCAATTTTATTAACTTCAGATGTTGGCGTAGCTGGTACGATGCATTTACTTGATGATGTGCGCAGTAAGGTAAGCTTACGTGGTTTAAAAGATAGTGCTGAGCTAAAAACCGCTCTGTCCGATTCGTTGATTGAGTTGGTCGCACCATTGGAGCAGCCACTACAAACTGAAAATCATCAACCATTTGTAATTATGATGGTTGGAGTTAATGGTGCAGGTAAAACCACTTCAATTGGTAAACTGGCTAAATATTTTCAGCAGCAAGGTAAAAGCGTGATGTTGGCAGCTGGGGATACTTTTAGAGCCGCAGCACGTGAGCAATTAATTGAGTGGGGTAGCCGTAATAATGTAACGGTAGTTACCCAACAATCGGGTGATTCCGCCGCAGTATGTTTTGATGCTATTCAATCAGCGATTGCCAAAAAAATTGATATTGTACTGGCTGATACCGCTGGTCGATTACCTACGCAGCTTAATCTAATGGAAGAGATTAAAAAAGTTAAGCGAGTAATTGATAAAGCATTACCAAGTGCACCGCATGAAATTATGTTGGTATTAGATGCTAATATCGGACAAAATGCACTAAATCAAGTTCGTGCTTTTGATGATGCACTTGGCTTGACAGGTCTAGTGCTTACCAAGCTAGATGGAACCGCCAAAGGTGGAGTAATTTGTGCGATTGCCAAAGAGCGTCCGATTCCATTACGCTTTATTGGCGTTGGCGAAAGTATTGATGACTTGCGTCCGTTTACTGCTAAAGATTATGTTAATGCACTATTAGACTAAGTTAGTGATAGTGATGAAAGTGTTTAAATTTCTATTTGTGTTTAGTACTAGCGTTTTGTGTAGTGCTGAATCGTGGTCTTTGTCGGCGGATGAAGCGCAAAGCTATAGTTTTGCGGGTAGTGCTCTAAGCAGCTCGACTACAAATAACTTGGCTGCGACTAGCATCGCATTGGAAAGCTCTACGTTGGCAGAAGCCCATGCTGAGAGTTCATTAGCACATTCGCGAACAGATTTAGAAAAGAAACAACAGTTTCAAATGGAAAATGGTTATATAGGTCTAACTGATGACACCAGTCTTTGGGTTGGTCCATTAGGCGCATCCTTAAATGTTAAATATTAATTAGGAGTTATGTAGCATGCAAACTGCACAAAATATTCAATCAACAACCCAGCAGCCGATTCCAGTGAGCTTGGATTCTATGATAGCTAAGGATAGCAGCCGGGTAAATGTAGTTGATAAACGAATTATAAACGGTCAAACCGATGTAAATCAATTAGTTCCATTTAAATATAAATGGGCATGGGAAAAATATCTTGCGACTTGCGCTAATCACTGGATGCCACAAGAAGTAAATATGCAGCGCGACATCGAATTATGGAAAAATCCTCTTGGTCTTAGCGAAGATGAGCGCTTGATTGTTAAACGTAATCTAGGCTTTTTTGTAACTGCAGATAGTCTGGCAGCAAATAACATTGTCCTTGGTACTTACCGTCAAATTACCGCACCAGAATGCCGTCAGTTTTTATTACGCCAAGCGTTTGAAGAAGCGATTCACACTCACGCCTATCAGTATATCGTTGAGAGTCTTGGCTTGGATGAGGGCGAAATTTTTAATGCTTATCATGAAGTGTCATCGATTAAAGCCAAAGATGAGTTTTTAATTCCGTTTATTGATACGCTGACTAATCCAGAATTTAGAACTGGAACCTTGGAAAATGATCGTAAGTTACTAAAATCATTGATCGTTTTCGCTTGTATCATGGAAGGAATTTTCTTCTATGTTGGTTTTGTACAGATTTTAGCATTAGGTCGTCAAAATAAAATGACGGGTGCGGCTGAGCAATATCAATATATTTTACGTGATGAATCAATGCATTGTAATTTTGGGATTGATTTAATTAATACGATTAAGCTTGAAAATCCTGAACTTTGGACTGAAGAATTTAAAGCAGAATTAATTGAGCTTTTCCACAAAGGCGTGGAATTAGAATATGCGTATGCTGAAGATACGATGCCGCGCGGTGTGTTAGGTCTTAATGCCGCAATGTTTAAAGAATATTTACGCTTTATCTGTAATCGTCGCACGACACAGATTGGCTTACCTGAGCTATATCCAAATCAAACCAATAATCCATTCCCATGGATGAGTGAAATGATTGATCTTAAAAAAGAGAAAAATTTCTTTGAAACGCGTGTTACCGAATATCAAAGCGGTGGCGCATTGGATTGGGATTGATGGTTAAGCGTCTAAAAAAATATATTCCCAGCCGCGAAAGTGTTGAAAACCATAAAATGCTAAGTTTTATTAGTCACCACTTTCGCGGTCGTGATTATCTTTGGGAGTTTAATCAATCAACAGTTACAAAAGCAACTTGGATTGGCGTATTTTGGGCGGTTATGCCTATGCCATTGCAGATGTTACCTGCTGTTGTCTTTGCTATTTTGTTTCGCGCAAATATTTTGGTGGCAATTGCATGGGTGTGGGTGAGTAATCCATTTACGATGTTGCCCATATTGTATGCATCTTATTATCTTGGTTGTCATGCATTAGGAATTGAATTTTCGGCAAATGCCGTAAGTGCTAATATCCATCATCTTGCAAGTAATTGGCATTTAATCTTATTACCGTTAGTTTTAGGTGCGGTGATTTTAGGGATAATCGGTTCATTGACCTTATCAATTTTAGTTTGGTTGGGATACCACGTTTTTACTCCTAGGCGTAAATAATAATGCTATGCATGATTACACATTTTAATGAAAATGTTGAATAGATCTTTTCTCTCACCTGCAGTAATCTCAGCTTTAGCAGCTGCAATATTGTTTGGGGCAAGTACGCCTATTGCTAAATATTTTATAGGCGAAAATTCGCCAATATTAATTGCTGGCTTGCTTTACTCTGGCAGTGGCATTGGTTTAATGCTAATCAAAATAATCCGCGATCGCGGTTGGAAAAAACCACAATTAACTAAATCTGAATATGGATGGTTAGCTGGAGCAATTTTCTTTGGTGGTATCTTAGCGCCAGTTTTGTTAATGTATGGTCTTTCGCAAACTAGCTCGGCTAGTGCTTCCTTATTACTTAATTTGGAAGCTGTTTTAACTTCGGTTATTGCGTGGGTTGTCTTTAAGGAAAATGCAGATCGGCGAATTGTTATTGGCATGATTTTAATAGTCTTTGGTGGTCTCATTTTATCATTACCTCACGGTGGCACAAGTAAGCCTGATGGGGCATTTGGTATACTAGCAATTGTGGCAGCATGTCTTTGTTGGGCGATAGATAACAATCTAACCCGCAAAGTTTCGGCAGCAGATTCTCTATTTATTGCTGGAAGTAAGGGCTTAGTTGCTGGAGTAGTAAATATTAACTTGGCGTTATGGCTTGGCAGCAGTATGCCACATACTATGATGATGGCTATAATTTTACTGTGTGGATTTTTGGGCTATGGTCTGAGTTTATTACTGTTTATTTTGGCGCTGCGTGGTTTAGGTACGTCGCGGACTGGAGCATATTTTTCAGTTGCGCCGTTTATTGGTGCAGCAATTGCTATTGTGATTTTTAACGAGTCAGTTAATTTACTATTCTGGTTGGCATTGCTATTTATGGCGATTGGAGTATGGATGCACTTAACTGAGATACACGAGCATGAGCATACTCACGACGAAGAATTTCACGAGCATTATCATATTCACGATGAACATCACCAGCATGAGCATGATTTTGTGCTTCACAATAAGTCTGGGCATACTCATCCACATCAACATGATCGGATGTCACATTCTCATCATCATTACCCAGATGTAAACCATCTCCACCGCCATTAAAATTTACTTTTCTACCTTAGGCTAAGTCCAAGATTAGTATATGATGCGGATATGTTAAAATAGCGGTACTTAATTCTCCTAAATATAAAAGAAGCACTATGACTATCCAACAAGATTACCATGATATAACAGCAAATATTGATAATTTTATCCAAAGACCTGCACAGTTAGAGATGGTAGAAGCAATTGATAATTGTTTTTCTAATGTTAACGAAGAAGCTAAAGATGGGCATAATCTCTGTCTAATTGAAGCGCCTACTGGAACTGGAAAGAGTTTTGCTTATATCTTGGCAGGAACAGATAATGCCAAACGTAAGAATAAGAAATTTATCATTAGTACTGCGACTAAAACCCTGCAAGGGCAACTTTATAATAAAGATTTGCCGCAATTTATCAAACATAGCGGTAATCGTTTTATCTATGGTTTAGCCAAGGGGCGCTCAAACTATCTCTGTCCGTACCAGCTGGAAGGCAGCATTGCCGATGCTGGCGTGGATATGATTTCACAGGCAGAGCAAGTACAGGACAAATTACAGAAAGTTGCCGAACATTATGCCAAAGGTAAATGGGATGGTGATTTGGATAATGCACCATTGTTTATTGAGAGTAAGCTAAAGCCTTTGATTACCATAGATAAACATCAATGCTTGGGTTTTCAGTGTACGCATAATCAAAAAGAAAACTCCAATTGCCCATTTTATAAAAATCGCGAATTTCTCAAAAGCTGCGATGTAATTGTCACCAATCATAGTCTTCTGCTTGCTGATATCGATGGCGGTGGCGGTACCGTTTTACCAGTTAAACCCGCAGACTATTATCTCTGTGTAGATGAGGCGCACAATTTCCCTGGTTATGCAATTAGTGGTTTTATGGGACAATTTGAATTAAAACAAAGTATTGGATTAGTTAATAATGCATCAAAACTAATCGTTAATCCAGCCAATAATAGCTATATCTGTGATGATGTTGCCTTGTGTGATGATGCGGTAAGTAAAGCCAGCGATCTTGCTGATAGCTTAGATAAATTTTATCAATTAATTAAACTCAATCATAATGTTTTTGATAATGGGGTTTTAATTCTTAATGACTATCTGAATAGTGCGATTACGCAGGAAATCAAAGATATTTTTGTTGAGTTAGCTTTTAGTTCGGCGGAGTTATGTTCTGGTATGAGTAATATTCAGGATAAACTAAAAAACAAACTCAAAAATGAGCAGGATTATGTAACTGAAGCTAATTTATTAAAATTAGGCTTTTATTTAAGTAGCGTTGAAAGCATTACCGCTACAGCAGATTATCTGATTAATCAGGATAATTCGCGTTATAATGCCAATGCGCGCTGGGTCGAGCAAAAGCTTGCTAATGGTAATGATGAATACAATCTGGTAGCGGGTGTTACTCATGTGGGGAATTTACTTGCCGATAAGCTTTGGTCGAAAGTTTATGCTGCGTGCCTGACCTCCGCTACTTTAGCGATTGGTAAACGTTTTGATTATGTCAAATTTCAACTGGGACTAAATCTATTGCCAGCGGTACATGAAGTAAAATTGCCAACGGGATTTAATTATCCAGAACATAGTCAGCTAGTTATACCACAATTTCGTTATGCGCCCGAATATACTATGCGTGAACCATTTCAAAAAGAATTGACGCTATATCTATCGCAAGTTTTAAATTATACCGATGCTTATGGTACTCTGGTGTTATTTTTTAATCGTCAGCAACTAATTGATACCTTTAAACAATTACCAGTTAAGCTACAAAATAAGATTTTATTGCAAACTGAATACAGTAGTAATCAAAAATTAATTGCCGAACACAAAGAAACTGTTGATTGTGCTAAACCGAGCATTATTTTTGGTCTAAATTCTTTTGCCGAGGGTGTGGATTTGCCTGCTAAATATTGTATGCATGTGATAGTTACCAAATTACCTTTTGATACTCATAAAGATCCGCAAAATATGGTGCGTGAATACTGGGTTAAAGCTGAAAATGGCAATTATTTTATGGATGTATCGCTGCCTGAGACGTGCATTAAGTTGATTCAAGCAGTGGGACGATTGATTCGCAATGAAAAAGATTATGGGCAGGTGACGATCTGTGACAATCGGGTAGTGCTCAAACAATATGGCTCGATTTTGCTTAACTCTTTGCCAGAATTTAGCCGACAGTATAATCCAGAGTTTATCAAGCAGTCGTTTGCTAAGATTGAGCATTAAAAACAGATGGTTACTTGACAGGTTACTCAATTCGTAGTTATAATATTGTTATACGTTAGTTATACATTTTTTGGAGTAACAACAATGGCAAAACCTTTAATGGCAGTACGATTACCGCTTGAACTTGAGCAAAGTTTATTATTTTGCGCCAAAGAACTACATAAATCCAAGACTGAGCTAGTGCAGGAAGCATTAGCTAGTTATCTGGAAGATTTGCAGGATTATATTAGTGCAAAAAAAGTTTTAGCCGTCAAAGAACCCAGTTATACTTTGGATGAAGTGGAGAAAGAGCTTGGTTTATAGAGTTGAATTTTCCAAAACAGCTAAAAAACAGCTTGCCAAACTAGATAAACCAGTAGCTAAACGCATAATCGAATGGTTGCGTGAGCGGGTCGATGGTTGTGACAATCCTAAATTATGGGGTGCTGCCTTGGTTGGCGAATTTAGTGGTTTATGGAAATACCGAGTTGGTACCTTTCGCTTAATTTGTGAAATTCGCGATGGTGAATTGATTGTTTTGGTTATTGAACTTGGTCATCGCGGTGAAATATATAAATAACTCTAATTAAAGATCATGTATACAATTAACTGACGTTATGCAGCATGTTTAAATTCTTCAAGTTTAGCATTCTGCAAGTTATTAAGCCTCGACCAACAAGCCTCACTTCATGACAATTTTTTATTGGTAAGTTTGTTTGGTCGTATAATTGCTTTTAACGTCTGTAGCTGGCAGATATAAGGATAAAGACAAAATTTATGGCTAAGAAACAAAAAACAACAGATACACTAAATCTAGAATCCATTCTGTTTAACTGCAGAGAATACTTACGAAGTAATGCATCATTAAATGATAAACGAGATTTGCTCTTAACTTTGATTTTTTTGCGATTTATCGGCGAGAAGTTTGAAAACACGCAGAATGATATGAGGCAAGAATGTCTCAATAATGGGATCACAGATGAAGCTGTTATAAGCTCTTTTCTAAATAGCCCCAGTCGTTACAAAGGGATAGCCTTTGTCCCAGAAAAAGCACGTTGGTCGATGATTATTGATCAGCCTGCATCTAAGTTAAATTCCATACTAGATGATGCTATTCAAGAACTCGAAAATAGTGGAGATACGCTGAAAGGCTGTATTCGTATTGGATTGTTTACTCAAATTAACCTCGAAGCAAACGTCATTAAAAAGGTTGTTGACGAGGTGAATAAGATCTCACACAAGACCTTTGGTGAAGAGAAAGATTTGATTGGTCGTGTGTATGAGTATTTCCTCAAATCCTTTGCTGTAAATGCTACCAAGGAAGAGGGGGAGTTTTATACACCACATGATATAGTTGAGTTGATAGCAGCTTTTGTTGAGCCATTTGATGGAACTCTTTATGACCCTTGTTGTGGCTCGGGTGGTATGTTTATTCAATGTGCTAAATATGTAGAGGCAAAACAAGGCGATATTAAAATGGTAAATGTATATGGACAGGAAAGAGACCCAGCTACTTATCGCCTTGCTAAAATGAATCTTGCTATGCGGGGTATCTCTCATCACCTAGGTGAGCAAAATGCCGATTCATTTTCAAATGACTTGCACAAAGGTTTGACCTTTGATTATATTATGGCTAATCCGCCATTTAACCTAAAAAAATGGTATAACCTATCGTTGAGCAAGGATGCTCGTTGGGCAGACTACTCAGTTCCACCTGAAGGCAACGCCAACTATGCTTGGATATTGCATATGTTGTCGAAATTGAAGGCTGGTAAGGGTATAGCAGGTTTTTTACTTGCTAATGGTGCTTTGGGTGATAGCGATGCGATGGCAATTCGTAAAAAACTGATTGAGAATGATAAGGTAGAGGCTATTGTGGTGTTACCTCGTGAGTTATTCTATACCACCGATATATCTGTAACCTTTTGGATATTGAATGAGAATAAAAAAGGCGGTACGTGGCACGGTCGTAAATTGCGTAACCGGGAAAAAGAGATTCTGTTTATGGATTTGCGCCAATGGACAGAAAACCCTATCAAAGCAGAGCAGAAAAAGAAAGTAGAACTAAAAGCCGACCAGATTAAGCGAGCGGCAGAAATCTACTTCAAATGGCAAAGCGAGGGAACTGATGGAGCAAATTATGCCGAACCCGAATTATATCGTTCTGTTGGTTTGGCTGAATTAG
>DAORIZ010000042.1:0-25425 GCA_035438765.1 Burkholderiales bacterium | reverse complement strand
TGTGGTATATGGAAAGTGTCTAATTTCGGTTGGTACTAATAATGGGGGCTTGACACCATGTTTAATGCCATACATTGCTGCATCGTGGAGAATTACGCTATGAGTATTAATATTAGTCCAAATAATTCTACTGCGTGAGTAATTAACCGCAGGTAATTCAAATATGCTTTGTAAATAAAGTTTTTGCGATAAATAATGTTTATACCAATCTGTTTTATTGCTTAGGCGTATTTGACTGTTATCATTAAATGTCTTATGATAGTTGAAACTATCTAAACCAAAGTATTTATTGATCGGTTGAATTAATTCGTTTATTTCTGCAACCGAATTAAAGAACACATGATTATTAAAATCTAAATTTGCCCAACTAGTTATTTTATTCATATTATCCTAAACACCGTATTTGATACGGTTATCTGTAAATTAATATCTATTATACAATGTTCACTTCAAAATTATATTGTTAAATAGATGGGATTTTACATGGACAAACTACAAAGAGGTTTAGCTAAATTAAAAGAAATCGACGGTGAAGCTGGCGAAGCGGTAATCCAAGCACTACAAGATATTTCACCAGATATGGCGAGATTGACTATTGAGTTTGGCTTTGGTGATATATATTCCCGTCCTGGACTTGACTTAAAATCACGTGAAATTGCAACTGTTGCGGCACTTACCGCGCTGGGGTATGCAATACCTCAATTAAAAGTACACATTAAGGCTGCTTTAAATGTCGGATGTACACAAGATGAGATTAAAGAAATTATTATACAAATGGCTGTATACGCTGGCTTTCCTGCTGCATTAAATGCAATGTTTGCTGCAAAAGAAGTTTTTCAAAATTTATAGAAAGTTATGGTTATGAAGAATAAACTTGAATCTGGTCTAAATTTACTAAATAGGCTTCATGGAGGTCATACTGGAGAAAATATCTTAAATAGTTTTGCCGAAATATGCCCTAAAATGGCAGAAATGACTATTGAAGTTGTTTTTGGAGATATACTACAGCGCCCACAATTAGATTTAAAAACTCGTGAGTTGGCAATAATAGCTTCGTTGGTCACACTTGGGCATTCGCTTCCACAGGTAAAATCTCATGCTGAGGCGGCATTGAATGCAGGTGTCACTAAAGAAGAGATCACAGGAATCATTCTGCAAACGGCGTATTTTGTGGGATTCCCCGCTGCAGCTAATGCTATGATTGCAATAAAGGACGTATTCAATGCGAGTAATAACATATCTGTAGCATCATAATCGAACACTCAAGCAGGTTTGTAGTATATTTTTGCTATTAAACCTTAAATATATGTTCACAATATGCTTTAGAAATAAAAAATTGCATTATGTTGATTGTGATCGCCATCCATTTATGAACAGTAATATCATCATACCATCTAAAAAATGGGAATTAACTATCCTCAAATGGGAAGCCACTCTTTAAAAGATTAAGTTACAATAATGTCATAGGATTCAGGGTACATCCGCTTGCAAAATCAATAATACTGGCAATTATTGCTAACTGCTGAGATTTAAGTTTGTCTAGGTTTTATATAAACAATCTAAACTAAAGCCTCTAAATTTTAAAGGGAAATTTAACCATGCGCGACCAACATAATGTCTTTCATTTGGCTATTCCATGCAAAAATCTTGATGAGACGGTAGAATTTTACGTCTTTAAACTAGGTTGTAAGTTAGCCAGACGCTACGCTGACCGAGTGACAATTGACTTTTTTGGTGATCAACTAGTCTGTCATTTAGACCCAGAGTCAATTGACCAGAATCCAAAGCTATATCCGCGGCACTTTGGAATAACTTTTCGTGATAAGATAGAGTTTGATAATTTATTAAAATTAATTGAAATTAGAAAAATCCCAGTGTTTCACCAACTCTTTACGCGATTTGCTAAAACTGCTGAAGAGCATAGCAGCATCGTATTAATTGATCCGGCAAATAACTTACTAGAATTCAAACATTATGTCGACCCTAGAATGATGTACTAGTCTTTCAAATTGAATAAAGATGAATTATTTACTCAACTAGCTAATCAAAATCCGCTATAATCGTTTATCTAATTTAATTTTGCGGTGCGAAAACTATGCAAGAAGACTTATTGATATTCGTTTGTCTGGTTGAAATTGGTAGTTTCACAGCCACAGCAAAAAAATATAATACCAGTCAACCAACTATTTCAAGACGAATCCAAGCACTTGAAGATAGTCTCGGTGTTAAATTAATAAATCGTAACTCAAGAAATGTTGAGATTACTCCAGCAGGACAAAAAATATATCAAAAGCTAGCGGCTTTTCAATCAATTATTGAAAACACTATCGAAGAGGTAAAAAACGATGCTAAACAACACAAAACTAGGTTAAGGCTTGCGCTCCCACCTACCTTAGCATTCCATCATATAACCAATAGAATTGATGAATTTCTTGAACAAAATCCAAATGTTTCATTAGAGCTCTTCTTTCAAAAAACCTCAGTTGATATGGTGGGACAAAACTTGGATCTCGCCATAAATGTTAATGTTCCAGCGTCACAAGTAGCTAAAATTAAGCTAATTAAAAAAGTTAAGCTTCATCTTTACGCTAGTAAAAAATACGTAGACAAATACGGTGCACCAAATAGCCTTGAAGAACTGACACAACATACTGTCATTGGCATAATTAATCCTGATAATAGTATTGAAAAATATATTAATGCTTATAATCTAAAAACACAAGAAACCGTACCTGTCATTAATAATCAAAATCGAATCATGACTAATGATGCACTTAGTACTTATCCACTAGTCAGTAATGGTAGTGCGATTGGTGGAGCATGGGATGATTTATTTTTTGAACAGCTTTCGTCCGGAGAATACGTCAAAATCCTACCGGACTACGCTTTTGGCGAAGTACCATTCTATCTTATTCGTCATTCAGGTCGAACACTGCCGATTATTGATAAACTAGCACTATTTCTGGAGAGTTGCTTTGAATAAGCAACTCCTCACCTACCTTATTTCAGTATTTCAATCTTTATCCGACTGCATTGGCTGCCATTAATTGGCTCCAAATCCATTGAACATGCAGTTACAATTACATATAAGTCCATTTGTGCACTTAATGTGATTGAATCCCCAGCCTTAGTAAGAGCTGGCAATGGAGTCATAGCTCCATCAACAATCTTGGTATTTTGGAATATATTGACTGGCTCAGGAACCACTTCTGGATTCCAACCAAAATCAGCAGCAGCTTTACGAAAGTTATCGCTACAACTAGGATGATACCCCTTTACACCCATTGCAGCATACATTTCACTACTACATGCAGCATAAAGCATGTCATGCACTCCTGGAGAATCATCACGTACAACGTTCAACATTGGTTTATATTTATTCGACAAAAAACGATCACCAACTTTAGGAAACATCTTATAACCACCCGCACGAGTTGTTCCGACACTTAAATATTCTCTCATATCATCCGCAGAGACTGCAAATAAATCAGCGACCTGTTCACCGTCGAGGTCGGTAATCTTTAATAAATCTCCAGAGTTTAATTTTAGCCATCCACCAGATTGTGGTGCGATTTCTTTTGCCATTACTATTGTCATCTTCGACTCCTTGTGTCAATGCGCCAAATTTAATCAGTTAAACTTGGCGGTTAAGAAATTTTAAGTATCGTAAATCTCTTACAATACCTAATTATATTACAATCAACCACTACAAGGCTGACTGGTTAAAACTACTGAAATGGATCAACTGATTGCTGATGAATCAATATAGCCTCAGAAAGTACTTGTTTGCTCACCACAATTTTCCGTGTCGTTCCCGGTATTTTTGTCATATTCTTTAAATCCACTAACTTCGTTGTTTTTAATGTAGGCGTATATGGTTTAAGATAAACTGTCCCACTACCAGAAACCTTAGAACTCCCGCTTCCTTCAAAATATCCATTACCAACTAGGCTTAGCTTGCCAGTAGTTTTACTATACGCTACTTTATCATCTGCCATTTGGTTATGATACTTCATAATTTCTGCAACACTTACAACTAAATTTTTGTGATATCCTTTATTATTTTCATCATTACAACTTACATTATTATCCGCCACATCAACTCGTGCAGTCGCATAATCCGCGCCTAAATCGTAATTAATGTTAAACGGAGTTCTATTGGTTTCTGCTTTTGCTATATACCCAACATAGAATGCACACATCTTAGGTTTTACATTTATAGTTTGCGATGCTAGCTCATAAGTTATCGTATCCATTTTAGAAACGGTATCTGCTTTCGAATAAGAATACTCGCCAGTGAACGTCACCGAAAGCTCTTTTTTCAAAAGGACTTCCCAACTAACTTTATAACTAACCGATGTACCTATTTTCCAAGCATGCGTTGTAGTGGTAATTGTTCCAATTTGCTCGCTCTTTGTAATTTTATTCATAGTCAGATTTTGTGGTGAATCCGTGACATTACATTTTAGATCTGAAAGCTCAATTCCCGTAGGATTATACTTGATTGTGCTCATATCAGGAATAACGAGAGAACCTTTTTCATCATCCGCACGGTAATTTACATCGTATACTTTACATAATTTAATTGGTTTTTTCGCATTAAACATGTCCGCGTTTAATGGAGCACCACTAGAATGTTTAATTAATTTAGCGCTACATTCGTTAAAGTTTATGCACCGCTCATTTAATTTTGCAAGATACGCAGTTTGAAAGTTTTTGTATACCGCTTGAGCAATTACTTCATCTACCGGAGTAATATTTTTTGTTTTATGTTGAATAATATCAATCCGTTGTACTTTAGCATGTTTCTCGGGAGCAATTCTTATATTTTTTATGTTATCTTTATAAGTGCTTGCCGCCGACAGAATCTTTACTGTAGTCCCTCCCATTTTTTGTGTTTCATCTTTACACTCATTATTAAGACAATACAAAGAATCTACTGTAAATGCTTCCATATCAAGACCATCATTATAATCTCCTCTACTCCAGACACTATCAATCGTCCAATGATAAGTATCCTTTAAATAGCTTTTAATATTTGTAGGGTCGCTTTTTATCCGGATATTAAACTCATCACTGTTTTCTCCTTGCTTAAACAATTTCAAATTAAACGCGCTATGTTCTTGATCATTCGGTTGAAAATCAGCAATTGGTTCAATCATGCCACATTCACCAGTTTTTAAATCAAATTTCCATTTGGTGTTATAACCAGTTGAACCAGTAACTTTAAGCTTGAGATTATGAGCTTGTTCAATCTTTAAAGTAAGTGGCTGTCCACTTTTATTACAAACCTGAAAGTCTGGCATTAATGCATGTGTATAAGTAGCAAAACTAGCAAAAAGGATTGGGAAAATTAATTTCAATTTCATAGTAGGCTCCGTAAGGTTATTTACAATCAAACTCACTTAATAGTGTATTTGTTAATATCGTTATTGTAGTATTTAATTAAAAGCTTGTAAATGGCTATTTCCGTATAGTATCGATACAAAACTGTATTAATGCTAAACGGTTAAATAAAATAATAAACAATAAGATTTAGATACGTCACGATTAATTATAACGATATGTTGTAAGCCTTTCCTTAAGCATAAATCCCTATAAGATGCCTCTAAAACAATAATTGAGATAACAGATTATAAACCATCACACCTTTATGTAATTTCATGTTTATATTTGTTACTAATCAGACTTTGCCCATCATTTTTATCCAAGCGATTAAGTAAGAACTGGCACGATAAATTGATAAGCGCCAAAGCAAAAAATACATAATGAAATGAAGCAATCGCAAAATTAGTTGCGCTTACATAATTAGCAATGTGAAGTAATCCTGCTGCCACGATTACCCCTAACGAAGTTCCTAATTGCTGCCAAGTGGTTGCCAAGCTTACTGCCGAACCATAATCAATGTTTTCAACATCGGCATAATACAGCAAATTCAAGCTCATAAACTGCATTGCCGCAAATACCCCATTAAAAAATAAAGCGAGATATAAAAACCAGCCCAAGTGATTGACCATTGCCAACATGGACAAAGCGATAAAGCTACCAATATTTGCCACCAAAAGTGCTTGTTTAAAGCCAAATTTTTCGAGTAGTTTACGCGTAACTGTACGTGAGCATAATACCCCTAAGGACATCCAGATAAAGACAAACCCAGCGGCAAAAGCACTCTTTTTAAAAGTAATTTCAAGAAATACCGCGAGAATAAATGTTCGTCCACCTAGAGACGCACGAATAATAACTTGCGAGAAGAAACAACTACTAAAAGTTCGTAATTTAAATAAATGATAACGAATGACTGGAAAAGTAGATTTACTCTCTATTAGATAATAAATTAAGCCAAAAAACACCGCACCACTAAACAACATTCCTTTGGTAAAATAAGATATTTCTCGCGATAACAATAGGTCTAACCAAAAACAAAAACAACATAATGCTAGAGCTAAAAACACATAGCTATAAAAATTAAATTTATCCTGCTCTTCGGTATAATTATCTATATATCTTATAGTCGCATATAAAACCACTACTCCCAAAGGGATATTTACCCAAAAGATAAACCGCCACGAGAAGTATGTCACTAAAAACCCACCAAGAATTGGGGCTAGTATCGGACCAAGCATTACAGGCATGCCCATTAGGGTATAAGCTTTAACCATCTGCGATTTATCAAAAATCTTCAGTAACATCAGTCGCCCGACTGGCACCATAAAAGCACCTGCTACCCCTTGCAGTAATCTACAGATAACCAACAAAGATACTGAGTCAGTTAGTCCGCACTGAATTGACATTAGTGTAAATAATACAATCGAGAGCATTAAAATTTTTTTGCTACCAAAACGATCTGACATCCAGCCACTAATCGGAATAAATACCGATAATCCAATTAAATAACTAGTTACAGCTAGTTTCATAGTAAAGACTGTTGAGGCAAAACTATGTGCCATCTGAGGAATTGCGACATTCAAGATATTGGCATCAATATTCTCCATCAGTAAAAGTGATGAAATTACCAACAGACCAATCAGCTGCTTTGGGGTGTAACTTTTAAACATTTGGAACTTTCAAGCAGGTATATTAAAGTTGCGCGTAGGATTAAATGACTTTGTTATCAGCATGGATTTTATCATGCAATATAGGTACAAATTAAAAAAGCGATGTCTCTAAAAGCAGAATTGTGTACACTATTTACCTACACCAGAATAAATTTATCAAAATAAAATAAAAGACGGAGAAATTAATCATGATCCACCCAATTCGTAAAATGGGCGACCCATGCTTGCTTGTGCGCTCATCTGAAATTACAGCAGAAGAATATAATAGCCCAGCCCTATTGCAATTGATTAGGGATTTACACGACACCCAAAAACACTTGGGAGGAGTTGGAATTGCTGCGCCACAAATTGGCATTAACAAACGCCTAGTAATAATCGAGTATTACCAAGCTGAAATAACGCGTTATAGCGATGTTGGAGATTGTCCATTAAAGGTAATTATCAATCCCGAGATTATATTATTAGACGGCGAACAAACCACTTTTAATGAAGGGTGCTTATCAGTACCAGGCTTACGTGGCGAAGTAAGTCGCCCACAAGCCATTAGCTATAAATATTATGATCAATTTGGTAATTTGCACCAAGGCGAAGATAATGGATTTTTTGCCCGAGTTATGCAGCATGAATGTGATCATCTCGATGGTATTTTATATCCAATGCGCATGCAGGATATTAGCAAACTAGCATTTGTAGATATTGAAACCTAATTAATGAGCAGTAATACTACTCTATCGACACATAAATATCAAGCACTTGATTCGTTACGCGGAATTGCCGCCTTGATGGTGGTATTTCAGCATTTTTGGGAAATGAATAATCCATCAGATGCTAGACTGAAACCGTGGCTATTTTTTTGTGCTGGTCACGAAGCTGTAATTTTATTTTTTGTCTTAAGCGGTTTCGTATTAAGTCATCAGCTCAGAAATTTTGAATTTCACCAATATCAACAGTTTGTATTACGACGTATCTTGCGAATTTATCCTGCATACTATGTCGCACTAGCTTTCTCTGCTACTTTGTTAATCTATATATCACATTATCATCCGGCAACTTTAGCACAATATGGTCTAACTCCATGGTTTTATATCTGGTCACGTAGTAATTTTGATACTTCAATGTGGTTGAGCTCATTAAGCTTGATTAGCCATGAGGGAAATAGTTTGAATGTTGCAACTTGGAGCCTATTTTATGAAATGTGGTTATCATTAGTTTTTCCATTATTAATCATATACTGTATTCGTAGTAAATGGATAATACGCTTAACAATTCTTTGCTCATTAGCAATAGTTAGTTATTACTTTTGGCGCTTTGGAAATTTTTTAGATAATCAATGGCAAAGTATTATCTATTATGGCTGGTATTTTATAGCTGGAATGTACTTATATCACTACAATTATCGCTTAAAGTTTGGTGCTTCTTGGCTTTGGCTAATAGTCGGCTGCGCTTTATATTTCAGTAACTACCTACTTTTTGGTAAAATAGCGAGTAGAATGTTTCATGAGATACTAATTGCTATTGGTAGCTGTCTGATTGTGATTAATTGTTTGTATTTTGCACCATTAAAACAGTTGCTGAATATAACGTTATTTCGCTTTTATGGCAAAATCTCATATTCATTGTATTTATTTCATTTACCAATAATCTACGCTTTGGGGTATCTCTATCTACCTCATGGTTCATTATTGGTAGTGAAATTTTTGACGATCATTCTTAGCACGCTAATTGCGTGGATAAGTTATGTCCTTATTGAACAAACTTTTATTAAACTGGCAAAAAAATATGTCAATTAAATCAATTCCTGCAAAAAACTATAAACCATGGTCAATCATTTTGCTGATAGCAGCAGTTGCTATTTATTTTTTTTATATGCATGAGCGCGATCACCGAATTGCTGATAAGGTTTATCAACAATTGCTCTCGATTGACATCCAGCTCGACCAGTTACAAGAATCTGCAACAGTAATAAAAGCAGAAAAAGAAACTAATTCAGATCTCGCTCAGAGTATAAAAGCATTAACTAAGGATAATATTGAAACCAACAAAGCATCAGTCATTGCGATGATAAATAAAGTTAGCTATAATGATGACGTAAAAGCGCAACTATTATCACTAATCACAGCAACTACTAGCCAAAATTTTAAAGTGCAGCGTAAATTGATCATTAAACAATTACGAGAACTTAAATATCAATATAGTTTGGAGGTTCAACAGTTTAATAACAAAATTGATCAGATTACAGCACAAGTCGCTCAATTAAAAGATCAAGTTGCAAAAATAAAGAGTGATGATTTACAAGACTTGGAAAGTGCAAAACTAAAATTCATTGTCAAAAAACTCAAAACGACTATTAGCGATATGCATGAATCACTAGTCACCGAAATTGTTGATGATGTGATTGATAAAGCCGAGAGCGACGAGATACCAGATGATGAGAATTAATTATAAAAATACAAGAATTTATTAAGGACTAAATAACATATGACTGAAAAAATTATGAACAATGACACACCAGCTGCAGGAAATTTTATTCGTGCCATCGTTGAAGATGATTTGAAAACTGGCAAACACAGCCAAATTATTACCCGTTTTCCGCCTGAGCCAAATGGCTATCTGCATGTTGGGCATGCTAAAGCATTGTGCCATAATTTTGGCTTAGCTGAAGATTATAACGGAGTATGTAATCTACGCTTTGATGATACTAATCCAGAAAAAGAAAATGATGAATTTGTAAAGGCAATTCAGGACAATATTCGTTGGTTGGGATTTACATGGAATGGTGAAGTGAAATATGCTTCGGATTATTTTGATAAATTATACGAGTTTGCGTTATGGTTTATTGACAATGATTTAGCTTATGTTGATGATCTAACGCCCGAACAAATGCGTGAATATCGTGGTACGTTGACTTCACCTGGTAAAGACAGCCCATATCGTACTCGAAGTGCAGCGGAAAACCGTGATTTATTTACTCGAATGAAAGATGGTGAATTTGCCGATGGGGCAAAAGTATTACGCCTGAAAATTGATATGAGTTCACCGAATATGAATTTACGCGATCCAGCGATTTATCGAATTAAGCGTTTCCATCATATTCGAACTGGGGATAAGTGGTGTATTTACCCAATGTATGATTACACTCACTGTATTTCTGATGCTCTGGAGTCGATCACCCACTCGTGTTGTTCGTTGGAGTTTGAAGATCATCGCCCGCTCTATGATTGGGTCGTTGACAAATTATTCACCGCTGGATTATTACCTGCTCGCCCACGCCAAATTGAGTTCTCACGCTTGATGCTTAATTATACTATTACTAGTAAACGTAAGCTAACCCAATTAGTTAGTGACGGTTTGGTATCTGGTTGGGATGATCCACGGATGCCAACCATTGCTGGAATGCGCCGTCGTGGCTATACTCCGCAGGGCGTGCGCTTATTTGCCAAACGTTGTGGAATCTCCAAATCACCAAATGTTGTTGATATTCCATTTTTGGAAACTGCAATTCGTGAAGAGCTAGAAAATAGTGTTCCGCGGGTAATGGCAGTCTTGAAACCACTTAAAATTGTTTTAACTAATTTTGTTGCTGGTGAAACTGGTTCGCGAAGTGCTGATTTCCATCCGCAACACCCTGAATTTGGTAGCCGTTTATGCGAATTAACCGAAGATATTTATATTGATCAGGATGATTTCCAAGAAATACCTGAAAAAGGCTTTCAACGCCTGACTTTAGGTGGTGAAGTACGTTTACGCCATAGTTATGTAATCAAATGTGAGGAAGTAATTAAAAATGCGAACGGTTCAATTAGCGAATTACGCTGCAGCATTGATTCATTAACTTTAGGTAAAAACCCTGAAGGGCGCAAAGTAAAAGGCGTGATTCATTGGGTTAGCGCAACTAAATCAGTTGCTGCGGAAGTTCGCTTATATGATCGCCTATTTAGCGTAGAAAACCCAGACAACGTGGAAGGACATGATTTTAAAGAGTTCATTAATCCGCATTCTCTAGATGTTAGCACCGCATATATCGAACCATCAATATTGAGTGTTAAACCTGAAGATCGCTTTCAATTTGAACGGGTAGGTTATTTTGTTGCTGATCGTTATGATTGTGATGCCGCAAAGGGTAAATTAGTATTTAATAAAACCGTGGGGCTAAAAGATAACTGGAAAAAGTAATATATACTCTTCGTCTTTGAAACTTGGACTTTGTCGGATTTCAAAAAAGACTCCTTATGTAGTTCTAACTACACCGCGTCGTCTTTTTTTCAATCCTTCGCGCCCAAGATTCAAATACTGTGAGTATACTTCGTCCCGTATAGCTCATAACAGGATAAAAATGAGTCATTTGATCTTAGAGGGAATTCTAAAGCAAGCTGGAATAAATGCTCCATCATTAAATCATATTAGTCTTACAGGGCAAGACCCAATCTTGCCTAGTCCTTTTTTGATTGGTGAAGCGGGTGCAGCAGCTCTAGCTGCAATTGGTTATGCCGCGGCTGAATTGTGGCGTTGCAAAACCGGAAAGCTCCAAAATGTGGAGATTTCAGTCCGAGATGCAGCAATTGCTCAGCGCTCACATCAGTATCTGCGAGTAGTTGATGGTGTAACAGAAGACCTATGGAGCCCATTGTCTGGTTTTTATACCACTTTAGATAAGCGAAGTATTCAATTTCATTGCAATTTTCCTCATCATCAGCAGGGTGTGCTCGATTTTTTAAGCTGCGAAGCAAGCAAAGAAGCGGTAAGTGCAGCAGTTAAAAATTACTCTGCAGAATATTTAGAAAACGAACTCAATGCACGTGGCTTGTGTGCCTCAGTAGTTAGGACAAGAGATGAGTGGCTACAACACCCACAGTCATCAGCTATCGCACAATTACCACTCTTTGAAATAATCAAAATCGCCGATAGCCAACCCAAAGCTCTTCCTGATGGTAATTATCCTTTATCTGGGATAAGGGTTTTAGATTTAACCCGAGTATTAGCCGGACCTGTTTGTGGCAAATCTTTAGCCGAACATGGTGCAAATGTAATGCGTATTGCCAGCCCGAACCTACCATTTATTTTGCCACTGGTAATGGACACTGGATTTGGTAAATATGCCGCACATTTAGACCTTGAGCAAGATCAAGATAAAAATAGGCTTCTAGACTTAGTCAAATCAGCAGATGTATTTCTTCAAGCTTATCGACTAGGTGCACTTGCAGCCAAAGGATTTTCAGCACAAGAATTAGCACAGATCCGCCCCGGGATTATTTATGTTGATTTAAGCGCCTACTCACATCAAGGAGTATGGGCACATCGTCATGGTTATGATAGCTTGGTACAATCTGCGACTGGAATTGCCGCAGAACAGTCGCAAGGGGCAAATATTCAGCATTTACCAGCACAATCACTGGACTATATAACGGGTTATCTGGCAACATTTGCCGTAATGGAAGCAATAAGGCGACGGTCAATTGATGGCGGGAGTTATTTGATTCGCTTGTCATTAACACAAACCGCTCACTGGTTTAACAACCTTGGTCGAACTGCTGCTGAGTTTAAAAACTGTCACAACCCAGAGGCTTCAGAAATTCAGGATTTATTAGTTAAAACCCAAACTCAATTTGGTATCCTTGAGCATTTGGCGCCAGTACTCAAAATGTCAGAAACACCGCTACAAATTGGAAGAGGTTCAGTCCCATTAGGATTTGACCCTGCGCAATGGATAGGTTAATTTTTGTCAACTATATCCTAAGTACTATTTATGCATAAGTGCTATGCAAAAACAGCTCTATCCAAACTAAGCATATTTTGGCACAATACCCTATTCGTTATAATTTGAATTATTATCTTATTTGCCTTTATAAAAGAAAGACTTTACCATGAAATATATAGGAATAATGTCAGGGACTAGCCTAGATGGAATTGATGCAGTACTATGCGAATTCGGCGCAGAAAAAAAATTACAAGTACTTGCGAAAACGTCACTCCCTTTTGACCCGCAGCTGCAAAAAGATTTACAAGCCCTCCTACGTAGCTTTAGTTGTCACCTTAAAGAGTTTGGTGAGCTTGAGGTACGTTTAGCAATTAACTATGCCCAAGCTGTACAACAATTGTTGGATAACTCAGGAGTTGCGCCACATGAAGTTAAAGCTATCGGCTGTCATGGGCAAACGGTCTTTCATGATCCGTACAACCAATATCCTTTTTCAATACAACTAGTTGATGGCAATAAATTAGCTCAATTAACCGGAATTAATGTAGTCTGTGATTTTCGCCGAATGGATATGGCTTATGGTGGACAAGGTGCTCCGCTAACTCCAGTATTTCATCATTATTTTTTATCTTCTAATCGTACTCGCGTAATATTAAATCTGGGCGGTATTGCCAATATTACAATCTTAAATCCAAACACTAGTAAAGTTATTGGTTTTGATACAGGTCCGGCAAACTGCTTGATTGATCTGTGGGTTCAGGATAAATTTGGCGTAGAATATGACAAAGATGGACTACTTGCAACACAAGGGAAAATTATTCCCACGCTATTGGAGCAAATGCTTAAAGACGAATATTTCAATCTACCAGCACCGAAAAGTACTGGTAAGGAAATTTATCATTTAGAATGGATCAAACACCAACTGATTACTAATAATCAAACCGATGCTTCCGATTATGATGTCTTACGTACTTTGGTCGAATTAACCGCTAAAACAGTTGCTGATGCTATTTGTGCCCATGCAAAACCATCAGAAGTAGAGGCTATCTATGCCTGTGGCGGTGGCGCATACAATAGATTCCTGTTAGAACAAATTGCTAATAATAGCGCTATTACGGTTCGTACTACTGAAGAAGTGGGAATTGATGTTGATCAGCTCGAAGCAATCGCATTTGCTTGGTTTGCCAAACGTCGGATTGAAAGACTACCTGCCAATTATGAAAGTGTAACTGGAGCTACACAACGTTGTATCCTTGGAGCACTTTATGAAGTTTGCTAGTTATAAATCACAGCTTATCGGGCTAACCATTATTAGTGGCGTAATTTGTGGCTATATTCTCGGCGTTATTGCATTAGTCTTGCCTAAACTGGTTATGCAGCAGTATATTACCAAGGAGCAGGTATCACTTCATGTTGGTGCACTACTTTTAGGTTGTTTTATTGCAAGTATTTACACTGGTTCACTTGCGGATTACCTAGGGCGTAAAAAAGTTATCTTAATTACGATGCTAATTTTTATTATTGGTATCGTTTATTACATTTTTGCTAAAAATCATGTTAATCTCTACTCAGCCCGTTTTATTCAGGGAATTGCTTATGGGATGTGCGAAATTGTAATGCCTTTGTACCTAGTGGAGGTTTCTGAGACTAGGTGGCGTGGACAAATCATTACGGCGTTTAAATTAGCTAACACCGGTGGTGCATTGGTTTCCAGCCTGATTTGGATTTTTATTAGTGTCGCCTATTATCCATTAGCCTTTGCAGTTGCACTAATTATGCCATTAGCTATAGTTGGACTAGTAATAAAACTACCTGAATCTCCACGCTGGTTGATTGCTAAAAATAAAATTAATCAAGCAACTACGGCGCTCTTCAGAATCAACCCACAAACTGCAGATAATGCTTTAATAGAAATTCAAAATGCGGCAGCTCAACAAGCGAGCGGACATTTTCGCGAGCTAATGAAGCGCTCTAACTTAATTCCATTTTTAGTGATTCTCGCAGCCGTTTCTCTTAACCAATTAACCGGAATTAATGTATTCGTACAAAATAGCCTACAAGTTATGAAAGACTCAGGAATTCATTCCGATGTAGTTGGTTTATTTGGTAATATTAGTATTAGTCTGGTAAACTTTAGCGCAATGATTGCAACTTTGTTTCTAGTTGATAAAATTGGACGTAAACGAATTTTAATCATTGGTACCAGCGGGCTTTTAGCGACGTTATTACTACTCTTTGTTGCACATGCAATTTTACCGCAAGGCGAACTGGTTGGCTATATCACGTTAATTGGTATAATCTTTGTAGTAGGTTTCTTTGCCTTTGGACCTGGTGCATTAATTTTAGTTATTTCCACTGAGCTACTGGCAACCAATGTCAGAGCACTGGCAATTTCAATAGCATTTACCGTAGGTGCTTTAGTCGGAACTTTATTTGTTTCATGGTTTGGCGCTTTAAGCGCTAACTTGGGCTATGCAAAACTATTCTTGATTATGGCTTTCTTTGTTTTCTGTTATTTGCTAATTGCTTTATTTATTCCTGAAACCAAAGGTAAGTCATTAGAGAAAATTAATTGGAAAAAATAACAACTTAATTATTAAATGAGAAATTTGTGCAAAAATTAGATAAGCTTACTAAGCGTAGGATTTTATTTCTGCTAACTGCAATGTTCTTTCTGGGGGTTTCCGCTACAGATATTTACATTGCATCATTGCCACAAATGGTAGCTGATTTTCATTCAACGCCACAAACTGTTAATCTTACCCTCTCTAGCTACAGTATCGGTATTGCATTTGGCGTATTATTTACTGGTGAATTAAGTAACCGTTTTGGGCGACGTAAGGTTTTACTTTGGGGCGTAAGTTGTTTCTCGATAGCCGCTGGGCTAATTACCTTTGCCCCAACCATTTGGGGAATTATAATACTTCGCGTAATTCAATCTTTTGGTTGCGCCGTTATTCTGATTGTTCCACGCCTGATCCTTAAAGATTGTATGGATGAACGTGAACAAGTTCATGCTAATGGAGTTTTGTTAATGGGGTTAATAATTTCTCCCGCAATAGCACCTGTTTTAGGCGCGTATATCGCAACTTATTTAAGCTGGCATTACTGTTTTTTATTTAGTGCCGTAGCTGGTTTTATATTGGTAGCAATAACCAAAAAAATACTACCAGAAACCAATCTCGAACGCATTTCCAGAATACCATCTTTACAGCGCTATTTAAAAGGCTATTTAAGCTTATTAAAAAATAGAATTTTCATAACCCTAACCCTTATTTATGCATCTGGCGTTGGCGCTTATTTTGCATTTATTGGAATTTCAAGCTACCTGTATATTGGCTACTTGCATATTTCACCGATCAAATATTCGTATGTTTTTCTTGGTTTATCAGCAGCGTACCTAACTGGCAATCAACTAATGCAATTGTTAAACCGTAAAAAAGCACCATTGGTAAATATTATTGGTATCGGGGTATATTCTACTGCCAGCGGCGTTGTCATACTGATTATTACACTATTTTTTGATAACCTAACTGTTATTGCGCTACTCGCCACCATCGGTGTACTTTTAATGCGCGTAGCCAATGCACTAATTAACCCGCCGACCCAAATCAAAATCATGAGTCACTTTCATACCCAAAGCGCGCAAGCTCTAGGACTGAATATGTGTATTGGGTTTTCGGTAAACAGTCTCGCAACCTATATGGTTACTATGCTACCAACCTATCCGCTATTAAGTTTTGTACTCACCTCAGGAATTTTTATCGGAATTTGTTTAGCCGCATATAAGCTTAATCATAAAATTATTAGTTAAATCTAACTACAAAATGCTAAAATTCTGGATTATTCAATCCTTATTTCGCTAGATATTTTTAAATATTTACCAAAGGTATACTTCATGACTACAACCGAAAAAATCCTGAGACTAAAACAATTAGCGCGAGCTTGTGCTAAAGAATCGTGTCATAGCTCTTGCAAAAAATAAATGCATTTACCAACTAAACAGCAACTTGAAGATTGGCAACACTTGCCAACCATTTATCGGTTGATGGTAGAAAAGCGCTGGTCACTAACGTTGAGCACACAATGGTTTAATGACTTTATGCGCTGGTTATACACGGCTAATCGTAGCGAACTTGAGAATGATAAATTTTTTGCTATGGATAATCTGCATCATCTGGATGATGTTTGGCATGCCTACATATTACATACTAAAGATTATATGCAAATGAGTCAGACTTTGTTTGGCTGTGAGTTCATCCACCATCACCCAGAAAATCCTTTTTTAGCTGAAAAAATTGCGGATGAGGTTATTAGCTATCAAATGGAAATGTTAATCAGTGATTGGGGTGAACGATATGTCGATCGCGTTTGGCAATATGGCGCTGACGTTCATGACATTATTCACCCAGAAACTTATTGAATATCGCGGATAACCCCTGAGCTAGCAACTAGTTTCTCATTTGCCTGCTCCAAAGTCAAATTATTTACTATCATTACAATTGCAGTTTTGACATGATTATTGGCAAGCTTGAGAAATTTCTCTGCCGTAGCATAATCAACTTCAGTTGCTTCCATGATAATTTTTTTCGCACGTGCTTCTAGTTTAGCATTGGATGTTTTTACATCAACCATTAAGTTTTTATAGACTTTACCAAGATTAATCATAGTCGTCGTACTTAGCATATTCAAGATTAGTTTTTGAGTAGTCCCAGCTTTCATTCGGGTTGAACCAGAAATTACTTCTGCTCCAGCAGAAACTTCGATCTTTATATCTGCATGATCCCCGATCACACTATTTTTATTACAGGCAACTGCAATTGTTTTACAACCCAGCGAGCGAGCATAATCCAAACCACCAATTACATAAGGAGTGCGACCTGATGCGGCGATTCCACACACGATATCATGCGATGTTAAATTGGCTTGTTTAAGATCTTCAACACCAAGCTCTTCCTTATCTTCGACGCCTTCCTGAGCTTTAATAAATGCTTTCTCACCACCAGCAATAAGTCCAACTACGGTATTATAGTCAACTCCATAGGTCGGCGGACACTCTACTGCATCCAAAATCCCTAAACGTCCACTAGTACCAGCACCTAAATAGATTAAACGTCCGCCGTTTTTCATTGCTGCCGTAATTGCATCGACTGCAGTAGCAATTGCCGGTAATTCCTCCGCAATTGCCAAAGCTACTTTTTGATCTTCCTGATTGATAATTTTCAATTTTTCGAGCGTCGGTACAATATCAATGTTTAGAGAACTAGGATTAATATTTTCAGTAGTTAATGTTTTTAGCTGTGCCAAAATTTCTTGTTGTTGCATGGGTTTTCCTTTGATAAATTATTAATTGTGTTATATCACATATTGTTTGTGCTTCTCTGCAACCTAAATCTCATAATGTAATAGTTGATGCTGTAAACCTGCACTTAGGGTTTAATAATTCATCTTGCGCCTGTATAATTGCAAGTTCTCTTCTTTCAAGTTTCAGAGTCTCAGCAAATACTGCAAATAATGCGGCAGCGGTGTGTTCTAAACTTAGTTTCAAATTTTTAGTTTCAAGATATTTAGCCAAATAAATTGCCGCTGTCATATCACCAGATCCATTCGGTGCAATTGGCATCTCAAGCCGTGGAGTGGCAACTAGATAAGCTTCGTATTTGCTTGACAATAACATCTCAATCTGCGATGGATCAGCATCATTTCTAGTTAAACTGGTTACCAAAATTTGTTTAGCGCCTTTATCATGAAGCACAGCACATGCCTCTCTGGCATCGGCAAGAGTCGCGATTTCAATCCCAGTTAAATTAGTTAATTCAAATTGATTGGGGGTTAAAATGGTTGCATTGGGTAAGGCTTGGTCGCGAAAAAACTCCGGTACTCCAGCCTTAACAAAGACACCACGACCAATATCGCCAATTACTGGATCACAGCAATAGATTAACTGTGGGTTTATTACACGTAATTTCTGTAGCCACTTTAGAAGTACCTCACCAAGAGAGCTATCGCCTAAGTATCCGGTTAATACACCATCAATATATCTAAGCATACCTTGTTGCTCTAGACCTGCAAAAATTTTATCAATATGTTCAACAGTCATAATATCACCAGTCCATGAGCCATAACCAGTATGGTTCGAAAACTGTACAGTATTAATTGTGACAACTTCATGACCTAAACGCTGCAAAGGAAAAACTGCAGCACGATTTCCTACGTAGCCATATGCCACATGCGATTGTAACGATAAAATATTTGCCATTTTTTACCTTTATTCTGTAACTGGATTTTTTAAACGTGCAAAGCATTCTTCAATGAACTGAATAAACAGATCGGTCAAAACACTTTCACTATTTGGAAGGCGCACTAGATAGAAGGATAGCATGCCCCAATTATATTCGGGATAAATTTTGATCAACTGACCTGATGCAAGCTCTTCGGCATATAACTCATCCCAACCACCAGCAATAACATGTCCGCTCAAAGCCATATATTTACCATGCATACTATTACTTACATTAAGCCGTGAACTACCAATTAAATGTAATTCTTCACCATTTTCATGATGCAAAAAATAATCTTGCTCAGGAGTACTACTCTCTTTAAGCCACCCAGTAGTTAAATGCGTGGCAATACAATCATGGATCGAGTCTGGCAAACCGTAACGCTCTATATATTCTGGTGTACAATAAATATGTAAGGGTACTGAGTGAAGCAGTTTTATTTTAGTTGTTTGTTGTTTAGGGATCTCGCTAACTACTGCTAAATCAAATTTTTCACGAACCAAATCAATCTCACGATTTTGGTATGCAATATTCAGTTCAATTCCTGGATTTTTCTGCATAAATTCGGCAACAAATGGAGCAATTCCATAAACAGATAATGCAGTTGGTAATGAAACATTTAATTTCCCACTGATTGACTCACCTTCTCGTTTAAGGCTATTAATAATCTTATTATAGTGATCAACCTGACCACTAAACCCCTCATACAATCTATACCCTGCGCTAGTTATTTCAAAATTACGTGTGTTACGTTTGATCAGTGGCACACCAAGACTTTGCTCTAGTTGTGAAATTTTACGGCTAAGCGTAGGCTGGCTAATGTGAAATTTATTTGCAGTTTGACTATAATTACCAATATTAACTAGATGCACAAATAACAAAATATCATCTAACATAATAGACTCCAAAGCGTGAATTAATCATTATTTAAATATGTTATTATATAGTTCATCTATTTTAGCTTTCACCAGTGGGTCTTGAGTAATTACCCTTCCCCATTCGCGATTAGTTTCACCATGAATTTTATTGGTAGCATCAATTCCCATTTTACTTCCTAAACCAGAAATAGGTGAGGCAAAGTCTAGATAATCAATCGGTGTACGGTCAATCATCGTAGTATCACGCAATGGATCAACACGAGTCGTTAGTGCCCAGATAACGTCTTTCCAATCACGAATATTTACATCATCATCAACTACAATGATAAATTTGGTATACATAAACTGGCGCAAATAGCTCCAAATACCCAGCATTACCCGTTTAGAATGTCCAGCATAACGTTTTTTAATCGACACAACTGCTAAACGATAGCTACATCCTTCAGGAGGTAAATAAAAGTCAATAATTTCGGGAAATTGCTTTTGTAATAGCGGAACGAAGACTTCATTCAGCGCTTCGCCAAGAATGGCTGGTTCATCAATCGGCTTGCCGGTATAAGTGCTATGATAAATCGGGTTTTCACGCATCGTAATTTTTTCGATAGTCATTACCGGAAAAGTATCTTGTTCATTATAGTATCCAGTATGGTCGCCATAAGGTCCTTCTACCGCAGTATCATTTGGATAAATAAACCCTTCTAAAACAATCTCAGCATAAGCAGGAACTTGTAAATCAGATAAGAGACATTTGGTTAATTCGGTGCGACTACCACGTAATAAACCGGCAAACTGATATTCAGAAAGACTATCGGGAACTGGTGTTACCGCTCCCAAAATAGTTGCTGGATCGCAGCCCAAGACTACGGCAATTGGATAGGGTTTATCTGGATTTTCGCGACAATGTTCAAGATAATCTAGTGCTCCGCCACGATGAGATAACCAACGCATAATTACTCGATTTTTGCCGATAACTTGTTGACGGTAAATACCCAGATTCTGGCGTTTTTTATATGGACCCTTAGTAACTACTAAGCCCCAAGTAATTAGAGGTGCAACATCTTCGCTATGGCAATGCCAAATCGGCAAAGCTTCCAGATCAACTTCATCTTTTTCAATGATAATCTGCTGTACTGGAGCTTTAGTGATAGTTTTTGGCAGCATATTATAAAGCTGCTTCAATAAAGGTAATTTATCCCAAGCATCACGTAAGCCTTTGGGCGGTTGTGGCTCTTTGAGTTCAGCCAAAAATTCACCCACCGCTCTTAATTCGCTGATATTATCTTTGCCCATACCCAGAGCCACGCGTCTGGTTGTGCCAAATAAATTACCCAACACAGGTATTTGATACCCTGTTGGATTTTCAAATAAAATTGCTGGACCGCCAGCACGCAATACCTTATCACATAAGGCAGTCATTTCTAGGCGTGGGGAAACTGGTTGTTGAATGCGTTTTAATTCGCCAAGAGATTCAAGATTAGTTATAAATTCTCGTAAATCGCGGTATTTCATAGTCCATCTGCTTTTTAAATCTAGTAGCAGCTATTTTAACATTGACGCTGCCACTAGATTAAAATGAATTAGCAATTTTTAAGCGTTTTATACTGGACTTTGGTACTTTTTAGTTTAAATGAAATTGATTTTAACTTGCTGGTAGAGGCTGTCTGTAAACCTCATTTAGAGTTATCTAAAGAATATGAGGGAAGCATTGATGTTTCACAGAGTTTGGTATATTTGGCAATGTGTAAGTTAATGTGTAAAAGGTTAGCCAAATGAGGTTTACATACAGCCTCTATTGCTTCATTGTAGCTTAATTTCACACGCGATGCTCTAATACTTTGTCCAACCAAGCGTAAATAATTTCGTTAGAAAATTTAGTCGCTCCCATTTGACAATGATATTGTCCCGGAGAGTTTTCATCAAACACTATATATTCCTTAGGGCAATTTAACAGATTGTATAATTCGCGCGGTTGATCATCAAAAAACATATCTTTCCGGCTATCAATTATCAACATATTACACTTAATTTGCCCACTCACTGCACTGGAATTAAATAATTTAATCTTTTGGAAAAATTCGGCATTAGTTTTAACTCCCATAGTCCATTTCCCATTACCAAAAGCCCAGGCAAGATTTACATTTTTGGAACTGATTTCATCTATTTTCTGATTAAAAAGTTCAGGATGCTGCTCAGCTAATAAAATGAGTTCTGGTGGCAATACTTTAATCATTGCCGCAAAGAAATTTGATACGCCACCGTTAGCAATACAAGCATTAATACGAGGCTCAAAAGCTACAGCCCTCGGTGCAAGATATCCACCCATGCTTGCTCCATACAAAGCTATTTTATCCTTATCAACGCAAGCAAGAGTTAGTGCAAAGTCGACTACTGGTGTAATTACTTTTTCCCAGTCAAAACGATAGTATAGATTATTCAGCAGTGATTCGCCCTGTCCCGGACCATCTAATAATAATAAATGATAACCACGCTCAATAGCAGCCAATCCAAACATAAAATACATTTCTTCTTTGGTGCCATCAAATCCGGTATGCAGTATCATAAGTGGCGCAACACCATTGTTCAAGCTATTAGATTCAACAAAATATGCAGGCAATGTGGTATTTTCGTATGGAATATTTACACTACTTATATTGCTTTTATACGCTATTCCATTTTTAAAGGCCAAAACAGCCTTTTGACGTAAGGCTATAGCTTCTGAACGCTCATTTGGTGAAACCAAATAAAACATTGCCTTATTATAATAATTAGATGCTCGGTAAAATGCGTGTTCTGCCGAAACATTATGACCATCTTTTGCAAACTGTTCTGCTTTAGCAAATACACAATCAGCTGTTTTTTCCCATTCATTTTTCCAAGAGATTAAATCTCCATCTATTATCCTGTTTGCAGTAATTACACATTCGCCAAAATCAGAAGCTTTGTAACCAGCCAATCCTATTGTTCGAATAGTTTCGAAATTAAAACTTTCATCTTTAAAAAATAGCTCTTCATACATACTAGGTTTTGTAAGTGCTTCGTTCATTTTTTATCCTATGTTTATGTGTCAAATCTAATTTACTAAATCTGACAGTTTAAAATAATTTCGATATTACTAACACATTGTGATATCGACAAATTTAAAAAACTCTAATTTCTTTTTCAGTGGTTTATGTATTAATAAAATACCAGTTGTGTTTTAACGTGTAATTATATCTGATGAACTAATTTTCTAGCAACCTCAATTACCGCTTTACCAGCTGACTTTTTCTTCTTCAACACACTATAAAATTCTGTTAGCACTACCCCATAAGCATTGCACTAATAACTTTCTGATCAGTTTATTTCCACGCTTGGTAATCCGACCGAGGCAAATCGCCTCATTTGAGTTGTTCTCTTTTGGAACTAATCCAACGAAAGCCGCAAGCTTATTTGTTGTTTCAAAGTCATTTATATCACCTATTATGGCTTTGATACTTTTATTGCTATTTTACCCAGATATGCGGTAAAACCCACTTATAGTCAGTTTGAACATGTAACATTTTCTATTCCATACTGCGCAGCTCCACCATCATAAGTATTGAATTTACCTACATGACATGAAATTGGATTTTGATATATAAACACATCGCCCCAATCGCCGATTGTAGCAGCAGATGTACCACCAATTAAGAGCGTATTGTTATTAATCATGGTCGAACTTGCACAAACATTTTGAGCGGAAGGATTCCAAAATAAGCAAGCACTTGGAATTGCATTATTTGCTGTGATAGGATTTCCATCAATAAAGACTAAACTTAATGCGGGATTAGCGAATATATTCGCATAATAGCCACCTTCACCTTGGTCAACATTAGACATACTCACTACAAATGAGGCGACAAAACCATCTTGGAACGTGGTCTGAATTACCGAATTGTTATAAACAGTATTCCATGGTTGCGCTTGCGCAGGATAATTCTTATCCATCCAGCCATAATAAATGTACTGCGCATTGGTTCCATATGATAAATTAACATTACTTGTACCATTGCTAGTCCAATTAATTTGTGAACCGCTCATATAGGTTATATTACCAGTAATGCCACCTGAATTTATTTTACTCAATGCTGATGCATATGTATACCATTTATTCGGCATGTAGGTAATTACATTATTCCAACTCTGTATATCCGTATTAGCAATATTCTGCTCTGCTACTCCCGATGTACTCCAATTACCACTCATTAAGTATGGCGTGCCTACGGTACCTAAAGATGCAGTTGAATTAGTCGGTGTATAGATATATAACGCATATCCTGGGATATTTCCAACTGAATTTGGGTTTGAAGCTGCAATATTATTTGTAACACTTCCAAACAGAGTAGGTAAAGTAATGTCGGAGCTAACGTAGTACGGTTGAATAGTATTCCAATTCATAATTGAATTAACCACCGACTCACCATTATTGTTTAATAATATTGGTTGACAACTTGCTAAACCTTTTGGGGAATTATAGAACTGTTGGATACTGCCATTCATACCGTTAAGCTGATTATATTGTTCCAATGCAGAATTACACAACATAATATTAGATAAATATGACACTTGATAAAATAATGTCTGATATCCTGTAGAGTTACTAACCACTTTATTGAGTGAGTTTTTCAGATTATTTCCATTGTTAGCATTACTATTGCGAATCGAATTGATTAACGTTGTGGTCGCATTTGCAACACTCGCGCCAACCAATTGAGAGTAGTTGATGCTTTCGTTTGTTACTACAGATTCTCCAGATGCATTAATGTAAATAAAACCTTGCTTATTAGGATAAGATTGACTTCCAACAGGTGCATCAGTCACCACAAAGGCCAATGTATTGGAGTAGAGTTGGTTAACTATTTGTGCATATAAGTCAGTAAGATTACTTTGTGCTGCATTATAGTAGTCTAGTTGACTCTTATAGTCGCCACTAATATCGTTTGGATTATAGTAAACACCATGAATTCCAGAAATATCAGCTAAATAAGGTCGATGTGTTGGATTACTGTAATTTTGGAAGTTTATCATATTAATTAGATATGAAACTGAATATGCTTCATTAATAGCATATAAACTTTGTTGATATAAAGCTGATAACACCTGATTGCACCATACCACTAAACTTGGACACCTTCTCTCAAGACATTACTACCACAAGATTCGTTAACTCAAGCGGTTGTTGATATTTTTTACAGTACTTTTTTACAACACTTAACTGAGTTAAGTGTTGTTTCTTCTCGGCTGGAATTTGCTGCCTCAAATTCATTCAGAGACATATAGCCTAGTTTAGAATGCATAACTAATTGCTTTATTTCTTGCGTGACATTGTTTCTAGGCACCATTGTAAATCGATGTAAATGGTCATTGCAATATTGTAACTGACAACATTACATTCTTGAAACCTCTGCACATAAAAATAAATTGTATAATTTGTAACAAATTCCTTACTACATGACAGAAATTAACTTTTTGCATTTTACCTCCATCGGTAAGTAACT
>DAORIZ010000041.1:0-25493 GCA_035438765.1 Burkholderiales bacterium | reverse complement strand
AATTTCTGATATTTATTCTGCTTCATTTTTTACCTATACATTATTTAATATTAAGCCAGATTCGTTTTATGAGATTAATATTTTCTTTACAAACTTCTGCATTAGTAAGGGTTTTCTCGAAACCTTCGATTGTTGAATATTTATTTACTAGCGCAATTAGTCCTTTATTTCTACCTTCTAAATTTATACGGCTAAAGTCCTGAAATTTAACCCTAAAAAACAAATTTTTTTGATCATATTTTTTAAATTGCTCATCAGCACATAATATTGTAAGTAGTCTATTAAAACAATCCATAGAAATTTCATCTGGGGATGCTATTAATGAAAGAGCTAAAAACTTAATAAATAACCTGTCATTCTTGGAAAATAATCCCTCTCGTTCAAGTTTATCTGCAAAAATTTTCCATTGTTCTGCCGAAATGTATTTTACTTTACCAACTAAATAATCAAATTTAGTTTCCAAAGACGGTGAATTAGAAATTAACTCATCAATTTGCTCTGCTACATCTTGCCGAACTAATGACTTAAATAACTCTACTGATTTTGATTCAATAAATTTCTCAATATTAGTTTTATATTCTTCGATTTTTTTGCGACTAGCCGCCGCTTTATTTAGTTCAGATTGTATTTCTTTGATATTTGTATTGGCAGATTCAACTTGCTTGGTTAAATACCATGAGAACATTGCAAAAAATATACCAATTAATGCTAGAAATCCATTTACACCAGACCAAAAGCTATTTAACTGGGTAGTAATTGCATTATATCTGCGATCTTCAAAATCTTGAATTTTCGAAATTTGATCTTGAATAACAACCACTTGTTTATTTGATAATTTTGTAAGTGAGGAAATAGGAATTGATTCAATTTGGTTGATTAGTTTAACTTGAGCTTGTACATTATTAATTTCTTGTTTTACTCCAGATAGTTGCCATGCAAAAAACAGGCAAACCCCAATAGGAATAACCAACAATATTATTGAAAAAAACTTAGGCTTATTTTTCATTAGATACTCTTACTAAACCGTTCAATCTAACTTCCCAATCATGTGGACAACCAGCAAAATGCAGTTGCTCAAAATCATATCGGTTTAAGTAGCTGATTAATTCTTGCACCCAACTATCATTTTTGTCAATCTTTGTTATGATGTGCCCGATAATCATTAGTAGGTTAAATAAGCGGTATGAATTAGGCACTAAATTTTCACTTAACTGCTTTGGTTCTCTTGGTAGTTTATCAAAAAATGGAATATTCTTATACACCAATCTATGATGATGCGCAATCTGATTGCGAAGTTCTGAAATAGTATGAACTAAGCTTTTTAAAGTAGTAGTTTTAAATTCCAAGGTTGGGAATAAATTAACTCCATTTTCGACTTTTAGCAAAGATATCCATTTGGAAAGCCTGCCAATCGTTAGCACTTCAAATGCACTCCACATTGGCGGGTGCTCTGGCTCAGAATAATGTAGATAATAATGTGAAATGAATATTTCGTTAGCCTTTGGTAGCTCGTCAGTTAAATTCCTAACCACGTCATCGTGAGATAGTGGCTTAATATCGTTTTCATCTTCAAGTTCAGGCGGCTCAATAAAATTACGTTTATCCAGATGAGGATGTGAAACCCCGCAATAAATTCTAAATGATTCACTCTCAATCATTACTTTTAAGGTATCTTTATCTACCTGAGTTGATAAATACTTATGTTGAAGAAGCTGAGCTGCAATTTTCTTGTGATCTGGATTAGAGATATTTTTTATGAAATTGGTAAGAGTATCTTTTTGAATTACATCAAGCTTGACTGGCTTATTATTTTCTAAATATTGAGTAAAAATGTACCCTAAACTTCTATTAACGCATAATTCCAAGACAAATTGTGTCCGTAAATATATTTCAATTTTCTGTATAGCCCCAAATAATAGGTGTTTCATACCTCTATCAAAGGTATACAATTTATATATTTGCTGGAAGTTGGTATTTTCTTTGAATTGATTATCCGTTAAGAGCTTCTTTTCTTTCTCAAACGGTAAGAAATATCCTCTTAGATGATAGTAACTTACAGTATTCAATACATCTTCGACAAATTCTTTGTCTTCAGTATTTATGATTAGTCCGCGCTTTTCTAATAGCCGGATTTGTTCTGAAATAGATATCCCAATTTTGCTATGCCGACGCTGAAAACGAACTTTAAAAGACTCGTCTTTTAACATAGCGTCTAATTGAATACTATCTTTGGTTAAATCAAATCTGTTAGATAATATTTTGGATATTAGTGAATTATATTTAGGATTAGACTTGTTAAAATCTGTTAGAACTGACTTATCATGCTCAGATAAATATCCATTATGAATATACTTTGCAATACGCTGGACTCTTTTGGTAAGATGTTTCATTTTTGTCCCAGATATAAAAAAAGCTCACCTGTTGCGCGTATCTAAGAGATCTTACGAGTTCCTAGTAGAGGCTGTATGAGCATCTTCACCCATTATTTTAACATAAATTTTTTCATATGATTTTAAATTTAACATCAAAGAGGTTTGAAATTGTTAAAGATTGTTTCAACCGTCGTTCAACATCGTTGAGAAAAGACTCTTTGCGATTATCAACTTCATCCTGAGCATCAAATAAATCACGGCGCTTTTCACTACGTTTTTTCTCTAACTCTTTGATAACTCGTTGTTCTTTGAGCTTTGCCTCTAAATCTGATAACTTTTTAGCTTCCGCTTTACGCAGTTTTATTTCCGCATCTAAATCCTTAATTTGCTTCTCTAAGCTTAATTTTAAATCATCTGCCCACTTATCAAGTTTTTCAGCTTCTTCATCAAAGTATTGATTATTTAATCTAGTACTTTCAGACGTTATTTGCAAAATATCATTATCAAATAATGATTCTAATGAGTTGTTCACTTGCGAGTGTTTAATTTCAGAATGCGTAGCTTCTAAATTAGTTAATATCTGCTGACAAATATCATGGTCTAACTCTATACCAGAATCGGTAATAGCTCTCAATAATATAAACTCTTGACGCTCAAATGAATCAATCGTTAAATGTTTTGCTTGCATAACGCCAGAGCAACCAATAATTTGCTCTACCACTGATATTTTTTTAGGCTGATTACCATAGTTAAAAACAACTGAACAATTTTCAACAATTAAAGCCTTACAATCCCCAATAATCTGCTCAGCTAATGGATGACTTATCCTATAATGCTGCACGCTATCATTATAGTCTTTAGTAATCTTGTAGCGCCCAAGTTCTGCATTTTCCAGATTATAGTTATCAAATAACTCAAACTCATAATTTTTATAAAATTTTGCTTTTGTAGTTAATGCAAAATTAGTTATTTGCCACAGCCAATTTTCATATTGATTAATGTACGCTGTACTTTGTTCTAAATTAATTCGTAATTTATCATGAACTTGAACATCAAAGTTTTCTAATAACTGCTTCCGTGTTGTTTGCATCGTTTCATCAATATCTTGCTCCATTTCCAGACGCAAGGCGTTAAATGCTCTATCAATATCTTGTGGTGTTCTGCACTCTTGATAAATCTTAGCTATGCGTTTTTCAAAGTCAATTCCACTTCCAATACTTCCCAACACCTCATCACTAGCACCAAATACCCCATTAAATAGCTTAAATTTTTGATCTAATAACTCATAAACTCGTTGGTCTGCAGCATTAGATTTATTTAAAAAATTAAGCACCACGACATCATGTTTTTGTCCGTAACGATGACAACGACCTATACGCTGCTCAATGCGTTGTGGATTCCACGGCATATCATAATTTACAACTAGAGAGCAGAATTGCAAATTGATACCTTCAGCAGCGGCTTCCGTGGCAATCATAATCATCGCATGGTTTTTAAAGTGATCAACTAATGCCGCACGCATGTCTGCAGTTTTTGATCCAGTAACTAGATCCGTCTGCTGATATTTTTTAAACCATTCATTATAAATTTTTCTGGATTGAATATCCGAGTTAGTACCATTAAAAAGTACAATTTTATCAGCATAACCGTTTTGACTTAATAATTCAAATAAATAGTCTTGAGTTTTGCGACTTTCAGTAAAGATTATCGCCTTACTTAATGCACCAAGTCGATTTAACTCACTAAAACCTTTGTCTAGCGCAGTGATTAACTTTTCACCCTTTGAATTCTGTTGAATTGATTTAGCTAAAGACTCTAATTGACGCAGTTCATTAACTTCATCTCGAATTGAAGCAATTTGTGCTTCAGTTAATAAATCAGCTTCTGGCGTGGCTCGCTCATCTTCCTCCCATTCATCAATTACTTCATCCAAAGTTTCAAAGTTTTGGCTTATGTCAGATCGGATTAACTCTAGACAATTTTCATGGTTAGTTAATTGCTGCTCTAAGCGATTGGCTAAGTTTTCAAAAGTAGATGAAACTGCAAAACTAGATGATGCTAACAATTTACGTAAAATCAGTGTCATTAACTGACGTTGACTGGCTGGTAAAGCATTCAAATGCTCTTGTTGTAAATATTCTGAAACTTTAGTATATAAAAGCTCCTCATTTTCTGTCGGAAAATATTCCTCCACTAATGCAATGCGGTTAGTGTATTTAATGTATTCCAGCACATGCCGCCGTAAAGATCTTTTACATAATGGCTGCAAGCGATTTTTTAAGTCATCAAATATGGTTTGATTATCGAGTTTGCTATACTGAGCTTTAAAACTTTTTAAGTCACCAAACGCATAATCATCAATGACGCTCACTAACCCATAAAGCTCTAGCAAGCTATTTTGTAGTGGTGTTGCAGTTAAGAGTATTTTAGGCGCATGATCTAGCGCATCTTTGATTTTTATTGCGGTTTTATTATTTGGCTTATAAACATTGCGTAGGCGGTGTGCCTCATCAATAACAACTAGATTCCAATTAATTTGCTTTAGGTATGATGATTTTAAGCTAGCAAATTGATAAGAGCAGATAATGATTTGCGTCTGATTAAAAGGATTTAAATTACCATTATTAATTGACGAATCAAAAGATAACTTCTCTAAAATCATTGACTCCAAGAAAAACTTGTCTTGAAGCTCTTGACTCCATTGTTTTCTCAAGTTTGCGGGTGTAATGATTAGTATTTTACGTTTACGCTCAGCCCACTTCTGAGCGATTACCAAACCAGCCTCAATCGTTTTACCTAGCCCAACCTCATCAGCCAAAATTGCGCCCTTGGACAATGGCGATCTAAATGCAAATAACGCCGCATCAACCTGATGTGGGTTTATATCAACTTGAGCATCAAGCATCACCCCAGCCAGCTTTTGTAAACTATTTGATGGGCTTTGTTTGGTTAGCTCATAAGCAAAGTACTTGGCTTGAAATGGTAAAGCTTTAATCATTTCTTCGCCGTTGATGATTTATATTCAATTTTTCTGACATGAATACTTTTTGATAATGGCTGTATCATATTAGCAAATATTTCAAAGATAACCGTAAACAGAATTAGTCCAAAAATTTTATTAAATAAATCTGCATAATATTCTACACTTATTCTCATTTCTAAAAATAAAAATACACAGTAAATTATTATAAATATCATCAAGAAAGAATTTAATAACCTCACCCCTATTTGAATCTTATTCAAGAATGGATAAATAACATGATGGTATCCTTGATGAATAATTGGTTTTATCTGTTCTAACCCAACAATAAAAAAACTGCCAAAAATAAAGAATAGTGTAATAAAATCAAAATAATTCTTATCAAAAAACGTCATGAAGTTTTTGTAACAGTTAAAATAAATCATACTCAAAATAGGGGGTATTGCAAGCAATCGTGCTAATTTAAAATCGTTGTACAAAACAGTCGGGCTAATTAGTTCTATGAATTTAGATTTAGCATGCTTTACTAGGCTGGGAATTAAAGACTTTAGATACTCAATGCCATAAAAATTACAAATATTAAATAAAGCTAATAATAATATCCCTAACACACTAAACATTATTGAGAAAACTATCAAACAAATTGAAAACATAGACATTTGAAACAGACTGACAAATAAAAAATTCTTTATCAAGCGCCCAATTCCAGCAATAATGAAAATTCCAGCAGCCTGATAGTAAATATAAGACAACAATAAAAAGAGTAATTCTGTTTTTCTGATTGTTGGATATAAGTGAATTTTATTAAGCATTTGATTCAGCAGCATTCTAGCATTAGATGGTAAAAGAAAAATCAGCACTATACAGAGCATTAACGTACCCAAAAAACATATGGGTGTAAAAACAGCTATTATCCCTGAAGTGTTAAAGACATTAGCAAATTGTAAGGATTTGTGAAAATCTTTAATCGCTAAATTACTAAATGTAATTGCTAACACAGTTATTACAAAAACATATAATGGTAAAATTTTTTGGATTTTGAGTACTACATTGCTAATGTACTCATTGAATGATAGTTGTATTTCTTTCATTTTGCTTATTTCACTAATTATTTTTTAAATTGACCCAGAATATACGCAGGCTTACCTATTATTGTAATGTCATCTTCCTTAACGGTTTTATCATCAAATTTAATATTGGATGGTTTTAATACGAGGTATCCACTTTCTGAAGCAAAAAACACATTCCTAAACATTATCTTATTGTTCATTAATAAAGCATAAGTCTCTCCCTCAGAAATTTCGGTATCAGTCAAATCAATTAGTATATTCCAGCCTGGTCTAATATCAGGTATCATTGACTCATTATCACAAACCAATCCAATGATTTTATTTTCTTCTAGCTGAAAATCACTAAAATCATCTCTATTAATATTTTTATACCCATCTGGTTCTCTATTTAATAGATTCTCTACAGATGTATAATTCCCCATAGATGTATAAACAGGAAACTCAACTATTTCATTAAGTATGCTGATACTGTCTTTATCAAAATCACCAGATTTTAGATTAAAGATGCGTTCGAATCGTTTCACCGCCACACTGCCCACCCGCATTCCACCTGAGATATAGCGATGCACTGCAGAGTAGTCCAAATTGTGCTGAACACAAAAATCGTTTACGCTCTTGTAATACTTCTCAATTAATTTTTTTAAATTATTTTTACGATTTTCACTTACTGGATCTAACATTTTTTTATTAATTAAAGCGCTTGCCATCATAATTCCCAATCAAACATATAAATTTTTATAAATATACACATCAACATATCACCCTAAATATCTTCGTCCAAATCAAATAGTTATTTAATTAAAAATGTAAGCGCATAGCATTATTTTTTGACTGATTGTAAATATTAATTGACTTTTACAGCTTTTATTATGTATTATTATGCACTATATAAAAGTTTTATATTAACTTTTAATATTCAATTATTGTATCATAAGTTAATATAAAGTTTAAAAGTTCTTTAACAATTTAGAATAAATCAAAACAATGAATGAATATGTAGTTATTAAATTTTTTTAATGCAGCATTTTAAACAATATAATTTGCTGCATTACTTATGTTTAACTTGAAAGGAATATTAATGACTGAGTTAGAAATTGAATATGAAAGATTGAAAATTAAATATAAGAACGGACGACTAACCAAAGCTCAGTTAGCATCCGAGCTAAACATTTCTGTTGTTACTGTTAGCAGAAGGTTGAAAACAGGAAAAGACATACCAAACTACCAGAAAGCCGAGGGTAAAACGTCGAGGGTATATTTTCCAATACTTGAAGTTGCGAAGTATTTAGTAAAAACCACTAAAACAAAAATAACTAACTGAGTGTATAATAACAGACTCAAGAATTAACAGAGGGCAAATAGAGGGCAATTTAAAGATTTGTGTATTTTGATTAATTTGAGGAAAGCATTGATTTAATTGGTTGCGGGGGCTGGATTTGAACCAACGACCTTCGGGTTATGAGCCCGACGAGCTACCAAGCTGCTCCACCCCGCGATTGATGAGATAGTGATTATGCACTATTTAGAACGCTTCTGTCAAATCTAATTCACAATTAGCCGCATTTATTTTTGCGCTGCACAATGGATTGCCACTTAATCTCAAGTATAATAACGGGTGTAATACAATATTAATCAATAACATTTAGGAGAAAAAAATGGCAATTCCTACCCCTCATATTGAGGCAACCGAATTAAACCTTATCGCAAAAACAGTCTTAATGCCTGGTGATCCACTGCGTGCAAAATTCATTGCTGATACTTATTTAACTGATGTAATCCAATTTAACAATGTGCGTAATATGTATGGTTATACTGGTAATTATAAAGGTAAAAAAGTATCCGTAATGGGCAGCGGAATGGGTATGGCAAGTATTGGGATATATTCTTATGAATTATATGCCTTTTACGGAGTGGAAGATATTATCCGTATTGGTTCTGCTGGGTCATACGACAAAAATGTAAACCTCTACGATATTATTCTGGCTAAGGATGCATGGAGTGAATCAAGCTACGCCAAAACACAAAGTGGTTATACCAGTGACGTAACACACCCTTCTGCAGAATTAAATGCTGAGATTGCAGCAACTGCGGCTAAATTGGGATTAGTAATAAATGAATCAAGGGTTCACTCTTCTGATGTATTCTATCGTGAGAATTTTGATGAGTACAAAGAAATCAATAGTAAACATGGTTGCAGTTGTGTTGAAATGGAATCCTTTGCACTGTTTGCTAATGCTAAGGTTTTAAATAAACGCGCAGCATGTGTACTAACCATCTCAGATTCGTTAGTAACTCATGAAAAAACCAGTAGTGAGGAACGCCAAAATGCATTTACCAAAATGATGGAATTAGTTCTTGAAACAATCAAAGGCTAATTTACTAGCTTAATAAATAGGTGTGGTGTTAGCCACATCACGCCTATTTAGATTTCAATGATTTAAAGAAATCAAAAATTGTTCTATGATTGGTGATAATATCAATACACGAACCGACATAACTCAATAAATTTCCAAACGTTCCTGCACTCAAGATCACAGCTAAAACCTTGAAAATCCAATGACGACCAAACGCCGTACCTAGTACCGCAATATTAGAGAAATGACCTGATTCAATCCCATAAATGGCAACGATCGCACCAGCAAAAACACCAAATAGAATTGCCAAGTCACGATTATTAAGATGACGAACACGGTGGTGTAATTTTGGTTGTGGGTATTTTGTATAAATTGAAGACATGCTGCATAACCTTTAATAAAAGATATTAACTTAAATTTTTAAGGTAGGAGTCATCAGCACACTGGCGGTTAAGGCGAACTCCATCGCCGTAGGAGTAATTATACCATATTTTCAGAACTATTGGCTAATTCACGCAGCTCGCGCTTGAGAATTTTACCCGTTGCGTTACGCGGTAGTTTCTCCATAAAATAAATCTTGCGTGGCTGTTTAAATGGCGCTAGCAGCGGTTTTAGAAAATCTTTAATTTCTTTTTCTGTCGCTGTGATACCTTCTTTTAATTCAAGATATGCCACTGGAGTTTCATTCGCTTCAATATCTTTAACCCCAACGACTGCTGCAGCATTAATTTTATCGTGTGTATATAAAAACTCTTCTATCTCACGCGGGTAAATATTCATACCTTTTTGAATTATAAGATCTTTTTTACGATCAACAATAAATACGTAATCATCAGCATCAACATAACCAATATCGCCAGTTTTAAACCAACCATCGACGATAGTCTCAGCAGTTTCTTCTGGACGATTATAATAGCCTTGCATTACGCAGTCGCCTTTAATCCATAGCTCACCAATTTCACCACGTGCAACTTGCACACCATCATCGGTAAAAGATTCAATCTGGAATCCCATTAGCGGAGTACCAACCGAACCTGGTTTATTCGCCCAAGGTTTATTTAAAGACACACCTGAAGCACATTCACTCAAGCCATACCCCTGAAGCAGCTTACCGCGCTTAAAACTAGCGCCAAAGCGTTTAATAACATCTTCAGATAATGGCGCAGCACCAGAGACAAAACCGCGAACATTATGGAACCAATGAAAGTACCACGGAAGTTTGGCACGAGCCATCGCACTAAAAATATCTGGGACACCAGCAAAATAGCGGCAGCGATGAACCAATACCAATTTTAAAAGATTAGCAAAATCTTTCTTAGTACTTATCGAACGAACTATTACCACACCACTACTAGTAACAATTGGTAAAAGCATCGTAACCGCAAGAGTAAAGGCATGGAACATCGGCAGATAGCAAATCATCCTTGCTTGCCCTTTTTTCAATTTATAATGCGCGATCGCACCATAAACAATCGACAGCAAGTTACGATAACTAAGCATCGCACCTTTGGGCTTACCAGTAGTTCCAGAAGTGTAAATAATCACTGCCAGATCGTCAAGTGCTGGATTCACCGATTCAGTACTTGAACCGGGCGTTGAACCAATTTTAGCATAATCAAAATTACGCTCATTTTCTAGCGGTGCACCGTCAACCCATACGATTGAAGCTACATTGGTTTTAATGATTAAATCACGAACTTCGGTATTAAACTTAGCCGAGGCAAATAATAAGCATGACTGTGAGTCAGTCAAAACATAGACCAACTCATCATGTTTCAGAAAATTGTTTATTGGTACGGCAACTGCGCCAACTTTACTAATTGCAAACATAATTGCCAGATAATGCCAGCTATTACTCATCACCAGAGCAACCTTATCGCCTCTGCGTATTCCGCGCTGAATCAAAAAATCAGCGACAGCATCAGCTTGCGCCAACAATTGCTTATTGCTAATTTTATGCTCATCTTCAAAGACGATAGTCTTCTGTGGCTCAGATTTAGCGTTATTAGCAATTACTTGATAGAAATTATTTACCGGATAAACAAAACTCATAGGGTGAACCCTTTAATTAACCATTCGTGAATTAATTTAAATTTATATACTAACTAGCAATACTACCGGAATATGAAGCACTAACTAGGCGCAAGGCGACGCAATTTACACAAAATGTAAATAAGGAGCCTTGCAACGACGTTATTGCGATATAGTCCGAGTAGTTATCCGTGTAACTGACGTTTATCGCACGCCAACGCCGCTTCATGTGTAACTTCTGATAGTGACGGATGCGCATGAATAATTCGTGCTAAGTCTTCGCTACTTGCCATGAATTCCATCGCAACTACCGCTTCACTGATTAATTCTGACACAAATGGTCCAACCATATGCACGCCCAAAATTCGATCAGTTTGCTCACATGCAAGCATTTTGACAAAACCAACGCTATTACCTAGACCTAGCGCACGTCCATTTGCCATAAATGATGCTACACCTTTTTTGAATGCCACACCTTCTGCTTGGAGTTGTTGTTCTGTTTTACCAACCCATGCAATTTCAGGATTAGTATAAATAACCCAAGGAACAGTATTAAAATCAAAATGCGGATGTTGCCCAGCAATCCGTTCAGCAACAATTACACCCTCTTCAGATGCTTTGTGTGCCAGCATAGGACCACGCACAACATCACCAATTGCCCAAACATTTGGTAAATTAGTTTTGCATTCGTCATCAACTACGATAAAGCCACGTTCGTCAAGTTTTAATCCAACCGCTTCCGCATTCAGACCATTGGTATTTGGCACACGACCAATTGATACCAATAATTTATCTGCTTCAAGTTTATGTTGCTCACCATTGTGTTCATAGTTAATCGTAACTTTTTTCTTGCCGTTTTTAATTTCACCGATTTTTACACCATTTTTAATCACTAAACCTTGTTTCAGCAGATTTTTGTGTAATTCTTTCGCGGCTTGTTCATCCGCAGCTGGTAAAAATTTATCCATAACTTCAAGCACGGTAACTTTAGCACCAACTCGGCTCCAAACGCTACCCATTTCCAAACCGATCACTCCAGCACCAATTACACATAGCTCCTTCGGTACTGCGGTTAAATCTAATGCACCTTCATTATCCAATACGTTGATATTATCTGTTGCCAGCTGTGGTAAATGACGTGAATTAGAACCAGTTGCCACGATCACGTGAGTCGCGCTGATCTCTTGCTGAGTGCCTTTATCATCAACACTAATAATATATTTGCCTGAGTCAGCTTGTTTAAAACTTGCCCAACCATGAATTTCAGTAATCTTATTTTTTTTGAATAGAAATGAAATTCCATTAGCATTTTTACCAATAATCTCTTCTTTACGCGCCAACATTTTTTTAATATCAATCTGTGGGTTGTCACAGCTAATACCATGATCAGCAAAACTATGGGTTAATTCAGCATAGTTTTCTGAAGATTGTAATAACGCCTTAGAAGGAATACAACCAACATTTAAACAAGTTCCACCTAATGAATATTTGCCATTGCGCACATAACCATCAATACACGCAGTACTAAAGCCCAGCTGTGCAGCACGTATAGCTGCAACATAGCCACCAGGACCACCACCAATAACTACTACATCAAAATTTTGCATATTTTTATCCTCTTAAACTACACTTCATCGCTAAATAAGCGCACATTACAATCTGCAGTAATTGAAGTATCTGGATTGCCAACATAACGCTCAAAAAAATCTACTAAATACTGCCGAGCACAATGCGCTTCAAACGCTTCAATACTCGCCCACTCTTCATTAAATACAATCGAGAATTTTGACTCCTGTGGTGCTTGCGGATGTTTAATCTGGCGGGTCACCCGATAACGCACACAGCCATCTTCACGAAGAGCCAAAGGCTCCAAACTGGTTAATTTCTCAAATAATTCTTGCTCATGCCCAAGCTTAGGTTCAAATTCTGCGATACAATAGATTCGACTAGTCATTTCGTATTTTCACTTTCAATAGAATAAAGCAGGGGAAAACCCACCTGCTTTATTAAACAAATTATAAATCCAATAATAGACGAGCTGGGTCTTCCAACGCATCTTTAATCGCAACTAGCGATAAAACCGCCTCGCGACCATCAATAATCCGGTGATCATAAGATAATGCCAGATACATCATTGGACGTACTACTACCTGACCATTTTCAACTACGGCACGTTCTTTGGTTGCGTGCATACCTAAAATCGCAGATTGTGGTGGATTGATAATTGGCGTTGACATCATTGAACCAAAGGTACCACCATTGGTAATTGAGAATGTTCCACCAGTTAATTCTTCAATTTCAAGTTTACCATCTTTAGCACGTTTACCAAAATCGGCAATTTGTTTTTCAATATCGGCAATCGACATATTTTCGGCATTACGCAAAATTGGCACAACTAAACCACGTGGTGAACCAACCGCGATTCCGATATCAAAATAACCATGATACACAATATCTTCACCATCAACTGATGCATTTACAATTGGGTATTGTTTCATTGCAGCAATTGCGGCTTTAACAAAGAATGACATAAAGCCTAGCTTAACGCCATGTTTTTTCTCAAAATGATCTTTGTATTTAGCGCGTAAATCCATAACTGGTTTCATATTAACTTCATTGAACGTAGTTAATATCGCATTGGTATGTTGACTCTCTAATAAGCGTTCAGCAACACGTTTACGTAAACGGCTCATTGGTACACGCTCTTCAATCCGTGAACCTTTACCTGACATTGCACCAAGCACGTCTTCTTTAAGAACACGACCACCACGACCACTACCTGCAACTTGCGCCAGATCAACACCATTATCTGCAGCAACTTTAGCTGCCGCAGGCATTGCTGGAGCACCTTTTGCTGCTGTTGCTACAGGCGCAGCAGCTGGCGCGGATGCAGCGGGTGCCGCTGCTACCGTTGCAGGTGCTGCAGCTTCTGCTTTAACTGAAGTGTCAAAATAAGCAATCAATTGACCACTTTTAACTGTTTCGCCAGGCTTACCAATAATCTCAACTAGCGCACCATCTTCTGAAGCAGGAAGTTCCATAACCACCTTATCGGTTTCCAGATCAATCAAATTCTCTTCACGTTTAACAAATTCTCCAACTTTTTTGTGCCAGTCCAATAAAACCGCTTCACTTACTGACTCAGGTAACTGAGGAACTCTGATTTCAATTTTCATAAAACAATCCCTAAATAAAAATTATACTTGGTTAAGATGTGGTTTATAAATAATAGCGGCAATCAATACTGCTAACTGCGCTATCGCCTGAATTAAAATGCCAACAATTAAGGGCATAGTATATGCTGAAATTTTAAATAAAATCGAGGCAATCCTAAATGCTTTAGAATTACAATGCTCTGCGATTAAACGAACCTTAGTACTTAATTTATAGGTCAAAAATGCTGCACCCAAGCCAACTAAATAAGCAGCAACAAGTAAGCTGATCGAACCAATCGACATTACGTGAGTGTGCGCTTGAATAATATAAGCAGAAGCGGCAAGGAACAAACTTACTGTCATCAATACCGAAGTTATTATGTATAGTTTTACAATTTTATCAACAAAATTACGACGTTCAAATTGTAGGTAGAGAAAAATCGTTGCAATAAAACCTAGCAAGCTAAAAATGCTGCCCCAATGAGTCACATAACCCAATAAATTCAACACCAGACTCAGCCACGCGAATTGATGTAATTTACTCATTTCAAATCTCCTGCAGGCTTATATAAAATGCACCCCAGTAAGAAAAATGGCTGTGCCAGCATCACAAACAACATCCCGAGTAATATCGGCATCGTAAATGCTCCAACCTTGGTTAACGTGCCACTAATTTTAAACCATAAGCTGTCAGTTTGTTCACCCAAGCTCAATAGACTTTTAGCAATAAAATAATTGGTAAATGCCAAAAACAAAAGCAATGCAACAACCAGCATAATAATCAGATACGTTACACCATTACTACCTTGGGAAAAACGTTCTACCCCCAAATAGGTCAAAATCCCAGTTGGAACTAGTATCACTACCCATTGGTACAGCGTAAAGTTAAGCAAATTAGTGCCATAACCCAGCTTATCAACTTTAGCGTACAAAACCGTGGTTAAGATAAAACCTAATATCGAAAAATAAATACCAACTGCGGGGAACATTCCAGCAACGAATGATCCCAACGCAATAATACCTAACAAATTAATAGTTTTTTGCATTACTTAGTCAATGCTGCAGCTAACAGATCTGCCAGCTGTTGATTATGCATAGTTGAAGTACCACAAGCTGGAGCTGCTGCGCGCGGACGGCTTGCCGCTTTAAAGCGTGATTTACCACCCAACGCATCATCTAAATCTTCACGAATTTGTAGCCACGCGCCTTGATTATACGGTTCTTCCTGAGCCCAAACAAAATCTTTAGCTTTGGTGTATTTAGCTAATTCCGCTTTAACTTGTTCTGCTGGGAATGGGTATAATTGCTCCACACGAACGATTGCAACGCTATCGGCTAAATTTTTCTCAGCACGTGCTTTAACTAAATCATAATACACCTGACCAGTACACAAAATCACTCGGCTCGCGGTTTTTTTAGCACTGTCATCAGCAATAACAGGTAAAAACACTCCATCAGTAATGCTATTCAGATCGCTCATAGCTTCTTTAGCACGTAATAAACGTTTGGATAAGAAAATTACCAATGGTTTCGCAAAGTTTGATTTTGCTTGGCGGCGTATCATATGGAACATCTGCGCTGCAGTTGATGGAATTACTGCAATAATGTTATCTTCAGCGGCTAATTGTAAAAAGCGTTCAATACGAGCTGATGAATGCTCTGGACCTTGTCCATCGAAACCATGCGGAAGAATCATTGCAAGGCGGCTCAAATTACCCCATTTAGCTTCACCAGAAACGATAAATTGATCTATCATTACTTGAGCACCATTGGCAAAATCGCCAAATTGACCTTCCCAGATTGTTAGAGATTTAGTGCTTTCTAAACTATAACCATATTCAAAACCTAAAACGCCCTCTTCATTGAGAATTGAGTCATAAACTGCAAACCAGCTATTATTCTGCGCATTTTTCAACGGAATATGAATTCCTTCACTGAGTTGCTTACGGTTCATATTATGCCATGCAGCATGACGATGTGAGAATGTTCCACGACTGGCATCTTCACCACTTAAGCGAATACTAATGCCATCATCAAGTAATGCTGCATAAGCCAATGTTTCGGCCATACCAAAATCAACTGGCTGAGTTCCTGCACCCATAGCAACTCGAGAATCAATTAGTTTAACAATCGTCGGATGCAGTTTAAATGATGCCTCAGTTGGCTTAGTCGTTACTTTTTGTGCTAATTCTGCTAATTTTTTCTTGCTGATTTTAGTATTTACTTTATCGTCCCATTTAGCATTCATAAATGGTTTAACATCAAAATCATAGCGTGGCAATGGAATCATTTTTGCACTATTAATATGCTCGCCTTTTTGCAAACCAGTACGATATGCTTCAACCAAAGCGCTATCTTCACCTGCTGCAATCACACCTTCGTTAACTAACTGAGCGGCGTATAGCGCACGAGTTCCTGGGTGCTGCTTAACTTTAGCATACATTAAAGGCTGTGTTAGTGTTGGATCATCAGCTTCATTGTGTCCATGGCGACGGAAACATACCAAATCAATCACAATATCACGTCCAAATTTTTGACGATAGGCAACGCTAAGATCAGTTGCAAATGCTACAGCACGTAAATCATCACCGTTAACATGAATCACAGGCGATTCAATCATTTTAGCAATATCAGTACAATAACGTGATGAGCGATTATCACTGACCCGTGAAGTAGTAAAACCAACTTGATTATTAACTACAATATGAATTAAACCATAGCCACCATAAGTACGTGTATGACTCATATTAAATACTGCCTGATTAGTACCCAGACCAATTAATGCTGAATCTCCATGAACCAGTACACCCATAACGGCATTTTTATTAGTTCCGCGACGATCTTGTTTGGCACGAACTACGCCCTGCACTACTGGATTAACTACTTCCAAATGTGATGGATTATATGCCATCGCCATTTTAACTTTTTTACCATTTTGGGTTACATATTCACAAGCATAACCTTTGTGATACTTAACATCTCCGCTGGTTACAAAATCATAGCTTGGGTAATTACCATCAAATTCATCAAATAATTTTTGTGGTGCTTTACCAGTGATATTAACCAAGGTATTTAAGCGTCCACGATGTGCCATTCCCAAATAAATATCATCCACACCATGTTCCGCGGCTTGATTAATCATGCGATCTAAGATTGGAATTAAGGTGTCGCCACCTTCAAGTGAGAAACGTTTTTGCCCAACATATTTGGTATGTAAGTATTTTTCCAAGCCTTCGGCTTCGGTTAATTTTAGGAGAATTTGTTTTTTGTCGGCAGAATTTAATTGATAGTTAAGATATTGAGTTTCTACATAATTACGTAACCACTCTTGTTCTTCTAAATCGCTGATAAATGCAAATTCAAACCCAGAGGAACCACAATAAATTTGATCGTATTTGGCAATAATTTCTTTTAATTTTAGTTTCTTAGCATGACGTAAATCATAATCATCAAAAAATTCATTATCTAGTTCATTTTCTAAACCGTAAGTCTTAACGTCTAATTCTGCTGGGCGCTCAACTACTTTACGCTCTAAGGGATCTAGTTTTGAGAATTTATGTCCCCATGCACGATATGATGCAATCAATCCGTAAACTTTAGTTTGACTGCTGCTAAGTACGCCATCAGCACCGCCACTAGTAGCTAACGCCAAAGGATTGCTAGTTAAAATTGTAAATTTTTCTTTGATATCACTATGGTTGACATCTCTAACTGCACCATCCTGTAGTGAGTCAAAATATTGTTTCCATTTAGGATCTACGCTGGTAGCATCCTCTAAATATAGTTCATAAAGCTCTTCAATAAAGTCACTATTGGCACCAAATAAATATGATGAATTCCAATTTTGTTTCATACTTTGCATGTTATATCACCTTAATTTACAGATCGGAGGAAAACGAATAGGAATAATTTTATCATTATTACCTGAGTCAAGAGGTAAAATAAATTTAAAAACAGTTATCAATTCAGATACCCACGCAAAAACACGGTAGGCAAATCACTTAAATCGCTTTAGAATCTCGCCTAACAACAGCTCACATTTCCGTGACTATACTTTGAACGCTCATACATTGAGCTTTTATGCATAGACTCTAAGTGATCGTAATTATAGCCAGAAGCACGACGAGTATATGTAAAATTTTATTCTCAAGGGAGATTTTTCATGACTACACCTACTATTAAAAAACTAAATCTTACTGTAATCACAGCTGTGGCAGCTTTAATTGCTTCGTGCAATAGCGGTAGCAGCTCAGATCAGCAGCCACAAAATACCAATGCGACAACAGTTGCTGCAAAACAACTGAGCTCAGCTAATAACGGAATAACCAATATGTTAACTGGGTTTGGCAAAGTTGGAACGACTGGCTATGAAAGTACTATTCCTGTATTATGCTTTCAAAATGGGCAGGGGCAAGTTACATCACCACCACTTACTTACTCCAATTCGTATAGCGGCAGTCAAATTGCGACTTACAGCGGCAACCAATATTATGCTGGGGCGACTATTCATGCTGGGGGTTGCGACCAGAATAACAATCCGTATTTAGGTTATATTGATTTTAATCTTAGCCCTAATGGAGCAACTAGTTTTAAATCATATCAAAATAACTCAGTGTTACATATGAATTTTAACAACCTTGCGGTTGATGCTAATGGTAATTTGACTGGTACACCAACTTACTCACCAATTGCCAGCAATTTAAATGATACTACCCTCAAACCAACTGCCGTTACACGTAAATTGCCTTATCTTGGGGTAAATTTATCTGGTTTAGAATTCAGCACCGTGATTAATACCGCTACCGTTCCTGATCTTTCACAGGCAGATGCCGAGAGTCAGGCAAAATATAGTGATTTAACCAATATGCGTCAATTTGTTAGTGCTGGGCTCAATACTGTCAGAGTACCGATTAGTTGGAGTTTTCTGGCATTAGGTGGTGCAGACGATTATACGCTAAATATGGCATACTGGACTAATTTTGTACAGCCATTACTTGAAACGCTGACTAGCTCAGGTATATATACTATTCTCGATTTGCACACTTATATGCATTACTCGTGGATGGGTAGCCAAATTTCAGGTTGTAACCCAAGCGTTAGTCAATGCCCAGATGGAAAATTAGACATCAATCCAAATGACTACGTTGGAATCTGGAAAAATATTTATGGACAAATTAGCTCTGATAGCAATATTAATCAGCAATACCTAATGCTGGATATTGTTAATGAACCAGCCGCGGCAAGTGGCGAAACCCTAACGCCAACTCAGATCTACAATGCTGAGATTCCTGTGGTTAATTATTTACAGGCGCAACATTTCCCGGGTAAAATATTAATCGAGGGTGATGGCTGGAGCGGATTGCATTCTTGGACTACCACTACTTATGCGGATGGTAAAACTAATGCGCAGGTCTTTTCTAAAGCTAATTTACAGGCTTCAGGAGTCGATACCAGTAATCTACTGATTAATGTCCATCAGTATTTGGATTCAGATTTCTCTGGTACACAAAATAGTTGTCATGATGTCGCGGACTTATCGAGCACAGGAATAAATGGATTTAATTTACAAGCTTTCGCTGACTATTTGAAATCGAATGGTTTACAAGCAATTGTAACCGAAGTTGGTGCAGCAACTAGCGCGGCAAGTAGTTGTCAGGCAACGCTGAAAGGATTTATTGATTATCTTAATACTAATGCAGCCAATGAATCCGCAGGATTTGTCGGCATGACTTTATGGGGTGCCGGACACGGTTGGGGAAGTTATAACCTCTATGTTGACCCAACCACCTATCAATTTACGACCATGATGAATGAGGAAATTGGTCAATAATACATTAACCTAAAAACGACAGCTCGGTAAAAATAAAAAATGTAAGGCTTTTATCTTCAGTTAATTAAGAAGCTCCGCTCTCACCAGCGGGACTTCCCATACCACCGTATTCACGTTGTCGTGTACGGTGGCTTTAAGAATCCATGTATTTTACAGATACACCAAGTTATACTAAGAACGTATATACTAAATAAATAACTGATCCAGCTTTTTGATTATATGCTCTAGCCTTCTGCTTCTGTTTTGACTAGTTAACTCTCAAACTTGCTTCTTTAACTTCACTAGTGATTAGCTTGCTACTTTTAACTCAATCAGCCCTTGTCACACTTTTATTTCTGATCAATAATAGATTTTCCCATACAACAGATTAGGCAATGATAGAATATTTACCGTAATCATTTAACCAGATTACACTACATCTAATCGTTACAGTTGATTCATTTTTTATAGATTTTTAATTAGTTGAAATAATGAAGTATACCCTTGTAATTCTATACCTTACTGCTATATCGTTGGCATATGGCGATGGTAACCTTTTCGAAAGTTATACGCCAAACTACAGATATGGATCACAGCCTCTTGGAACATATATTGGCGGTGTCAGCGATAGCTCTTATCGTGGTATTTTTATTCCTAATACAGGAGCCACACAATATTATTATCCCCAATCTGGACTCCCGCAGGAAATGTCTCAATTTCTACAGGGACAAGAGCAACTCATGTTATCTAACTCAATAGAAGAGCAAAAGAAAAAATTACGCGAGAAAGAAATTGAAAACAAGCTACTGGAACAATATCAGCAGCAAATTAATAATCAGTAAGCTTCCTGCAGCAGCGATTAAGAAACTGCTCTCAAGCCCCATCTCAAAAACAAAATGTTAAACTGATAAATGCATATTTAATTCAAGCTTACGAATACTATCCTTGTGTAGCGCTAACTACACCGCATCGTCTTCTTTATCAATCCTTCGCTCTAGAAATTCAAATATTATGAGGATGGAGGGAGCTTTGCGCTTCCTTTTTTAACGCTGCAATTTATACTCAAGATTAGTTTTTACTATTGCCCATTCATTATTCAGGATACTATAAACATAGCTATCACCTATCGCACCATTGGCTAAAATTCGCGCATTGCGCAAAACCCCATCCAATTTAGCACCCAAGCGCTCAATCGCTTTACGACTGGTAAAATTAAACGCACTAGTACGAAACTCAACCGAGGCACAATTTAAAACTTCAAAAGCATGACGCATGAGCATCAATTTACATTCAGTATTTAACGCCGTACGCTGACAATTTTGGCGATACCAGGTATAACCAATCTCCAAGCGACGATTTGCCTGATCTAGTCGACAATAAGTTGTCATCCCAGCCGCTTGATTGGTTCGTTTATCCATAACCGCAAAAGGTACCATTTCGCCTTTAACTTGTAAGCCAAGCCGTCGCTCAATTTCAGCGGCAAGGTTTTCTGGTCTAGGTATGCTGGTATACCATAAATTCCATAATTCGCCATCGGCTAATGCCTCGCGTAATTGTGCATAATGCTCTATGGTTAATGGAACTAAAGAAACATGTTCGCCATGTAATTCAACGGGTTCAATCCAGATAGTCATTTCTTACCCTCAATTTAAGTAAATTTAAAAATGTAATGTTTGGTTTCGCTAATTGCCGCAAAACCCAGTGAATAGTACAAATGTAAGGTTAGCGGATTATTTTTATCTACAAATAATAATGGTATTTTACCAGATTTAAAAATTTGCGCACAGATCATCGTAATTAAAGCGCGCCCATAACCTTTACCACGATTGATTGGTAATACCGCTACGGTAGAAATAGCTTGATATTTTGGAGTTTGGCGAATTATCTCGACAATACCCAGAGCGTTCCTGCTGTTATTCTCTAAAATAAATCCAAACCCATCCGCAATAAATTGCTGGGCAACGGTATCAGCAGAAACTATTATTTCATCTTTGGGTACTTGCGGATAAATATCCAATAAAAATTGTTGGCAGGGTTCTGTTATCACCGCAAGGTCAGAATTACGTGCTTGACGCAATGAATATTGAATCATAGCGCTGGGTTGCAATTTTTCCATTATCAACATCTCAGTATGATGAAGTAATTCATAAGATACAGAACCGCGCTGACACCAAGACTCTGCAAATTTCTCACTCAATTTAACTTGCGCAACTACGCCATAAAGCGCAACTTCATTGCTAATTAAAAAAGCTTGCAGGACACTCAAATCAGCAAGCTCCCACGTGTGAGATAAAATCAGCGTTCCACCCTGAAAAGCACTGATAATTGCTACTTTGCTCGCCTGACCATCAACAAATAATACTAGACCAAGCTTGAGCTGTTCAGGTTTGTGCTCAGCACGTAGAGCTACACCTAGTGCTAGATTATTGTGCGCTTCGTGTTGTAATAAAATAGGCTTGGCAAAATGCCAAAATTCTTGGTAATTAGTGTAGGATTTTATTTGTTGCATAATGCTTCCATTAACAATAACTAACTGGGGAGGTTTTTTGACATGTTATGCTTTCAAAAAATTATAAAAAGGCAATTATACTACAAAGTCTTTTTTAATTTCACCTAGGTATTACCTTGATGAAATTACTTAATTAATTAACTATAATGACACCTGCAATTTGACAATTATAAGCTATTCAGATTAATATACGACGAGTTAACCAATAATAACATAAGTAAGTTACCCTTTCCTGATCCAAATAAAGTAAAAGAAATAGTTACTAATCGGTATAAATGTTCAGATAATGAGCATTTAAAAATGGATTAGACCCTAACAAGGTTAACGGGATTGTATACCATGCAAAAGAAATTTGGAATGATATAATGGAGCTATTATGGGCACTACACAAAACAAATACGAAACATTTATTATAGTCCTTGCTGCACTATTCAACAGCGTGGCAGGTATTGTAGTTGATTTATATGCGCCATGTTTGCCAGAAATAGGTAATGAGCTACACATTTCCTCTGTAGTTATGCAAAATACTATTAGTGCATCTATCATTGGTTATGCTTGTGGGCAATTATTTTTCGGTATTCTTTGTGATTGGAAAGGGCGTAAATTAAGTATCATTATCGGATTAGTCTTATTTGTAATAGCAAGCTCGCTTGCTGTTGGTGCTAACTCACTAACGGCATTATTGACTGCACGAATATTGCAAGGGTTTGCCGCAGGCGCTTGTCAAGTGGTAGCTCGGGCAGCATTGATTGATGAAGTAAAAGGACATCGTTTTACTATTGCAGTAGTCTATTTGAGTACAGCATTTGCACTCGGTCTGATTCTTGGACCATATGTTGGAGCAGTTGTTCAACATTCACTAAGCTGGCGCTGGAATTTTGTTATCTATGCTATTTATAGTTTTATACTACTCGTCATTGCCTCCATCTGGATGCGCGAATCATTGGCAAAAGAAAATAACAGAAGCCCAAGCGAAACATTCACCAATTACAAGGTTATTCTTGCTAATAAACAATTCATTTCATCATTTATTCAACTCGGTAGCTGTTTTATTGCATTTACCATGTGGAATCAGGTTGGTCCATTTATCATAAAGCACAGCCTTAATAAAAGCGAAGTATATTTTGGTAAAACAGCACTACTGGCAGGATTGTCCTACCTAGCAGGCACTTTTTTAAATCGTTTTCTTATTAGTAAAAGCTCTATGAATTGGCGATTAAATTTAGGGACAATCATATTTGTTAGTGGTATCACAATTTTGTTAATGCAGCCATCTTTTATCCCGTTAAGGTTAGTGATTGGGTTAATGCTGATTACGTTTGCACAGGGGATCACTTTCCCTAATGTATTATCACATGCTATGGCAATTTTCCCAAAAATGGCAGGGTTATCAGCAAGTTTACAAGGCGCAGGAATGCTACTAATTGGCTTTATTGGGCTTAGCCTTATCAGTTTTATCCATATAGATTCTGGTATGACACTCGGAATTATTTATCTTATGATTTTTATGATCTCTATTACAAGTAGACTAATTTTATACAAATAAACTATGAGAGAACTGACTGCAGTGATCAAAGCTTGACTTTAGTTATTGTAAATAGCATTTTTTGTAATTTATTAAGGTTTTTATACATCACCCATAATTGCATTAGACCAATTTCATGCGTTATATTATGATTTAAGGTAAGGACTGAGCAAACCTGTTTCTGAGAGTTGATAATTGGATACTTCTCATATGATGAACAAATATATCCCCAGATGGTGTAAGAAATATCCTGTTTTTATCAATAATTAATTCATGACTATACTTTATTTGATTATCAAAAGCCTCTATTTCACTTGCAAGATTTCCCCAATTTTTGCTCATATGTTGATCTAGATCTCGTACAGTAAGCCCACAAACATCATCTGGTTTAGATAAGCCAACTTTCTTTACATTTGCTTCATTACCTAATAAATATTTTCCTGAATTTAGATCTTTTAGATGAGCGGATCCTTCATAAGTAAATATAATATCCTCAACTAAATTAATACTAGCAAGCTTATCATGTATTTTCTTCATTTTAGACCTAGGTTTATTATTATAAGATTATTTACAATATGTAAGAACGATAATTTTACCATGAGATTAAAAATCAGTGGTTTTCACGGATGTATTTTGTCGTATAAATCAATAAAATTACTCCTTACGTACAATAAGGGGTATGTTATGATGAAGAATACAACAAAACAAATATAATTAAACACAAACAGTTTATGTTGTCATTCGATTTACTAGATGCTAAAATAGATACACTGCTTCATGATGGTGCCTTAACGCGCTATACGAATGAATTTTTCACATCATCAAGATCAATGTCAAATATATTTCGTCTTAACAATCATATTGGCATATTCTTTGTCAATGCGTAACCTCTAACATATTTGTCATTAAGAATAATTTAGTAATTTTACGCGGGTACTGATGTTATTTCACACTTTATCAAAACCTGTAATTATAAGTTATTAACTAGGTACTATAAAATGCAGTGTGTACAAGGCTAACTATAATGGTGAACTAAATTAGTATACCCTAGATTCTAATCATATTTGATTACATAAATGGCTGGTACAATCCTAATCAGATTCATTCAAAACTAGGCTATCTGTCACCAAATGAATTTGAGGCAGCAATGTCTTGAGAGAGGGTGTCTAAGTTTGGTGGGATGGTGCACATGGTAATAATCCTGTAAATTTGGCACAGTATTATAGACTACTAAGAAAATAAAAACATCTAGGTATTACCTAGATGAAAATATATCAGAATATGAAATATAATTCAGTCATATGAAATATAACATTGATACTTTAAAAGCTGGGCTTAAAGAACCCCACCTAGTTTATAGGACAACAAAAAGATGAGACATACTCTCCGAAAAATAGCTGCATTTACTATAGTGAAGGTTATGATTTGATTGACTTTAGTGAAGAAACCATTGGTTTAGGAGGTAGTGGACATGAATAAAAAATCTTATCTATTATTGGTCACATTGATAACAGCTTTAATTGGCTGTAGTAGCGGTGACGGTGGTATAAGACATTATGAGCAGAAAAACCCGGACCCCCCTCCAGCACCTGGTCCACAATGGAATGCAGTAGCACCACTTGGTGTACCAATAATATATAGTGGTGTCTCACCATCTAGCCATACCAACAATGTCAATATTATCTATG
>DAORIZ010000040.1:0-26214 GCA_035438765.1 Burkholderiales bacterium | reverse complement strand
TAGGAGACATAGACTTTAACATATTTCGCTCAATAAATGATGGGATAACTATAATTCTTTCAGGAAGAGTAAAAACATCCCACCGAATAGAAGGATGTTGTAGTCTTATTTTTATTTATTGAGGAAAATATCATGAAAAACAAAGGTTTCACCATTATTGAATTAATGATCGCGGTTGCGATCATCGGGGTTTTAGCAGCGATTGCTATCCCTGCTTATCAAAATTACATTATCCGTGCTAAAGTGTCAGAGTCGTTGACATTTGCCAGCCAAGCAAAAACTGCCGTAGCTGAGTTTTACCAATCGCAAGGTTCATTGCCAACTTCTAACACTCAAGCAGGTTTGGCTGCTTCAGTTTCAGGTACAAATGTAAGTGCTGTATCTGTTGGTACAGGTGGTCAGATTACTGTAACAGCATCAATCGCTGGGATTCCTACTACTGCAAACATCACATTTACTCCATCTACTGGTCCTTCAGGTATTACTTGGTTGTGTAATCAAGGTAATATGGATAATCAATACCGTCCTTCTAATTGCAAAACTCCCTAATTAAAATATCATTGACAGAAAAGCTAACCTAGAAAGGTTAGCTTTTTAATTAGCCATCATACATTAGCACCATGACTATGTAGCGTTTAATCACACAATTAATACCTAATTTAATCATATGGTTACAAAAAAGACACTCCATCAACACAATATAATTTATGAATAATTATTATCCATTTATCTTTATTCCACATATTTGACTACAGTGGAGTAAAATAGAGTCAGGAAGAGTAAAAAATCTGAATAAGATTTTAAACTTAAGTTTTATTTTTTTAGGGGCTTTATCATGAAAAACAAAGGTTTCACAATTATTGAATTAATGATTGCAGTTGCAATTATTGGAGTTTTGGCGGCAATTGCTATCCCTGCTTATCAAAATTACATTATCCGTGCAAAAGTGTCGGAATCATTGACATTTGCTAGCCAAGCTAAAACAGCGGTGTCTGAATACTACCAATCTCAAGGTACTTTGCCAACATCTAGTACTCAAGCAGGTTTAGCTACTTCTGTAACTGGTACTAATGTAAGCCAAGTTACAATTAGTGGTCAAGGTCTAATTACAGTTACTGCATCAATAGCTGGTGTGCCTACTGGAAATTCAAATATTATATTTACTCCAACAGTTTCTTCATCAGGAGTTACTTGGGTATGTACTACAGGTGGTGGCACTACTTTAGATAATCAATATCGTCCTTCTAACTGTAAATCTTAATTTTTAGTAACTAATTAGATAGGACTAACATATGATGGTTAGTCCTATTCTTATGATAGCAATTGGTTATTAAATGACTCAGAATCAAATTCAAACACCGCAGAAATATATATCAATAATTTTAGCTTCATTTTTTATTGTTCCATTTTTACCTAACTTTATCCCAGATACGATTACCTTATATAGTTTTTATTTACGCGAAACCATTCCAATTATAATTGCTTTAATACTCCTAACTTGCTTTATTATAACCCAAACATATAGCTCATCAAACAAACTTTATATTACTCCTACTCAAATAATAATTTTAGCTTTTATATTACTTATAGTAGTTCAGCTTAATTTTCTAGACTCGTATAAAACATTTTCATTCTTATTACTGGCTTGTTTATGGGTGCTTTTATTACTGTCAATGGCGGTAACTCACATCGAGTTAGATACACGAATATTTAGCTTGATTGCGTGGTGTATCGTCTTTGGTAGTTATATTCAATGCATTATCTGCATATTACAGTTATATGGTATTCACTTGGAAATAATACCACTACGTTATTACCCATACATGGATGGAATAATCTCACACTCACACTACGATCTACTCGTTGGCAGTCAGGAGCGAATTGTAGGTTCAATCTATCAAACCAATAATTTGGCTAATTATTTATCCTGGGGAATCTTCGCTAATATTTATCTATGGCAGATGGATAAAAAAATCTATAAAATATTTTTTATTTTCAATATCTTTTTATTTAGCACGTTTATTAGTCTAACTTTTAGTCGCGTTGTACTTGTTTATGGTCTGTTTATTATTATCTATGCTTTTGTACTTTTAAAAAAACACTCTCATTATGCAAAACTACTTCTTGTTCATGGCGTTATTTTATTATCCGTAGTAGCGTTTACCGCTAAAGGTGGTTTAAATTTTGTTTACCCAAACACAGAAACTAGCGTAGTTGCCACACCATCCGCAGCTACAGTTATGACAGGTGACATAGTTAACAATCAATCTAATAGCGCCGATCGGATTGGACAAACTTTTACAACCTTTAAACAATTATTAACTGGTGAGCATCAGATCTCTTTGGCAAGCGATAACCAGCGCATTGTGCTATGGTTAAAAGGGCTCAAAATGTTTAGCGAACACCCGATCATTGGTGTTGGCTGGGGCTATTTTACGGCAAACTTATTTACAACCAAGCTTAATGATCGATTCCCGCAAACTTTAGGACAATACGCGTTACCTTTTAACACTCACAATTTATTTATCCAGCTACTAGCCACTACAGGGTTGATTGGCTTTGCTATTGTATTCTTTGGTTTTATCTATTGGATACGCTGCTGCTTAAAACTTGAGATTAAAGCGCAAATTTTATGTTTGGGCATCATTGCAATTAATATCATACACTCACAAACAGAATACCCTCTATTTTATACACCATATCTTTTCTGTTTTATTATCCTAGCAGCTCTTAGCGATCAGAAAGAATTGAAACTACAAATAAATAAAAAATGGTTTAATTTAGCAGCTGTAGTTACTATCATAGTTGCTAGTTGGCAAATTTATGTTGGTTATAATAATTTTATGATTTTGGCGCAGTTTAAACCAGTTGCACACTATGATAAACAGAATTGGCTAAATAATGTTGGGCAAAAATATCAACTGGGAAATAATTTACTTTGGGACTACTATGTTGATGTTGACTTAATTCAAAAACTAACCTTAACTGAACGAACCGCTGATAACGCATGGCTATTTGATATTATGTATAATGCGACGCAAAAAGTCGCAGGATTTACACCATACCCAAGCTATACTACCAAACTTGCAATAATGGATCAGATTATTGGTAAAAATAAGGAAGCACAAGGTTTGATTAACGAAACATTAGATAATTATTTTCCGTTTCGTGATTACATAATTAACCAGATCAATCTATCCACTGGTTCAAACAATAAAGCCAAGACTGCCTTACTTAGTTATGTTAAGAACTATGAAATAGCCCAACAGCATATTAAATAAATTGCCAGTTATGATACCAAAGTAGATATTTTATAAAATATCCACGATCAACTAATACTCCACTAAGTAGCGGATAAAATGCAATAAACAATAGAATACAGGCTAGCACATACGCCACTATCAGATAATTAAGCTGTCTATTTTTCAGTTGTAATGCTTGACCAAATAAATAACCGAGCAGCATGATGCCGAAAACACTGCTGATATAAAAATAGTAAATATAACTAATTCTACCAAATAAAGCATAGGGCAAAAACTGTAATAAAGTGGCAGAGAATAGAAATAATGGCATGAATTTTCTGACTTTAAGTACATGAATTAGCATTAGTAATAAGGATGGATAAAATAGCCACCAAATTAAAGGATTCCCCATCAAAAGCCCAAGGGATGATAAATTACTTCTGGCGTCTAACCAGCGATAAACCAACTGCGGTTGTGTTATCAAAGGCCATTGCCACCACTGAGAACCACCACCGCCATTTGGAACATGGTTAATCATATGAGTATGAAATTGGTACATTACAGGTTGCAAAGAGCCAACGAATGACCAAAAATTATTTATTCCTGAACCTTTATAAAAGGGGTAAAAAACTGTTGAATAATAACTGCTAAAATATAAACTCCCGGGTAACACAATAAATAAAATACAAATATAAAGTATAGTAATTAATTTAGTTTGCAATGAATCACGATAGTTATAAACAAACTCAAAGTAAGTAATCACTAGCAAGGCAGTTACTAAAGAATAAAGTGCTGACCATTTAATACTAATTGCCAATCCAATGCTCAAAGCGCAAGGCAGTAAATATCGAAGCGTAGCATTAAAACTTTCACCACTCCGTCTAGCTTCTGCATAACAATATAAAAAGAAAATACTTAAAATAGCAAAAAATGCCAAAGTTGACTCTAATGATGCCATCCGCGTAATCATAAAATGCATAAAATCGGCACTGAGTAACGTACTTGCAATTATTGCAGCACTGCGGGATAAGGTTAATTTTTTAGTGAAGACATAGACTAGCACCACCAGTAAAATTCCAGCTAGGTCAGGCACTATACGCCAACCAAATGGATTATCACCAAATACACTCATTCCAGCACTAATCAAGTACATTCCTAGCGGAGGATGTACCGTTATTAGCGCGGGTAAATGATGGTTAAATTGATAGGCAGTCGTTACATAATAATACTCATCCCAAATCGTACCCGAATGCCAGATACTTTGATAGTTTTGTGGTACGCTTACACTTACCAGCTTCTGAGGAGGAATCGCCTGCCCTGCTTGAGTTAGAGAAAAATCAGTTACATAATTAGCGTTATTAAATAAAGCAAGCTGACGTAGTTCAATTACTCCTGATTCAGGAGTTAAGGTAATTTGTTTATACTTGGCATTTGGATCATTTAATTGCAGATTATTCCACATAAAAGTCCCGGGATCAATCGTGATACTCTGCGTTTGATTATCGCTACGTACATAGCTAAATTTAACCGCACCACTAACATAGCCTAATGCATAATAAAATTGATTAATCTGAGTTGGCGTAGCAAAATTAATCTCAATCCCTTGGGCTGCCGTTAACCTAACGGGTGTATTTGGCTCAAGCTTAGTGCCCAAATTAATTAAGCTAATACCCGCATAAATAGAGCTAATGATAACAATGAGTAAATAATCAGTCTTATCAAGAAATGGTTTTGCCTGATTCTGCAATGGATTGCGCTTAACCTGATAAAGACAATAGATTAGTACGATAAAAAAAACACCGACAGTCAGAGATAATTGAACAATAGCTAAGGACATAAACTAATTCCGCTTAAAATTGCCAGGTTTTAAACCACAGCAAAAAATGATAGACAAAATCACGGTTAATATTAAGCCCGCTCAAAGCAGGAAAAAACATGATAAAAAGCCAGATACTAAGCACAACATAGATAAAAATTAACCAATTAATCATTTTGCTATTTAATTTAAACAAGAGCGTTACTAAATAAGCAAACGCCACGATTACCAATGGTAAGACCGAGTAAAAATAATAAATATAACTTAAGCGACTAATAAAAATATAAGGTAGATATTGAGCAGCTATCGCTAATAAAATGAAGTAAAGCTCTGGCTTTCTAAATTTTGGAAAAATTAGCAAGAGTGCTAACACAATAACAGCTACAGATGTACCCCACCACACCAGAGGATTACCTAATAATCCAACTGACTGAGACAACTTACTTACTGGATCAAGCATAACAAAAGCCATTGACATTGGTTGCAATACTAACGGCCATGTCCACCACTTAGAAGCATAAATATTATGAAAATCTAACGCTTCATGAGTATGAAATTGATACATATGCTTTTGCGTTTCGAACATAAAGCTAGCAAAATTAGTCGCGTGTTTAATTGTAAATAACGGTACAAAACTAAGGCAATAAATACACAGTGGCAATACTACTAAAAATAATAGATACTGCAATGCAATTGATAATTTAATTGGTTTTGCTCCGCTAGCCAGATAACCCCATACTAACACCACCATAATCGCAGGTAGAGAAAATAACCCAGACCATTTACAGGCAATTGCGAGCCCGCTAAATAACCCAACTGCAAAAATATTTTTTAATGCAGCTTTATCACCATAATTATTTAGCTTAGCCTGCAAATACTGAAATAAAAATAGATATTCAAATAACAAAAATAGTGTAACAAACGGTTCGATGCTTGCCATCCGCGAAATCACAAAATGCATAAAATCGACACTTAGCAAAATTGCTGCAATCATCGCCGCATAACGATTACCCGTTAAGCGCTTAGTAAAAATATAGATCAACGGAATCAAAATAACACCGCTAAGATTTGCCAAAATTCGCCAGCCAAACGGATTGAGCCCAAACAAGCATATTCCAAGTGCAATAATCAGAATAGCAAATGGTGGATGTGCCTGTGTTACTGTACCCCACTGCTTCAGATACTCCTCTGCAGCTGCGGCATAATAATATTCATCGAACACAGCTGAGTTAAACCAAACATTAGTTAGTTGCAGTGGCGTTAGTTGCTTTTCTAGAATTGAACTATAATCTTTGCCAGATGAGTCATTGATCTTAACTGAAGATAGCATTTGCTGATTTTGTAAATCGTACAAGGCTAGACGTTGAATTTCTACACCATGCTGAGTATCTCTATATTCGGGAGGGATAATATTTGATGATTCAACAGTGAAATAGAGTGCAGTGACAGGTATTGGAGAACTAAAATGAAAACTATTCCACTTTAATTGTGGCTCTTCTTTGATTTCTGGGTTGATTTTGGCTAAGGTAATCAAACTTTTGCTAGACGTAGTTTGGGCTTGAATCAATAATGCGCTGGTAAAAACTCCAGTTTTAAAATATAAGTCTCCGTTTGTTTGTGTCTGAGCTGGCTTCATAATTAAATGCGTGGCAGAATTAGAACTACTCCAGATTGTTTTATCAGTTGCTTTTTCACCAAAATTAACTAGGCTAAACGCAAGATAAATTAAAACTATAATACCAAGAAATAAATAATCATAGCGATCTAAGCTCGGTGTTAATTTAAGTTTAATACTCATTAAAACACAATAACCGCCTAACAAAATACACCCTACCGTTGTCGCAATAATTAACATTATTTGCCATGAAAGCATTCAGATACCAATCAAAATAATTAAATTTGATGCGCGATTATAGCATATTAGATATAGTATGTTATAATCGCGACAACTAACGGCTGCGCCGAAAAAGAAATATGTACTAACAACAATCTTAGAATTAGGCTCTCTCTTGCAAAAACACCTTAAATTTACATCTTTATTTGTGCCTTTGCTACTAACCATAATTTATGCTCTTATCAGTGGAATCAATTTAGCACAAATCGGCAGCAATCCCAGCGCTACGTGGGTTGGTAATTATGAAAATAAAAGCATAACATTTATTTTTGATAAACCAACTAAACTTAATTCTGTCTATTATTTTTTGGGATTAAGTAATGGTAAATTTAAAGTCTCAGCTCAACTTGAGTCAAATGCGGTTATTCCAATAGCTTTAATCAACACATCTAGCGACAAACCACCAGTTTATCAATGGGGTGGAGTAACTTTAAATAAAAACATGAGTTTCACACGCTTAATCTTTAATATCGAGTCCCCTAGTATAGAATTTAAACAATTTGCTCTTTTTGATAACAATAGTCATCTTGTAACTAATTATAAAATATCTATGAATTATAACAACAACACTGATAAAGTTGACACGCTATTTTCAATAACAATACCGCCAAAAAACTACGATCCATCAATTAAATCAAGCATAGTCTTTGATGAGCTTTATTATGCGGTAACGGCATATCAATACATTCACCATGCTCCACTCTATGCAACCAATCACCCACCATTAGGAACATTAATCATTGCACTTGGAATTTTAATCTTTGGCATGAATCCGTTTGGCTGGCGAATTATGGCATACCTCTGTGGCATTATAATGATTCCATTAATATACTACTTTGCTAAAAAAATTTTTAAAAGTAATCGTGTAGCTATCTTTGCTGCATTATTACTAATGTTTGATTTTATGCATTTTACAATTAATCGTTATGCTTTAATTGACTCAATGGTAACATTATTTATTTGTGCAGAGTATTTGATGCTCTTTTGTTACATTGAAAACCAAAAATTGAGTAAACCAAATGCCGCGCAAAATAACTTATGGGGAATAGCTTTCTTCTTTGCGCTCGCACTTGCTACCAAATGGATTGCATTGTTTTCCCTTAGTGCATTACTACCTATAATTATTTATTATGAGTTTTTTTATAGCAATGGACAAATTAATAAGCAAAACAGTAAATTTAAGAACGCGCCTAAATTAGCCTACCTAAGTGTGTTTGTTGTCATCTTGTACTGTTCAAGCTTTATACCACAATATTTGACTCAAGATACGTCAAATAATTTTGTAAGTTTTATAATCCAACAACATCTAGCAATGTGGCACTATCATACAGGTTATGCAGTTACTCACCATCACCAATTTGAATCACCATGGTGGTCATGGCCATTGATGTTCCGCCCCGAAAAAATCTATAGTTGGATGAATTTCGTGACCAAACAATATAGCTCTGTCGTACTGATGGGCAATCCAGTAATCTGGTGGTTTAGTATCATAGCAATTTTACTAATGATGATAAACTTCGTTAAAACGCGGAGTTGGCAATTGGGTTTCATTTTACTAGCGATTGCATCGCAATATTTACCGTATATGTTTTTGAAGCGCACAAGCTTTATTTACTATTTATATTCAGTAACACCATTTATGATTTTAGCAATTACTTGGGCGCTTGATGCAGCACTCAAACGCCCGGAGAAAAGCCTAAAAAAACTCGTGTGGATTTATTTAATTTTAGTGATAGGGCTATTTATCTTATTTTATCCAGCTATTTCTGGTTTAGAAATTCATCGTGATTATACCTACCGCTATTTGCTCTGGTATCAGTCATGGGATTTTTAGTTATGATTTGATTTTATTTTTTGCACAAATATTATATCCATCTATTGCAGTACAAAATTTATTCTTTTCTTGTTGGTTTAATAAAATATATATTTGTGGTGGTACAATATAAATAGTACTATCCGCTAAAATCCCATTGCTAAAATCTTGATTAACTTTAAACACAAACTGATCCTGTAATGTAGTTCTCCTCGCCAAATGCATATCATCAATAGTGATTTGTGATAAACTTGCCAAAAGTACAAACTTATAAATTGCTGGATAACCACTACGATCTCCCCACCACCCACTCAATCTATCGACATCACCAGGGTGTGTCTCCACAATTACCATGTGTTTATAACCACTTTCATTTAACGTATACCAAAATTTAGACTTTAGATCACTATTCCATACTGCACTACCTATCTGATTGCTGGAGTGAAATCGTATAACTAAATTTAATAAAGGCTTTAAGTCGACATACTGCAAAAACAAAAATCCAATCAATAAAAATATCCCGTATTTCTTCTTGGCAAATTTATTATAAAATCCTAAAATTACTAACAAAATAATGATATAATATAAAATCCATATAAAACGTCCAGAAGATCTAAAAATATCAAAAATTTTTCCATGATATGGTAATCGAATAACAAAGTTGCTGATCTGCAGAATATTCGAGAATGCAAGCATTGTAAATACGGCTATCAAAACATAAAACAAGTACATTTCTTTTTTTAAGAATGCTAAATATATTCTTTTATAATTAAATAAACACAAAAAAATCAATGGCAGAATTATTCCAAGCCCAAGATAAGAATATCCTTCATATTGATATTGCCCAATAGACAAATTTGGTATAACTAAAGCACCAAACTCAGGATTAAATAAACTTAATACATTCGCACTATAATATCCATAGCCAAATGCATCACTTTTACCACCACCAACAAACCAACCAAAGATATATGCGGAACATAAAAACGTAATTACATAAATAATGGCCAACAAAATAAAATACTTAGCACTAAATCTCATATTTATATCATTTTTTATTCTAATAAAACTCAATTTATAAGCCAACCCAAAACTTAACCCTAGATTCATGATTGCAAGGTATGGATGAATACCACAACTCAAAAAGATTAAAAAAAGCTGCCAAACTGAATTTTGTTTGACATTCTGATTTCTTTGGAACAGTAACAACAAATTAAAAACCAGAAGCCACTGTGAAGTCAGAGAATAATGTGCAATCAAGCGATAGATTGCAGGAGCAGACAAAAGCAAGAACATACCACCAATAAATCCAAGCAACTTATCTTTCGTCATAATTCGAAAAAATAGATTTCCTGAATAGAATAGCAGGCTCAAGTTTATGATGGCAACCAAGCCATGCCAGACAAATACTGGTGGAAGTAATTGCGAAAATAGCTTTAACGCAACAGATAGAATCGGAATAGAATCACTATAGATAAGGTTTGTACCAACTGGATATACTAAGCTTGAAATACGTGTTATTGGCAACATCCATGGATCGTAACGATAATAGTGCCAACCTACAAAATTAACAATCATATCATTGCTAATATAGTTAATTGAAGCAATATTAAAAAGTAAATCGCTTATTAAATTAAATGAAAATACTGTACCAACCGCAACTGAGATTATAATCCAAACAAACTCAGTTAATACTTTAGAGTTATTTAATTCATTAAATTTCATACTAAAAACTTTTTGCAATCGCAATTACCGATGAACCAAAAGGCAACTTATACTTTTTAAGCAGCAAATGTTTTTCGCTTCTCATGATGCAATAGAAGAGCGAGTTTATTAAAGATGTTTTATTACCACTGATAACATATTTGGAGGTTTTATTAAATACCTTTTCAAGTAAGCGTGAAATAAGAACAGCTGGGAATAACCAACAATTAAAGTATGAAGAATATGTTATCTTAAATCCTACTGCAGTCAACAAGTTTAAAAGTCGTGTTTTACTATATCGGCGAAAATGAAAAAGAAACTTATCATAAGCACCATACAAAAATTGGTACGCAGGTACTGTGATCACCAAAGAACCACCTACATTTAGCTTCTGTTTGATTGATTCAAGCGAAGCCGCATCATCTTTAATATGCTCAAGTACATCAAATAAAAATACTATATCAAATTTACTATTTTCAAATGGGATATCATCTGGCAAATTACATTTTCTAATATCAAAATCTGGAAGCTTATGTCTTGCAAAGTTAATGGCATCCTCACTAACCTCGCAACCAACTATATTTGAATAAATCGACTTAAAATACTTTAAATTTCCGCCAGTCCCACAACCAATTTCTAATACGGAAAGTTCTCGATAATCTAAGCAATGCGCAGCTAGAGTGTTTTGAATTATCTCTCTACGTGCTTTGAACCAAAAATGAGTTTCCTCCATACAGTCCATATCTTGAAATTGTTCATAATTCATCTTTATCGCCTTTTAGCTTTATATTTGAGCCATCATAAATCTTACGAACGATAAAAATAGGTCTACGCTTAGACTCTATAAAAATTCTTCCGATATATTTACCCAATATTCCAATCCCAATCATTTGTAAGCCACTAAAGAACAGTACAAAAATTAATAATGAAGCATATCCAGGCGTATCAATTCCAAGCAATATCGTGCGTGTAAAAATAAATAGACCGTAGAAAAATCCAGCAATCGCAGTAAATATACCCAAATAGAACCATATTTCTAGAGGCGCTTTGCTAAAGCTAGTAATTCCATCAATTGCAAATTTGAATAACTGTAAGTATTTCCACTGGCTAGTTCCTGCTGAGCGTTCAGACCTTTTGTGGTATACCAATTTTTCTTTAAACCCTATCCATGCAAAAAGCCCTTTATTGAACCGAACCCTCTCGCCAAGACTCAAAAAAGCATCAATCGCTACTCGGTCGAGCAATCGAAAGTCACCAGCATGCGGTGTGAATTTAGTATCACTAACCTTATTAATACTTCGATAAAATAAGCTTGCAGTTTTACGTTTCAAATAAGTATCACTATCTCGTGTTTGATGTACTCCAGTTACAATTTCATATCCCTGTTGCCACCAATCTACCATCTCTAAAATTAGCTCAGGAGGATCTTGTAAGTCAGCATCAATCGCAACAGCACAATCTCCTCGCGCATAATTAAAACCAGCGTATAGCGCAGCCTCTTTACCAAAATTTCGCGATAAATCAACTATTTTTAAGTTATGCTCACTTTTGCTAATTTCTATTAGCTTAGCTAAGGTATTGTCATTACTTCCATCATTGACCACAATTACTTCATAATCAATAGGTAACACTTCCAGAATTGGTGCTAGAGTAGAAAACAATTGTTCTAAGTTTGCAGACTCATCCTTCATAGGAATAATGATACTAATAAGACTCGAGGATAATTTCTGATAGTTCATCGATAAAATACTCATTTCTGGTTAAAATCTATAATATAGCATTACTATTAAAGTTCATAGTATATGGTATCTATGTAACATATTCTATAGTTTTATAATTCTTGTAATCTACGTTCAATTATCTTGATATCTGTAAAACTACTTGCATCAGAAAAAAATATCACTCGCGCATCATCAACGTTAGATTGCTGATAATTTGACAAAGTCTGCGTGACATCTTGAGTATCACAGGCAATGCAATCTGCATCGGGAATGAAACTCTTGGTTAACAATTTGCGGATTGTAGATATTTGCGCTGCTAGTTGATTAGAAAGCAAGAAAATCACCTGAGGAGGGATTAATGTTTGAGCATTAATTAATTGTACTGCACTCTCTAGATCTTGTTGATCTGCTATTTTTACGGCAATTACACAATTTTTGGCATTGCTTAATTCATAGAGTTTTAGATATTTAACCAGAACACCCATCGCATTATAGCAGCTGATTAAAAATCCCTCATAGCCGTATTTAAAACCTTTTTTAAGCAGATAACTTTTAATAAAGGCAATAAAAAAACGAAAAGGAATAGTCCACAGTTTGACTTTTTTATGCCCAAGCTTATTCTCAGCATAAAGATCAGCATAGTGCTCAAGTTTTGCCATTAGTTGACGAGTATTACTGTAGGGAAAATGATAGATAAATGAGTTTCTATCACTTAGAGTTGTGACAGTTAAATTATTGGTTTGAATACTTTCATGTACCTGATTATCATTAAAACTCGTGGTTTTACGGTTATACAAGCGCACCACATAATCATTATCCCAATTACAACCATCAATCAAGCGGCCAGCATAATAATTCTTACGATAAAAGCGATAAACTTCTTGCTCGCTTAATTGTTGCCCTAGTATTTTTTTGACTAACTCTGGGCTAACTATTTCGTCACTATCAACAAAGAATACCCAGTCGTGACTGGCTAGGCCTGCACCGATATTCTTTAGTGGTCCAAAACCACAAAACTCACGTTGATAAATCTTAACATTAGCAAATCGAGCCGCAAGCTCCATGGTTTGATCAGTAGAGCCATTATCAACAACAACTACTTCAGGAAAAGCTTGTAAGACACCCAAACAGCGCTCAATATACTTAGCGCTGTTTTTAGTTAGAATTACTACTGAAATCATTGCAGCATCTACTCAAACTGTTGCAGGAATTTAAGTTCATCCGCAAAACCACTCTTAACTTTAACCCAAATTTCCAAATGAACTTTGGTATCAAAGAGTTTTTCCATGTCCAAGCGCGATTCAATTGATATTTTCTTCAATTTTTCGCCACCCTTACCAATAATCATCGGCTTTTGATTTTCGCGATCAACGATAATGGTTGCAAAAACTCGGCTGAGTTTATTGGTTTGCTCAAATTTATCAATTTCAACCATCAAGCTATAAGGAAGCTCTTCACCCAGTGAACGAAATAATTTCTCGCGAATAATTTCACTTGCCATAAAGCGACTACTTTTATCGCTAAGCTGCTCTTCCGGATATAAAAATACACTTTCTGGCAAATATAATTTAGTTGCTGCCAGCAATTCATCCATTCCATGATCATGTTTAGCCGCTACGCTCAATACTTTTTTAAATGGATATTTTTTAGATACTTCTTTAACAAATTGATTTAACTCGTTACGATCTTTATATTTATCACGCTTATTGATTACTAGGATTACATTTGCTTCAGTTGGTAATAAGTTTAATACTTCTTCATCGCCAATATTAAAAATTCCTGCTTCGACCACATAAATAATGGCATCGACATTACCCAAACTATTAACCACACTTTGATTTAGCGCCTGATTTAATTTTGTTAAGTATTGTTTTTGAAACCCTGGAGTATCAACAAAGAGATATTGGGTATCATCCTTGGTATAAACCCCAGTTACACGATGGCGTGTGGTTTGTGGTTTACGCGAAGTAATACTGATTTTCTGCCCAATCAGATGGTTCATCAGTGTCGATTTACCTACATTTGGACGTCCAACAATCGCTACAAAGCCACAAAAAGTTTTAGATTCAATCATTAAAGGGCATCTCATTCAGTAACATTAGTAAATTATTTGCCGCACATTGACTAGCTTGTTTTTTACCTTTACCTTCGCCATAAGCGCGAACATCAAGCTCTTCAATCGTACACTCGACCCGAAACAACATGTCATGCTCAGGACCAGTCATACCCACGATCTCATAACGAGGTAAGCGAAAACGTTTAGCTTGAATATATTCCTGTAATTGAGTCTTGTAATCTTTGGTTTTACCTTGCTGCTGCTCACGTAATGGGTAATAAAATAAACGTTCAATAACTCGACGGCATTTTTCGAAATTACTATCTAAGGTAATTGCTGCAAAAATAGCTTCCAGCGCATCAGCTAAGATTGAAGGGCGCTGCCGTCCTCCGCTTTTAAGTTCTCCATCACCTAAATACAAATAATGCCCCAGATTAAGCTGCTCAGCAATCTCGACTAGACCATCTTGATTGACCAAAGCCGCGCGCATCTTAGATAATTCGCCCTCGGATAAATCCGGATAAATTTGATAAAGATTGAGTGCAATTACATAATCCAAAACACCATCACCAACAAACTCTAAGCGTTCGTTATTGATTTTGCTGTAGCTACGATGTGTAATCGCTTGACGCAATAATGAGAGGTCTTGAAACTCATAACCCAATTGTTCTTGTAAATCAGAAATATTTGCCATTATTCAATCTTTGTTCCGACACGGGATAAATCACGGAAATTCATCCATACATAAATAGCTTTACCTAAAATTGCTTTATCAGGTACAAAGCCCCAGTACCTACCATCTAGACTATTATCGCGATTATCACCCATCATAAAATAATGCCCTTCTGGTACACGACAAGTAAACCCTTCGTCATTGTACTGGCAATTTTCCTTACCTGGAAAATTTTGTACCATTTCTAAGATCACTGGTGGAACTTGATCCCAGACAATAATTGGATGTTTAACTCCAGTCAAGTCCTCAATCAAGCGCTGATTATGGATCATCACATCGCCGTTGGGACCAGCTTCAGTGTAATCATAAGAACCATCATTTTGATAACTTAAATTTTGCCCATTAATCCGTAAGCGCTTATCAACATAAGTAATTGTATCACCAGGTAATCCAACGACACGTTTAATTAGATCACGGTTTGGTTTGGTTTGATCTTGAAAAACCACAACATCACCACGCTCAACTTTATTAATCGGAATTACCACTTGATTAGTAACAGGCATTCTTAGACCATAGTTAAATTTACTCACCAGAATAAAATCGCCAACGGTCAAATCTGGACGCATCGAGCTACTTGGAATTTGATATGCCTCAAACAAGAAAGCTCTTAACACCCATACCGCCAAAACTACCGGAAAAAACTCACGGGAATAATGGACATAATGCGGTTTCATTTGCGTATCGCTACGTGATTTACTCCAGATGAGCTTATCCAGCAATAAAACCACCCCACTCACCGCGATAAATAAGAGCAAGACAGTTGCAAAATCAGTAAACTCCGAGACAACTCCCACACAGCCTAAGATAAATAACAAATAACCATTTTCCATAGCCTTACTTTTATTGTCACCACGTGCACGAACAATCATTACAATACCGATGACAATCCCAACGATTCCTAAGTAGAACCATTTCGATAAACCCTGAGCTTCCATACTGCCCCTTTAAATTACGAATAAAACTAACTATGAACCGTAAGCTAACTAGCTAAACAGCACATAAACATGTGATTTTAGCATAAACGCCCCTAATAACATCATGCATTTTAGACGCAGTGCAGCATAGTAATTGTATAAAGGGAATAATTACGAGCTAAAGCACATACTTTGTGCGGTATAATCAGGGGTTAATTATACCCATTACAAAAGGATTTTTCATGTCAGGGATTTTAAATATTGCAGTTCAAGCGGCTTATAACGCCGGAAATATCATTCAACAAGAAAGCCGTAATCTGGAACGTATCAAGGTTGAACGCAAAGGAAACAATGATTTTGTCAGTGAAGTTGACAAAAAAGCTGAGCAAATTATTATTAATACTATTCTTAAAGCTTTCCCTTCACACAATATACTTAGTGAAGAACAAGGCGAACTAGATAATAAATCCGATGTTACTTGGATTATTGACCCAATAGATGGCACTACTAATTATATCCATGGGCATCCGCAATACTCAATTTCAATTGCCGTAAAGCATGAAGACAAGATTACTCACGGTATCGTTTTTGATCCTAATCGCAATGATATCTATACTGCAGAAATCGGCAAAGGTGCACAGTTAAATAATGGACGTTTGCGAGTGTCAAAAACCAGTAGTTTAGCAGACAGCCTACTTGCAACAGGTTTTCCTACTTATAATATGGATTTGTTAGAACGCTATTTGTCAATTTTCAAAGTAATGCTTGAATCAACTTCTGGTCAACGCCGTGCTGGTTCTGCCGCACTCGATTTAGCTTATGTTGCGGCGGGAATGGTCGATGGATTCTGGGAGTTTGCTTTAAAGCCATGGGATATTGCAGCAGGCTATCTATTAGTAAAAGAAGCTGGTGGTTTAGTTTGTGACTTTGATGGTGGACAAGGGTTCATGGATAGCGGTAATATTATTGCAGCTAATCCAAAATTAATCAGTCAAATGCTAAAAATTATTCAAAATAGTTAAAAGCCGTACGCATGAACAAAACACAAGTAATAGAAACCTATGGGATGGAGTTATCACAACACACCCCAATGATGCAGCAATACCTTAAAATTAAAGCTGAATATCCCGATATGTTATTATTTTATCGGATGGGTGATTTCTATGAAATGTTTTTTGAAGATGCGGAAGTTGCTTCCAAAATTCTTGGAATTACCCTAACCCAACGTGGTAGCAGTGCTGGTTCACCAATTAAAATGGCAGGTGTTCCCTACCATGCTGCAGAACAATACTTAACACGTTTGGTTAAAGTTGGCAAGTCAGTTGCGATTGTTGATCAAGTTGGTGAGGTAACTGGCAAAGGTCCGGTAGATCGCCAAGTAACTAAGATAATCACTCCCGGCACACTTACCGATGACAGCTTACTTGATGAAAAGCAAAATAATTTAATCATCGCGCTGTATCAGCGTAAACAACAATTTGGTTTAGCGTGGATATCATTAAGTAGCGGTTTATTCATGATTTATGAGGGAAATAGCTCTGAAATCTATAATCAAATTGAACGCTTGCGCCCTGCAGAGATTATTGCCCCTGAAAATCTGATTAGCGAATTACAAAGCCAAAAACCTAATTTAGCTTACAAAATTATTCCAGATTGGCATTTTGAGCATGATCTCTCCAGACGTAAACTTTGTGAGCATTTTGCGCTACAAGATTTAGATGGTTTTGGTATCTCCCATGCTAAGCTAGCAATTTGTGCTGCCGCGGTATTACTCGACTATGCCAAACAAACCCAAAAAAACAGTTTACCTCATATCAATAATATCATATTGGATCAGGAAGAAAATTATTTAATTTTGGATGCAATTTCGCGCCGCAATCTGGAAATAAGCTTGACGATGCGCGGCGAAACTTCACCAACTCTATTTTCGGTAATGGACAAATGTGCCACCCCAATGGGTAGTCGTTTGCTAGATAGTTGGTTAAATAATCCATTACGGCAAATGGTGCAAATTGAAGAACGTTATGCAACCGTCTCTGCACTACAAACACACTACAAACCATTGCAAGCTATCTTACGCCGAATTTGTGACATTGAACGGATTACCTCGCGCGTAGCCCTACGCTCAGCTCGCCCCCGTGATTTGGCGGCTTTGCGCAATAGTCTGATGATTCTACCTGAGTTAGATATCCTTGCCGAATTACCACCAACCCGATTAATTGCAGAAATTCGGGATGCGATTACTGCCGTAAATAGTGAAATTAGCGGACATTTGCAACGTGTACTGAAAGAAGAGCCGAGTCTGCTTTTACGTGAAGGTGACGTAATTAATGATGGCTTTGATCAAGAATTAGATTATCTGCGCGGGATTCGTCAGGATGGTAGTCAGTTTTTAATTGAACTAGAAGCCAAAGAGCGCGAACGCAGCGGAATAAGCAGCCTAAAAATCGAATACAATCGTGTACATGGCTATTTCATTGAGATCTCACGGATTAACCTTGATAAAACGCCAGTAGAATATCGTCGCACGCAGACGTTAAAAAATGCCGAACGTTTCACTACGCCAGAATTAAAAGCTTATGAAAATGAAGTTTTATCCGCACAAGATAAAGCCCTAGCCCTAGAGAAAAAAATTTATGAGCAGTTACTTGACTATCTAAACCAATATATCATGCCGTTGCAGAATCTTGCTCACTCATTGGCTGCTTTAGATGTTATGACTTGTTTTGCCCGGGTTGCATTGGAGAATAATTATTGTTGTCCCGAGCTTAGCCCAGATAACCGACTGGTGATTGTTGAAGGTCGTCATCCCGTGGTTGAGCAGCAGATTGATCAGTTTATTGCCAATGATCTCAAATTAAATGCAAAGCGTAATTTCCTCCTGATAACTGGTCCGAATATGGGCGGTAAATCAACCTATATGCGCCAATGTGCGATTATTACCCTTCTGGCATATTGTGGCTCATTTGTTCCAGCTAAAAGTGTACAGCTTGGTGATATAGATCGGATTTTTACCCGAATTGGTGCATCAGATGATCTTGCCGCTGGTAAATCAACTTTCATGCTTGAAATGTCCGAAACCGCCAACATACTTAATAATGCCACGGCTAAATCACTGGTAATCATGGATGAAGTGGGACGCGGAACATCGACTTTTGACGGATTGGCACTCGCCTATGCTATTGCTCGTTATCTAACTGAAAATAGTGGATCTTACACACTCTTTGCCACTCATTATTTTGAATTAACCGATCTTACCAATCATTACCCAAATATTGCCAATGTTCATCTTAATGCAGTAGAGTATAAAGACCAAATTGTCTTTATGCATCAGGTTGAGGAAGGTCCAGCAGCAAAAAGCTATGGGATTCAGGTTGCGGCACTGGCTGGTGTGCCAAAAACGGTACTATCTTGCGCCAAGAAATACTTGACTCACCTTGAACAAAATAGCCAGAACCAAGCTCAATTGGATTTATTTAGCTTTGACGATGTTATTGAAGAAACAGTACCACGGCATTCGGTTGCCGAAGAAAATGTGCTCCAACAACTGCGTCAAGTTAATCCAGATAATTTATCTGCCAAACAGGCTCTTGATTTACTTTATGAATTAACCAGCGTAATTGATGGTTAATTGCCATGCGCAACAAACTAAACTTCCTACTGCTAATTAGTCTTGTTATCGCCATACCATGCTACGCACTCACTGTTGGCAGCACTCCTGATTTAACTCCTGCTATCTATCTTTGGTTAGCACTATCCATCTTAATGTCAAGAAGTTTCGCAATTGTCAAAAAAATCGGCTTACCACTGGTAACTTCTGAAATTTTGGCAGGTGTTGCTTTAGGTAATCTGCATTTTTTTGGAATTCAAACCTTTGCAGGCATGGAAAATAATGAAATAATCAAGTTTCTTGCCGAAATTGGCGCTATGATCCTGATGTTTGAAATTGGACTTGAAACACAGTTAGAGGACATTAGTAGCAAAATTGGTAGTGGCATAAAAATTGCATTATTTGGTACTTTACTTACTTTTATTGGCGGTTACTATCTTACCGACTTATTTTATCCAACTGCTCCACAAGGTTCACGAATGTTGATGGGTTTGGTTGCAGCCGCTACCGCCACTGGAATTTCTGGTAAAGTATTTAAAGATTTAAAGATAATCAATAGCATAGAAGTACAAACCGTGCTGACTGCATCACTAATTGATGAGGTAATCAGCATCATGTGTTTTGCCGTGCTTTCGGGAATTCTCATTACTGGCAACTTTAGCAGCAATGAATTAGTAGTTTCCGCAGCTAAAACAACTTTATTTTTTCTGATTTCAATTTCTTTGGGACGTAGAATTACCCCACTTCTGACCAGATTCTCAGCTAAAATCCACGCTGGAATTAGTATGAAAATTGGCATCCTGTTCATGTTGTGCACATTTTATACTTGGCTTGCAAGCATATTAAATCTCGCACCAGTGATTGGTGCATTTATCGCTGGTTTGATTATTAATCCAGATTATTTTCGCAACTTCTCACAAGCCAAATTTCTGCGTGACTTCAAATACATTGCGCAACACACTACCGATGAAAATGCCAAACTACAAATTATCAAAACGGTAAATACTTACGAACTAAAATCATTAGATGAATTGATAAAACCTTTATCGAATATCTTTGTGCCAATATTTTTTACTTATATTGGTTTAATCTTTCGAGTTGAAGATTTGGCAAACCCTAAAATATTATGTTTTACTTTGGCTTTTGTAGTTATCAGCATACTTGGCAGAGTTATTAGTGGTTTTAGTGAGCAAAATCGTCTAAATAAATGGGTAATCGGTTTAGGGATGACGCCAGTTGGTGAAGCAGGATTAATCTTTGCCATTACAGGTAATCAGCTTGGACTAATCAATAATGAAATAATGTCATCGGTGATTTTGACTTTGGTACTAGTGACTATTTTAACTCCAATTCTATTAAAGATAGCCATTAAGCACCAAAATGTAAAACGTATTCATATATAAATTAAAAACATTAAACGGAAACTAAATGTTCTATACTCAAACTGATAGTTAACTGATGCACAAACTATATTTCAACTATGGTAAAATGAACTGCTTATTTATGCGACATAGTATATATACATGTCCAAAGCAAATGGTTAGGTAAACGATATCACCCTATTTTATTGAGCATGGAGCCCTAATTTATGAAAAATATTATCTGGTTTGAACACTTACGTATGACAGATGTTGCCGAAGTCGGTGGCAAAAATGCATCATTGGGCGAAATGATTTCGCAATTGGATAGCAAAGGAATAAGGGTTCCTGGCGGTTTTGCCACCACAGCTGAAGCCTATAAGCGCTTCTTAGAAAGCAATAATTTAAAACAAAAGATTGATGCTGCTTTAGATAGCTTAGATGTTGATAACGTTATTGAATTAGCCAAAGCTGGTAAAGAAATTCAAAATTGGATTATGGAAGCACCATTTCAGGCTGACTTTGAGCGCGATTTAGAGCAAGCTTATACCGAAATGATGTCTCGCTACGGAGACTCCATTTCCGTGGCAGTACGTTCTTCTGCAACCGCGGAAGATTTGCCAGATGCATCTTTTGCTGGTCAGCAAGATACTTTTTTAAATATTCGCGGGTTTGACAACCTAAAATCAGCTGTTAAGCAAGTATTTGCTTCATTGTATAATGATCGTGCAATTGCTTATCGGGTACATAAAGGTTTTGATCATTCATTGATTTATTTATCTGCTGGAATCCAAAAAATGGTTCGCTCAGATACCGCTAGTTCTGGCGTGATGTTTACAGTTGATACCGAATCTGGTTTCGATAAAGTTGTTTTCATTACCTCTAGCTATGGATTAGGTGAGTGCGTAGTACAAGGCATGGTTAATCCAGATGAGTTCTATGTATATAAACCAAATTTGGAGGCTGGACGCCCAGCAATTATTCGTAAAAACGTCGGTAGCAAAGCCATGAAAATGGAATTTACCAATGCCAGTGTACCAGGTAAATCAGTACAAACTATTGGTGTACCTAGCCACCAACGTAATTTATTCTCTATTACAGATGCTGATGCCACAGAGCTGGGTAAATTCGCTATGATTATTGAAGAACACTATGCGAGACCTATGGATATTGAATGGGGTAAAGATGGGTTAGACGGCAAGATTTATATTTTACAAGCCCGCCCAGAAACGGTCAAATCTCAAGAATCACAACATGGCAAACAAACACGTTATCATATCCGTGAGCGTGGTCAAGTTTTGGTTACCGGTCGTGCCGTTGGTCAAAAAGCTGCAACAGGTGTCGTGCGTCTAGTTAAAGATCATTCCGAAATGCATAGTGTTAAAGCTGGTGACATATTGGTTACTGACATGACTGATCCAGATTGGGAACCAGTTATGAAGCGTGCAGCAGCAATCGTGACTAACCGCGGTGGAAGAACTTGTCATGCGGCGATCATTGCCCGTGAACTTGGTATACCTGCAATTGTAGGTTGTGAAAATGCTACTGAAGTATTAAAAGAAGGTCAACAAGTTACGGTCTCTTGTTGCGAAGGCGATAGTGGACATATTTATGCTGGACACCTGAATGTCGAAGTGCTTGAGCTTGATGTAGTTAATATGCCAAAATTACCAGTAGATATTATGATGAATGTTGGTAACCCTGAATTAGCTTTTAACTTCTCAAGCATTCCTAATTTTGGGGTTGGTTTAGCCCGCTTAGAATTTATTATTAACCGTCAAATCGGGATTCACCCTAAGGCATTGCTTGAGTTTGACAACTTGCCTGAGCCTCTAAAATCAACGGTAGCAGATAAAATTGCTGGTTATTCAAGCCCGGTAGACTTCTATGTTGACAAATTAGCCGAAGGTGTTTCGACTATTGCTGCGGCATTTTATCCCAAAAAAGTGATTGTGCGCTTATCTGACTTTAAATCAAACGAATACTCTAACCTAATTGGCGGTAAATTGTATGAACCGATTGAAGAAAATCCAATGATGGGCTTTAGGGGTGCATCACGTTATATCGCTCCGAGCTTCCGCGATTGTTTTGATTTAGAATGCATGGCAATCAATAAAGTGCGGACAACTATGGGTCTAGATAATGTTACGATAATGATACCTTTTGTTCGCACCACTAATGAGGCCAAAGAAGTTATTGCGCTACTTGCGGATAATGGCTTAGTACGCGGACAAAATGGTTTAAACATATACATGATGTGTGAGATTCCTTCCAATGCTATTCTAGCCGAAAAATTCTTAGATTATTTTGATGGTTTCTCAATTGGTTCTAATGACATGACACAATTAACCTTGGGAATAGATCGTGATTCAAATGGTGCAATTGCTGCTTCTTTTGATGAGCGGAATGATGCAGTTAAAGCAATGCTCCATCTTGCAATCAGCGCTTGTCGCAAACAAGGAAAGTATGTTGGGATATGCGGTCAAGGACCATCTGACCATCCTGATTTTGCCAAATGGTTGATTGATGAGGGAATCGAAACTATTTCATTAAACCCAGATACCGTGATTGATACATGGTTGTATCTGTATGAACACTTGAATACTAACGTTTAATGTAGGAGGTCTTAGATGAGTAAGCGAAGAGTAGTAGTAACCGGAATCGGGATTGTATCACCTGTTGGTAATGATTTGGATAGTTCATGGAAAAATATCGTTAATGGTGTAAGTGGGATTGACCATATTACAATGTTTGATGCCACTAACTATGCAACCAAATTTGCTGGTGAAGTAAAGAATTTCTCAACCGAGGGATTTTTTGACGCTAAAGAAGCCCGTCGCACAGATCGCTTTATTCAACTTGGTGTTGTTGCTGGAGTACAGGCAATACGCGATTCTGGAATTGATGAAATGACAGATTTAAATAAAGAGCGTGTTGGTCTAATAATTGGTTCTGGTATCGGTGGTTTGCCAACAATTGAAGAACACACCATCATCCTGAAAGAAAGAGGTCCACGTAAAATAGGTCCATTCTTTATTCCAGGTGCGTTGGGAAATATGATTGCGGGTCAGTTATCAATTCTATACGGTTACAAAGGTGTTAGTTATGGAATTGTTAGTGCCTGCGCAACTAGTAATCATTGTATTGGTGATGCCGCACGTTATATTGAATACGGCGATTGTGACGTAATGTTAGCTGGCGGAGCTGAAGCTAGTATTTGTGGAACTGGTGTTGCCGGCTTTAATTCATTAAAAGCTTTATCTACGCGTAATGACGATCCCAAAACTGCCTCACGCCCCTGGGATAAAGATCGTGATGGTTTTGTAATGGGCGAAGGTTCTGCGGTATTAGTCTTGGAAGAATATGAGCACGCTAAAGCACGTGGAGCTAAGATTTATGCAGAGGTTGTTGGCTATGGAGCAACATCTGATGCTTATCATATCACATCACCGACCATTGATGGACCTGCACGGAGTATGCAAATGGCATTAAACAATGCTAAAGTTGATTTAAACCAAATTGGTTATGTTAATGCTCATGGTACCTCGACACCAATGGGAGATATCAATGAAAGTAATGCAGTTAAGCAAGTATTTGGTGAGCACGCATTCGAATTATCGGTTAGTTCAACTAAATCAATGACAGGTCATCTGCTGGGTGCAGCAAGTGCAGTTGAGGCAGTATTTACCATCATGGCAATTAAAGATGGTATTATTCCACCAACAATCAACATATTTGAACAAGACCCACAATGCGATCTAGATTATACTGCAAATGTTGCCAAAGCTCGCGAACTGGATTATGCAATGTCAAACTCATTTGGCTTTGGTGGAACTAATTCAACAATTATTTTCAAAAAATTCAAAGGATAAATTAATGACAAAGATGGTAAATTGTATTAAACTTGGCGTTGAAGCAGAAGGTCTTGATTTTGCACCAATTCCCGGTGAATTAGGACAAAAGATTTTAGCTAATGTTTCTAAAGAAGCATGGCAAGGATGGATCAAACAGCAGACAATGATTATTAATGAAAATCGTCTAAACTTATCTGAAGATTCTGCACGTAAGTATTTACGCCAACAACTTGAATACTATTTTTTTGCAGGAAAATAATAAATGACTGCTAAAATAACTAAAGCAGTATTTCCTGTGGCGGGAATGGGAACGCGCTTTCTTCCCGCGACTAAGGCATCACCTAAGGAGATGCTTCCTATTGTTGATAAACCACTTATTCAATATGCGGTAGAGGAAGCAATTAATGCAGGAATTACTGAATTAATTTTTATTACCGGGCGCAATAAACGTTCAATTGAAGATCATTTTGACAAAGCTTATGAATTAGAAACTGAGCTTGAATTAAAGCAAAAGACTAAACTCTTAGAGATGGTACAAAATATTTTACCTAGTAATGTGAATTGTATCTACATTCGCCAAGCTGAAGCCTTAGGGCTTGGTCACGCTGTTTTAACTGCCAGCTCTGTAGTTGGTGACGAGGCTTTTGCGGTAATTTTAGCTGATGAGCTGATCGATGCAAAACCAGGTGCTTTGGCACAGATGATTGAAGTTTATAATGAAACTGGTTCATCGGTACTTGGCGTAAATCAAGTAGAGCCGGATGAAGTTTCATCATATGGAATTGTTAAACTAGCCGAGAATTCCCCCAAGCATCATAAAATCGAAAAAATCGTCGAAAAACCAAAAGTTGGCGAAGCTCCATCAACTTTAGCTGCTGTTGGACGCTATATCTTAACTCCACGGATTTTTACTGAATTAAAAAATACACAACGCGGAGTTGGCGGTGAAATCCAACTAACAGATGCCATATCAGAAGTTCTCCATTATGAGGCTATTTTTGCCCATATTATTGAAGGTAAACGTTACGATTGTGGCTCAAAACTAGGTTATTTGGAAGCAACTATTGGCTATGGATTAAAGCATCCTGAGGTTGGTACAGAATTCAAAGCCTATCTTCAACAACTGCAGCTTGAATTATAAATAGTGTAATATTTCAGCTCCGAAACTCATCGCTAATTGTATAGTATGGTAATTTTTGGAGCTGCATAATCCCTTAGCTATACAAGTATTGTATTGTAAATTTAACCAATTATCATTTTTTCATTAAATAATCACAAGCGTTAAACTTTAAAGTTATAGATTAATATAATTTACAATCTGAGTCCTCACTTTTTTATGCTTGAATAAGTAACTCAAGCTGAGTAAACTGATCTTTAAAAAGTTGGTTATTAAAAAATAACGCAGTAGTATATGATACCATTTGAAATACATATCACGGCAAACTAACCCAATCACGATGCATGATTGATTTTACCAATTCTATGTTTTTACTGAATGC
>DAORIZ010000039.1:0-27160 GCA_035438765.1 Burkholderiales bacterium | reverse complement strand
TTCTGATCTTTCTGATCTTTCTGATCTTTCTGATCTTTCTGATCTTTCTGATCTTGTTTATTTTGTTGTTCTTGCTGTTGCTTTAATTTTTTTACTAGCTCGCGATTATGCTCGGCATCCGGAAAATTTTTTTGTAATTCCAGTGCTTTGGTATAAGCATCAATAGCTTCCTGATATTTCTGCATCTGAGCTAAGGTATTACCCTGATTGTACCAACCATTGGCTGTTTTATCCTGCTTAAACATCTCCAAAGCTTGGTCATATTTTTTATCACGATAGTAAGCAACACCCTTCCAATGATTATCGTTAAATTTAGCCGCTGCCTCGCTATTTTTTTGTTGATCCAATAACCTTGCTGCTTGTTGATTCTGATTAAACCATAAATCCTGAAAGCTAAAAGCAAAAGCAGTATTAGATAGCATCAAGCCAAGCATGATGCAAGTTCCGCGTAACATATTGCGTAATGGAATTAATTTTTGTTCTAACATAATTTCTCCAACCATCCTCTACGCGCTAACAATGCAAACAAAATCAATGCTCCCCAAATCAAATAATCACCGCGATCTTGCCATAAGCTTTCGGTTTGCGACTCAGCTGAAGCTTTAGCATCAAGATCATTTAAAGCAGCCACTTTTAATAAACTATCGACATCGCTATTATCGCCCTTGAATGCCACATATTCACCGCTACCAGTTCTTGCCAAATTCTCTAAACCGCTAACATCAAGATGCGTCAAACTCACATTACCATTAGCATCAGTTGCAAAATTACCATCATTACCTCTCTCAGGCGTCCCCTCCTTAGTTCCAATCGCCAAAACAGAAGTCACAAATCCTTGCTTGGCTAGATCACTCGCCTCAGTCAATGCACTGGCAGATGGTGAACTATCGGTAATCAAGATAATTTCGCCACGTGTTGATCCAGATTGTTTAAAAAGTTCGCCAGCTTTAGCTAGTCCTGCAGCAATATCTGAGCCCTGTACTGGAACAATGTTTGAGTCAAGCACTGGCACCATTGCAGCAATAGTATTACTATCTGCAGTTAGTGGTGACACCACAAAAGCACTGCTTGAAAAAACCACCATTCCCGTTTGCCCTTCTTTTATCGCATGCAGCAAATCAAGAACTTTATATTTAGCTCTTTGCATCCGTGAAGGCGTAATATCTATCGCATTCATTGATTGCGAAACATCCAGTACAATTACCCGAGCAATATTTTTTTGATAAACTGGTGCAGCATAACGTGACCAACTAGGTCCACTTAGCGCAAACACAGTTAAAAACCAAGCAACCCCAAGTAGCACTATCATCCATGTCGAACGAGCCGAAGGAGAACTTACTAAAATATGCTCAAGCAAATGCGGATCACAATGCTCTTTCCAAACATTATTACTCGCTTGAGATTTTTTATGCCACAAGATAGCAATCAAGAGCGCTGGAATCAATGCCAGCCACCACCATGGACGTATAAAATGAAACGTTCCTAACATTTTACCTTCTCCATATTCTAATAATCATTAACAGAAAACTTAGTCCCAGAGCCACCCCAAGAGTCCACGGATAAAGCGGAGTCACAGGACGAATGGTAATTGCATCCGATTTAACTGGCTCAAGTTGATTAATTCGTGCATAAATATCGGATAATGCAGCACCATCCTCAGCACGAAAAAATTCTCCACCAGTAATTTGAGCAATTTGTTTAAGGCTATCAATATCCAAATCGCTAGACGGATTAACAATCTGCGTACCAAATATTCCCGGGATCGCCATTTGACTGGCACCAAGTCCAATCGTATAAATTTTGATATGTTCTTGTGCAGCAAGCTTAGCTGCAGCCAAAGGTTGCATTACGCCAGCATTATTTCCGCCATCAGTGAGTAATACCAGTGCTTTACTATCACCGGGATAATTAAGAAATTGTTTAACCGATAAACCAATCGCATCACCAATTGCCGTTTGCGGTCCAGCTATTCCCAAAGTCGCGTCATTTAACATTTGCCCAACGGTTTTACGATCAAAAGTCAATGGTGTTTGTAAATATGGACGCGACCCAAATAAAACTAAACCTAAGCGATCACCTGTACGCCCGCTGATAAACTGATTCGCAACCCGTTTGACAACATCAATCCGCGTTTCAGTACCGCTACTGGTTTGCATATCAGGAGTTTGCATACTACCCGATAAATCAATTGCCATCAATAAATCGCGCCCACTTTGCGGAAGCGTTAATGGTTTACCCAGCCACTGTATCCCAGCACCTGAAATCACCATTAAAATCCAAATCAGCAAGGCAAGATATTTTAAAGAAGAAAGTGCTTTAGGCTTGCCAGAGCTATCGCCATGGGCAAAAGCCTGTTGCAGCTGGCTAAAAAAAGGAACTTTTAACGCCGAAGACTGCTCATTTTTAACGGAAGGAAACAGATAGCGCACAATAAAAGGCAAAAATATTGCCAAAAAAACCCATGGGTAAGCAACTTGAATCATAACATCACCGTCCTTAACCAATTTTTAACTACACCCAATAGTTCTTGTGGATTTTCCAAAGATTGTCGTTTATAAACATCAAGTAAAACACGCCCAGTACCACTAGTAAATTCAGTTGTTTTACCACTCCGATCCAAAAACTGCAACCATTTTTCACCAAATAGATTTTGGGGATGCAATTCGCTAAATTTCTCGCGGGCAACCCTTTTTAGTAAAATCGAAATCTCAGGGAGAACTTCTTCTCTTTGCTCAGGCTCCGAAGCTTGTGCTTTAGCTTCAATCTGCGCCAGCAAAATCAAAACTTGTTTTAATTTATACTGTTTACTTGCACGGCGTAATTGCCATAGAATAAGTAAAATTATAATCACAAGCATGACTGCCAGCACAATATACCACCCCGGAGCAAGAGGAAAAATTGAAACTGGTGCTGGTAAATGAATATCTTTTAAATCTGCTAAACTATTATTTTCCACTTCTGTTTACTCCAGCTTTTAATACTGCTGCCAAATCATCATTAGTTGCCAGTGTCATAAACTGCATCCGATTTTGCCGCGATAAATTGCGTAAATCAGCCACTCGCTTAGCAAAAGGTTGTGCATAACGCTCTTTAGTTTGCAAAGTATCACCAATCTCCAACCGAGCGCTGCCATTATCCGTAAAGCTAAATATCCCACGATCAGGCAAATTAGCTTCAAGCGGATCATAAACCAGTAGATTAATCAGCTCACATTTATGCGCAATCAACCGTAAATATTGTTCTGCTTCGCTAATTAAATTACAAAAATCACTCAAGACAATCACTGTGCTACCTGATTGAATCTGGCGCAAAATAAATTGCAAGCTATTTGCCAAACCACCTTGCTGGCGATTTTTCCGCGGATACGTCAAAAGATTAAACACATCTAATAAAGACTGACGACTGCGCCGTGGCTTAATATACTCTGCACCTAGTTCATCAAAAACGACTCCACCAACTTGTTGATGTTGTGTCAATGCTGCCCAGCCTAAAAGAGCAGCAATTCGTGCTGCAATAACGCTTTTAAAAGCAACTTTGGTAGCAAAGCGCATCGATGCAGATTGATCTATCAATAGATAAACTGAACGCTCACGTTCTTCATGATAAACCTTAGTATAAGTTTTACCAGATCTGGCGGTTAGCGGCCAATGAATCAAACGAATATCATCACCAGCCTGATAACGCCGAACTTCGTCAAAATCCATTCCACGCCCACGGGCATGCGAAGCATTGATACCATTAGTTACCGAATTAACTTTATTAGGATTAAAGAGCTGTAATTCGGCTGCGCAATAGCGCATCGCCAAAAGCTCATTAATTTCCGGATTAATGCCTTTAGTCATAATTTTTCATTCACTAGATATTGATAAAAAGTTTACTCGAAGTATTTAAGAATACATTCCTAAGGAATCGGAACTACATTGAGAATTTTATCAATAATTTGATCGCTATTGATACCTTCAACCTCAGCTTCAAAAGTAAGTAAAATTCGATGGCGTAAAACTTCATGAATCATGACATGAATATCGTGTGGTGTAACATAATCGCGACCTTCCAGCCATGCATGAGCACGGGCTGTGCGTTCTAGTGCAATCGTTCCGCGTGGGCTAGCACCAAAACTGATCCATTTAGCTAGTTCTGCTTGGTATTTTTGTGGGTTGCGAGTTGCCATAATCAGTTGAATGATATATTCTTCTAAAGCATGGCTTAAATGAATATTAGCCAGTTGTTGTTGCGCCGCAAAAATTGATTCTTGGGTAATTCTTGGGCGATTTACATCTGCAGCTTGATTATTTACGCGATTTAGTGCCAAAATTTGCGCTTCTGCAGCCGCATCTGGATAGCCAATTTTAACATGCAACATAAAACGATCTAGTTGCGCTTCAGGTAAAGGATAAGTTCCCTCTTGTTCAATTGGATTTTGCGTTGCCATAACTAAGAATAATTGTGGCAAAGGATAAGTTTGTTTACCAACTGTGATTTGTTTTTCACCCATCGCTTCAAGTAGTGCTGACTGCACTTTAGCTGGCGCACGGTTAATTTCATCCGCTAGCAAGAAATTATGAAATAATGGACCAGATTGAAATTGGAATGTGTGTTGCTCAGGAATATAAACATCAGTACCAGTCAAATCTGCTGGTAATAAGTCTGGTGTAAATTGAACCCGGTGATAAGAGCAATCAATACAAGAAGATAAAGTTTTAATCGCGGTAGTTTTAGCAAGTCCCGGTGCGCCTTCAACTAAGAGATGCCCTGATGATAATAATGCAATGAGTAGGCGCTTGGTTAGTTCGGATTGCCCAACCACCCGGCTATTTAGATAATTAAGTAATTGTTGAAACTGTTCGTGTTCGGTCATAAATCCTCCAGCATTTTAAAAAACCAGTAAAGGTTACTCCTTTTATTAAGATAATCTTGGTTTGAGAGTCAAAACAAGCATCTCTCTCAGACGCTATTATCTCAAACGTTGGCAATTGTAACATATCATTTTTTAAAAATCAAGACTCTAATTTAAACATCACCACGTATAAAATATATCTGACTGATATAAAACAATAAATTACACCAAAATTCAGAACAGACAGCATCTAAATAAACTCAAAAATATTTATAACCGTTACCTTGCAAACTTCAATCATTAGATCAAATAACAGAAACATATAAATAAATATCCAAAATATTTGACTTTTAGCAAATTATCAATGATTAAAATATATTTTTATTTGACACAACTACCATTAAGAGCTAATGGATCTACGCTTAATAATAGCGTTCCCTTAGTATCACAAACCGTTGCTAAAACCAAAACCTCTGATTTTACCCCAGCTATTTTCTTTATTGGAAAATTAACCACGGCAGCAATTTTTTTGCCAATCAGATCACTTGGTGAATAATTCTGCGTAAGCTGTGCAGAACTGGTTTTCATGCCCAAATCACCAAAATCAATGGTTAAAATATATGCGGGAATTCGTGCTTTTTGATTAATTTTGGCATCAAGAATTGTGCCACTACGAATATCAATCTTTGCAAAATCCTCCCATTCAATTAATTCTTTCATATCAAACACCCTAAATATACGATAAAACATTACAAATACTGTGCTTCATGATGCAATACTGATTTTATTGAATTTCGCCGAGTAATACGTTCAATATAATTACTTAGATTAGGATAGTTTTGAGTAGAAACGTTCGTGTATTTTGTCCATTGATAAACGACAAATAAATACGCATCCGCAATTGAAAATCGTTCTGCAGCGAGATATGACTTATCAGCTAAGTGGTTATTTAAAATCATAAAATATTTATTAATGCTAGTATGCGCCCAAGTTCTGACATTTTGTTGAGTAGCAGCATTACCTAAAGAGAGCAAATTTAGATTTTGTTTGCTCATCTGCATTTTTACCAACGTAAATTAACTCAAACTCAACTTGTATTTCTTTTAAAATGATATGAACACTAGTACAACATGCATATGGTAAAAAATACAATTTAATCATGTTTCATCCAAGCTAAAACATCCAAAACAAACCACGTAGGAGAATGTGATTAAACAAACTCCCCTACTATAGATGAAGGTCAACTACTTAAAATGGAATATCATCTGCTTGCAATGATGGACCAGGTGCATTAAATCCAGATTGCTGCATAGCTGGAGCTGGTTCATTCCCCGGTGCCTGATCATAACTACCATAGCCACCATCAGGTGCACCAGCTTCTTCAGAGCGCTCACGGCTACCAATAAATTCAATATTTGAAGCACTAACGCGCAATGAGGCAACCGCTTTACCCTCTTTATTGATATAAGCATTGGCGCTTGGCGTACCCTCGATTAATAATTTGCTGCCTTTTTTCACCCATTTTTGTACCGTCTCCGCAGTGCGTCCATTACAGCTGATTTCCAACCAGTCAGTTTTTTGATTGTCTTTAGGTCCTGTAGTAACTGCTAATGAAAAAGTTACAAAAGACTCTCCATTTGGCGCGTAACGTGACTCTGGATCACGACCAACATTACCTGTCACAAATATTTTTTTCATAGCAATACCCTTATTCAAAAATTATAATTCAATCCTCTATTGTACATCAGTCAAAGAAGCACCGTAATCAAATATCAACGCTGATTATGGCTTAATATTTCGTCAAACGTATATTCTTGATAACATTTACCATCACGATAAATCGTCTGCATCAAATCACTCGCCAGTAAATGTTCATCCTCAATTCGCTCAGTATAAATATCTTGTTTATCACGACTAATATAAGTGCTAACATGTCCCTTTAATGACTGTTTTCCCAGATCAGTTATCGGACGCTTTTGCAAATCATGCCATACTTTGCCATCAAAACGCGCAGTTGCTTTCATCGAAAACGAAAACTCATCGCGCCCAGCATCATGCGTCAAACCACTCCCCATCCCAAAAATAATATTTTCCAAACTAATCCGCGCTTTATCCAAACGCGCAACGATGTGGCGGATACTATCATTATTGATTCCATCACCTTGAATCACACCAATATAAGGCGGTAAAACTTTATAACCAAATTTATTAACACTATAACCGAATTTATCCATCAAAATTTTAATTACTTCCATGCACATGGTAAGTGGATCGCCCGAATCAGGTCTTACTACTACTTTACCACCCAAGGCACCTAGCTCAATAATTTTGTCACGATAGATACCACCGATATAATCACGAGTCAGCCGATAAATATCATAAGTATCGCCAACGATCGAAACAATCGGTAAACCCTCTTTGTTTTTTATTTTGTACTCCAGCAAATCAATCATCATCTTAACTGCTGGCAAGTCATCTCGGGTATTTGAATCAGACCAAGTACACATTACACTATGTTCAGAAGCGCTGACACTCATGCCATAAGCTTTGGTTGTATTATAAAAATGCTTGATATTACGATTTGCCTGAGCACAATCAGTACCATTAAACCCAGCAGACAAGTGCGCCATTCCTGCCAAAATATCCGCTTCATAACTATCAGCGCCGCGTGAGCCAAAATTATGCAAATGAAAATTAACCTTACCCGCCTCTCCACTATGTTTAATCATCATATCATCAAGATAGCGATATAAATCCAAGGCAATTGACGCAACCGTCGTCATCTTCCAGCATACTCGCTGAAACATAGTCTCAATATATGAACTTAACCAGCCGCATTTAGGATCGGTATTAACAATTGTCACGGTTGCCACACCAACTGGTACTAACATGCCTTCTGGCACAGCACGAATTTCCAACGGTAAATAACCATTATGCTTATCTAAAATGTGCTGCCAACGCTCGCGGTTAAAACTAAAACCTTGCTCACGCAATTCAATTTCTGCTTCATCCAACATCCATGCTTCAACTGGTTCAGTGATGTATTTCTTAACTGCATATTGATGCCCCATTGCCTTAATAACATCAGTATAACGATTGCCACGTCGCGGAACAATAGTTGAAAAAATATACTCGGTGTCTTCAGGTAACATTTTGCCATGATCATTTTTATACGAATCAATATCAAGAATTATATTGCGGCGCAAGCTATTACTCATATTTTCACTTTTTAAAATTTAGTTATAATTAATCTTTAATTGAACACCACCCTCGAATTATATTCATTATTGAGTTAATTGGCAACGCGTTTTTTTACCACTAAGCGCAACTGGAGTGGCTGCAGTCAAATCAACACTCATTAATTTTTGAATCTGTGGTGTCAAAGCATTTTTTTCTGCCTCTTCAAATTCATCACAATTATCTTTAGTTGCAATTATATTAGCACCCTGCCAATAAGTCAATTTTTTGCGACTAATTTCCATCGGATTAGAATAGCTAGCAGTAAATACCTGACGTTTGCTATCCAAATCAAAAATCAGCACATCGCGCCCATCTGGTCCAGTTCCCCGATCAATAAAAATCAGATTTTTCCATTTACCAAGAAAATAGCTCGCCTCACCACTATCGGTTTCCCAACCAGCAGCGTTATCCCAGCTACATGATGCATCATCGCCTGATTTAATTAAAACATGATCACCCGGCGCATCCTCATCTTTTTGCGTAACAACAGTAATGCTCTTCTTATAGTGCAAACATTTGCTATTTGTACTTTCAATCGCTTTATACGGCGACTCACTACCATCCAGCATACCCGAAAAGCTATCCGCAAAAACTGGAGTTAATGATAAACACAATAAACCTAAAATTAATTTTCGCATAATTCCCTCTTTGAAATAAAATTATTGACCATCTTTAGCATTTTATTGTTAGTAACAATTAACTCAATCTTATGATAATAAATATTAGAGCTACTACTTATATAAAGCTTAATTACTAAATAAGTCTTGATGGCTGTCTATAATTTTCTTTTTATAGCCACGCTTCGTAATTTGAACTGTATGGTCAATTGATTGTTTTATTGAATAAACTTCTTTAACAGAATAGTTTCTGCTAACCTCATCACCAAATTCATCGTAAGTTATATTTATATATAACTTGCAAATTATTGTACTACCATTCCCAAACTGATAGCGACCAAGAATTATGTCATTTTTGAAATTATTATCACCCATTGTAAAATCTATTTTATCACCGTGATATAAACCAGTCCATTTATATTTACCACTTTTTAGCACTGGTGATATTATTTCTATTTCTGCATCTTCATATTGTTCATTTCTGAGTTTATTTATGATAAAGTCACTAAATTGTGAACGCTCAACGATCTGCTCGCTATTCTCACTTACAGTAAAGCCAATTTTATCAACCTTATGTAGTTTACTAACATGTTCATAATATTTTGACACATGATTTTGAATACTTCGTTTACTCTCTTCTAACTCTAATGCCTTTTTTTCATTATCTAGTTTGAGTCCTTTTAGGGTTTCTTCATCTATTTGATAAGATATTGCCGCATTTTTATTATCTGTTGTAAAATAGTATTTTATTATGTCATTTATAGCAGGACTTAAAAACAATAATACAGCACTTATATTTGCTATTCCTTTCAATCTGAAACGTTCTATTAGTCCGCCTGTTATATATGCCTCTGTTTCAAGAGATAATTTTGTTTCAAATATATTTTCTAAAATACTAATTACAGATAAAAATTCTTTTTCAGCTTTGTTTCTAATAAAAGCATCCACTGAATGAGAGTTATCACTTAAGTAATAATGTATTTCAATATATTTATTAGAAGTATCATCCATAACCCAAGCCCCCTCAAATAGTTTATAAATTTAAAATTGCGACTCATTAAGCTACTCTAAGTCCGCGCGACTAAGCTGTTATAGTCACTCAATACAAAATTAAACTTGACACCGTACACCTTAAGCGGTTATAATCCGCCCTAGAGTTAATCAGTTACTTGAAAACTGGTGCTTGTAGGTGGCGTAATGGTATACGCGTGCTACAAGTAAAAATAGCCAACCCACAGTTGGCTATTTTTATTTCCAGATTCAATTTAGTGCAAATTAGCAGGCTTGCCTCGATTCAACAAATAAATCACCACCGCCACTACAGCAAACAAAACATATCCTCCAGCAATTTCTAATGGAATAATTTGTTTTTCAGCAGGCAGTGAGCCAAACCAATACATTGATCCATCAAGATTAATCGAATGAATTACCCCAAACAATGAAGCAACAGCCAATATTGCACACGTTATAACCGCCGCAACAATTTTTCGATCAATTAAATAATAAACTAAAGCCGCCCACAAAGTTCCGGTTACGATAAAACCATTCCCAAAAGTCACGATTGCCGCAATATCTGACAATTTGCCATCATGTACCGTATAGAGCAGACTATTTAATTTATCCATTGATACTAGGTCAGGGTTAGAAGATAATTTAATCTCAACCATCCGCGCAATAGATGGGAATAGCCCCAAAATCGCAGCAGGTAAATATTTTTTCTCACTAATTAAGAACACTTGCATTGCAATCTCAATACCGACAAAGAATAACACTGGAGCCAAGATTGCATCAGGCACTAATTCTATCAGATAGTTAACAAAACCAAACCATGCACCGATACCAACAACAATAATATTAATCAGTAAATACCCAGCACGTGAATCCATCTTTTTATACGCAGGGAATCCAGCATAGGGTGTAGTTTGAGCCGTACCACCAAAGACCCCCATCAGCATCGTTGCAATACCATCAACCATTAATAAATCTTTGGGTGAGTATTCTTCACCAAGTACCGATGCACTTTCTGCCACTGACACAGTACCGAAAATCACCAACAGAGCAAAAGGAAATGCAATTGAAAAATATTTTGCAGCAATACCCAACGAACCAAAGAAAGTCAGATCAGGTGAAGGAAACGCAAACTCAATATGAGAAAGACTAGGAATATTACTATGCCCTGTTAATCCAATTTGGAAAAGGTAGTACACGATAGTGCCAAGAACAATAGCAACTAAAATTGCTGGTAAACTATACGGGAGTTGATATCCTGCAAAGTAAACCATTACAATAATTGCCAATACCAAAAAACTAACCAATGGTAGTTGCAACATCGCAAGCAATGGGAAAAAAGCAATTAACCCGATTGCCACACCAGCTAGTCCACCTAATAAAGCAACTGTCGGCAATGCATTTTTAATCTTATGTGCAAAAAATGAAAAAACAAATTTCACAAAGCCAATAAAAAAGCAGCATGCACAACTGATATACCAGCTATGTAATGCTGCTGATTCTGGATTCATACCCTGAGATTTAAACATCAAAAATGATGGACCAACCACCGCCAGGGTCATGCCAATACAAGTTGGCGCATCCAGCCCGGATGGAAAAGCAGTTACATTATCCCGACCAAGCTTTTTTGCCAAGCGAAAAGCAAAATACATAAAAACAATATTGCCAAGCACCACACCAACCGATAAGCCAGGAATAATATGTTTAACAACTATCCCTGCAGGCATACCAAAAACTACGGTCAATAAAAAAGCAATAATCGCCATATTGGTCAAATTATCAAAAACGATGGTTGCCGAACTACTGATGTCGCCTAGACTAAACCAACGATATTTTAAAACATTTGCTGATCCCATAATCCCCTCCATTTTTTATAGTTATAGTAATTAAAGTGTAAAATTCTCACCTAGGTAAACTTGTTTAACTTTCTCATTTTGAACTAATTCATCTGGCACGCCACTAGCTAAAACATTGCCCTCGCTAATAATGTATGCACGATCACAAATACGTAGAGTTTCACGTACATTATGATCAGTAATAATCACGCCAATGCCTAGTTCTTTTAAAAATACAACTACTTTTTGAATATCACTAACCGCAATTGGATCGACTCCCGCAAAAGGCTCATCCAATAAAATAAAGCGCGGATAGTTAGCCAAGGCACGAGCAATTTCACAACGACGGCGCTCACCACCAGATAAAGCCATTGCATTAACATCACGCAAGTGATCAATATTTAATTCAGAAAGCAATCTATCTACTTCTCGTTTAATTTTTTTACGATCTAAGTTCTTTAGCTCTAAAATCGAGCGTACATTTTCTTCTACTGTCATCTGACGAAAAATTGACGCTTCTTGAGGTAAGTAGCCTAAACCAAGTGCCGCACGTTTATGTACCGGAGTACTCTTGATATTCTGACCATCGAGATAAATATCTCCTCCGTCGCTAGCCAATAATCCTGCCACCATATAGAAGCTAGTAGTTTTACCTGCTCCATTCGGGCCAAGTAAACCGATTACTTCATTACTATGCACATTAAATGAAACATCTTTAACTACCACTCGTTTTTTAAACTGTTTACGCAGATGTTGAACATCTAAAAAACTACTGGAGCTTAATTGTTGAGTCGCTGCCATTGCCACCACCTTTTTGCGGTTGTAAAATTACTGTCACCCGACCACTTTTAGTCGTAGAGACTCCGTTCGCATCATTTGAATTAGCACTATAAATTTGAGTCTTGGTATTATAGGTAAGCTTATCACCCATCACCAAATTATCACCTTTTTTAACTCGTGCCCGACCAGTTAATACTGCCAAATTATTTTTGGTGTTATAATCAAAAACATTGCCCTGCCCTTCAGTTTTATCCCCGTCATCGTTCAGCTGTGAAAAAGTAACTGGTGAACCAGTCATGTGGATAGTTTTGTAACCATCTTTATCTTGGCTGGCTTGCGCTAAATTCGCGTGTGCCAACATACTGCCCTGTGAAATAACCACATTCCCAGTAAATACCGTCACCATATTTTTCTGATCTACGGTAAGATGATCTGCATCAATATGAATCGGTTGTGATGCGTCAGTTTTTAAGGCACTAGCAGTACCAGAGATAAAACACAGACCTAAACACCAGCACAATATTTTTTTATACTCAAACTGATTCGAACACACGCGTGTGGCAATACTAGTAGGCGATTTACGACGAAGCCTACACCAAGTAAGTGAGGAGTAAATCAACGACCTAGGATGCTGAATCAATTTGAGTATATATTTTGAATTATTTATCATAGATAACCTTAACATTTGATTCAATTACTAATAGTTTTTTGTCATAATCAACACTAAATCCAATACCTGTTAAAACACTCTTACCTTGAACTGCACGTATCGGCGCGGAGCTATTTGCAAATTTAGTTTTACCATTAATATTAACATTCTTAGTATAAACATTTATGTTTTGCGATGGGACTGACTCAAAAAAGGTAATAATCACGCTCTCGCCTAAAAAGCCCAATAAAGTTTGATTATCCAACCAACCATCTTTGCTGGTTAACTGCTGTGCAATTTGGGTTGTTGACTCATTAAAGGTTTGAAGTGTTAAATTCTGCATCACAATCCGATTACTATCAGGAAACTGAATCCCACTCTCAGCACTAACTTGATAAATTAAAACACCTTGAGGAGTATATAGATTGGCTTGAAAATCTGTCGCAGAATATTCTGGCTTATTTTTGGGTAATTCTAGCTTATGAAAGTCAATTCTGGTCAAAACATTAAGGAGTACACATAAAGCACTAAGAATTATTACTGTTAATATATTAAATAGTCGGGAAGACTGATATTTTAATCTAAACATTGCTCGTTTACTATACCAAATATTGTGCTAGGAAACCATCATATTTGTTTTGAGCTGTAAGCACGATTTCAACAATTTCACGCAATACACCGCTACCACCGTTTATAGTACTTACATGATCTACACGTGTTTTCACGTCGCTAACGGCATTATTTGGTGCAAAGCGCAATCCAACAACGGATAATACGGGTAAATCAATCAAATCATCGCCAATATAAGCAATTTCATCCAAGTTAACTCCTAATTCATTGGCAACTTCGCAAATCTTTGCCCGCTTATCATGAACGCCAGTATAAGTTAAATCGATTCCCAATTTACTACAACGTGCTTCTGTAGCCAATGATTTACGACCTGAAATTACTACAGTTTTGATCCCGCACTCACGCGCCATAATAACCGCAAAGCCATCCAGAATATTAAATTTCCCAAATGGTTCCTCGAAATCATCACGAATAAATACACTACCGTCAGTTAATACCCCATCAACATCGGTAGCAATAACTTTAATTGTTCGTGCTTTATCACTGACTGCTTTGCTTGGCATCTTCTAAAACCCTTTAAATTAATTTAGCTTGAAATAAGTCATGGACATTAAATGCACCAACCACTTTATTGTTATCATCGACAACTAATAAACCACCGATTTTATATTCATTGACGATGTCCACCGCATCAATCGCCATATTGCTTATATGAATAACCTTCGGCTTAACTGTCATTATATCTTTAGCGGATAACAATCGTACGTCATGTTCGCCATCTAAAACTCGGCGTAAATCTCCATCCGTGATGACTCCAAGCATGTGTTGTTGTTCATCGACCACCGCCACTAACCCCAAGCCTTTGTTACTAATTTCAAAGACCACTTCTTTTAAAGGTGCATCTGCAGTTACCAACGGCAAACGCTCACCTTCATGCATAATATCACTGACTTTGGTAAGAAGTTTACGCCCAAGGCTTCCACCAGGGTGAGAGAGAGCAAAATCTTCTGGCTTAAATTGGCGCAATGAAAGTAGTGCTACTGCCAAAGCATCTCCAAGAACCAATGTTGCAGTTGTACTGGTAGTTGGTGCTAGATTGAGCGGGCAAGCTTCTTTGTCAATTCTGACCGTCAACGCGCAGTCAGAAAATTTAGCCAAACTAGAATCAGGATTTCCAGTAATGCTAATGATTTTTACCTGCTTATGCTTAACTGTAGGAATTATTGAACTTAGTTCGTCTGATTCACCTGAATATGATATTGCCAGTAGCAAGTCATTGCTATCAAGCATACCCAAATCACCATGCAAAGCTTCAGCGGGGTGCATAAAAAAAGCTGCCGAGCCAGTCGACGCCAGCGTAGCAGCAATTTTATTTCCTATATGACCAGACTTCCCCATTCCAGATACTATAATCTTACCGCGACAAGCTAAAAGCAACTCAACTGCAGCTACAAAATTACTATCTAAATGTTGCTCAACCTGAATTAAACCAGCAATTTCATCATGAAAAACTTGCTTTGCAATAGTTAATATCTCGGCTGGAGTATGTGTCATTATAGTTATCCTTCTAGACCACCTGCTGTAATATTATAACCTGCATCCACATAAAGAACTTCGCCAGTAATACCACTAGCCAAAGATGAGAATAAAAACGCAGCTGCATTACCAACTTCTTCAGTCGTAACTCCACGTTTTAATGGCGCAAATTTTGCCATATGGTCTAAAATTTTACCAAAGCCACCGATACCGCTCGCCGCCAAAGTTTTAATTGGTCCAGCCGATACCGCATTAACTCGAATCCCCTCTTCACCCATAGCATATGCCATATAACGAGTAGACGATTCCAAAGCGGCTTTAGCAATTCCAGCCATATTGTAATTCGGCAACACTCGCTCACCACCTAAGTAACTCAGACAAATTAAAGAACCATTACGCCCTTGCATCATTGAACGGGCAGCACGAGCTAAAGCGATAAAGCTATAGGCAGAAATATCATTTGACATGCGGAAAGTTTCACGATCAACATTTTCAACAAAATCACCCGCTAAACCTTTTTTAGGTGTATAGGCAATTGAATGCAAAACGCCATCTAAACCATCCCACGCTTGTCCAAGATTAGTAAATAATTGCTCAATTTGTGCATCATCGCTTACGTCCAATGGATATACCAATGAAGAACCAAAATCTTTAGCAAACCCAGCAACACGCTCAGCATACTTTTCGGTTTGATAGGTAAACGCCAACTCTGCACCCTGTGCGTGACAAGCTTTTGCTACACCATAAGCGATTGAGCGGTCTGAAATTAAACCTGTTATTAGAATTTTTTTACCTTGTAAAAACCCCATTACATGACTCCTATCTTAGTATTGATTGAATTAATATGTATGATCTCAATATCTCATCTAAATTATTTTTTGCTGATTTTATCAGGCTTGAGATTATACCATACCAGCCCATATTACGCCTAAATATCAGTTAAATTAAGGTTATTATAAAATGTATAACCTATTTATTTGCTAACAGGGATGCCGGGTAAACATAATTTCAACAATTAAATGATAATCTGTTTCAAGGTTAGGGTAAAATAGAGCTTGTTTATTTTTGTTTGAGAGCCTGAATCATAATGAAAATCCATGAATATAATTCCGCAGATGAACAAGCTATCGCATTGTCACAAGCAATAGCTAATACAATAGAACAAGTTTTGCGTCATAAACCGCAAGTAACCTTGGCTGTGTCAGGTGGCAAAAGTCCAATTAAACTCTTTGAGAAATTAAGCCATTTTGATTTAGCGTGGGATAAAGTCACATTAACCTTAGTTGATGAAAGATTCCTAGCAACCGATCACGCCGATAGTAACGAGAATTTGGTGCGCAAACATCTCTTAATTAATCACGCAGAGCAGGCTCATTTTATTGGATTAGTTACGACCAGAAATATCCTTACTAGTGTAAGTAACGCCAATCTGCACATCAAAAATATTGATATTGCAATATTAGGAATGGGTGAAGACGGACACACTGCCTCAATTTTCCCCTGCTGCGATGAATTAAAATCAGCAATTGACACCCAATTAACCCCAGAAAAATATATTATCACTAATCCTAAAACAGCCGCTTACCAACGGATTGGTTTATCTCTAGCGGGAATTTTAGAAATTCCAAATCTGTTTATCAGTATCAATGGTACTAATAAACTGGAGATAATGACTAAAGCATCACAAGAAAAATCTCTGCAGTACCCAATAAGCTATGTATTGGCCGAACGCAAAGATAGTCAAGTTTTTTGGCATAACTAAGATGAGCAATAACACATTCCCACGCTTGGTAGCAGACATTGGAGGTACTAATGCCCGCTTCAGTTTAGAAGTTGCCCCCTATGTTTATTCTCATACCAAAGTTTTAGCATGTAAAGATTATAAAACGTTAGTTGAGGCCGTAGAATCATACTTAAACGGGATTGGTGTCCCTCACGTAGAATATGCCGCAATTGCTCTACCAACGCCAATTGCTGGTGATATTATCTTCATGGTAAATAATCCATGGCATACTTGCTCTATCTCGGAAACCAAACAGCAGTTGCGACTAAAAAATGTTGTCTTTTTAAATGATTTTCACGCTTTAGCTTTATCTATCCCACATATTCACTCTGACTACTTAATAAAAGTCGGCGGCGTTGCTATTGACGAATATAAGCCACGAGGAATTGTTGGACCTGGCACAGGATTAGGTGTAGCATCACTAATCCGTCACCCAAATGGCGAGTATCTTGCTGTTCCTGCTGAAGGTGGGCACTCTAGCTTTACGCCCTTTAATCCAGAAGAAGTTGAACTGTGGCAATGTATACACAAACGCTTCCCTCACGTTTCATTCGAGCGTTTTGTCTCCGGACCTGGATTACAATTGATCTATGAAGCAGTTTGTCATCAGCAACAAGTTACGATCAGTTCGTTACCAAGCCCAGCAGAAATTACTGAAAAAGCTCTAAGTAAAGAATGTTGGCTGTGTCAAACAACTCTTGATCACTTTTGTCGCATGTTGGGCACTATAGCATCTAATCTTGCGATAACTATCAATGCTTTTGGTGGAATATACATTGGTGGCGGCGTTGTACCGCGTATCTTAGACTATTTTATCCAATCTGACTTCCGTTGTCGTTTTGAAGATAAAGGTCGCCTACGTCAATACTTGGAAAAAATTCCAGTTTATGTAATTACCCATGATTTCCCAGCCTTTCTAGGCGTAAGTTACGCTTTAGAAACAATGATAACCAAAGGTTATTTACCTTAAAAATAACGAGTATATCAAATGCCAACTACTAATTTTCCACGCTTAGTGAGCGATATTGGCGGTACTAATGCCAGATTTGCAATTGAAGTATCTGCCTATAACTTTGTAAAAGTAACAACTTTAAAATGCCGGGATTACCCAACCTTGGCACAAGCAATTACACATTACCTGCAAAGCTCTGGTTACCCGCAAGTAAAACATGCCGCGTTAGCAGTACCATCACCAATCGTTGATGATACTTTGTTTATGGTAAACAGTCCGTGGCATCAATCATCAATGTCGAAAACTAAAACAGATGCTGGTCTAGATAGTTTAATTTTCCTAAATGACTTCCACGCATTAGCTTTATCTATTCCACATATACCAACCGAGAATTTAGTCAAAATTGGTGGACAGGAAGCTGATCACAGTAAACCAATCTGTATTATTGGACCAGGTACTGGTCTTGGTATGGCAACACTACTCAAACATCCGCTCAGTGAAGAATATTTTGCAATTCCCGCAGAAGGAGGACGTTCTAGTTTTGCAGCGGCTAGCGAAGAAGAGTTTGAATTGTGGAAATTCGTACACAATCGTTTTAGCCATGTTTCAGTAGAACGGTTACTCTCTGGACCTGGGCTACAATTAATCTATGAAGCACTTTGTACCAAGCAAAATCCACCAATAGAAAAAATGCTTGATCCAAGCGAAATTACTCACTTGGGCGTTACTAATCAATGTTTCATTTGCAAACAAACCTTAGATCATTTTTGCCGTATATTAGGCACAACAGCATCTAATTTAGCCTGCATAACCAGCTCATTTGGTGGTGTGTATATTGGCGGTGGGATCATTCCACAAATTTTGGACTATTTTATTAAATCTGATTTCCATGCGCGTTTTGTCGATAAAGGACGCTATCGTACTTATCTGGCAAAAATGCCTATTTACGTTATTGCTCATGACTACCCAGCAATGCTAGGCTCTAGCTACGCACTAGATACATATCTTAATAAACACTATATCCCTTAAGGAACTACATGCGAGCAGTTGTACGAAATGCAAGTATCATAACAATTTTAATGTCTGGAATCCTAACTGGCTGCGCAAGTAGCAACACAGTTAATTCTAGCTGGATGAGCGATTACCGTAAGCAATTAAAAAATAAAACACTTCCTCAGCTAATGATCCCGGGAACTCATTATGCAAATGCGTATGATATAGATCCCAAAAAACATCTAGAAGTATGTACTGGCGAAACATTGCCAGCTAGCATGAGTAATAATGCCAAGCTTGCAGCAATGGTTGCAGCAGAGAGCGATAACGAGATTCACCGTGATTTCATTGAATACCTGAATACGCAAGATAATAATATTCGCGGTCAATTAAATAATGGCATTCGTTATCTGGAATTACAAATTTGTATTCAAGATGCTACTTACTATACATCCAACTATTACTTAACGGAAAATCTAGATGATGTAGTCAGCCAGATTAAGGCATTTTTAAACGAAAATAAAGACGAAGTAATTATTATTGATTTGGATAATAATTTGCGGGCTTTCTATGGCTATCTGAATGAGGATGATTTGAGTAATCTGCATAATTACTTTCAGGTGCAATTTGGTTCATACTTAACGCCTAAAAAAAATTGGCAAACTACTACGATGAAAGATATTTGGGATACTCATCATCGTATCATTTTATTCTCTAGTAACCAATTTTTAACTCGTTATTATGATGTTTGGGATAAAAAAGATATAGCATTAGCAGAACCATCGCCACATTATACTACAATTAAAAAACTGACAGCAATCCAAACTACGATGGAAGCTGAATCAGAAAATCATCAGCAGAAATTTAGTCTAATTCCGATTTATACTTGGTATAATGCAGATATAAATATGTCCAATTTATTTAATGGTGATAGTAATGACCACCTGATTATTAACTATCTCTATTCACTACCACTGGATGCACCACTTAACATCATTATTAGTGATAACCCATATAACCGCCAGTTAGTCAACTATGCAATTTATAAAAACACTGGTACAAATGAGAATAAATAAACAAAGCTGCGAAACATAATCGCAGCCTTTTTATTATCGCTGATTCATTTACTTGGATCAACCTCTAAATAGGTCATCATCCCAGTTGGCATATGCCATGCTAAATGGCAATGCAAAAACCATTTGCCAGTTTCATTAGCATCAAAAACTACTTTTACGGTTTCACCCGGCAAAATAAGTACCGTATCACGTAGTGCACCGTTTATTTTATGCCCGTTAACCTCTACTACTTTAAAAGTATAACCATGTAAATGCATTGGATGCGACATCATGCTTTTGTTAGTGAAATCCATTTCAACTCGTTGACCTTGCTTGACTTTAAAAGGGGTCACATTCGGCCAACTCTGTCCATTAATTTGCCATACATATGGTGACATATTGCCCGTTAGCGTATATTTAAGCACTCGATCAACTGGTTTATTTACAAATTTATCTATGCTTTGTAATTTTAACTCTTGAGCATCATTTAACGCAGGTGCTACAGTTGTTGCTTCAGGACTAAGCGTGGTTTTTAAACTTTTCTGAGTAGTTAGCACTAAACCAGTCTGGCTTTTTAGCCCTTCCACTTGCCCTAAGATCGGAAATGTGCCACCTGATGCTGGAATAGTAACTATAATATCAATTCGTTGCCCTTCAGACAGTTGAAATTTATTTGCGTTAAAAGGCTTAATATCATGTCCGTCAACCGCAATTGCAGTTCCTGAAAGCTTACCTAGATTAATCCAATAACCACTGCTGGCAGAACCATTAATAAAGCGTAATTTGACTTTTTTACCTGCAGTTACTTGCGTAATTTGCGGGGTTTGTGGCGTGTGATAATTAGTTAAAAAGGCATCATATTTAACATCATTCAAATCCATTACCATAGCAGAACCCTTGCCACCATGCTTCATCGCCATCCCGCCATGTCCTGATTCCATTTCCATCTCATGATCTGAACTCATATCCATACCTGCCATGTCATCATGCATATCATTATGCTCTGTCATTTTCATATTGTGCATATCATGACTGCTCTGTGCGCCATTGGTTAATTCGGATAAAATTTGCTCAGGTTTTTTGAAGCTAAAATCTTGAAACATTACCACAACTTGTTGGTAATTTTTATCATCTGGCGTTTCAATAATTAATGGAGCTTCGGCTAAACTAATCTCTTGTAATCCATGATGAGAATGTAGCCAAAAAGTCCCACTGTTTTTTAGAGGGAATTGATAATGATACTCACCATTTGCTGCGATTTCAGGTTGATTTAATTCTGTGCCATCTTGATTATTTGGTAATTCTAGTCCATGCCAATGGATAACCGTAGATTCATTTAATTTATTTTTGACGGTTACATCAAAAACATCGCCAGACTTAGTATAGTAACCCCAAGTTCCATCGGGTTGTTTGATGGTCATCACCTTTGCGGTTTTGCCATTCACAACTATATTTTGATACTCGACATTTAAAATTACCGGAGCTGCCATGACATTTGCCAGCAATAATGATAATAGTGATAGTTTCTGCATGATTTGCTTCCCTCAAATAATTATATTTATGCTCGTAAGGTATCGCTTCAACATACCCCACCACGGTATATTAACATTTAAAAATTTACTTCGTCAACTTTTTTGTGATTAACTAAAATTTTTAATCAGTTTAGTTAATTCATCAACTTTATTGTTAATTTCATTATCATCACCACTTTTACTGGCTTTAACCAAACACATCTGCATATGACGCTCAAGTACATTCATTTCAATATTTTTGACTGCAGAACGTGCAGCTTTTAACTGCATCAAAATATCGACACAGTAGCGTTCTTCATTAATCATTTTCTTGATTCCTTCGAGTTGCCCGATGGCACGATTAAGGCGCGCTAGCTCTGTTGCATGATTGGGGTGTTTAGTAATTTTTTCGCTCATTTATTTTTCCTCATGATATACTACTGGGGGGTATATAAAAACTTCAGCATGAATTGTACCAAAAAATACTCTCCATCAAACTTAAATATTACACAGAAATTATATAATCATGAATAACAGCGAATTTAATCTACAAAACGTCAAATGTGCTGGCTGCGTCGGCAAAATTCAAAGTGCTTTAAATAAAGTAACTGGAATAAAAACCGCGCAAGTAAATTTACTCGACAAAACCTTATATATTGAATATCTCGATGTTAAATTAGATAAGCTGGTTATCGCTGAAGTAGAAAAGCTAGGCTTTGGCGCTAGTTTAGATGTGGTAGACGAACAAAAAATCAATTTATCAACAAATATTGCCCTACCTTTAATCGCTGGTATGTTACTAATGACTATTGGTATGTTGCCACAATTTATGATTAATCCAACAACTCCTAGTGGCTTTTTCTTAGGTATTATTTATGGTTTAACCTCACTAACAATCATACTAGGTGTGGGAAGTAAGATCATTAAGAGTGGCTATATTGGCTTTAAAACGCTTAATTTCAATATGCATAGCTTGATTTTGTTGGGTGTTGGATCAGCATGGCTATATTCTTTAAGCGTTGTTCTTATTGTCCACTATAGCAAAATATCCCTACCCCATCATTTATATTTTGATTCCGCGTTAATGATTTTGGGTTTAATTAACCTTGGAGCCTATTTTGAAGAGAGCGCTAAAAATAATACTACTGCAGCAATCAAAAGCTTGACTAGCCTAGTTCCACAGACCACAACTATTATTGTTGATGGTGCAGAACAGCAAATTGCTACTAATTTATTACGTACCGATAATCTAATTAAAATTCGTCCAGGTGAGCAATTGCCAGCGGATGGTGAAGTAGTTGATGGTGATGGTTATATCGACGAAGCGATGCTGAGCGGAGAACCTCTCCCAGTTTATAAAACTATTAGCGATAAAGTTAGCAGCGGAACTATCAACACTAGCGGTGCATTTACTTATCGGGTAAGTGCGGTTGGCGGCAATACCTTACTCGGTGAAATTATTAAATTAGTAAAATCCGCGCAATTAACTAAACCACCACTAGCCAAAATAGCAGATAAAGTTGCCCGAATTTTTGTACCAACTATCATTATAATCGCAGCTGTTAGTGGACTAATCTGGTATTTCTTAGCCGCAAGCGATAATTTTGCCACAGGATTAGCGGTGTTTATGACTGTTTTGATTATTGCCTGTCCCTGTTCAGTCGGATTGGCAATACCAGTGGCGCTGATGGTCGGAATCGGACGAGGTGCGGCGCAAGGTATTCTCATTCGCGATGCGAGCTGTTTAGGCCAAATTGACAAACTTCAAGTAGTACTATTTGATAAAACAGGAACTTTGACTGTCGGCAAACCACAAGTAGTGAATTTTGAGCATTCACAGGAAATCTCTGCAACAAAGGCACTACAAATTTTAAAAAATCTAGAACTTAACTCAGAGCATCCCCTAGCTCATGCGCTACTCAGATACCAGCCTGAAATAATTGCAAATAACCACAGTGAGGAATTTAAATCCATTGCTGGCAAGGGTGTCAGTGCCATAATAGATGATATTACTTATTATGCTGGTTCTGCAGCATGGATGAAAGAAATGGGGTTAATAGATTCTAAATTAATCATTGATAATCACTATAGCCAAATCTATTTGGCAACACAAGATAAAATATTGGCACGAGTAGATATTAGCGATATATTAAAACCTGATACTACTCAAACTGTGGCTAAATTGAAAGCTCAGGGGCTAAGCGTAGCAATGGTGACAGGAGATAATCGCAGCAGCGCTAAGCATATCGCGCAACAAGCGGGTATTGGTGAAATATTTGCTGAATGTAAACCACAAGATAAAATTGCCATCGTCAAACAATACCAAGCACAAGGTAAAATCGTAGCTTTTGTTGGTGATGGAATTAATGATGCGCCAAGTTTGGCACAAGCCGAAATTGGTATTGCTATTGGTGGCGGAACAGATATTGCATTGCAAACAGCAAGCATAAGTCTACTGCGTGGACAACTCAGCGCAGTTGATGATGCATTAAAGTTAGCCCGTAAAATTAATCTAAATATGCGCCAAAACCTCTTTGGTTCATTTATTTATAATTCATTGGCAGTGGCTATTGCGGCCGGAGCTCTCTATCCACTATGGGGAATTTTACTAAATCCAGTAATAGCCAGTGTGGTTATGAGCTTATCTTCAATTACGGTAATTGCTAATGCCTTACGTCTGCGCTTTGCCTAGATTTTCTATGCAAACTCAAGAAATAAGCTATTAAGCATTCAGACTCAACATAAAAAGCAACAGTTATTAACCCATTGATACAAATTATTTTTATTCGTTAATATACTTTTTAATATCAGCCATTTAGCAAATTAATTAGTGGTGTAAGCCTGCGTAAACAGCAATATGCTATAATTCTAGAATTACTTTCTGGAGCAGATATGAGATATTTATTAGCATTATTCATTCCATGGCTAACATTCTTTACAATGGGTAAAGTTGTCCAAGGAGTTTTTTGTTTGTTTTTGCAAATTACAGTAATTGGCTGGCTACCTGCTACTATCTGGGCTTTTTTTGTAATTTCTGATTATAATAGAAAACAAGAGAACGACCGACTAATCAATGCCATTAATAATAAATAAGAAACATAGATTATTTACTTGATTTTAGATTTTTAAATTTGCAATGTTTATCATAATAATCTACTCTAATCTAAACATTACTCTTGATTGTTATAGAAAAAAAGCGGTTTGAAACCGCCTTTTTATCTATTGCCAAGTAACTGCACTAGTGATATATTCTGGAGCAGTTCCATTGTAAAAAGCTTTAAGGTAATAATCACCATGATAGTGATCTGTATATTTATTGTACATTGAAATTATATCCCCATTTTTGAAAATTAGCGCATTAAAATTTTGATTATAATTTCCTGTTGAAGTAAAATTGGGAAAATTACCTACTTGACAGTTAGAATCTCCTGGAACGCATCCTAAGAGCATAAATCCTTGATTATCAGAACCATAATTATGTATAGCCCCTGCACCAAGTGTGAACGTATGAGATCCGTCAGAAACCATTACTGGAATACCAACGTAAGTTAATCCTATCGCAGCAAATGGTTGTACATCAACATTGAATCCAACATTAGTAGTGATGTAGTTGGTAGGGTTGTCATCAAGCTGATTTTGAAGAATTGTATTTGCTTGTGCTAGATTATTTGAAGTTATTGGATAATTTGGATCGTAGTAAACATTGAGTGTACCAGTTGACCAAAATGAGTAAAGTTGGGAAAACCATGCTGTAGAGCCATATGCTGTATAATTAGGTACATTTGAATAATTTATCCAGGAAAGTTGACCGGGAAGGTCACCTTCAACATTATGTACTGTGGCAGCCGTGCTATAGTCTTGCATAATTAGGTAGTTGTTGATAGAGGTTCCACAACTTATATAACCATTATTTGCCTGTATATTGGAATTAGTAATTTCGCATAGTACTCCAACAGGTGTCGTGGTTGTCAGCTGTCCACCATTTGAGCTACAGTTTACTTTTAGATTAGTTCCATCCCAATAATATTGACTTGAATTAGCAGGTAACATGTCCACATTTGCTGGAACACTAGATACAATATTTTGAGGAGTAACTCCACATTGTGTTTGTAGAGATGCCGAATTAACCGCTGGGGCTAATGTTGTAACATAATTAAAGGCTGATTCTTTAGCTTCCATAAACATTGTATTTAGATAGCTCAAGCGACTGGTATACGCAAGTGTTACATCATTTAGTGCTAATTTATAACTATTTACATTCGTTACGTAATCAGGGAAGCCAACACTGGAATTTTTAAATTGCCCTAAATATGCTCTTAATTGGTCTATAGCATATTCCTGTGTAAGCGAATTTACCATGGTTAGGTAAAATATATCTAGTCCAGCGCTAAAGCTTGAATAAAGATAAAAAGCATTTGTCCCATTAGTTAGAGATGTATTTTGAGCATTATTAAAGTCATTTAATACTGCTTGTAGTACCAAAGCTATTTGACAACCTTGCCCAGCAGCATATGATAGGTTAAGGTTTGGTGTAGGATAATTATTTGGGGCTAGAGAATTATATTTTCCACCAGAAGTATCGCAGCTCAAATTCATACTGGCAGTGTCAAGGTTTGAAAATGGTCCGGTTTGATTGACAAGAGTGTTTTGGTTATTCTTTGTTGACATTGCCTTTAATATCATACTTTCAAAAGGTACGCTAGATTCAAAGGTAAATGCATTATAAGCAATTTCTAAATTTGATTCAGTAATAGTTGGAAATTTTGAAAAATGATTAGTTTGTGATATGAACTGTCCAATTTTATTATAAAAACTACCTATTACATTGACATATTGATTCTTTATTACTGAATAATTGTCTTCTGATTGATACGTATTTATTAAATTATCAGTATAAGCATTCTGAGCAGAGATTACTGACTCAACTTCATTTAATTGATTACTTATTCCAGATATTAATTCTGCTGGATTATTAGGCGGAAATGCGCCATTTGTTACCCGTTCCAATAGCCAAAGTGCAACTTGCCCACCGACTGCAGATACAGCACCCTGACCTAGCATAGATATTACTCCTGATCCAGACCATGATGCAGCTGTTTCGTCTAAAGTTATATCACCAGCCACAGGTGGAACAGCATCGGCATCAATTTGTTGTCCATCCCCACTTGAATTACCACCACCATTACAGGCAGCAAGTATGAATGTACTTATAACAGCAAAGCTGATTAATTTAAGTTTGTTGTTCATTTTAAGAGCTCCTTCAAGGTAAAAATAAAATGTATATCTCACAAATTGAATTGTAACAAATAGAAAACACTTTTGGTTTCCCATTTTTGCAAAATCACTTCCCATTTTTGCAAAATCACTTCCCATTTTTGCAAACAAGCATCATTCCTCTTAATAAAATTAATTATTACAGTACATTAATCCAAAATCTGTAATTTAAGATGTATTAATTGTCTTAAAAGCAGGTCTGCTTTTTTGCAACATTCCCCACAGCGTTGATAAACCATCAATTTATTTTTTTGGATGTATGCAGGTAACCTAAACAGAACTCACCTAGCCAATAATTTTCAATTAGTGCAGCACGCTCTATTAATTATTTGTAAATTAAATCATAAAGTTATTACCGCTACAACATACTTTTTTACTCTCATTATCAAAGTAATTGTCTAGCTCTTTAACTATAATTGACTATAAACATTAAAATCATTGAATTAGAGACTCTCAAAGATCATATAATACCAATTGAAATATATTTAAGGGTTAACTATAATAAATGTCCTAAGTAAAA
>DAORIZ010000038.1:0-27818 GCA_035438765.1 Burkholderiales bacterium | reverse complement strand
GCATTGTCATCGGATTATTATTGAGTTGACGCTCGTTAATAATCTACTTTACCTTAACCAACCAAGGATCAGTACTATGCCTAATGCACAGCATGATTATATCATATCATCTATAAATTGCAATAATATTTTATTAAATAATCTGTATATAAATAACAACACTCACTCCCCTAGTGATAAAGCTCAAATATGTTATAATTCCAGCTAATTAATCTACGACTGTAAAAATGCTATGACCACCCCCAGAGAACAAGATTTGAAACACTTTGTCAGCAAAGATAAAGAACGCTTGATTTATGACTGCAAAGGGCTACAGCAATGGTTATTGTACACGCCAAGCGGACGTGAAATTCTTAGCAAAGAACGTTTGTTCTTCACGCAGAATGTTAACCACATTTTTGGTGCTTTTTCCCTGCAAATTGGATTAAGTGACATTAATTTTCTGCACGGCAACAAAATTAACCAACACTTCACTATTAACGTTGACATGATTGCCGATTTACGCTTTTTACCAATAAAAAGCGATAGTATTGATCTGATTGTCTGTCCACATGTGCTAGAGTTCACAAATAACTACCACCATGTGTTGCAAGAACTTTATCGTGTATTATCGCCCAATGGTAAATTAATTCTTACCTGCTTTAATAAATACAGCTGGTTTGGACTATGCAAAAATCGAGTTCCACTTTTAAAAAAAGCACGATTAATTTCTCTAAACTCACTTCGTAGTCAACTTGAAGCGCTTAATTTCGCCATTGAGGGTGGAAAATTTTTTGGCTATTGTCCTCCATTTAGCAAATCTCGACGGCTCAAACGTTATCATTGGATGAATTTGGTTGGTGATCGCTGGTTTCCAACCATGGCAAATAGCTTTGCACTAATTTTACGTAAAGAAATTGTTACACCGACATTGATTAAATATAAAGACTTAGAATCTTTCTCAACACTATCACCTGACTTCGGAACCGCACGCGTATGCAACAAACAAAATTAATTATTTATACCGATGGTGCCTGCAAAGGTAATCCCGGAATTGGTGGCTGGGGGGCTATTCTCATGTATGGCGATAAGGTTAAAGAGATTTATGGCTATGCTCCCGAAACAACTAATAACCGTATGGAATTAAGCGCTGTCATTGAAGCCTTAAAGGTGATCAAGCGCAGTTGCCCAATTACTATTTTCACTGATTCGCAATACGTTAAGCGAGGCATTACCGAATGGATTGATGGCTGGATTAAAAAGAATTGGAAAAACGTTAAAAATGTCGATTTATGGCAAGAATTATACCCGCTGAGCAAGCAATATGATATTGACTGGCAATGGGTGCGTGGGCATAACGGAGATAAATATAATGAACGCGCTGACGAACTTGCCAACTTAGCAATTACTTTAGCCCAACAAAATGCCTAATCAACAATACTATGCGCCAATTGAATGGCGCGATAACGTCGCTTATTCAATACTCTTTAATGATATTTTTTTCTCGCAGGCATCTGGGATTGAGGAAAAGCGTTATGTATTTCATCAACATAATAATTTAGCGGATAGGTTTGCTAGACTCAATGCGGGTGAAGTTTTTGTGATTGCGGAAAGTGGTTTTGGGTCTGGGTTAAATTTTCTGACTACGCTACAGTTATGGCGAAGCACTAGGCGCGCGGAAAACTGCTCATTGCATTTTATGTCATTTGAAAAACATCCTCTAGCTTTGGATGATCTAAGGAAAATTGTGAGCCAGTTTCCAGAACTAGCTAGTGAATTAGAAGAACTATCCAAGCAGTATTACTTGTTATTACCAGGATATCACCGACTTACTTTCGCTAACGATGTCAAATTGACATTAATTATTGGGGATATCCAAGAGCAATTACCACAATTAAATCATAAGGTGGATGCTTGGTTTCTTGATGGGTTTAGCCCAGCTAAAAATGACGAAATGTGGAACTTGCAACTTCTAAATGAGATTGCAATGCATTGCCATAGCAATACCACTTTCGCAACTTATACCGCAAACTCTCAAGTGCGTCGTAACTTAGAAGCTGCAGGGTTTACAGTGCAAAAAGGCTTAGGTTTTGCCAACAAGCGTAATTTACTCTTTGGTAAATTTAACCAACACAACAATCAGCCCACTACGAAAAAAATTCCTCGTCCATATTATGCAATTCCAGACTTCCCCACTCACAATATAACACAAAGTATTGTCGCAGTTATCGGTGCTGGAATTAGTGGCGCAGCGACCGCACGGGCATTGGCAAACCGTGGCTACTCAGTTGTGGTCTTTGAAAAAAATCCACAAGTTGCCAGTGAGGCTAGCGGTAATTATCAAGGTATGCTTTATGGCAGCTGGAGTGCCTTCGGTGGCGCAATGATGGAGTTAAGTTGTTCCGCATATCGTTTTAGCCATTACTTAATAAAAACCACTCTCATTGAACACACTGACTTTGCTTCATGTGGTTTAATTCAGCTAGGACATAATACACAGCAGGTTAAACGTAACCAACAATTGCTTCAAGCAAACTTACCTCCTGAGTTTATCTCAGCTGTTGATAAAACACAAATAGAACAACTCGCAGGTTTTGCAATTAATCAGAAAGAACTTAATGGAGTTTATTTTCGCCATGGAATGTGGCTCAAACCACCGCGTTTAGTCAGCGAATTACTTAACCACCCCAAGATTAAATTAATTACGAATTGTGAAATTATGCAGATTGAACGTCATGCTGAACATTGGTTGCTTCATGAAAAAAATAATATCACCATTCCTGATAAGATTACTCATTTAGTTTTATGCAATGCTCATGCCGCAGTAGATTTAATTCCTGATTTAGCACCATTTCTGCGTAAAATTCGTGGACAAACCAGCGTAGTAGAAAATATATCCAGTTCATTAAAGACCGTTTTATGTGGGAATGGTTATATTACTCCAGAAAGTAATGGGAAATTTACTCTGGGTGCAACCTTTCAGTTTAACGACCAGTTATTAGATGTACGCGAGCAAGACCATCAAGAGAATCTGGCTAATTTCAGCGATATACTACCTGACTTAATCTCACAAATTACAATCAATCAGCTAAGTGGCAAAGCTAATTTTAGAACTAGCACTTATGATTATCTGCCATTAGTTGGACCATTAGCCGATTACGATCAATTTAATCGAGACTATGCTAAGCTCACCAAAGACAAAAATGCGTGGATTGATACACCATGTAATTACCTACCCAATTTATGGCTTAATCTAGCCCATGGAGCGAAAGGACTACTGACTGCACCACTATGCGGTGAAATTATTGCGGACTATATAAGCCAATCACCACTCTCATGTAGCGAAAATGTTCGCATAGCACTCCATCCTAATCGAGTATACGTGCGTAAATTGGTCAAACCATAGGTAAGAAACGCACCATTAACATTGAGGTTTCAACGACAATATTCAAATGGCGGTGAATATGTTCTTAAAAATGCTATAATCCCGAATTATTTGACTTCTATTCTTATTTTGACAAGTTTTACATGATAGCTATTTACTCGTTTATATTATCTTTTGCTGCTTGCTGGCTCATTATCAAAACCAATAGCTACCACGCCAAATTTTCTGCCGACCATGAATTAAAAGGTGTACAAAAATTTCATAAAGTCCCAACACCACGAATTGCTGGATTAGCTATTTTTGTTAGCTCTTGGTTAGTAGCATCATATGGTCTCATAGAACATGCTCTGTGGGCTAAATTTTTCGTTAAACTCCTCGTACCAACCTCAATGGTATTTGCCGTTGGTTTGGCCGAGGACTTGGTAAAAAAGCTAACCCCAATGCAACGTTTGGTAATGGTTATATTCGCCTGTTTAATTGGAGTTTATGCAGTACATATTGTCAATATGGTGACACATACTAATGTCATGATAATCGACTATTTCCTACGCTTTGAACCGTTAAGTCTTATCTTGACCATATTCATATTACTTGGTGCTACCAACGCCTTTAATATAATTGATGGTTATAATGGGTTGTGTATTACAACTTTTACAACAATTTTAATTACTTGCCTTTTTATTGCTTATCGAGTTAATTACCATTATTTAGATCAATCAATTCTGATTCTTCTCGGAGCAGTTATTGGAATTATGCTCTGGAATTACCCGCTGGGAAAAATTTTTCTTGGTGATGGCGGTGCATACTTTCTTGGTTTTATCGCAACCTTAATCTTACTTGAGCTATCGCAACATGTTCCTGACTATAGCCCATTCACATCTTTATTAATTATGATCTATCCAATCAGTGAAACGCTGCTCTCTATTTACCGTAAGAAATTTCTCCGGGGAAAATCACCATTTCAACCTGACCGATTGCATATGCATATGGTAGTTTACTACCGTCTCATTCGCCATGATCACCACAACCGGAATGCTGCGGTTGTAGTTAAAATGCTCTGGTTTATCATTCCGCAACTAATCGCAGCACTTATGCTACACAAGCAACAACTCTATATTATAATTGCTATTTTCACTTATATAACAGTGTATTTCTGGGTTTATTTTAGAATTGTTTCATTTAACAGCTTGAGAATACTACCACTAAGGCTCAGAAAGAGGTCTAATGAAATTGATTAAAATACAACATGATTTTGAAATAATGTATAATTAGAGCATTATTTTATCACCATATAAAACTATAAACAGATAATAAGATTTAAAAAAGATTACGCATCATGAAACATGCAGGTTTTACAATTATTGAACTTATGATAGCTGTTGCTATCATTGGTATTCTGGCGGCACTTGCAATACCAGCCTATCAGACTTATATAACCAGATCACGAGTTAGTGAAAGTATTTTATTCGCATCAGACGCAAAAAGTAACGTAGCACAATATTATTTGTCTACTGGAGACTTTCCAAACAACAATGATGAGGCTGGTATTCCAGCTACTATCTCCTCTCCAATGGTTGCCTCAGTTAATGTTTCAAACAATGGTCAGGTAACGGTTACTACCTCGATTAGTGGCATCACCAATGGTACTATAATATTTTCACCTCAAGCCAGTTCTTCTGGTATAGAATGGACATGTACTGGTGGAAATTTAGATGGCAACTATCGCCCTTCTAATTGCCGTTAAAAACGCTCAAGGAATTCAGCTTATATTATAAAAACTCCTGCAATTAATATTGAATAAATGACTATTTGGTAAATTATGATATCGCTCGCTATAGGAATACAATGAATAAAAAATCACAACATCTTCTTTTAATAGTTATTGCTAGTTTGGCGATTCTTGGGTATCTGCTTAGAATCAGTTATGTATCTTTTGTCACGAAAACAAAATTATCCGAAGCTTTTTTGTTAATTGAGCCGATTCAAAATGACATAAATGAATATGCTCAAAAAAATGGAGGTCTGCCGATTAGTGTCGAGCTAGATAATAACTCTTTTGGCTTACCACAGCCATTTGAAATACAAGGCACCTATATTAGCAGCGTTGTTGCACATAAAGAGCCTAATAGTGAACAAGTTGTCTTATTTGCTTATATCAATCCTACGGTTATTCCTAATTTAGAAGATGGCAAAGGAGAACCTCTGGAATCACCTTATATCAGCTTTAAAGGAAGCTACTTAGGTCGTAATATTAGTTGGGAATGCAGTTCTAATCTGGCAAAACACTATCTTCCAAGCTCATGTAACGGCAGCTAAAAACTTAGATAAATGTGTAGCACTATCCTTATTTTTTAATACATTAAAAGATTAATTGGCAAAGCACTTCATTAGAAACTCAGCAAATAGATTTTCTAAATTAGAAGCGGCTCGATTGTGACGAACCAGATAGCATGGCATTTCACCAAAGATATATTCTGGTAATACAGGCAGCAATTCGCCTGATTTAAGTTCCTGAGTCAAAAGCTCATCCCATCCACCCACAATATAATGCCCAGTTTTAGCCAATTGGACGCCATGAATAATATTATTGATATAAATATTCGCCTCATGATTAATTACGGTTTCAACTCCAGTCACCAAATTCTTTACCGGATAACTAAAACGTAAATTGCCATCCAAACCAATCAAACCAATAATTTTATGTTGCTGAATATCATCCAGTTGCCCAAGCATTCCATAGCGCTCAATATATTGAGGTGTCGCATAAAGCTTAAAGTTAAATGTTTTCAATAATCTGACTTTACTGGTTTGCGAAATTGGCATTATCGTACTAACAGCAATATTATAATCGTTACGCATTAAATCAATCGGGTTAGATGAATAATCAAGCAATATTTTAACTTCAGGATACTTATTCGTAAAGCTACTAATTTTCGGCGTAATTAGTTCATAAGATAGAGCAGCTGGCAAGGCAACTTTTAACGTTCCACGTACCGCATGCTTATTTTCATTAAAATCACTAAGTTTAACCTGTAACTGCTTAACTGGTTCTACCAAGCGTTTATAAAGTAGATCACCTTGCTCAGTTAGCTCAAAAACCCGATTGTTGCGCCGAACTAGCTCAACTCCAAGTTCTTGCTCTAAAATCTGAATCTTGCGACTAAGTGTCGCCTGACTGGTATTAAGCATTGTTGCAGCTTTAGTATAATTACCGGTTTCAACTAGCTTAATAAATAATGCTATTGTATCATACATAAACAAAACCTCCTAATTCTAGCTTTAAAGCTATCCATTATAATTTGAAGCATGATAGCACAATCACATTAAATCAATAACTGATAGAGCTAAGAGCAAATATTTATATAATTCTAAAATCACAATATAATACACACTATTGAATAATTTTTGGACCACAATATAGTATTGAGTTTGGGTTCAAACTATGACACTCTTTCAAACTAACACTATTAACATTTTTCAAATAGTTATCAAAAAATACCAGCAAGTATTGGTTAATCGATTTTGACAAATCCTGACCATTAATATGATTACTATACATAAACTCTGCTAAATTTATATCAGGTTGACCATAAACATTATACCAAAGATTAATTAAATTATTTCCGTAATAAGTCGTAGAAACGTCAGTGAAAGCACGATGAGTACTATAACTTATATCGCTTTCAAAAGGAGTCATGAGGGCTAAGTACTGATTTTCTTTTAGATTAAATTGATTTGTTGTATCAATAGTTTTTCCAAAGTCACGGTCATTAGCCGCCCTCAAAAATAGAGTCGGAATAACTGGATTATAGACATGTATTGGCAAGTCATTACTTGAGCCAATATCTAAGCTGACGTACCCTTTTAATACATTAGAGCTTTCAAGAGAATTTATATAAATTGATGTTGAGCCTAATGAGTGCCCAAACCCACCAATTTTAGAAAAATCCATATGAGAAGTTAACGAGCAAAGTCTACTATCTGTTTTTAACTTATTTAGAACAAATTTATAATCAGATAAAGCTAGTGTTAAATTAGATTTTTGAGCAGCAACTACAGCAGCAGCGCTTGATGATGACATTTTGCCATTATGAGATTGTGGAATATGTAATCCAAGAGTACCATATGATTCAATAATATTCTGATTATATGCAGAATCTATTGCAACAACAATATATCCATGGCTTACTAAATTACTAATAAAATTTAGATAACTATATGAGTTAAACCCTAAGCCAGGCTGAAATATAAGTAGTGGAAATTTACCTTTTGCAATATTTTGTTGAGAAATTACATAACTTTTCTGATCAAACATGAGTTGCTTAACATTATATGCTGCGGAAAGATTTTTGGATTCAATTATCTTATCTTTGATGTCATGATTGAGTTCTACTATATTTTTCGCCCAGTAGGAATCATAATTATTTGATATAGTAGTGGTTGGATAATAAATATATGTATCTACAACATGACAGTGAAGCGGATTATTCTGATAAAACCAGTTATCTGCTTTGTTATAGAAATAATCTGGACAGATATTAGAGTTCTGCCATAGAAATTCCTGCATGCTAACTTTATAGCTACCTGTCGGCTTTATCAAATAATCATTAGGGCTTGCAATCACCATAAAATTAGCTACCATCAATGCCAGAATGAGGAATAATTTTCTCATTACCAATCTTTCACACTTAAAAATTAGCACATAACTTATCAGCCCATGACTCTAACTTCTGACAATGCACATTTGGCACCCCACCCACCACATCAAACTGCTGGCGAAAATATGCATCGCTATTATCAACTACCTGCAAAACATCAATAGATGGCATTACTTTCAACAAATTGTCAGCGGACTCAAAATAACGTTTACGCACCAACGCTTCTGCTATATCATGACCACCACGAGCAACCCGCATAGCAATCCGCTCCAGATTTAGTTCAATACTATTTAGACCAATATAATAAGCAATCGTGTGATAGCCCTGAGTTTTAGCCGCCACAATCCGCTGCATAGTTCCGCGACCTGCTAAGGTACTTTCCAAACAAATATTCATACCACTAGATAAAGCATCATCATACATTTTAAGCGCTTGCTTGCCAGCTTCAATCTGATAAGATCTCGGAAATTTAGCTTTATAAATCCGATTTAACACATCAGGATCAATATTAGTTTGAATATCACTTAAATTAAGATAATTACGTAAAGAGCTTTTACCACTACCATTAGTTCCCAATAAAAATACCGCTAGCGGAATATTGTCATAATTTAACTGGATTTGATTAATGATTTCCTGATTAATGATATGATTCATAACAATATTCCACTTAAAAGTTAATACACCAAACTATTGAACACATCAAAATAATTAGCAAAAGTTTTGCCGACACATTCATAATTATTAATCACCACAGGAATACCGCCTACTGCCAATAATGAAAAACACATTGCCATCCGATGGTCGTTGTAGGTATCTATTGCGACATTTGGCAAAATTTCCGCTGGTGGTGTGATAGTGATTGAATCATCGGTATAACTAACGGTGGCACCAACTTTACATAATTCAGTATGAATTGCCAGCAAACGATCGGTTTCTTTTACTTTCCAGCTGGATATTCCGTTAATCGTAGTTGTTCCTCGAGCAAATAATGCCAGTACTGCAATGGTCATTGCGACATCTGGCATATCTTCCATATTAACCGTTATCGCGTTTAATTCTTTATGCTGTACCAAAATATAACCTTGATGGTACTCAACTTGTGCACCCATCTGAGCTAATACTTTGGCAAAATTTTTATCACCTTGCAGACTCATTTCATCAAGATTATTGATTCTGGCAGTTCCATTCATTGCGCCCATCGCCAAGAAATAACTGGCAGAGCTAGCATCGGGTTCAACGGTATATTCAATTGCTTGTAAAACTTCAATTGGATAAATAGTAAAACAATTTTCAGCACTTTCTGCCACTTTGGCACCAAACATTCTGAGTAATGCCAAGGTAATTTCAACATAGGGTTTTGAAATTAGTTCATCGTAAATTTTAACTGTAATTTCTCGTTTAAGCTGTGGCAGCGCCATTAATAAACCAGTTAAATACTGGCTGGAAATTTTACCACTAAGGCTAACTTCAGCAACTCCATTATCTAAAAACGGGCTGGTTTGTAATGGTGGATAACCTTCATTCTCAAGGCACTTAATTTGACAGCCTAATTGACGTAGCGCATTTACCAAATCTTTAATTGGACGCTCTTTCATCCGCTGGATTCCAGTTAAAATGTAACTTCCATCTAGCACGGCTAATAATGCTGTTAAAAAGCGGATTGACGTTCCCGAATTACCTAAAAATAATTCTGCGCTACTAACTGGCAATTTACCGCCACAACCATGAATTTTATAACTAGAGCACCCATTAGCATCTTGGCGAATCTTTTCGCATTTAATACCCAATTTATCTAATGCTGCAAGCATAAGCTGAACATCTTCGCCAACATCAGGTACATTATGAATAGTACTAATTCCTTGCGCCATTGCTGCCAAAGGTAAAACACGATTGGCAATGCTTTTGGAACCAGGAAGATCTAAAATTGCATTGATTGATTTAGAGCTTGCGTTTAATGGTAAGTTTATTTGTTTATTGTTCATATATTTTATTCTCAAACTTTTTGATAAAAAAAGGTTGGTTTGAATTAACTTAACTCAAAAAACCAACCTCGCAATTTATAGATTAATATTACTTTATCTTGATTTAATTATATTTATGCTGACGCATCCACTTGGTTGCTATCCATTTTTCGCCCTCAATTACGGGATTACCAGCATGTAACGTTAGAGGGTCAACTTGCCCTTTTGAGTTACAATACTCAAAATAAACGGCTGCTCCCTTTTTAGGTACAACACTCACCCCTACATCAGGGAAAGTTGTTTCGCCACCTTGTTCAACATCATTTAGATACATAACTAAGGTAGAAACTCTTTGTCCACCGGTCGCCAAATGCTGCTGACTACCTTTTAAATCATAAGGGAAAAAATCAAAATGCGCACGATACTCTGCTCCTGGCTGATAATTCAAAATCTGAATACCTTCACCATTTTCCATTGGCCAGTGCATTGCTTCAGCAATTCGACGATCAAGCGTGGTAATAAACTCATTTTCACAAATATTAAAAAATGTCCCAGTGCTGGTACGTTCTGGATGTAGTTCTTCTTTGCCCGTCTCATTATCAACCACTCGTGAGGATTTCATACGGCTTTGAGATAGAGCAATTAGTTGGTCACACTCTTCATGCGACATTAAATTATCAAAAGTAATGATAACGGGACGCTCAACTTTAGCACCGATAAAAACCCTACGGTCACTAGTATCAATAAAATTAACATCCATTGGCACTCGCGAAGCTTCATAAATAAAACCAGATGAATTTGCACCGCCAACTAAAGCATTTGTTTTAGTTAATGGACGACCTTGCTGAATATCACTAATTGCTTGCACCGAAGCTTGTAAGGTAAATCCCTTACTCACCATGATATTTGCCAACATATCAACTGTACAACCATTTTTTAGATTAGTTTCAATCCAATTAACCCATTCTTGGCTTATTCCAACTTGAGACATCTATAAAACTCCGCAACACATAATTAATTTTAACAACTAAGCGCTTGGAGCTTCAGAATCATCATCAACTTCAGTTTCGATAACTTTTTCTAAATCAACCAATTTTTCATCTTTACCAAGATCAATTAATTTAACCCCTTGTGCCGAACGACCTGTTTCGCGGATGCTATCTACTTTGGTACGAATTAACACACCACCAGTAGTGATAAGCATGATCTCATCTTCATCAGAAACAAGTTTAGCCGCAACTAACTTACCATTGCGCACTGATTCGCCAATTGCTTTAACTCCCTGAGTACCACGCGAGGCTAGACGATACTCTTCAACTGTAGTACGTTTACCATAACCGTTTTCTGTTGCAGTTAATACATTGGCTTTAATATCATCAGTAGTAAGCAATGCAACTACTTTACAACCAGCACCTAACTTAATTCCTTTAACCCCACGAGCCTGACGCCCCATACCACGAACTTCTTCTTCGTTAAAGCGCACTGCTTTACCACCATCTGAGAAGATCATAATCTCACGTTTGCCATCAGTTAAATCAACTCCAGCTAAACGATCTCCTTCATCAAGATTAATCGCAATAATTCCACGGCTATTTGGACGAGCAAATGCAGCCAAATCAGTTTTCTTCACAATACCTTGCTCGGTTACCATAAAGATAAATTGATCCTCGCTGAATTCTTTTACAGGTAGAATATTAGTAATTTTTTCATCAACTTGTAATGGCAATAAATTAACAATCGGACGACCGCGAGTAGTACGGCTACCTTCTGGTAAATTATACACTTTAAGCCAATACATCCGACCAAGAGTCGAGAAGCACAGCACATAATCATGCGTATGAGCAATGAATAGATTTTGGATAAAATCATCTTCACGAGTCGACGCTGCAGTTTTACCACGACCACCACGTTTCTGGGTACGATATTCCTCTACTGCCTGAGTTTTAACATAACCTTCTTTAGACAATGTAACAACCATATCACGAGGCTTAATTAAATCTTCCATATCGATATCAGCAGAATCATATTGAATCTCAGAACGACGTTTATCACCAAACTGCTGTTTAATTGCAGCAAGCTCATCGGCAATAATTAGATTAACTCGTTTAGGTGTATTTAAAATATCCAATAAATCAACAATCGTATCCATTACATCTTGATATTCTTTGGTAATTTTCTCTTGCTCTAAACCAGTCAAACGTTGCAATTGCATTTCTAAAATTGCTTGTGATTGTGCGTCAGATAAGAAATATTCTTTACCGTGTAAACCAAACTGAGGCTCAAGATTATCCGGACGAACCTGCACCACATCAACACGTTCCATCATCGCTAAAACTAAGCTTGATTCCCAGCTACGTTCCATTAAGCGGGTTTTGGCTTCTGGGCGCGTCATTGAAGTTTTTATAATCGCAATCATTTCATCAACATTGGCTAATGCAACTGCCAAGCCTTCTAAAGTATGACCACGTTCTTTGGCTTTGCGTAATTCAAACACGGTACGACGCGTAACTACTTCACGACGGTGATAGATAAATTCTTCTAAGATTGATTTAAGATTTAGTAATCGTGGTTGATTATTAACCAATGCTACCATATTAATTCCAAAGCTATCCTGCATTTGGGTCATTTTGTAGAGATTATTTAAAATTACGCTGGCATTTTCACCACGACGCAATTCAATCGCCACTCGCATCCCTGACTTATCTGATTCATCACGGATTTCGCTGATACCTTCAATAATTTTTTCTTTTACTAATTCACCAATACGTTCACATAGTTTAGCTTTATTTACCTGGTACGGTAATTCATCAATAATAATCGCTTGACGATCTTTACCGATATCTTCAAAATGCGTCCGTGCGCGCATCACTACCCGACCACGTCCAGTTTTATAGCCTTGATGAATATCTTTAATTCCAAAGATAATCCCTGCCGTTGGGAAATCTGGAGCGGGAATAATTTCAATTAATTCATCCAAAGTTATCTCTGGATTATCCAACAAAGCGGAACAAGCATCAACTACTTCGCTTAGATTGTGCGGTGGCATATTAGTTGCCATTCCGACCGCAATCCCAGTAGTACCATTAATCAATAAATTAGGAATTCGTGTTGGCATTACTAATGGCTCATGCTCAGAACCATCATAATTTGGACCAAAATTGACCGTTTCTTTATCTATATCAGCAATCATTTCATGCGCAATTTTAGACATCCGAATCTCGGTATAACGCATCGCTGCTGGTGAATCACCATCGACGGAACCAAAATTCCCTTGTCCATCCACTAACATGTAGCGGAGTGAAAAATCCTGAGCCATCCGAACAATCGTATCATAAACGGCAATATCACCATGTGGATGGTACTTACCGATTACATCCCCGACAATACGCGCTGATTTTTTATAAGGTTTATTCCAATCATTAGATAATTCATGCATTGCAAATAATACCCGGCGATGTACCGGTTTTAATCCGTCGCGGACATCAGGCAGTGCCCGTCCGACAATTACACTCATGGCATATTCGATATACGATTGCTTCATTTCCTCTTCAATGTTGATATTTACAACTTCACGGGCAAATGAAGGAATCAAAGTCGTCAGATCATTGTTCATGCGTAACCTTTTCAATTTAGTCGAAATTAATCGTGTATTTTACCATATTTAGCGCATAAAATGAGAATAAGCATAGGGATACCACCCTATGCTTATTCTCATTTTAAATCAGTCAAGCTTAACTTTTAGCAACTTCAACCATTTTTTTATTTTTTTGGTTTAATTTACGCATAATAATTTCTGCTTCATCCAATGGAACCGTAATAAATGAGAATTTCTCTAAAATACGAATATCTCGCACTTTACGTCCCGGCGTTTTGCAACTTTGGTGCAATACATCCAATAGCGCACGTGGATTCATACCATCAATTTTACCTAATGCTACAAATAATTTTACATTATCACCTGATACTGCACTACGACTTTGTTCAATTTTAGCATAGCTTTCTTCTAAGAACTCATCTTGATATTGATGACGTAACAATGCTGCAATAACAGCTTGTGGATCATTATCACCCAAGATACGGCTAGCCAGTGCATTATAGCTTTTGAAATCACTCTCAGCAATAATCTCACCTAAACAAGCTTGCAAATACTCTTCTTTGGCTTTAATAATGTCTTTAATTTGCGGAACTTCTTGCTTTTTAATATCCGCTTTAGCAACCTTTTTAATCATCCCTAAACGTGACATTTCTCGTGGTGTCACAAAAGTAATTGCAATACCTTTTTGACCCGCACGACCGGTACGTCCGATCCGATGTACGTATGATTCAGCTTCTTGAGGCATAGAGTAATTAATTACATGAGTCAAATTATTAACATCTATTCCACGCGCCGCTACGTCAGTTGCAACCAAGATATTGACAAGCTTATCTTTAAATTCTGCCAAGGTTTTTGTACGTTGTGACTGCGTAATATCCCCATGCAAACAGTCTGCAGCATAGCTACGACTCTTTAAATGCTTGGTAACTTCATCTACTTCAAGTTTAGTACGACAAAAAATAATTCCATAAAAATCTTGTTCAAAATCTAAAACTCTGCATAGCGCTTCAAATTTATCACCTTCACGAACTTCAAAATAAATTTGTTCGGTAAGTTTAGTGGTTAATTCTTTATTTTCTACTTTCAACGTTTTGAATTTACCCATGTATTTTTTGGCAATTTGCAAAATTGAACTAGGCATAGTAGCCGAGAAAAATAACATATTTTTCTCTTGATTGGTTGTTTGTAAGATGTGTTCAATATCTTCAACAAATCCCATATTCAACATTTCATCAGCTTCATCTAACACAAAAAATTCTAAATTATTGAAATTTAAAACTTTGCGCTCCATCAAATCCATAATCCGTCCAGGAGTACCAACAATAATATCGCTACCTTTACGCACATTACGTACTTGTTGCTCAATTGATGCACCGCCATAAACCGCAGAAACACGCAAATCACGTTTACCGATCAAAGAATACATTTCTTCACACACTTGAATAGCTAATTCACGCGTTGGCGTTAAAACTACCGCTTTAATTGAGCCATCTTTAGTAATGCTCTCAATAATAGGAATCGAAAACGCCGCTGTTTTACCAGTACCGGTTTGTGCTTGTCCAATAATATTGGCTTTTTCACGTAAAAATTCAGGGATAACTAATGCTTGAATGGGACTAGGACTGGTAAAACCTTTTTCTGCCAAGGCGGCAACCATTTCTTCACTTAAATTAAAATCATTAAAACTACTCATTTATACTTTCCTTTCTGAGCGTGCATTATTTTTGTTCAAAATTAAACAAAATAACGCGGATTAAGTATCAACAACACTGCAGAAAGAAACTCCAACAGAGCCATATTTACTCATTTCTAAAAAACACAAAAAACAGGCAGTATTCAAACCGCCTGTTACGATAAAAATCTTCTCAAACTAAAAAACAATAGTTATACTTGCCGGTGGATTTTAGTCGCTCGCGACTGTGCTCCAGCTAAAATTAAACTTTCAGCTAAATTCACATGTTTCGGCAAATTAGCATTATAGACTATCAATTCAGCAACATCACTGGCTTGCAACGGCTCAAAACCTTGATATACTGAATCAGCACGTGACTTATCACCATGAAAACGCACCTGACTAAATTCGGTATTCACGGCACCCGGTAAAATCTCGCTGACTTTAATCCCGTGCTCAACCATCTCTTCACGCAAACTTTGACTGATTGCATGCACTGCATGCTTAGTAGCACAATAAACACCGCCTTTAGCATACGATTCAACGCCCGCAACGGAACCAATATTGATAATATGACCAAATCCCTGCTTAACCATTTTTTTAGCAATAATGCGTAAAACAGCTAAGAAACCTTTGATATTAGTATCAATCATCGTTTCCCAGTTAGTTACATCATCTTCAACAAAAAAATCTAAACCCAGCGCCAGACCAGCATTATTTACCAAAATATCAATGTACTCAATCGCATCAGGTAAATGCCCAAGTGCAGTTGCAACCTGCTTGGAATTAGTAACGTCCATACCTATTACAAACGCTTTAATTGAATGCTCTGCAATTAACTCATCCTTCAACTCCTCCAGACGATCAACGCGTCGTGCAGCAAGAATCAAATTAGCACCCATTTTGGCAAATTCAATGGCACAAGCTCTACCTATTCCAGAGCTTGCACCAGTAATCAATACAGTTTTACCTGCTATACGATTTTGCATTTAGTTATCCTTTATCAATCCCAATCATGACCATCACCAAATTTGATGGTACTTTCATAATTTTTGTAAGCGTAGCCGCCACCAAGATCCTGATACAACTGAACTATCGTACCTAATTGCTGTAATTTACTTTGTTGTACTACCAATGCAGCTTGGTCCATTGTTACTGCATTTTGTAATAATTCAGGTTTGCTGTATAAACCGCCAACAAAGCTTGACTCCGCCAAGGTATACCCAAGTTTAGTGGCGTTATAAGCTTTAATTTGCGTATCCATGCTCACTGTCAATTGATCGTGTGCTGATAAATCATTATCTACTGCCGCGAAAGCTGAACGGACAATTTGTAGATAATTATAGTATGCAGCATAGTATTGACCTTTAGCCGCTTCAATCTGACCATAAATACCAAAATTAAGAATTGGCATAGTAACTGCCGCATTTTGCACCCAATAATCAGTATTCGCGCCAAATAAACCACTCAGTGAGCTAGCTGCCGTACCACCTTGACCAGTCAAACTAATCGTTGGGAAGAACATAGAAGTCGCAACTCCAATATTCGCATTAGCTGCAATTAACTGTTGCTCTGCTTGCTGTACATCTGGACGATTACGCAACACCGTTGAAGGTAAATTGGTTGGAATAATTCCATAGCTGTTAATTTGCATGAATTTAAGACCACGGGTAATATCACCCGGATTTTCATTCAAGAGTACGCGTAATGCATTACGTGACGCGACAATATTATTTTTGATAATTGGAACTTGTGCCAATGCTGAATCATAGTCTTTTTCATATGATTGTACTTGGTACAGAGACAATAAGCCTTCTTTGTATTCTACTTTAGAGAAATCTAACAATGCTTTTAGATCTCTTACCAATTGCTCTTGTAGTTGTAATTGATAATCTTGACCTAGCAAGGTAAAGTATCCTGTTGCAACTTGACTAATTACACTCAACCGCACGGTGTCTTTTGCTGCACGGACCGCTTGATAATTAGCTTCAGCGTATTGTTGTGAACGAATTTGTTGGAACACATTTAATGAGTAACTTGGTAAACCAGCAAAATTATATCCTTCACCAATAAATGACTTATTAGAATATGAACCTGTCGCACTACCAGTTGGAATCCACGCAAATTGAACAGAACGCAACTGACCTTGAGCTGCTACAATATTACCAATCGCATTTTGGATGTTATTATTATTTTTAAGAGCGCTCTCGATCAAATTATCCAAAACTGGATCTTTAAATGACTTCCACCACGCCATTGCTGGTAAATTGGCACTTTCGGTAACTGCTAGAGTATCGCGGCTTGGAAAACTCTTTGGATCATTCGTATTTGGTTGAGAATAGGTCGGTCCGAATAAACCACAACCACCCAGAGCTGACGCCAGAGCCACCAAACAAGTTAAATTCTTAATCCGCATACCTACTCCTATTGTTTATTTCTGTTAAGCCAGCCACTAACAGTGACCTGCTCTGCTCGTGCTAAGGTTAATTCATTTGCTGGTGTATCTTTCGTTATCACTGAACCAGCCCCGATCAAACTACCGTCATTAATTTGCACTGGCGCGACCATCATTGTGCCAGATCCAATAAAAACATTATTACCAATTATGGTCTTAAATTTATTCACACCGTCATAATTGCAGGTAACACTTCCTGCACCAATATTTACTTTACTGCCAATCTCTGCGTCGCCAATATATGTCAGGTGATTTACTTTTGAGCCAATGCCGATTGTGCTTTTTTTAATTTCGACAAAATTACCGATATGAGTATCTTCTGCCAAAACGGTACCAGGGCGAAGTCTCGCATATGGACCTATTTGCGCACCGCTGGCAATTGTAGCGTCTTCCAAAATCGAATAAGGTTTAATTGTAACATTATCTGCAATAGTTACATCTTTGAGCAAACATCCCGCACCAATTTTAACATTATTACCTAAACTAACAGAGCCTTCAAAGACGCAATTAACATCAATAGCACAATCTTTACCTGCGCTAAGTGTGCCACGAAGATCAATGCGATGCTTGTCAGCTAAAGTCACACCTGATTTAAGTATCTCGTTAGCTTGGTTTAGTTGATAAATTCGTTCTAACTGCTCTAATTGAAGCTTATCATTAACTCCCATCACTTCATAATGATGTGGTGCAAGTAAATAGTCAATTTCAACTTCCTGATCATGCGCTAAAGCAATTACATCTGTCAGATAGTACTCGCCCTGATTATTATTATTAGACAATTTACCCAACCAGTTAGCAAGATATTGATTTGGCAGAACATAAAATCCAGTATTAATTTCGCGAATAGCACGCTCACTTTGGCTTGCATCTTTTTCTTCAACAATATTGGTAATCCTAAACTCAGGATTACGCACAACACGGCCGTAACCAGTAGGATTCTCAACTTCGTCAGTAAGCATCACCACATTATCCTGATATTTAGCAATCATTTTATCCAGTGTTGAAAGCTCAATTAATGGCACATCACCGTATAATACCAAGGTCAAACCATCGTTATCTAAATGTGGCAACGCACACTTTAAAGCATGCCCTGTACCAAGTTGTTCAGCTTGTAAAGCCCAAATAATTTCGTTATCTGAATAATTTTGTTCAACAGATGAATGAACTTGATCACCGCCATGACCATAAACGATAACTAATTTACTCGGATTTAATTGTTGTGCACTATCAATTACATGATGTAACATTGGTTTGCCACTAAGAGGCTGAAGAACTTTTGGCAGGCTAGAGTTCATTCGTTTACCCGCGCCAGCTGCTAGAATAACTACATTAATTGTTTGCTGCATTCAATAACCTAAATCAATAAAAAATAACATACTCGAAATATCAAGAGCAGAATAAGTTGTTATTATACCTTATTTAGCCCTAACCTCCAGTGGGTTTTTCCAACTATCGCAGATAATTGTTCTAATGCATCAAAAGTTGGGCTGAATTTCGCACTCTCGCCTAGTCGCAAAATGCAACGAGCGTGTAAATTTGCATAGTTAATCCGCACAGATGCATTAGCATCACTATTCAAATTCAGAATTGGTTTTAATTTTCCCCAATCCGCTTCAGATTTTAAATCCAAATCAAGCTGGCTAATTTTCTCATTCAAAACCTCATCAAGAAGCAGAATTTTATTTGCATTGACTTTAACTTCATTTCTGAAAGAGTCGTAAATTACTTCACCCTCAACAAAAATCAGCTCATCGATTTTAAAGAGATGCTTAAAACGCTCATAATCATCATTAAATACCACAAACTCCAGTTCACCGCTGGCATCTTCAATCCGAATAAAAGCAATTTTGCCACCTTTTTTGGTTGGACGTGAACCCATATAATTAATGATTCCACCGATTAATACTTTGGGCTTGAGTTTGGCATATTTGGCATTGATGATTTCCTGAATATCCTCATCTTCGGTGTTAAATTTAGCCAAAGGATAAACTTCCAATTTTTTCACAACATCCTGATATTCATCAAATAAACTACCAGTCAGGTAATAACCAATTGCTTGCTTCTCTAGCGTTAGCTGTTCTTTGAGGGTAAAGGCAGGATAATCATCTAGTTCAACCTCATGGAGTGCCTGTTGATCTTCTTCACCAGCAAAAATATCAAACAATGAACCTTGATTTTCATTCATCCGCTCTTGATCAATGAAGTCAACAATCTTACCAAGATTATTGAATAATTTAGCACGATTAGCTTCCAATGAATCAAAACAGCCTGCTTTAATTAAATTTTCAAGGGTGCGTTTATTAATAACTTTTTTATCGACCCGACGACAAAAATCAATAATACTTTGGAAATGACCGTTTTTCTCACGTTCAGCAACCATAATATCAACTACATTCTGCCCCAAACCCTTAACCGCCCCCAGCGCATAGCGAATAGCATAAGTAGTTGCACCATTATGTTGAATTGCAACTGGTGTAAAACGATAAAAAGAATGATTAATATCTGGCGGTAAAATTTGTAGATTATTATCTTTGCAATCTTGATAAAATTCATATAATTTATCAGTTTTATCCAACTCTGAAGACAGCGTAGCTGCCATAAAACAGGCGGGATAATAAGCTTTAAGCAGTGCAGTATGGTAAGACACCACCGCATAAGCTGCAGTATGCGATTTATTAAAGCCGTACTCGGCAAACATTGCCATTAAATCAAACAGTTTTTCCGCCAGTGCTGTATCATAGCCTTTTTTAGCTGCACCAGAAGTGAAGATCGCACGATGTTCATCCATCTCTTCTTTTTTCTTTTTCCCCATTGCCCGACGCAGTAAATCAGCACCACCCAGAGTATAACCGCCAATAATCTGCGATATTTGCATCACTTGCTCTTGGTAAACAATCACCCCATAGGTTGGGTCTAAGCTTTCGCGTAAGTCAGGATGAAAATAATCAATTTCAGCTTCACCTTTTTTACGTTTGACAAAATCGTCGACCATTCCCGAGCCAAGTGGGCCTGGACGATAGAGCGCTAATACCGCAATAATATCTTCAAAACGGCTTGGTTCTAGTTTAACCAACAACCGTTTCATTCCCTGCGACTCTAGCTGGAACACTGCGGTAGTATTCCCAGCTTGTAAGAGCTCATAAACTTTAGGATCGTTAAATTCAGAATTGGATAAATGCAAATCAACCTGATGTAATTTGGCAATATTTTCGACAGCTTCTTGGATGATGGTTAAATTACGTAACCCCAAAAAGTCAAACTTAACTAAACCGATTGCCTCAACATCATCTTTGTCTAGCTGAGAAGTTTGCATACCGTCGGCTAAATAAAGTGGGCAAAAATCAGATAATTTACTCGGCGCAATCAATACCCCAGCCGCATGTTTACCAACGTTACGGGTTAAATCTTCCAGTTGCAAGGACATTTCCCATAGCCGACGTACTTCATCATCGGCATTATCAATTCGTTGTTTTAATTCTGGAAATTGAGTCAATGCGTCAATTAAACCATAGCTTTTAGCGGGCGTATTTTCGATAAGTTTTGAAATTGAATCACACAATCCATATGGTAAGCCTAAAACTCGCCCAACATCTTTAATCACCGCTTTGGAAGACATCGTGCCAAAAGTGGCAATCTGCGCTACCGCATCTGCTCCATATTTATCTTGTACATAATGAATAACTCTTTCGCGTTTTTCCTGACAAAAATCAATATCAAAATCGGGCATCGATACCCGCTCAGGATTTAAGAAACGCTCAAAGAGTAAGCTATAACGTAGTGGGTCAATATCAGTAATTCCCAAAGAGAATGCAACTAATGAACCAGCACCAGAACCACGTCCAGGACCAACTGGGACACCATTTTGTTTTGCCCAAATAATGAAATCAGAGACAATTAAGAAGTAACCAGCAAACCCCATTTGAATAATGGTTTCAATTTCCAGCTCCAAACGCGCTTGATAAGTGGGATAATTTTCCGTTCTGGTATTTTCATCGGGGAACAGCTCCTTCATCCGCTGCTCTAGACCTTGATTGGATAACAAAGAAAGATATTCCTCTAGCGGTTGATTGTCTGGCGTTGCAAAATCGGGAAGGAAATATTTGCCCAAAGTAATTTCTAAATTACATTTTTTGGCAATTTCCACACTATTATGTAGCGCAGTTGGTAAATCACTAAATAACTCACCCATCTCTTGCATGGACTTGAAATACTGATCAGAACCATATTTAGACTGGCGATTACCATCATCAAGCATTGCCCCATCGGCAACACATACCCGTACTTCATGCGCTAAATAATCTTCAGCTGCCGCAAATTGAACTGGGTGCGTTGCTACTACTGCTACTGAACACTCTGTAGCTAATTCTAAACAGGCTTTAAAAAAATCATCATCATAATGTTTTTCAGTTCGTTGCAACTCAATAAAATAGTCATCCGCAAAAATTTCTTTCCACCGCAAAACCTGTGCTTTGGCAGCTGCATAATTGCGCTGTTTGATAAATTCGGCTAAATCACCAAATGCACCGCCTGAGAGCAGCACGACATCATTTTGCGGTAGTTCTTGCAGCCATTCTTCTTTGATATGTGGTACATCCAAAATCTTATTTTGCACATAAGAACGACTAATCCAGTCACAAATTTGCCGATAACCAGCTAAATTCTTAGCTAGCAAAATTAACTGGTAATTAAAATCCTTACCTTGTACATTAACCTCACTACCAATAATTGGCTTAATACCTTTTTCGCGGCAAAGCTTATAAAATTTTACCAAGCCAAACATATTATGGTGGTCAGTTAAAGCTAACGCTGGCATCTGATTGGCATCTGCCAGTTTAATTAAATTTTTAATCCTCAGAATACCTTCGGTAACTGAAAATTCACTATGGATACGTAAATGAACAAAGTCATGCATATAGTTTACAACGCCAAAAATAAGGTCTTAAAATTATCGCGTAAATTCGCCGCCGCGCTGATTAATTCAGAAGCTGGTTGATAGTCAGAATGAGTAATTTCACCCCAAGTAGGATTAGGAAAGTGTTTATCATCGCTGAAACGAGGAATTACATGCCAGTGAATATGTGGAGTAACATTACCAAAGCTGGCAATATTAATTTTTTCTGGACTGAGAGTTTGGCGCAAAATTTGCTCACACTTAATTACCGCTTGGTATAAAGTTATATTTTCATCAAAGCTTAAATCGGTGAGCTCTTTGAGGTGACGATTTAACACCACTCGTAAGTATCCAGGATAATCGCTATCATCAACCAAAATAATTCGATATGCATCACAGTTATATAGAACTTGACCGCCACTATTCAGGCAAAAGAAACATTCGCTCATCACCGCTCCTCGTTATTATTAAGTCAAAATTTTAACAGAGTATAGCTTATGACGTAGGTAAAAACAAAATTTGGAATTCTAAATAAATTTCTGAAGAGATAATTTTAGTATCATGAGCAATTATAAATCAATAAAAAATTCAAGAGATTCAAGCCACTTGATAATTTCAATAAACTCTGGCAAAGTAGAACCATAGTTAATCCCTATCTCAATCATAATTGAATTTTCCTGCTTATGAAAATGTTCGCAATTAGCACAATAAGGAATTTTTCCCAAACATAAGGTAAAATAGCCATGGGGAGATAACATGATATAAACATTTCCCTTATGATATAAAGACTCAGCGTAATTATCGCCATTGCCAATAAAAACATATCCATGTTCAGCAATTATCTCATTGATTTGTTTAAAACAATAAACTACATTACCTTTAAACATAAGTAAATTATAACAATGATTAAGTACAGATTTAGCATTAATTGAATTTAATAATTCGCCAGCAAAATTTATATCAATCACTTTAGCAGCAGTATTTCTTTTACGTAGAATAAATTGCTTGTTTGATTTACCTCTAACCTGACGGTAAATTATAAAAGCATCACCGTTCTTAAAATACCAGTCATTTTTTGAACAATGCGCACGCTCAATAAGCATAACCAAGCGAAAACCACAATTAGCTAAGTGTGAGTAATGTGGTAATAATCCGCATTTTGTCATTTCTTTAACTAAATATGGACTGATCCTCCTTATTTTTCGAGATTGAGTTAATAATTTAGACCTACTAAGTGAATACATATTTTGTCTAAGTTCTGGAAATGCCCCTTTATAAAGAGCGGATTTCATAGGCATAATTTTATTATACAGTAGATGTATCTTATTTTTAATTACTCTTAACATTTAGCCATAACTCCTTATCTTGATTCATTTTTAGAGCGAATAATAAATGGTACTCCATTTAAGTCAATTAGCTCTTCGAATAAACCAATTGAATCTGTTTCACGACTCCAGTGCCGTTGAATCGCCACCCGATTGGATTGAATAAATTGTTTAATTTGATTCAACTTTTTTAGTTATGTTTGTCAGCATAAATAACCCACGCAGTGAGAAAATTATTGTCGGCTTGAGGTGCTCTATTGCCGCTAAAATAATCAAATCTAGCCATTAATCTAGTGACACCAACTATTTCAATTGGTTTGGCAAATGAATTGGTTAACATAAGAACCATTGCTCGAAAGAAAATCTTTAAGCTACAAATTTGACCCTAGATTAATTTTCCAGAACTCTTCATTTTAACGCTTATTCATCATGAGGAATCATTAAATCGCTTTTTAGTATATTAATCATTTTTTCATGATGATCAGTAATACTATCCTTATCCCACTTACTATACGACATCATCAGGTATTGTTTCATACTATCTGGTTTTTTGTCTGTTAAATGCTTTTTATTATATCTATCTTTTTTGGATTTGGTACCATTATTATTTAGGCTTGAATTTTGTTCATGAGCAATCAAACATAAATTTCCAAAGCAGTGTAGGAGTTTTTCGTCAATAACCTTTTCCCCTGTTTCTTCATTTGGCTTTTGCGAATAATAATGCTCAACTGAGCTACGAAAAGTAAAAATAAATTTCTTCTTAACCTCTTGATAGTTCTTTATTTCATACTTTTCATCAAGACTAACTTCATTTCCGGGGCATATATTGAGTATGTTTTCATCACCACTGGTGCATAACAGATAATCCAAATAATTAAAGACTAGATTATTTTTTATATTGTCATATTGAAGTAAATCATCGCTAACTTTTTCATTAAAATGAGGTCTATCTGCTGTCGTCTGATAAATCATATTGTCATAATTATCTGGATTATAAGTCAAGTATCTGCCAAAAACAAATTTTCTAGCCAATGACTGTAAGTAGTCTTTATAATCTGTAGGATTTATGTCATTACAATTTTTGCTATTGGTCAGCAAATAATATAACGCACCATTCAGCCAATATTTATAAAGCATTGCCGGAGCGGACACATGAAACATTGAAAGCAGTAAAATTATATTACGCTGTTCTGGGGAATCATCTTCAGAAGTCTCATTATTTTTTTCACTAAATGTATTATTATATCTTGCAGAGCTTGAGATATTCATTAAAGATTTAAGTTCCCAACCATCTACACCACTATCTTTAACCTCACGCTTGATAATATATTTGTCAAATAAAAATTTGCAACGTAATAAGGTATGAGCAAAATTTTTGACAAAATTTTGTAGATTATGAATATCTAATACAGTACTTTTAAAAAATACTACATCAAACGAATCTAATAAACGTTTATCATCCAAAGGGATTTCACTCATCAACTTAGCATCGCCATCCTCAGTGCTAGAGCTAGTTTTTACAAATATCCTCAATGCATGTAATAAAAAATTAGGGAAATTAACCACCGAACTGAAACGTTCTGAAGCAAGATTATCTTTATCTGAATTAGTTGAATTCTTACTATCATTTTTAGTAATTATGTTATTAATGGTGAACTTAGTGCCAGCAGTCGTATTTTCAGATTCACTTAAAGCATGCTTAACCTGATCAAAATCAGTACAAGCAAGTCTACTCCAATCATCACCAAAAATTTTGTTCCGCTCATTGTTAGGTCCTTTTACAGAAAATTCATATTGTAAATATCTATCCATATTGGCACACGCGTCCCAAATTTTGGCAAAGGTAGATTTATCTCTGGTGCATGTAAGCTTCTCCATAAATCTAGCTTTAAGGATTTCATGTTTTTCTAGCTGTTCACCGCGATTATTCATTATCTCAAAGTAATGATTTAAATCGGTATCCTTTGGTACAATAACCCGAATTATATTAACGTTCTTTAATAGAAATTTGACAAATGCTTCTATTTCAATTACAGAGTCTTTTAAGCGTTGACTCAGAACTCTTTCGCAAATGTCATAACCACTTTTTAAACCACATTTTGTATTGGATTCACTATTGCTGGACAATGCTAGCAACGTGTCAGTGGACTTTCTTCGACTTGCAAATTCTAAAATCAATTTTTGATTATTCTTGAGACTGCATTTGGTAAGAGCATCTTGATATTTTTTATCACGATCATGATGTAATACTATCATCAGCAAACTTAGCGTAGTCAGACGTTGCTGACCATCAATTACTTCATACTTACAATCACTACGACGATAGGTTACCAATGTCCCGATATAGTAGTTCTTTTCAGCGCTTGATTTGCTCTGATCGATTATATCCTGAATCAATTGACCGATCTCTGGTTCACGCCAAGCGTAATTTCTCTGATATGGAGGAATCAAATAATGGTCAGTACCATTAAAAAGATCTTCTATTGTTAGTTCTTTTACATCATTACTATTGTTAATCATTGTCTTATAGCTCCGAATATTTTAGTTAACGCTTTGTTAAGCGCATCATCTTTGTTTACTAGTCTTGGGACATTTAATTTTTGCAACTCATTTAAAACCTCATTTGGGTGCAGCGCATTTTTGATAATTGAAAAAACTTGAATACCATGATTAAGTCCTTCATATTGTCCAATTGCATAATTGTCAATTGAAGCTAGCCGAACCGCTTGCAGATGCATCCGCAAAGAATAAGCCCAAGCAAATAACCTTTCGATGGCGTGGTTCATATCAGAGATACCAAATTTATCGAAATAAAACAATAATGCACAATTAAACATCATCCGTATATATTGATCACCTGTGCGATTACGGTTTGGTGAGTCATTTAAGGACTTAAATATACTTAGACTTAAATTATTAAGGTGTAATTGTGTACAATCATCAAACAGCGCGTAAACATTACTTTCTGACGTTGAATTAGTGAATTGTCGATAATTATTATATAAGCGATTATAGTGTTTTATCATCTCAAAAAAATTCTTGCCATTAATAACTGGTTCACTTAGCTGAAATGGATAATCAACTTTGTGATAGTGTTTAACCTCATTAACTACAAAATTAATCATTCGAAGACGTTCGCTGTGCGGGTAATAGTGTTTGGCAAGATTTAAGCCCTTAAATAAGCTAATATCATTTTTGCTAAAATTGCGTGCAGAACGTAACATACTCCAATTCTTAATCCGAAATAAAACATCGCTGAACAAAAACGATAATTTATTTTCTCCACTATCATCATTTTCATCCGACTCTTCCCAATCATCAATAATTTTAGCTTGCTCGGGTAATTCATCATCTGCCATTTCACGTAAATGATAAGCTTTCAATAAATCATGTGGCTCCAAGTCTTTGCCACGAGAATTCTGCGAATCAAAAAACTGAAAGGCTTCAGACAAATCGCCTAATATAAAATAGACCACCTCGCATCTATTCAACAAGAACTCAATTTCACGTGGAGAAAAATTTTGGGTTGCTTGTTTTAGATAATTGTAGTTTTCATAAATATTTTCTTTTGAGATATCTTGCGTAAATGTAGGTTGAAAATTATCAACTAAGGTTCCTAATTCATTGCCTTTGCTAGTATTATTATTGTCAATTAATGCTTTTAAAATTAGCAACAGCGTAATCATTCGCTGCTGTCCATCAACTATATTTAATTCATTTTTATCATTATGGAAAACAACGGTCCCAAGTCTATATGCTGAAACATCGTTTTCATATCCTTTACAGATATCTGTCATAAGCTGAGAAATATTTTTAATTGTCCACTTATATGGACGTTGATACTCTGGAATTTTTAAATTTTTTATATTGAATAGTTGTTCTACTGTATACACACCT
>DAORIZ010000037.1:20160-28657 GCA_035438765.1 Burkholderiales bacterium | reverse complement strand
TTAGGAGTCATAGACTTTAACATATTTCGCTCAATAAATGATGGGGTAACTATATAACAGATTGAGCTGATAAATTATAAATTGCATTAATAGTTACGAGATATACAAATTGATTTTATTTTGAGATAATTATTACTGCATTTAACGGTGTAATAATTGAATTGTAGTGTTTTTTATTCAGGATATCATCAGTAATATTTACTGTGAAGCGATTTTATCCAAATTTTTTCTTGTTACATAGCAATAATACCAATGTGCTTGAAATTATTCAGCAAGATAGCAGGCAGAATTATTTTATTCTTATCCTACGATTTATTTACTACTCGGGAAGATTTTTAATCTTCCCGAGTAGTAAAAGATGAGCTATTACGCTAAGAAACCCTATGGATAAGTATGCGCAAGACGCATTCCAACATTCACGCTGATACTAGCTGGTACGGTAATAAGCCGATATGAAGATTGTAAATATGGCGGTGTAGATGTCCATGCCGCTCCTTTTAGACCTCGTAATTTGGATGATTTGCCATCAAGATCATTCCACTCCCAAACATTGCCAGTTTGGTCAAAAGTCCCGTAGTGACTTGTACTATTAACGAATGCGCCGACATTAGTTAGATAAGTTTGAGTTAGGCTTAGCGCTGGTGATTGGGATACTGAGTAGCCATTGCCTGCATCATCTAAATAGTTGGCTTGATTGGATGATGTGCTGTTGACGTTATTGCCAGGTAAAGTATTGTTTTGTGTTGCAAATGAGTAATATGTTCCGGCACCATTATAATAAGCTGCTTTATACCATTCATTTTCCGAAGGGATGTAGAAAGTTGGTGCAGCTCCAGTATTCGGATTGATGGTGTTTTTGGCAACTGCAGTACCGCTGGTAGCACCATTGAGATTGTATGTTCCATTTTCAGTAGTGGTGCTGTCTTCCACTCCTGCTGGTTGACCATTTGCCATCCAGTTGGCAAAACGTGCCGCACTAAACCAAGATACGCCAGTAATTGGCATGCTCTCGCTACTGGTTCCAGTTGTACTAGCCTGCATTACACTATATGAATAATTACCCGCTGATCCAGTTCGGTTAATTCCCTGTACATTTGCACTCATCATTGATTTATTCCAGAGCATATATGGATCTGATTCGTGTGCTATTGCATTCAGAAATGTAGTATACTGACCAATTGTAACCTCATACTTACCAATTTGATAAACATGATCGACCGCGCCAAAACCTGTTTTGTCATTAATATTATTTGGGTTTGTTACCGTCACTAATTCATAGTTAATAGTCGCTGTAGCATAAACAGGTGCTGCAGATATTACTAACACTATAGAAGCTAAAGCCAATTTACATATTTTTTTCATTTAATAACCTCTTTTATACTAGTTAATTGCTGCTGGGGCTGCCAAACGGAATCCCGTACCATTGTCAGTAGCATTGATTGCATTGGTATTATAAGTTAAAGGCTGCAAAGTGCTTGATGCAGAAAACCAATATCCGCCAGCTAAACCACGATAAGGCACTGGAGCTCCGTCCAAATCATTCCATTGGTAGACATTCCCATCTTGGTCAAATGTACCATAATAGCTAGCACTGCCGCTAAATGCACCAACATCAGTCAGGTAGTTTTGTGCTGCATAAAGATAATCTGGGCTTTGAGTCACGCTAAATAATGTTGATAGAAAATAATTAGCTTGATTGGGAGCACTGCCTATAGTATTTCCAGGGGCAGTATCGCTCTCAGTTGCGTACATATAATAGCCACCTACACCGTTGTTCTTTTGCGGGCTGTAAAAGGCTGCCTTGTACCACTCATTATAAGTGGGGATATAATAACTTGGAACTTTGCCTGTATTTGGATTTATTGAGTTCTTGACAACCGCATTACCATCCATTGCGCCATTTAAATTATATGCCCCATTTTCGGTTGTGGTACTATTTTGCGCACCAGTAGGTTGACCATTTGCCATCCAGTTGGCAAAACGTGCTGCATCTAACCAGGTCACATAGGTGATCGGGCGGTTAGCGCTGCTACCACTATTTATCATTACGTTATAGCTGTAATTACCAGGAGAGCCTGTACGAGTGATTCCAGCGGAATTTAGATCCGTTCCCATATTAGGATTATAAAGCTCATAAGTGTCGGTTTTTGCTACTGCATTAAGAAATACAGTGTATTGTCCGATGGTAACATCGTATTTACCAATTTGATATGTATATGCAACACTGCCAAAATCAGTGGCTGGATCACTTGCGTTACCAGGATTATCCACACTAACTAGAGAATAGGTTACAGTTGATGAATTGCTACTGCTACTTGAGCTTCCTCCACATGCAGACAAGGAAAGCACTGCTGTTGCGAATATGGCAGCAATACAAGCGCCACTTTTTTTTATCATTGATGGTTGCTCCAAAAACAAGTTATAGTTTAGTGAATAACAAATTATACAATAAAAAAGAGATGCATCAATTAACACATCTCTTTTTTATCTAATGAATGATGTAACTACGCTTTTTTACGGTATGGTAAATAAACAGGTGCCCACATATATTCATCAATCAGATAATTAATAGTTTTTTCATCCAAAGATTCATAGCTAGTTAATTTAGCCGCAACCGCTTCTTTTGCAACAGCTTGCGCAATATGGCGAGAAACCGCACGCACTTCTTTTAATGGTGGGAGTAAATTGGCTTGTGGGTCATTCTTGGATGGAGAAATTTCTGCCAATGCTTTAGCTGCAATTAGAAACATCCGATCAGTAACTCTTCGCGCATTTACTGCACGAACGCCCAAACCAATTCCTGGGAAGATGTAGGAATTATTAACCTGATCAATTCGGCGTAGACCAGAGCCTGTATCGTATAACGGAAAAGCAGTTCCAGTACCAACAATCGCTTTACCATCAGTCCAATCTAACACATCATGTGGGTTTGCTTCCGCTTTTTCAGTTGGGTTAGATAAAGGGAACACAATCGGGCGTGGGCAATTTTGGCTTAATGCATCAATCACATCGCGAGTAAAAATTCCGCCTTGTGCGCATACACCAATTAACATTGTCGCTTTGACATTTTGTACTGTTTCCAATAAGTTAATATTGCTGCTATCTGCAAATTGCCAATTTGGATAATTTTTTAATTGTTTAACAAATGGTTTTTGAAAATCGAGACTACTTACTTTATCACTAATCAAACCAAAGCGATCTACTAAGAAAATATTAGCATAGGCTGCTTCACGTGACAAGCCAGCATCAACCATTGCATCAACGATTAAGTTACTAATTCCAACACCAGCAGAGCCAGCGCCAACCACGGTGATTTTTTGCTGTTCCAATGGTACACCTGAAGCATTGATTGCAGACAACAACGCACCAACCACTATCGAAGCAGTACCCTGAATATCATCATTGAAGGTACAAAGTTGATCTTTGTAGCGATTAAGTAATTTTAAGGCATTGTTTTGCGCAAAATCTTCCCATTGCAATAAAACATTCGGGAAACGGCGCTTAATTGCTTGGACAAATTTATCAACAAAATCATCATATTCTTGTCCACGTACCCGTTTGTGGCGCCAGCCTAAATACAGCGGATCATCCAATAATTCCTGATTGTCGGTACCAACGTCTAAGATAATTGGCAGGGTTTTATTTGGCGCAATTCCAGCACAGCCAGTGTATAAAGATAATTTACCAATTGGAATCCCCATTCCTCCAGCACCTTGATCACCAAGACCTAAAATACGTTCACCGTCTGAGACTACAATTACTTCAGTGTCATCAAAATGGATATGATCTAGAATTTCATCAATATAGTCCCGATTTGGGTAGCTGATGAATACACCACGAGCGCGGCGATAAATTTGCCCAAATTTTTGACATGCAAGCCCAACGGTAGGTGTATAAACCAAAGGCATAATTTGCTCAGTGTATTTATCCAGTAAAGCATAGAACAAGGTCTCGTTACGATCTTGTAAGTTGCGCAAATAAATATGGCGTTCCAGATCACTGGGACTATTAACGACAATTTGATAATTTTTATCAACAATTTCTGATGGTGGTAAATATGCTGGTGGCACTATTCCACGCAAACGAAAAGCGATTCGTTCTTCAGCCGTAAACGACCGTCCTTTGTTTAGAACTGGGTTATTAATTAAATCATAACCGCTTACATCTACTTCAATATACTTCTGACCGGTTTCATCCCGTTTAATATTTAATTTCATTTATTGATCCTCACTAGTTACGGCTGATTATACAAATATTCTTTGAGTCTACAAACTCTAATACTTAATATTATAGCAATTTTAAGCCTTGATAATTTAATATTTGATTTTGCAATTGCTCACATAATACACTATGGAAAAATGTCTTTTAACCTATATGTGGGGAAATTTCTGTTTTTCTATCGGCTTTGGTTCGTCCGATAAAGGTTTAATAGGATTGGAATGATAATTAGTATTGTGTAAAATTTCCATACGGTTACTAAAAACGAGGCAATAATTAAACCACCAATGAAACTAGCAAATGTGATTCCTAATAGACGAAGTTCTTCATGACGTTTTTCTGCAATCATATGTGCCAGATTCAACAAATTCATGGTATAAGCAACTAAGTTAAATTTAGTAGCGTGCAGCCGATAAAAAATATTATTCATGATTACGCTCATAACGGTTGCAATATTAGCCGCGATTAAAAATCCCCAACTATTTTCACTTAGACTATTTAGTTGGAGAGAAATTGTTCCAGCAATGAAATAAATTATTACAAATGCAAATGTTAGGCAAATTCTGAATTCCGTACTCTTCTTTGCAATGAAATTATGTACAAGTATTCCAGAAGTTATGAAGTTTAATAAAAGTGTCAGACGCACCCAGTCACTAAACCCAAATTTGGTTGCTACATCTGTCACAAAATAAATTAGATTACCAGTCATTAAAACTACGAATACTTTATGCAACATAATAACAGAGATTGCATCACTGACACCATTAATAAAAGCTAGCTGACAGTAATTCAGAAGATCGCGTTTTTCCATTGGTAAATTCCTAAAATTGATCAATTATTATTCATAACGTTATTTTAACTATTAGCTTAGTCTATTGTTAGGGTAATTCTCCTCTATTTAAAAGGTTAGTGCTAATGGGGTGCAGGAGCCTTTTTAACTTTTGAATACACTATTTTAAACAAAAAATAAAACTGTTAAAAATTTATGCTATAATAACGACGACATTTTTTAAAGGTTAATCTAACAATGAGTAATGTTGTTCATACTACTGATGCTTCGTTTGAAGCTGATGTTCTTAAAGCTGAAACCCCTGTATTAGTTGATTTTTGGGCCGAATGGTGCGGACCATGTCGTATGATTGCGCCGATTTTAGATGATTTGTCGCAAGAGTATGCAGGACGTTTGAAAATAGTTAAAGTAAATGTTGATGAAAACAGCGTTTCAGCTGCCACTTATGGTGTGCGCGGAATTCCAACTCTGCTTTTGTTTAAAAATGGTGAGTTAGCCGAAACTAAAGTTGGGGCACTGCCAAAAGGTCAATTAGCAGCTTTTATTGACAGCAACATCTAAAGTAGATTACAATGGTTACCTGTGACAGGTGACCATTTTTTATTGTCCACTTTTCAAACACTCTTAGACTGTCAAGTTCACTTTTAAATCTAAAATCAAATCAATAGCATCATCGCAATATCATGGGATAGATAAAGCCTGAAAGCTGAAACCTAATACACAAAGTGAATCCAGCCGTAATTTATAATTTAAAATTTTTTGGTGTATTTATGCATTTATCTGAAATTAAAGATATCCATGTCGCTCAGTTATTGGAAATGGCAGCTGGATATAATATTGAAAACGCAAGTCGTTTACGTAAACATGATCTAATCTTTGCTATTTTGCGCAAAGTTGCCGAACAAGGCGAGAATATTTCTGGTGGTGGTGTTCTTGAAGTTTTACCCGATGGTTTTGGTTTTTTACGTTCACCAGATACTTCGTATTTAGCTAGCCATGACGATATTTATATTAGCCCAAGCCAGATTCGCCGATTTAATTTACAAACTGGTGACACTATTGATGGCGAAATCAGAATGCCTAAAGAAGGCGAAAAATATTTTGCACTGGTGCGCGTAGATAAAGTTAACGGAAATGCACCTGAAGCGAATAAGCATAAGATTTTATTTGAAAATTTAACTCCATTATTTCCTGAACAACAAATCCATTTAGAGCGCGATATTAAAGGCGAAGAAAATTATACTGGACGAATTATTGACTTATTTGCACCGATTGGGAAAGGGCAGCGTGGTTTATTAGTTGCTCCACCTAAAACTGGTAAGACAGTTATGTTGCAACATATTGCACATTCGATTACTGCCAATCATCCTGAAGTTGAATTGATTGTGTTGCTGATTGATGAGCGCCCAGAGGAAGTTACTGAGATGCATCGTTCGGTTAAGGGTGAAGTTGTTGCTTCTACCTTTGATGAGCCAGCAGCTCGTCATGTGCAAGTTGCTGAAATGGTTATGGAAAAAGCTAAGCGTTTGGTTGAGAGTAAAAAAGATGTAGTTATTCTTTTGGATTCAATTACTCGTCTTGCCCGTGCGTATAATACAGTAGCGCCTGCTTCTGGTAAAATTTTAACTGGTGGTTTGGATGCTAATGCCTTGCACCGTCCAAAACGTTTCTTTGGTGCTGCACGTAATATCGAAGAAGGTGGATCGCTGACAATTATTGCGACTGCACTGGTTGAAACTGGATCACGGATGGATGATGTGATTTATGAGGAATTTAAAGGTACTGGTAATATGGAATTACACCTAGACCGTGATATTGCTCAGCGTCGAATTTATCCCGCTATTGACATTCTTAGTTCTGGTACGCGCCGCGAAGAGCTTCTGCTTAGTAAGGATCAGTTACAAAAGATGTGGGTGTTACGCAAATATCTCGCGGAAAAACAATCAATTGAAGCTAGTGGCTTTGTATTAGAGAAAATTCGTGAAACTAAAAATAATGGTGATTTTTTTAATGCGATGACCCGCTCGTAAAATTGTGACTTGAATTATATGATAGATCGCCGTTGCGTGGTCAATATGCCCCGACTTTTCTAGAGCCGGGGCTTATCTAATGATTGGTTATTGTTGGTGATCTTATGTTAAACATTAGATTTATCAGCCAAAAATAGGTGCAAAACAAGGTATAATAACCGACTATGAAGAAACAACTCTTATTACTTTTCAGTCTTGTAGTTATGTTTTTCCAGGCGCAAGATATTGACTTGTTTGGAACATATCAAAAGGCATTAGCTTATAACGCTGATTATTTGAGTGCTATTGCACTCAATCAAGCAGGGCAAGAGCAGCAAAATATTGCGCGTGCGGCACTATTACCTCAGATTGCCGCAACTGGATCATTGACTGAAAATTACTTTAATCAAGGTGGAGTACAAGCTTATTATCACCAACCAATTTATAGTGCCTCTCTTAATCAGGTTGTTTTTGATTTTAGTAAATTTTCTGCTTATACCAAGGGTAAATTCGCCACACAGCTCTCCGATTTACAATTGCTTAATGCGCAACAGCAATTAATGGTTAATGTAGCACAAGCTTACTTTGATGTGCTATACGCTGAAGATACTTTGTTGGCGACACGCATGACTAAAGAAGCTTTAAAACAACAAATGACTCAGGCGCAAGCTGCGTTTAAGGTTGGTTCGGTAACGGTTGCGGATGTCAACGATGCAATGGCTGGTTATGATTCAGCTGCAGCGCAAGAGATTCAAGACACTAATAATTTAATATTTAAGAAAAATATTTTTCGTAATCTAACAGGGGTTGATCCAGAGCAGATTCAACCGATTCAGGATGAGCTGAAACTTACTTTGCCAAGTCCAAGCAGTGATGCTTCATGGTCGTCAATGGCAGAAAGTGGCAATGTTAATAATAAAATAGCTGGAAAACAGATAGATATGGCGAAGCAGGATATTTTAATATCACGCTCAGGGCATTTTCCGATAGTTTTACTTAACGCGCAATATCAATATCAGGATACTGCTGGATTGGATGCAACCAATGCTACTCCAACACAGATGCAAATGTTTAATATTCCTGGTAGTGTTCTTTCTAACTATAGCACTGGTGCAATAGGTCTACAAGTAAGTATTCCGATTTCATCTGGTGGAACGGTTAATGCGCAGACCAGACAGGCAATTGATGTGTTTGAATCTTCTCAGCAGCAGTATGTTTATGTTAAGCGTCAAACTGATCAGAATATTCGTAATGCTTATTGGAATGTCCAAAATGGGGTGAGTATTGTTAAGGCCCAAAAGGCAGCGCTGCTTTCGGCTAAGACCAAACTGGCATCAGATAAACTAGGCTATCAAGTTGGAATTCGAAATAGTGTTGATCTGGTCGCTTCCCAAAAAAATTACTACCAAACTTTTCAAACTTATCAGCAAGCTCGTTATAACTATTTGATGGCAGAAATTCAACTTCAATATCTTTCTGG
>DAORIZ010000037.1:16249-20060 GCA_035438765.1 Burkholderiales bacterium | reverse complement strand
AGCAAGCTCGTTATAACTATTTGATGGCAGAAATTCAACTTCAATATCTTTCTGGTTTGATCGATGGGCGTTTTATGCAGGAGATAAATGCTAATATTAAGAATTAATTGAATAGACTTTGTAATGAGAGTAAATAAGGTTTAGCATTACGCTAGCCTTATTTTTTACTATAATATTGAACTAAACGGTTTAGTATGGTACAATCACGTCATGAATACTTATACTCAAAACAGATTCATTATACTGGGTCGTTGTTTTGCTGCTCACTTACGACTAGTAGGCTTCGCAGCAAAACGCCTACCAGTATTTCCAATCTGTTTGAGTATAGCATGGATGGGATAATAATGAAGAAAAGACAAATTTTAGCTGCGGCAACTGAACTCTTCATGCGTTTAGGGTTTGGGCAGGTTAGCATGGATACGGTGGTTAAGGAGGCAAAAGTTTCTAAAGCTACACTATATGCTCATTTTGGTAGTAAAAATGAGCTATTTGCTGCAGTCATTGCTCATTACATGGCACAAGAACATATTGCACTTCCTCAGTTATCCGCAATGCCTGCTGATTTTGATGATTTACTCTCTCACATAAAGCATTACATTCAAGATGGAATAAATTATTATAGCAATGAATCAGTGGTGCAGTTATATCGCTTACTAATTAGTGAGGTAAATAAGTTTCCTGAGGTCTTTGAGTTATTTTTTGGTGACAAGCAGGGACGTATGACGCCTATGTTAGCGGAGTATCTAACTAAATATGCCAATCATAATAAACTAAATAAGAAAGGTTGTTTTGTATTAGCTAGTCAAATTTTAGATTTAATTCGTGGCGCCTCGCTGTGGATTAAATTGGTTAACAATCCGCAAAAGGAACAATTTTTGCTAGACTCAAAGCAGAGTGCGGAATTAGTTTATGCGAGTGTCAGGTTGTTATTAATAAACTACTTTAAGGAATAAATTATGAAAAAAGCATTGATTCTAATTGATTATATTAATGAAATTTGCCATAAAGATGGTGCATTTGGATGTTTTTCAATGCTAGAAGCAAATCAGGCAATTGCTAAACTCAATCGCCTACTTGAACATGCGCGTAAAAACTCATGGTTGGTAGTGTGGATTATTGTTGGATTTGATAAAAACTATTCGGAAGCGAGTAGCAATTCTCCACTTTTTACGCGAGCAAGAGAATTTCAAAAGTTTCAACGTGGAACCTGGGGCACTGAAATTTTGGCTGATTTGGATTATCAAGCTGGTGAACTAATTATTTGCAAGAATGCCGTAAATCCTTTTCATGCAACGAATTTGGACCACGTACTGCGCGTAAATGGCATTGAAGAATTATATATTAGCGGCGTTTCTACCGAAGTTGCGATTCAATCATGTACCAGAGATGCTCATGATCGGGGTTATAAGGTAAATGTAATTGCAGATTGTTGTGCCAGTTCTAGACCGCAATTTCATGGAGTTTCTTTGGAAATGCTGTCATATCTAGCAAATGTGGTGCAAAGCGCTTCTTTAATCTAAAAGTGCTTACAAATGACAAACAAGCACCCCTTGGTTTTTAGTCTTGAGCTCAATCCTCGCTGGATAGTAATGAGTGCACTTGCAATTGCACCAGGGATTACTTATGCAATCTGGCAGCAAAGTGCTCTGTGGTTAGTTGCACCGTTTTTGGCAATGTGCGGGATTTTACCTTATGGCGGGAGTTATCGGACGATTTGGTTGGCTTTACTAAATGTTGTCGTGATTTGTAGTTTAGCATTCCTTGTCAAGCATCTGATTCTGCTGCATAGTTTACCAAGCATGCTAATTTTTATTGTTTGCCTAGCATTAGTCGCTGGATTTGTTGATAGCGTCGAAGCACAACTTAAAAGCTTTTCCAGCTGGCTAATCATTGGTTCGATTTATGGCGGCGAGCATTTAGTCGCATATTCATTGGGTGAGTCAGATGTACTCAAGCTCATATTGCTGGCATTTGCTGGGATTATCTTAGCAACTATCTTTAGGCTACAAGGGTCAATTAGGCTTGAACCTAAGTTGCCACGGGTTCATGAGCCAGAATTTATCTTTTGTTTTAAATACCTGCTCCCGATGTTGTGCACCACATTATTGTGGTTTAAGTTAGATCTTCATGAAGCTCAGTGGTTAGTTTGGTCTAGTTTAAGCGTGGTTTTTCTGGAAATTGAGGCACTCTATTTACGCTTTCAACAGCGCTCATTGGCTGTTATTTTAGGTTGTTCTTCTGGTTTATTGCTAAGCCATTTTTTACCAGTTAGTGAGTTTATTACATATCTTTCATTAATCCTACTGCTGCTTAGTTTGCGTGGTTTTAAGGATTATTTTCCAGCTTATTTTTTGCGCTGTTTTTTAGTGGTTATATATGCCGGAAATCATTCATTAGCAATTGCGTATGAACGATTTAGTAATGTGATTCTTGGTGGGTTGATTGGTTTTATTTGCACCTATTGTTTGATCAAAGTATATGAGTTCTTAGCGGCGCGTGTGCAGAAATTATAGTGGACGATCAAACTTACTTCCATTTTTTATAAAATCAGCATAAATATCTGTTTTATCTTTAAAGAAAATATTTGCTTCACTATAGCAATTGCCTGCGTAACAACTTAAACGTACGTATTGATTATATCGAGTTCCTTCCTTTCCAATTAATGGATGAATATTCATTTTAACTAGTAATACAAAGTCATAAGCAAAACTATAGCGAATACTGTTTCCATAGATATAGCAACCCTGATTATTGGGCAATACTTGAAAATAATCTGTATTATTAAAAGTACTGTTGTCAGGAGTTATTGGATTTTTTCCATCTAGATCATGTAAGAGGCTGCAATCATGAGTATCTAGGTAAACTTGAGTATTAACGTTAGTGAAATTTAATGCTTCTGTGGTATGTAAAAAAATTAACATAAGTGGGCGACTCATTGCGATTGCAACGATTAAAATAAACATGATTAATCTCTTGGAGAGCTTGCTAAGTGCTTGGTGCTTAAGATGAGTAAGGTATAGACCCACCAATGAATAGTATATTCCAAGCCAGATTAGAATCAACTGAATTTTAAAGCTTAATGAGATGCCTTCTGGCATAAAGATAAAAGCGCCGACAGTAAAACTAATTAGTAATAGGCAAAATTTTATCCAAAATTTAAAATTAGAGTCATCCTTAAGATAACTGGTAAAAAAATTTACGATAAAAATAATTATAACTGGGTAAATCACTAAAGTTATAATGGAGACGATAATTGTAAAAATAAAGAATGAGGCATATGCCGCCACACTAGTTTGCGGAATAAATAGAAAGCGAGACTCTTGTAGAATAATGCTAAAACCGATTGAACATGTTGCAATAATAAACGGTAGTATGTTCTCCGTTTTAAATAAGTGTAAAATTAAATGAGTGAAGATGAATTTATTGAAATTTAACAAATCCATACCGCGAAGTTGTTGAAAGTGATTGCGATAATGATCTTTAATATTGGTTAACATGGTAATTCTTTTTGATTTATTGTAGTTGGTAGTATAACATGATTGTTTATACAAAATCTATAAAAACAAGTACGATTTTATACTCAAAATATTTGATTTTTGGATGCGAGGTATTGATAAAAAAGATGATGAGTATATGGTGTATTTCAAGCCTTAATTAGTATATACTCAAGCCGATTCATCATCCCAGGTCGTTATTTTGCGGCTCATTTGCTACTTGTAAGCTTTACCGCAAAATGCCTACTAGTATTTCGAATCAAATGAGTATACAATAGGGTACAATATAGGATTAGAATCTATTTTCAATTAAGGGG
>DAORIZ010000037.1:0-16149 GCA_035438765.1 Burkholderiales bacterium | reverse complement strand
AATGAGTATACAATAGGGTACAATATAGGATTAGAATCTATTTTCAATTAAGGGGTTAGGCTATGGGGCAAAATATGCGAGTAGTTAGTGCAAAATATGTCTTTGATGGAGTAAATTTACTTTTGGATAAGGCTGTGTTGATTGATGGCAATATCATTATTGACGTTGTAGATAAAAATAAGGTTTATGATGCTAGTCAAATCGAAGATTTTGGTGATAGCGTAATTAGTGCTGGTTTAATTGATTTACAATTAAACGGTTGCGGCGGAGTATTGTTTAATGATTCAATTACGCTTGAAACGCTAGAGACGATGCACCAAACCAATTTACGTTATGGTACAACCAGTTATCTGCCGACTTTGATTACTTCAGCCGTTGCAGATGTGATGCAAGCTTTGGAAGTTACCAAGCAATGGTTTAAACTATACGGTAATACTCGTGGTGTAGTTGGATTGCATTTGGAAGGTCCATTTTTGTCAGTTGAGAAACGTGGTATTCATCCCTTAGAGTTTATCATTAAGCCAACTGATGATTTATTGGCAGCAATTGTTCCCTATACTAAATTTTTCCCGATTAAAATGACGCTTGCTCCTGAGAATTTTACTACTGCACAGATAGAATATCTGGTAAAACATGGTGTGATTGTATCGGTTGGACACACTAATGCAACATATGCACAGGCTGAGGCTGCGTTTAACCATGGTGCGGCAACCGTGACTCATATGTTTAATGCTATGAGTGGAATGACTGGGCGCAATCCTGGGGTAATTGGGGCGGTATTGGCAAATGCTCCATATTTAGGTTTGATTGTTGATTTGTTACATGTAGATAAAGCAAATGTGCGGTTATTATCACAGTTAAAACCAACGACAACTTATTTAGTAACGGATGCGGTTACGCCGACAGGAACAGATATGACTGAATTTGATTTTGCGGGAAAACACCTTTATGTTCGTGAAGGGCGTTGTGTTGATGATGCTGGTACGCTTGGCGGTGCATATTTAACCATGAATGAAGCAGTAGAGAAATGTGTTAATGAATGTGAGTTAAGTCTAGAGCAAACGCTTACGATGGCAACCTTAACGCCTGCGCGTTTAATGGGGCTGGATCAACAATTAGGTAAGATCGCAGCAGGATATCGCGCGGATTTAATTGCGCTAAACCTGAAGGATTATTCGTGCACAATTATTTAGAACATTATGTAGCGGCTCTGGACATGGTAATTTTGCCAGAGCAAAAAACGATAGTTGTTAATCCTGAGTCGCTTTTTGTTTATTTATCACCTGCTATTCGTGAAGATTATGGTTTGAATGGTGCGGATTATCGCACAGCAAGCTATATTGATTTGCCTCCAATTCGTCAAATTGCTCCTAGCTGTGTTGCAGAAGATAATGAATGTCTGACAACGCTCAAAATGCAGCAATACATCAGTTCACAAAACCATCAGGGCGAGATTCAATTATTTCTAAAACAGAAAACACCAATAGTTGATCCAGCCAGCAATGTTGGCGTAGGCGTGCGGGTTGATTTTTTCCCAATCTATTCGCTAGGACATTTTAAACCCTACATCAATAGCCATATCGTGCAATATGCCTCTGATGCATCTGAGGTGTCTATTCGGCAAAAAATTGAGCTGACTATGATTGAGGAATTAATATTATTTTTGCTGATTATGTACGTTAAGCCTAAAGTAGTAACTTTGCATCTCAACGCAATTTTACATAAAAATATTGCCGTTAGTACTGTTCGCAATACGATTCATCAACAGCTCTTGCGTAAATTTGCGGTAGTTAGTGTTGAAGAGCTGATTGACAAAGCGATTTTTTGTGGTTATGATACGATTTTACCGCGGATTATGAGTGAGCAGTTCAGTATCCGGATTAGTTAATCGCGATTAAACTCGGGAAAATCTTCGGAATATTTGAATTACAACTCCTGTTCCAATACCCCAGATTGCATTAATCATAAACATGAGAAATATAGTTGCTGGAGTATAATTCATCACGATGCCTTTTAATGGAAAAACTACTAATGCTGCGCATAGTGGGGGAAATATACCGCCAAAGATGAATAGTTTTAGCCAATAAGCAAATTTAACCGAATTATGTTTGAAAATCACCGCTGGGATAATCCCCCATATTCCACCCCAAAAAGCCAGTGAAATGAAGGCTGGAATGGCAAAAGGTTTGGTTGGAGTCATTGCATATGGTGCTTTAGGGATAATCCCGAATTGAAATAAAATCTCCAAAATGCCTTGATGAAATACAATTGTTGAGATAAACCCTGCGATAAAGCCAATAAAGATAATTTTTTTATTCATAAATATTCTTTCTTAAAGAGAATGATTAAACAACTAAGATTTTTTCGTGCAAGAAAGTGATGCGCTTATCCCACTGATAAAGATTAGTGGGATACCGTAAATCGCCCAATACCAAGTATAATTACCTGCTTCACCAAAATAAAAATAACAAAATATTCCCCAACTTATTCCGACTAAAATACTAACATAAGCACCTTGACTATTTGCTTTTGACCAGTAAAATCCAGCAAGTAATGCAAAACAAAATGCAACGATAGGAATATTAAACAAAATCATCTTACTTAAAATATTATCAATTAAGCTATTGGCAATAATATATGCAATAAGCGCGCAGATTAGAACCCATAAGATATTGGTGCTAACTTTGTTTGAGTTTGACTTAAAAATACTGCCTACTACCAATGTCACCATAGCATTCCACACTCCAGCTAAAGTACTTGCGGCAACAAAAAATAGCACAACATATGCTACTCCTTGCAAAGCGTGCGGTAATGCATTACGAATCAAATAGGGTAAGCCCAACTGAATGTCTGCTAATTGTACGCCTTTGCCATGCAGAATGGCTGTTGCCCAAATTCCTAAACCATAGAGCAAAAATATTATTATTGCAGCGATTGCTGCTGCGAAGTAGGCGGTTTGCTGAGTTTTGGCAGCGACGATTTTTTGTCCATACCAAGGTGCAATAATATAGCTAAACATGGTTAAAATTGTTAATGAAATGATGAATTTAGGTGGCAGTAATGCTTGCATTTGCGCTAAATTAAATGCTGGAACCTGATTACTTTGTGGAAGATGATAACTAAAATATACCAAAAGCGGAAAGAAAATTATAACAAAAATAAAAGATAAGACATCTAGTGCAATAATAGAGCTTAGTCCTCCACGCAGGGTTAACAATAAAATAACTATTACTAGCGCGGCACTGAGGAGTAAAGAATTGATCGGGATTAGTGGCAGCATTAGCAAAGTTAGCGATTTGATATAAGCAGCACTAAAGCCAAGCATTGCTAAAAATAGTACGCTTGCAACCAGTAATTCTAATTTTCGTCCATAGCGGGTAGCAAAAAAATGTGCTACGGATATACCGTTAAACTGTTTCCATTTTTTTGCGACGGTTAAAGTATAAAAAAGTAGCCCAATTAGAAAGATAAACGGCATTGCTAATGCCCAATAGCCAGCTAAATATCCCAAAGATGAGAAAGAAATCAAAGTTCCGGTATTAAATTCAGTCATTACCAGTGTTGCGACCAAAGGCAAGAGCTTAGTATGCCGCCCAGCTAGTAAATATTCATCTTGTGACTTTACTCGATTAGAATTTCTAAGGCTATAGTACGCAATCAATAAAAAGCAGAGTAAGGCTGAAATTACTCCCATTAGGCATTATCCTTCTGCCAAAAATGAAAAAAACGCAGATGTAAGAACGCACTTAATAAAACTAGAACAATATAAGCATAAGCCAGTGGCGTAAATAAACCAGGAAGTACAATCATTAACGCATAAAAAATAAACGCTTCAGCTCTTTCAATCAGACCATTATGATAAAAAAAGCTTTTATTGCTATTTTGCTCGACGAAGATTCCAACCACTAGAAAACTGGTAATGCAGACCAGATTAGCAAATAGCATCAAAAAGCAAGCAATCCCACGGCTTGGATCAACCAGATAAAGTGCAAAAATTACGGCACTTTCTACGACTCGATCCATAACAATATCCAGAGCGCCACCTAATTGGCTGGAATTATCACAAGCTCGCGCGACAGAACCATCCAAGGTATCCAGATAACCCGAAAAGGCGAGTATAATTATTGCCAACCATGGATAATGAAAATACACTGCGGGGATAACCAATAATCCAACTATACCAGATAGCACGGTAATTGCAGTTGGAGAAAATTTACAACCCATTTTTAATATCGGGGCAATAAATATTTTTTGGTAGTGATGACGGAATTTTTGTTCGAGCATATATTTGCTTACCAGAAAAATTTTAAGATTTTGACAATAAATTTTACTTTTGCCGAGAACAGTAATGGCTTATAATATTCGCCAACCACTTGCTTATTTAAATCGCTCAGAGTTGGGTAGGGAATAATGTTTTTGGTTAATGCTTTGATGTTCTCGCCACGATTGATTAAATCTATCCATGGCGCAAGCAATTCGCCAGAATTTAAACCCAAGACTGACACACCCAATACTTTACCTTTTTTAGTGGTAATTAGTTTAATTTTTCCTAAGAGCTCACGTTCTGCTTGGGCGCGGTCATTTCTTTTATATTCAAATTCGCTGACTAGCGTGTTATTAGGATATTGAGCTTGCGCTTCGCGTTCGAGTAATCCGACATGAGCTAACTCGGGATAAGTATATGTTACCCATGGCACTGCCTGATAATTTACTTTGGCTCGTTGTCGGAAAATAATATTGCGAATCACAATTCCCGCATGGTAGCCCGCTATATGGGTAAATTGATAATCTCCCGCGACATCACCAATGGCAAAAATTTTCTTATTCGAGGTTCTTAATCTTTCATCGACGGTAATTTTGTGAGCTGTATGCTGTATGTCTGCGGCAGCTAGGTTTAGTTTATCTATATTAGCTTTACGTCCGGTGGCAAGCAAGAGGTGCGAACCATTAATGATTTGTTCTCTGCCATTTACTTCCACGACTATTTCGATTTGTTGAATCTGATTATAGCCAACTCGGAGTATTTTAGTATCTTCAAAAAGGTTTAGTCCTTGATTAAGCATGTTCTGGCGTAATTCAGTAACTAAATCAGCTTCGTCGCGCGGCAAGATTTTACCTAAATTAAGGAGCGTTACTTTGATGCCGAGCATTAAAAAGGCTTGAGCTAATTCACAGCCAATCGGACCACCACCAATTACCAATAAATGACTTGGAGTCTCGGTTAAATTAAAAATAGTTTCATTAGTTAGATAGCTCACCTTATCCAAGCCGGGAATTGGCGGTATTACTGGTGAAGAACCTGTCGCAATAACAAAGTATTTGGCATTAATAATATCATCATTAACTGTGACACTCTTGTTGTCAACAAAGCTGGCATATCCTTGATAGACGCTAGCGCCCAGCCTAGTAAAGCGCTCCACTGAATCATGCGGTGCGATATTAGCAATTACTTGACGCACTGATTCCATTACCTCGCTAATTATTACTGGTTCGGTGCTAGCATGGAAGCCAAACTTGGCAGATTCGGTTATTGCATAATAATGCTTTGCGCTAGCAAGTAAGGCTTTAGAGGGAACGCAGCCATAATTGAGGCAATCACCACCCATTTGATGCCCCTCGATTAATGCAACTTTGATACCAAATTGACATGCACCTGCTGCCACGCTTAAGCCACCAGCGCCAGCACCGATAATACAAATATCATAATGATGATTAGCCATTTGTTTTACCCTTTTTGAGTGATTTAATAATCACTGGAATAAATGAAATGATGCCAAGTAAGGTTAGTGCCAGCAAAATTTGCGGACTGATTAGCGAGCTTAATTTAAACTCACTTGAATTTTGTGCAAAAACAGTAGTTAAGCTAGAGCCTATATTTACATAAACAAAAGTGCCGGGTATTATTCCCAAAAAAGTAGCTAAAATAAAATCGCGTAATTTGACATTAAAGATTCCAGCGGCTAAATTTATCAACCAAAAGGGCATGATCGGGAGAAATCTTAAACTTAGTAGATAATAAAAAGCATTTTGTTTAAAATTAGTTTCCATAAATTTTACCTTGCTGCCGATTTTAGCTGCTACACTTTCACCAAAAGCCAGCTTAACTGCAATTACCAATAGAGTCGCACCAATGGTTGCAGAAGTTACTACCAGAGAAGTACCAATGATACTACCAAATAGAAACCCCGCTAACAAAGAAAAAATACTCGCTCCAGGAATTGACGCGGTTACAAGTACTATGTAACAAATACAAAAAACACTAATTGACAAGAAATAGTGATTTTGTACATATAATGCTAATTGAGCGTGGTATTGTTGTAGGCTAGCAAAATTGAGGTAATGCATAATATTAAATTTAATTGCGGCAATAATAATTATCGCAATTATAATCAATGGGATAAAGCGTTTTAAGTTTTTCATTTAATTGTTATTTCCCATTTAATGACCAGTTATAATCATATTTATTGATATGAGTGAATTTTGCTAATTGTGACTTGAGTGCGGGATTGGCATATTTGCTTATTTGACTAATGATTTGTTGTTGATTAATGCCAAAATCATCGCCATACCATTCATAAATTTGTGAAACAGTTAATATTCCATCGTTAATACTAACTCCGCGCGGGCTATTTACGTAAGCAATCGCGGCACTATTAAGTGAGTTGTCTATATTTGCGCCATTAAATGGAGCTTTTTGCAGGTTTGGGCAGCTAAATGATGCGCAGTTTAAGATATAGTGAGTGCGGGAGTCATTCCAAATTGGACGGATTATGCGATGTTCAATATCATTTAAGGAGAGCTCGTTGTTTTCAACTTTGATTAGTTTGGCATCCCATGGACCAGAGCTAAATATTCCACCGAGTTTAATTTTTAAAATACTCTCTACTGGCATGTGCTTTAAAATGGTATCAATAGTTAGTGCATTATATAAATTTGCCCAATAGGCTAATTGTTCATTACGATTGTACTCAGAAATTTTAATACTAGAGAGGTAGTCGAGATATCCTTCCAGCATCTGTCGATCTGGAGGGCTAACCTTGGAGTAGGCAACTAAATTGACTCCACTAGAATCAGTGACGATGTATTTAGTGAGAAATTTCTGATAATTACTATTGTCTATGGTAGCTACTGACTTTGGATTATTCACTTGCCAAATTGGCCATAAATCCTTTTGTGGGGCTGCTAGAGCTAATGTTGATAAGAACACGCTCCACAGCATAACCAGCAATTTAAATTTGCGCATGATTTTCTTTCTATTTAGGTGTTTGTATTCTTTAGATGGCTAAATGGGGTATATAGCATGTTGGCTAAATTTTGCGTTACTCGCTCATCACGCAAATAATTCAACCCTATTATCATATTCTTATGTCCCGCTTGTGGTTGGGCCTGATAGGTTCCACAGAGTCGATCCCACCATGGGATGTTAAATCCAAAGTTGGAGTTTAGTTCTTTGTTTACTACCGAATGATGAACGCGATGCATATCTGGCGTCACTAATACTAAACGTAGTAATTTATCTACTGAGTATGGTAGCCGAATATTGCCATGGTTAAACATTGCCGTAGCATTTAATAAAATCTCAAAAATAATTATCGCAACTACGGGGATACCTAAGGTTATAACTACGGCAAATTTAATCAGCATTGATAAAATGATTTCAAGAGGATGAAAACGTGCTCCGGTGGTGACATCATAGTCTAAATCCGCATGATGAACTTGGTGCAGCTTCCAAAGCCAAGGTAGTTTATGAAATAGGACATGCTGCAAATAAATCGCAAAGTCAAGAATAACAACAGACAATCCAATCACCCACCAGCCAGATAAATGCCAATAGTTTATAATTCCAAAATCATGTTGGACTGCCCACCATGCGATTCCAGTTGCGGCAACTGGAAAAATAAGCCGAAGTAGGATAGTGTTTAAGAATACCAAACCTAGATTATTTATCCAGCGATAGGATTTACTAATCTTTAATTTACGTCGTGGTGAGATGATTTCCCAGATTGCTACGCTAGCCAAAACGACAATGAAAATCATTAGTCGGAATAAGCTTTCATGAAGAATTAGGTAATTACTCACATTTATTCACTAATTTTAGCTATTACAATCTTGTTTAGCAAATTTCTTTACTTTGGGAGTGTCTATACTACCGCAATTACAAATTGATGCTCCAGTTTTTCTCTTGATGCGTAATAACAGTCTGCCAATCCAAAATAGAGCACCTATCCCTATCAAGGTAATAATGATAATGTCTAATGATTTCATTTTATTACTTTCTCTTTGATTGGCACTATTTAGCAGAGACTAATGGCAAATATTGTCCATACCCTTGTTGTTTCATTTGACTCTCTGGTATAAAGCGCATTGCAGCAGAATTCATACAATAGCGCATTCCTGTTGGAGCAGGACCATCATCAAAGACATGTCCAAGATGCGAATTTGCATAACGAGACATAACTTCAGTACGAGTGCTGAAAAATCCGTGGTCTACTTTCGTAGTGATATATTTACTATCAATTGGTTTACTAAAACTTGGCCAACCAGTTCCAGAATCATATTTATCTTTAGAGCTAAATAATGGTTCTCCAGAGACTACGTCAACATAAATTCCCGCAGCATGATTATCCCAGTATTGATTGTGAAACGCTTGCTCAGTAGCGCTTTTTTGGGTCACTTTATATTGTTCGGGAGTTAATTCTTTTAATCGAGCTGACTTATTAAAATCTTGATAATTGTTATCAGCAAAAGCTCCTGCTGATAACATAGCTAAACCAATAATTAAATATTTATTTTTCACCCCAGACCTCCTTAACTTTAGCATCACGTCCGCAATTCCAGCGATAAAAGTGGTAGCGGTAATCATTTTTACGGTAGTATTCTTGATGGTAATCCTCAGCAGGATAAAAAGTAGTAGCTGGGACTAGCTCAGTATAAAAAGGTTTAACCTGTTTCTGCGCTTTTTTAAATTCACTTAAAGCTTGCTGCTGCTGTCCTGGATTTAGGTAAAGAACTTTACTTTTGTATTGTGAGCCAGTATCGCAAAACTGTCCAATATTATTGGTTGGGTCAACATGGTGCAGGAAATAGTTAACTACCTGACTATAAGTGATTTTTTTATTATCAAAAATTACTTTGACTACTTCAGAATAGCCACTGCTGCCAGCAGAAACAGTTTCATAGGTCGGGTTAGGTGCTGTACCACCATCGTAACCAGCAATAGTGCTTTCGACACCGTTTAATTTATCAAAATCAGCTTGCATACACCAAAAGCATCCACCGGCAAAGACTGCTTGCTCTGTGCTAGCATGACTAATTGCACTCCAGCCTAGTAAAATCAGAATTATAATTTTTCGCATAGCATCCATCCCTCATTAATAATTGGTTATTATAACAATTATAATCCTAAAAGTGTCAGTTAGATATTTTGTTATAGTTTCCAATCTGCAACTAGTTATACTAGGACGCTTTAGCCATTTGCTGTAGCTTGTGATAGAATTTGTTTTAACACTTCAAGATAGCTATTAAAACGTGATTTACCTAACTCACTGACTTCATACTCTGTTTTTGGCTTATTATTTAATCAGAAGCTCGGCTAACTTCTTCAAAAATGTTAATAATGTAGTTTATAAAATCTTGAACAATTTTACGGCGGTGCTTATTTCCATCACTTACCAGATAAAATGATTGGAAATCACTTTGGAAATAATATTCTGGTAATACTTTGATAATTTTGCCAGTTGCCAGTTCTTCCTGATATAAATAATCATTTCCACCAACAATTACTTCATTACTCATTACTGCTTGCTTATCCAATCCTACATTATTAGTCATAAATCGAGTATTTATATGAAGGGCGGCACTATGCTCGGTTTTACTATAAACCTGATAATATCTGATTTTAGTTAAATCATCCTGTATCCGCCCTAAAAGCATGTGATTATCTAGGTCGTTTAATTTTTCGGGTACTCCATAGCGATCTTTGTATTCTTTGGTACAATATAATTGAATCTTTATTTCATAGATTTTTCTTATTTTTAAGGCATTTTGTTGTGGAACATGGCGTAAAATTGCAAAGTCATATTTTTCCGCAACTAAGTTCATTTCTCTGGTTTGACTTATTAAATTAATATTAATTTTGGGGTTTTGTTTAAGATATTGAGGTATTTTCTTTGCGAGAATATATTCAATGATTCCACTAGGAATGGCAATGTCAATATCGCCGCCTTCGTTTCCTAAATTATTCTGAAATTTATCCAGCATTTCATTAAATGCTCTGTCGTGTTTTATAAATGCTTGATATAAACGCATTCCTTCGGGAGTAATTGCGATACTTTGTTTATTTCTAACAACTAGTTGGCAAGCAAGCTGCTCTTCTAATATTTTAATTCTTCGCCCGATATTAGATAAGTCAATTCCTAGTTTCTGAGCTGCATTCTTGTAACTCCTAACTCCTACAACTGCAGAGAAAATTTGCAGGTCATGGAACATTATGTCATTAAAAGCACTCATAAATATAATTCCTAAACAGGTTCTTAGTAAATTTTTATGCGGTAAGTTAAGTTATACTAATCGTTGTTATTTTCATCAAAGATTGCTATAATAAAATCAATTAAGTTTTGCACTGTTTTGTTTGGTGGGCGATTTTTATCATAGACCAGATAGAAGCCATTAGAATCATCAGAAAAATAATATTCTGGAAAAATTTTAATGATAGTTCCCAGTTTCAGTTCCATTTCATATAATGCATCTGTTCCGCTTACTATGGCATGATTACCCATAACAATATTTTTATCCGTTGTAGAGCTACTAGTGCCAAAACGTGAATTATTAACAAATGTCATAGTTTCGACCCCATTGCTGGCATAAAAATATTTTTGTTCCTCGATATTGGCATAAGTACGGTGGATCAGCATATGAGATGACAATTCATCAATTGTCTTGGGATTTCCGTAGCGTTGTATATATTCGGGAGTGCAATAAAGATAGAATTTGGGATTATATAGCTTTTTAATAACAAGCTGATTTTGTGAGGGGATGGTTCGTAATATTACAAAGTCATATTTTTCGGCGAGTATATTTGTATTTAAATTATCACAAGTTAGATTTAATCTTACATCCAAGTTATTTTGTAGGTACTGTGGTAATTTTGCAGCTAATATATATTCAATTATCCCGTTAGGAATGATAATGTCAATTGAGTTATTATTTTCTACCTGCTTGGTGGACTGAAATTGTGCAAGCATTTCTTTGAATGAACGTTCCTGTTGGATAAATTCCTGATAAAGTGATATTCCTTCAGGTGTTATTCTGATGCTTTTACCTTCTTTAATTACCAGCAAATGGTTTAATTTTTCCTCCAGAGCACTAATACGCCGTCTGACACTAGTAGCATCAATTCCTAATTTAACTGCGGCATCCGCATAGTTTCCAAATTCGGCAATTGCAGCAAAAATCTGCAAATCGCGAAAGGTATTTCCTCTAGTCCTTTTCATGATTAATTAACCGCTCATTAAGTTGATATTAAGATTATAGCCGATAAATGCTAAAGAGAATTAAAAAATTCATCATTTTCAGGTTGCTGCATTAGTGCAAGTAAAGATTGCAGCTATGCAAGTAATTCTGCTTTATCTCTAGAGTAAAATTTCGTTGTTCAGGCACGAGTTATTCTACAGGGTGTCTTAGGATAATTTAAAAAATTAATTAGTATTTAGAAGATAAGGAAGGTCATTCTATGAAAAAATTTAATCCGCTTGTACAAGCCTTAAGTTTTACAGTGATAGCGCCATTTTTTCTGGCAGGTTGCAATTCTGGTCAGAGTGCTGAAACAGCAGGCACAACTTCAGGAGCGACTTCAACTAAGTCTGCTACTGCCGCTGCAACAGTTACTCCGGTTATTACTATGATCAATAATAGTCAAACTAGTGCAAATTGTGCATATTTTATAACCAGACCAGATGGTGAGCCTTATGGTCAGACCATAAATAAACAAGCAAAAAATATTGTTTCAGGTAGTACTGTTACTTGGAATTATATTGATACAATTGATGATTATCAAAACGGTAAATCATTTACTTCTAGTACCAAAACCTCAGTTTGTTCATATAATCTTGGCTGGGGTCCACTAGGTCCAAATAGTGAAGAAGGTGCATATTATATTACTCATAATTCTGAGAGTAATACACTGACATTTATCGGTTATGGGCTTGCTAGTAGTAAAACAACGGTTAGTTGTACTGACAGTCTGGGTAAGTCTGTAAGTAAAACATTAGTTAATGATAATTATAGTCAATTTACCTGCGACTTGAACAAATCTTCTGCGATTACTATTACTTTATCTGGGAATTTAAGTCAGGGTAAAAATCTGATGAATCAGCAAGTGTCTGAACAGGATACACTATCTTTTAGTTCAGGCGGTGGATCGGAAGCTACTTGCATGCTTGATAATAATACTGGTTTAATGTGGGTTAAAGATCTGAAAACTGTGCCAGTCATTGGATCTCAAGCTGGTTCTGTTGCTGGAAATACTCCTGCAACCTCATATCAAAATGCCATCGCTACAATAGCAGAAATGAACAAAAATGGCTATTGTGGACATAATGATTGGCGATTGCCTTCAATTAATGAAATGTCCAGCCTGATTAACTATACTGTCAAAAATCCGCAAACCTATTTGACAACTAAAGGTTTTGCCAATCTTGCACCTGGTGATGGCGATTATTGGACAAGCACCAATTTTGCACCGAATCAGGAAGCTCCATGGGCAGGGTATAACTGGATATCAATGATGTCAGAAACAGGTAAAGGAAGAACTTCTTTTGCTGTAGGAACATATAGCACTGAGGTAAAACAGCCTTCTGCATTATATGTTTGGCCAGTTCGAAGTACCTCAGCAACAAGTAATGCCTCTATTCCTATTTTAGCTACCAGTGATAAAGCAATAAATGGAAAGACTTGGCCAACTACTCGCTTTGTGCCTGATGCTAGTGGTCAGTGCATGGTTGATAAATTAACTGGGTTAACTTGGGTTAAAGATCAGGCTAACTTACAAACTATTGGTGCCTCAAATGTGTTGGCATTATATAAAGATGCCAAGGCTACTGTTGAGCGCATGAATGCAACCGGATATTGCGGAGTTAAAGACTGGCATTTGCCATCTGTGAAAGAACTTGGTACCTTGGTAAATTATAATAAGCCTGACTTTGCCGCGTGGCTAAATAGTCAGGGGTTTAAAATGCATAAAGCTGGTAACTATTGGAATAGCTTCTGGACTGGGAGTATTGTGGCAGAAACTGTTTCACCCGGCTTCCCTGGCCGCGTGTGGTATATGAATAGTGATGGTGAATTTACTTTTGGTATTCAGAGTAATATGCTAAATGTATTTCCAGTAACTTCGGCTAAGGTAAAAGAAGGTAAGCCATTAGCAATACCAACGCCAACTCCAGCGCCAAGTCAACTACAGAAATATCCTGCTGGTATTGGTAGTTATACAGTGGGTAGCGTAGTATTGGGGCGAGATAACAAGCAGTACACCTGTTTGGTTGAAGCTGCGTGTAATTATGCATATTCTGATGCATACTATGATCCGGTAATTGGGCAGTGGGCTAATTTTGCTTGGCAAACTAGTGATGCAACACCATCCAAGTATCCATATTTTCCAAATGGGATTGGCAGTTATGTAAATGGTACTGTCGTAATTAATGCCAATGGTGAATATTACAAATGTTTAGACAAACAATTTTGTAATTTAGGAGATGCTTCTGATGCTCCACTAGATAAATTCCCAAATAATATGACTTGGCAGAAAATATCTGCGGCAGATCTGGAACCTAAACCAACACCGACACCGACTCCAGCGCCAACTCCGCTACCAACCCCAACTGGACAATATCCAGAATATAATGCCAGTGCGGGTAATTATGCCAAGGGAACCATGGTTAGCAGAAATGGTAATCAGTATCGCTGTTTGGTAGCAGACTATTGTAATAACGCAGCTAGTGCTTCTTTCTATGCTCCAGCAACTGGAACATATGCAACAAGTGCTTGGGAGCTGGTGAACTATAAATCATACTCTTCTGATACAGTATTTCCGGTTTTTCCTCAGGGACAAAGTAAATATCTTGAGGGTGATGTTGTTACGGTTAGTGGTAAGCAATATCGTTGTATAAATACTGCGGCGTGTAGCTCTAGTTATAGCGGTTATGCTCCAGCAGCTTCATATGGCGATACGGCATGGAGTCCAGTAACTAACACGGCACAAATATACCCAGCTGGAATTGGTACTTATTATGTTGGTGATGTTGTTATTGGTAGTGATGGCAAACAATATCGTTGCAAGGATAAATCTGGTTGTAATTACAATAATGGCAAATACTATGATCCGGTTAGTGGTACGTACACAGCTACCGCATGGACAAAAGTAAACTAATTATATATCTGATCTTATCCTCAATAGGTTGCAAAGCTGGATTTCAGTGATGCAGCCTCTTTTTAATTTTATTCTTGCTAGTTTTATTTACTTTGTTAATCATAATGTGATTATTAAAGTAATGCTATGTTATAATAATCCGAATTGGCAGTTTTTAATCATACTGATTTGACATAGCAAGAGGAATAAATTATGAGAAAACTAAATTACTTTCTAGCGTTGGTTTGCAGTGGGTTTACGGGCAGTTTTGCATGTACAACTATTATTGTTGGTAAAAATGCCACGAGTGATGGGTCTATTTTGGTCGGGCGTAATGTAGATGCAGGCAGTGGAAATTCTGCAGTTAATTTTTTATATCACCCTCCGCGTAAAGATGGTTATGTCTATAAAAATATCGAAGAATCCGATAATACATTTACCTATCAATTACCAAATAATCTAATGGGGTATAGTGGCGTTCCTGATTGGCAAACTAACTATAGTAGTTTTGAAGAAGTTGGATTTAATGACGCAGGAGTAGGTATATCGGCAACTGAAACTATTCAAAGCAATCCGCAAACGCTTAAAGTTGACCCCTATGTTACAACTAATGGAATTATTGAAGAGGCAATTCCTACCGTTTTATTACCGCAAATGAAGTCAGCTCGCGAGGGTGTGATGCTGCTTGGAAAAATTATTGAAACTCAGGGCTCTGGTGAGGGTTTTGGTGTGGCATTTGTTGATAAAAATGAAGTTTGGTATCTGGAAAATGCTGGTGGTCACCAATGGTTAGCCGTTCGTGTGCCTGATAATGCTTATTTTGTTAGTGCAAATCAATCACGTTTAGGTAAAGTTGACCTTAAAGATAGTAAGAATTACCTTGCTTCACCAAATTTGATTACTTTTGCCGAGAAGAGCGGTTTATATAATCCGAAGCAAGATGGTGAATTTAATTTTCATAAGGTCTATGGACAAAATAATGCAACTGATGTAGCATACAATTATCCTCGTGTTAGCTATTTGCAGGGTAAATATACAGCTAAAACGCTGAAACATCCAGTAAATGATGGTGATTTTCCTGTGTTTTTGAAACCAGATCATAAATTAAGTGTAGCAGATGTTGAAAGCGGGTTGCAAAATTATTTCCAAGGTACAAAATCTGATCCATATACTTCGCAAAATCCTAAAGCTACAGCTCGTCCAATCGCTGTTTACCGCACTCAGCAATCTCATGTTTTGCAAATACGTCCTGATTTACCCGCGCCGATTGCGAATGTTGAACACCTAGAGCTAGGAATGACTGCACTGGGGGTTTATTTGCCATTCTATCAGGGAGCAACAATTCCTGATAGCTATAAATTAGCTACAGGTAAAGCGGATAACGATTCAGCATACTGGAAATTCCGCAAAGTTCAAGCATTGGCCTTACTCAATTTCCCTAAATATGCACCATTGGTTCAAGCGCGTTATGCACAGCTAAATCAGCAAATTAGTTTGAAACAAAAAGAATTTGAGGCGTTGTACCGTAAAGAGTATAAGAAAGATCCGCTTAAAGCTAAACAAATGTTGGATCAATTTACTCAGGCAACAGTAAATGAGGCATTTTTAGTCTCTGATGAGCTGGCTAATCAGATTATTACTGATAAATCTGACGAAATTAATAAAACATATAAATTTCATGGAGATTAATGTGTAGAAATTTAGACTTCATCTGACACACACGATTTAGCTGACAGTTTTTATAA
>DAORIZ010000036.1:0-28690 GCA_035438765.1 Burkholderiales bacterium | reverse complement strand
TACGTTTCGCTATCCGTGAGGGTGGTCGTACTGTAGGTGCTGGTGTAGTTTCTAAAATCACTGCTTAATTTAAAGGATTAAGAAATGACTCAACAAAGACAAAATATTCGCATTCGTCTTAAAGCTTACGATCACATTTTAATCGACCGTTCGGCTGAAGAGATTGTTGAAACTGCAAAACGTACTGGTGCTATGGTTAAAGGTCCAATTCCTTTGCCAACTAAAAAAGAGCGTTTTGACTTATTACGTTCACCACACGTGAATAAAACTTCACGTGATCAGCTTGAAATCCGTACGCATTTACGCGTTATGGAAATCGTTGAACCTTCAGACAAAACTATTGATGCTTTGATGAAGTTAGACTTGCCAGCTGGTGTAGATGTAGAAATTAAATTAAAATAATTTCTTAATCAAATAAAATCCCGCGACTTATATAGTCGCGGGATTTTATTTATCTGATACAAAATTTATGATACTTCTTTATTCCTGCTTCATTGTCCCGTTAATTAGCTGACCTTTAAAGGTTGCTTTGTTTTTTAATACCAATAGCCCATTTGATTCAGCAAAGTCAATATCGCCTTTGACGGTTGAGTGATTAATTACAATCGTACTTTGCTTACTACTGGTGCTGATGATATACCAATTGCGTTACTGCCTTCGTTTAACTCGAGCTGAGTACCGTTAAATTCAATTCCTTTTGCAAAATAACTATCGTAACTAATCAGATTACTACCAACCACGTTATCGTCTTTTATCATTAAGTAAAAAATTCTTATTAAACCGCGCCTGAGCAAGTGGTTTTTTAGTAATGCCTAATTTCTATCAATATTTTTACGCTTGCAAAACATTATTTGTGTAGGAAATAACAACATTAAACACCGAATAAATTAAGGTGTTGAAGTAATAAAATATATGGTGATACATTTTGTACTGTATATCATTATATATTTCAATGAGTTAACCTTAATTGCGGCGGTGAATAGACAAAATCATCTATTGTTAGAAATAAATTAATCATCTATAATCTTAAATTGGGAATAGGCAATTTTGCTGAAATTAACTTTTTATAGGAGTTTCTAGTTATGAGTAACTTTAATAAACCTAAAACATTGTTGGTAACACTATTGACGTGTGCTGCATTCAGTGCTCATGCTGCATGGTGGGATGCGTGGAAATCAGCTGGAGATGATGGTAATGTAAAGACCAAAGGTAATGCAGCAGCTGCAACCGCCAAATCTCAGAGTGCAATTATATATGTTGCAATCGTTAATAATACAAATACTGTATTAGGATCAGCAGTATTAAAAGATAAAACAGGTAAAGTACTTTATACAAGTACTAAAGGTAAAATTTGTGCTATTGGTGATGTATGCCGGTTACGGGTAAATAGAAATGTGCTGAATAAAAATACTACGTTTTTCTTTTATGATACTAATAATAAACTTACTTCTGCTTATTTGGTTAAGGATGCACCTGTTGCTAATGCTATGGGTTATGATATTGATGTGAGTATGAGTAGCCTTGGTCTTTATGTGCTTAATAGGATTCAAATAGCAAATCCGAAGATTAGTTATGCTCGTATTGATCAAGATATTGTTACGACAACACTTCAAGCAACGCCTTATGAAGAATTAGCTGATTACTATCTTGATTTATTGGGTAACTCGAAAGATGATAGTAAAGTTATCGCAGATTTAGCCGCTCAGTTTGCTGAAAACAAGTCAATTCCAGCTAACCCTAGCTCTGTTCGTTTGGTCAACCTAAAGGCTCAAAGAAAAGCTAACCTAAAAACCTTAAATTTGTTAGCAACACCAACCGTTCGTTCAAGCAGCGATAGTCCTATGTGCTCTAAAAATCTAACCGATGGATTAGATATATTTAGTAAATTGTCAATTCCATTTGCGTCGCAAGGTGCAGATTTATTTAGCAAGGTTTTAGATGTTGCATGTCCAAAAGATAATACTGACCAATTCATGGCAGACCAATTTGCTAAATTATCAGCACAACTTAACACTATGCAAAATACCATTGATGCCACATATGAAAAGTTGCAAGCGATTACTCAGCAGCAAGATAAATTAGCAGCGACTAAAAATCAGATTGAAGTTAAAAAATTAGACAATCAAATAAGCTCTTGGGTATCTAATTATTCAACCGTTCTGGCTAAGCACAATGGAGCCGATGGTAAACCACGTAACTCGCTGAAAGCAATCATTGATTCATATGGAAGTGTTGCTAAAGCAATTAAGAAAGATCCTCAGTTAGATATTGATTTAAGTCTTGTTTACTCTAATTCAAAATCTATGCGTGATGCTTTAAATGATATTAGCACAGGTGGAAATATCAATGCGTTGGTAAAGAACATGCAAGACCTTTGTAAAAATGGTAATAATATAGTTGGTGGCGTTTTTCAAGCACGTAGCTCGTGTGATTTGGCCATCACAACGTTATATGCAAAAAATGTAATTCTTGGCGCTCAAGCTAAATATGCTTATAATGATGTTAATGCGGTATTCAATGAGGATACTCGAACAGAAATTAAGCGTACTGCAGTTTGGCAACCAATACTATCGACTGAGTTTGATGATTTCAACACCACAGTTAATCTGATTAATCCGACAAAAATTATCTTTAACATGATAGAGCCAAATGATAATGTTTATAGTACAGTAGATAATCTACAGAAAGCAGGTTTCAAGGTAACAGAATGGTATTCTGACAAATCTAAACGCTATCTTGATGTTGAATATAGTCTAAATGGTAGCACTATAAAATCTAAATATGCTTATCAAGAGCCAATACGTAAAAAAGATGAATCAGTTAGCTATGATGTTAAAGACGTAGTAATTGATAGTAAAATTATTAATGTTATGGGAGTTCCAGTCCCAGAACGCTTCTTTACTGGTGGTGGTAAATCAAGAAACAGCTATGGTGCAGATGAAGCATTTCCATGGGCAGAACGAACTGTTCTTGCATCGTCAAGCGGTGATTATCATTCGTCTGATTATGCTACGGCAGATTTTAAGAATTCTTCTGGCAACCTCATAGTGTATGCAGATTATTTCACGCCAAGCATTGATACGAGATTATCAAAAAATAATGATGGATGGACATCACAAGAGAAATCTAAATCCAAAAATACGGATGGTGAATATGTAAAATATGATCGACAAATTTTTGCTAAAACTGCTCCTGATCTTTATCGTGTGAAGTATTATGCTTATTATGACCTTGATGTTATTGGCACTTCAGCGTTCTTTACTTACATGCGCTACACCGCAAATGATGGTTATTCATATGTTTGGGCGATGCGTACATGGATTGCTGCTTCTGATCCGGCCGTCGCTGGTCGTCCAATCTATGCGGCTCCAGAGTGTATGACTAATGATTGCCAAGTAATTAATACTGGCGAAAAATTAGATAAGCTTCAATTTGGTATTGACGATGCTATGAACTTTACTTGGAACCATGAAGGTTCTTTGGAGCATAAAACATATACTCTGCAAGCATCTAAATAAAATCTGACTATTTTAATGTTTGTACCATGCCTTAGTGCGTGGTACTTTTATTTTGAAAATTATACTATTCTTGTTTCATTGTTCCATTAATCAACTGACCTTTAAAGGTCGCTTTGTTTTTTAATACTAATAATCCATTTGATTCAGCAAAGCCAATATCACCTTTGACGGTTGAGTGATTAATTACAATCGTACTTTGCTTACGGCTGGTGCTGATGATATTACCAATTACTTTACTGCCTTCGTTTAATTCCAGCTGAGTACCGTTAAATTCAATTCCTTTGGCAAAATAGCTATCGTTACTGATTAAGTTTCCACCGACTTTAAGTGTGTCTTTATATGTTGAGTCGTTACTAATCAGATTTCCGCCAACTACGCTATCATCTTTTACCGTTACTTTGGTTAAAATTGCATCACTTTCAATATTCATATTTTTCATGACAGTCAGCCTACTGCCAGTAAAGCTACCGCCGATAGTTAGTGCTTCAAATTTGTCATTGCTTAAAACTTGGCTACCATCTGAAATAGTTGCAGGACCAACCCCATCGCCACTGGCTTCGGCAGTTGATTTGTTTCCGCCTAAAATAGTTGCACAACTGCTTAAACTTAAGGTTAGTGCTGCGGTCATTGTCAAATTTTTTATATTGAGTTTCATTATTTATCTCTTAAGTTAAATTTAATTCCGTTATTATAACTGGAGTAGTTTTATTTTGTAGTATAATCAATTCTAAATATATTTGTCTAAAGGAGACACAATGAAAAGCTTTCTGGATAATGATTTTTTGCTGAGTAATCCTACTGCAGTAAATCTCTTTCATAACTATGCTAAAGACCTTCCGATTATTGACTATCATTGCCACATTCAACAACATGAAATCCGTGAAAATAAACAGTTTGCCAATCTAACTCAAGTTTGGTTAGCTGGTGATCATTATAAATGGCGTGCAATGCGTAGCTGTGGGGTTGCTGAACATTATATTACGGGTAATGCTTCTGATTATGACAAATTTACCGCGTGGGCAAAAACGCTACCACAATTAATTGGTAATCCTTTATATCATTGGACACATCTTGAACTGCAACGCTACTTTAATATTTATGATGTGCTGAATGAAGCTAACGCCGATAAAATCTGGGTAGCTGCGAATAAAATTCTGACTAGCGGAAAGCTTAATGTTCACGATATCATCAAACAATCTAAAGTTGAAGCAATTTGTACTACCGATGATCCAGTTGACAATTTGGCAGATCATCTGGCATTAAAAGATAGTTTTACTGCTACTCGGGTTCTACCAAGTTTTCGACCTGATCGAGCGCTAAATATCAATGCAGCTGATTATCTGGTGTGGTTAAATAAATTACGCGAGGTTAGTGGTGTTGCGATTGAAAATTACGATAATTTCTTAACTGCTCTTACCCAACGCATAGATTTTTTTGATAGTGTTGGGTGTAAAGTTTCAGATCATGCACTTAATTATGTACCATTTGCCGAAACAAATGATAAGGAAGCCAGCGCCATTTTTCAACGAATTTTGAGTGGGCATCATGTAGATTTACTTGAGGAAACTAAATTCCGCAGCCATACACTGGTATTTCTGGCAAACCAATATGCTAAGCGCGATTGGGCAATGCAATTACATATGAATGCGACCCGCAATAATAATAGCCATATGTTTGCTAAGCTCGGTGCGGATACTGGTTTTGATGCGGTAAATGATACTCCGGTAGCCATGCCGCTTTCACGGCTTTTAGATGCTATGAATCAACATGGTGGATTGCCGAAAACAATACTTTACAGTTTAAATCACAACGATAATTATATCTTGGCGACGCTGATGGGATGTTTTCAGGGGCATGAAGCACGTGGCAAAATTCAACTAGGTTCAGGCTGGTGGTTTAATGATCAGCGTGATGGTATGGAAGAGCAGCTCAAAGCATTGGCAAATCTGGGTGCATTAGGTACTTTTGTAGGAATGCTGACTGATTCAAGAAGTTTTCTATCTTACACGCGCCATGAGTATTTCCGCCGAATTTTATGTAATTTAATCGGCACATGGGTTGAAAATGGTGAGTATCCAGCTGATGAAAATGAGTTAAAAAAATTAGTGCAGAATATTTCGTATTATAATGCAAAAAATTATTTTAGTTTTTGAGGTAATTAATTATGGATGTAGTTACACTTGGGGAAGCTTTAGTAATTTTTAGTCCTGCTGATGCAGGTCCGTTACGCTTTGTGCATAATTTTACCAAGTCAATCGGCGGGGCGGAAGCCAACGTAGCAATTGCGCTTTCGCGCTTAGGGTTTAAAGCTGGGTGGATTTCACGTTTGGGTGATGATGAGTTTGGGCGTTATGTTCAGTACGCGCTTCGCGGTGAGGGTATTGATCTATCGCAAGTGACATTTGATACTGGATTGCCCACGGGTATCTTATTTAAAGAACAATATCATAATTCTAACCCGAATGTTTATTATTACCGCAAAGGTGCGGCAGTTACAACTTTGTCTGCTGATGATATCAGCGAGAGTTATATCGCAAGTGCCAAAATTTTACATGTAACCGGAATTTTACCAGCATTATCTCCTGCGAATAAGGCAGCCAGTTTGCAAGCAATTCAATATGCCAAAAAGCATGGTGTAAAAATTTCATTTGATCCCAATTTACGGCTTAAATTATGGAGTCGTGAAGAGGCTAAAGCTACTTTACTGGAAATGGTAAACTTTGCGGATATTATTTTACCTGGGCTGGATGAGGCTGAGTTTTTGTTAGGACTAAGCCAGCCAGATGAAATTTGTGCGCGTTTTCACGAACTGGGTTGCAAAATTGTTGTGTTAAAACTAGGTAAAGATGGTTGCATGATTAGTGACGGTACAAAAATTATATCAGTTGCTGGTTATCATGCTCATCGCTTAATCGATACCGTTGGTGCTGGTGATGGCTTTGCTGCAGGATTTTTAGCCGGAGTATTAGCAGGTAAAGATTTGCAGGAATGTGGAGAACTTGCCAATGGGGTTGGCGCAATGGCAACTTTGGTTCGCGGAGATACTGAAGGCTACCCGACCTATCGACAACTGATGGAGTTTACAGGTAAAGCTGTCGCGGTTGAGCGCTAGACTAAGTTAGAGTTTTATTCTTTAGAAAGTGAATCATGGCTAAGCTTAAGCTTAAGGAAAAAGTTGCTTACGGCGCGGGGGATTTTGGTAATGGTTTTATGTTTGATCTTGGTCAGGCATATTTATTAAAATTTTATACTGATATCTGTGGAATTAGTGGGATTGCTGCAGGTGGCGTATTTTTATTTACCAAGATATTTGATGCTTTTATGGATCCCATAGCTGGCTCATGGATAGATAAGCGTAAAGCTAGTCGCAATGGTAAATTTAAACCCGTAATGTTCTTTTCTAGCATTATTCTTGCGATATTAACGGTGGTAACTTTTCTAACTCCTGATACATCTGTTCAGGGTAAACTGATTTTTGCTTATGCAACCTATATGGCATGGGGCGTATTATACTCATTTACCAACGTTCCTTATGGCTCATTGGGTGCATCGATGACTCAAAATGTGCAAGAGCGAACACAATTAGCCTCATTTCGCCAAGCTGGGTCATTGAGCGCGCTATTGATTACGGGTGTGGCTTTTATGCCGCTAGTCAGTTTATTTTCCAGTGAGCGAGTTGGCTATCCCGTGGTTGCTGGGATTATGTCTTTAGTTGGGGTATTAGCATTTTTCTTTACTTATCGGGTGACGAAAGAGGTTGTGCCAATTCATGAGCAAGGCAAAATTACAACTAAGGATTTGATACGTACGATTACCAGCAATAAACCGTTATTAGTTCTAATCTTAATGACCGTATTTTCAATTTCTGCTTATAATATTAAAACAGCGATGCTGATTTATTTTTGTCAGTATAATTTAGGTGATGTGCGTCTGATGGCGTATATCAATTTTGTTATCATTGGCTGTTCAGTGATTGGAATTAGTATCTTGCCGTGGCTGGTAAAGGTTTTTGGTAAAAAGAAAGCTGCCATTCTTGGGTTTTCAATTAGTGTAATTGCGGATATTATTAATTTTATGCTACCCGCTAATCCAATAACTTTCACGATTTTAGCTAGTATTGCTTTTGTTGGAATTAGCATTCCTAATGGCATTACTTGGGCATTTGTCTCTGATGTGATTGATTATGGTGAATGGAAAACTGGCAAACGTAATGCTGCGACTACATATGCCGCATTTAATTTCTCACGTAAAATAGCTCAATCATTATCGGGTTTTGCATCAGGAATTGGGCTTACTCTGGTTGGCTATATTCCTCATATTCAGCAAAGTACTACCGCATTATTGGGGATTAAAAGTCTATTAATGCTTTATCCAGCAATTGCCTTGAGCATTGCTGCCTGCATTTTAGGTCTGTTGTATTTTTTAAATGACAGAGAGTATAATCAAATTGTTGAACAGTTGCAGCAACGTCAGCTAGCTAATCAATCAGAGATTGCGACTAATAACTAATTCTGGAGGTCAACCAATATGCTTTTAAATCGTCACAATGTTGCAGTGGCAGAACTGCGCCCAATCAAAGTTATTCAATTCGGTGCGGGTAATTTTCTACGTGCATTTGCGGAATACTTGATTCAAAGCGCAAATGAACATTTTGGCTTCAATGGTAATGTTGCAATTGTCCAATATGTTTCTCCCCACGGTGCTTCGCAAATTAATCAGCAGGATGGGTTATATACGCTACTTTTACAAGGTATCAAAGATGGTGTCGCAGTTCAGGAAAAACAGATTATTGATTGTGTGACTCAAGCAATAAACCCCAATCTTGATTATCAGGCTTTTTTAGCGTTGGCAGATTTGCCAGAAGTAAGATATATTATTTCTAATACCACTGAAGCTGGAATTGTCTTTAATTCGACAGATAAATTCAGTGATATGCCTGCCAGTACCTTTCCCGCTAAATTAGTGCAGCTTCTTTATGGACGCTTTACGAGTGTAAAAGGTAACATAAACAAAGGATTTATAATTTTACCCTGTGAATTAATTGAAAATAATGGGTTGTGCCTTAAACAAATTTGTGAGCAATATGTTGATTTATGGAAGCTTGGAAACGATTTTAAACTGTGGCTGAATAATGCCAATCATTTTTGCTCAACTTTAGTTGATCGAATTGTACCCGGATTCCCCAAAAATGCACCAGAATTGGGCTATGAGGATAAATTGTTAACGATGGCAGAACAATATTACTCATGGATCATTGCTGATGCTGAGAAAATTAAAGATGAATTAATTTTTAATCAGGAAGAGTTTAATGTTAAATTAGTCCGTGATCTGACAGTTTACCGTGATTTAAAGGTAAGGATTTTAAATGGAACTCATTCGGCGTTAGTTCCCATTGCGTACTTACTGGGAATTGACACCGTTCGTGAAGCAGTTGAAGATCTGCGGGTTGGTAAATTTATCCGCCAATTGATTTTTAATGAAATTGTACCAACCATCAAGATTGATTCGAGTGAATGCGAAGAATTTGCCTATGATGTCTTAGAGCGTTTTGCAAACCCATTTATTGAACATCACTTAATGAGTATTGCATTGAATTCACTGGCTAAATTTAAAACCCGTGATTTACCAATTATTTTAGATTATCAAGCGCAGTTTAAATGTATTCCAGCACATTTGTCTTTGTCTCTAGCTGCGCTATTAGTTTTTTATCGTGGTTCATTTGCGAAGCGTGAGCAGATTGATTTAGTCGATGATGTACAATTCATTGCCTATTTTAAAAGCTCATGGGATGGGTTTGCGATAGATGGAAATATTGATAAATTAACGAATCAGCTTTTAAAAAATAAATCAGTGTGGGGCGTTGATTTATCTAAAAATATACAGCTTACTGAAGCTATCAGTAATTATGTAGGAAAGATTTTGAGTGGTAGCTTAGCTAAATTAGTTGAGGAATTAGATACATGATGAAACAATTTATACAAATTAATCCAGATGATAATGTTGCGGTTGCATTGCAGGATTTACCGCGAGCAACCTCGTGTCAATTGGATAACGGACAATCAATTACTTTAGTTGACGAGATTAAGCGTGGGCATAAATTTGCATTAAGCCAGATTCTAGCGAATGAAAATATTATTAAATATGGTTCGCCAATTGGGCATGCCACCGAATTAATCGCCGTAGGTTCGTGGGTACATACGCACAACTTGAAAACCAATTTATCTGGTGTTTATGAATATAGTTACCAACCACAATTAAAGCAATTAGCCTTTGTTAATGAGCAACGTAGTTTTATGGGCTATCGGCGTAGCAATGGTAACGTTGGTATTCGCAATGAACTTTGGATTATTCCTACAGTTGGTTGTGTTAATGGCACGGCGGAAAGTATTCGCGATAAATTTTTGGCACAAGTAGGGCAGCTCAATAATGTTGAATGTGTCAATATTCTCAAACATAGTTTTGGCTGTTCACAATTAGGTGATGATCATTGCAATACTCGAACTATTTTGGCAGCCGCAGCCTTACATCCCAATTGTGGTGGAGCACTGGTTTTGGGCTTGGGTTGCGAAAATAATACCATGCCTGAGTTTATTAAAACATTAGGTGATTATGACCAAAGCAGAGTTAAATATTTAGTTAGCCAGCAAGTAAGTGATGAAGTAGCAGCTGGGGTTGAGGTATTACATGAGCTTTATGCTTTGATGCAGGATGATCAGCGTAGTGAGTGCCAGCTAAGCGAGCTTAAAATTGGCTTGAAATGTGGTGCATCAGATGGGTTTTCGGGAATTAGCGCTAATCCATTAGTTGGGGCATTTTCTGATTATATGGTGGCGCAAGGTGCTTCAACTATTTTAACCGAGGTGCCGGAAATGTTTGGTGCCGAAACTATCTTAATGCAGCGCGCAATTAATCGTGAGATCTATGATAAAACTGTGGCGCTGATTAATAATTTTAAAAATTATTTTATCGCCCATAATCAAGAAATCTATGAAAATCCATCGCCGGGTAATAAAGCTGGTGGTATTTCCAGCTTGGAAGACAAATCGCTGGGATGTACCCAAAAATCAGGGGTAGCGCCAGTGGTGGGCGTTTTGGAGTACGGTGAGCAGCTAACTCAAAATGGGCTAAATCTATTAAATGCACCAGGTAATGATTTAGTTGCTTCTTCGGCTTTAGCCGCTAGTGGTTGCCAGATGGTTTTGTTTACTACTGGGCGAGGGACGCCATTTGGTAGTTTTGTACCAACGATTAAAATTTCAACAAATTCTGCGATTGCGGAATTAAAACCGCATTGGATAGATTTTAATGCTGGTAAACTCTTGGACGATCAGAGTATGGAACAAGTGCTTCATGATTTTATTAGCTATATATTGGAGGTAGCCGAAGGTAAATTGGTAAATAATGAAATAAATCAATTTAGAGAATTAGCAATTTTTAAAAGTGGAGTGACTTTATAGTGTCGGCAACAATCAAAGATATTGCCAAGGTAGCAGGTGTTTCGCATATGACAGTTTCTCGGGCATTAAATGGCAGCGATACGGTAACAAATGAAACTCGAGATAGGGTACTTAAAATTGCAGCAGAGTTAAATTACCGCCCTAATTTACAGGCTAGAAGTTTGGTTATGAATCGTAAATATAGTATCGGTGTTGTATTTTCTACTCTATCATCGGCAACAGCACCAAGCTTTATGCAAGCATGTTTAAATGGAATCTATCAGACCTTGGCAAAAGATTATAATTTAGTTGTAAAAGATTTGGAACGTGGTCTTGAACATTTTAATCTCTCACGGGTAGATGGCGTTATTTTTGTCAGTCAGCAAGAGAGTGATGATAGTTTTATTGATTTTGCATTAGCACAGGGAACTAAGTTGGTAGTGATTAATCGTCGAGTTGAGCGTGAGTCTTTGATTAATGTAACTGCTGATGAGGTTGGTGGTGCGGCGAGTGCAGTAAAATTTTTGATTGAACATAATTATCGGCGAATTGCTTTGATTAATGGACCTGCTAAAATTCAATCAAGTATTGATCGTCAGCAAGGTTATCAGCAAGCGTTATTAGATAACAATATAAGTCTAGTTGCAGATTTAATCAAAGATGGTAAATTTAGTATTCAGGGTGGTTATGATGCGATGAAAGTAATTTTGCATGAAAGTAGAGATGGACAGATTCCTGATGCTGTCTTTTGTAGCAATGATGAAATGGCATTTGGTGCACTCAAGGCAATTAATGAAGTTGGTTTAAATGTGCCAAATGAGATTGCAATCATTGGATTTAATGATAGTGATATTTGTCAGTTTACTACTCCTGCATTAAGTACGGTGAAAAAGCCGATTGAAGAAATGGCAAGATTTGGTTCTGAGGCATTGTTTGCGTTGATTAATCAGGAAGTTATTGATAATCCGGTGCAGCAACTAGCAACTGAGTTGGTTATTCGTGCTTCAGTGCGCTAACTTCTTGTATACTGAAACAGATTCATCACACTGGGGCGTTGCTAAGCTCCTCACCTACTAACTGTAGGCTTCGTCGCTTATCGCCTATCAGTATTTCGAATCTGTTCCAGTATATAAGCTGCGAAATGATTGTTTATGCAGAAGTTTATTTTAAATAATATTTTGAGTATGAGATTTTATGATTAAATTAGCTCTTTTTGATATTGATGGAACCCTAACTAAAGAAGATGGTTCAATTAGCCAAACGGTAATTGACAAAGTTAAAGAGGCTGCTTCTCATGGCGTTAAAATTGTTTTAGCTAGTGGCAGACCAACTTTTGGGATGTTGGAGCTTGCACGGACTTTTGGTTCGGATCAAAACGATGGTTATATAGTTTCTTACAATGGTTGTGGAATTTACCATGTTCCCAGCGGTAAATATGTATCGGAGCATTTATTACCGAGTGATACTATAGCAGCGTTAGATTCAGCAGTTAATGAATATCCAGATATTTCGCCGATTTATTATAGTAATGAGCAAATTATAACTACGCGACGTAATGAATTCGTTGATTTTGAAGCTAAGTTAAACAATAGCATCGCCTATGTATTGGATAGCTATCCGAGCTTAACTCCCAAAGTTATTTGGGCAGCGAAGCCCGAACGACTAGATCAGATTGAATTAACGGCACGTTCCTTATTTGCTGATCGCTGTACGATTGCGCGTTCTTTGCCATGCTTTTTAGAATTTACACCTCTTGGCGTAGATAAAGCTTTTGCACTTGAAGAATTATGTCATAAGCTTAATTTTTCGCTGAAAGAAACATTTGCTTGTGGCGATGGTGGTAATGACAAAACTATGATTGAGCGCGCTGGAGTAGGTGTGGCTATGGCAAATGGGCGCGATGAAGTAAAGGCAGTCGCGGATTTTATTGCTCCTGCCAATACTGAAGATGGAGTGGTTGTCGCAATTGACAAATTTCTAATAACTCCTAGAACTATTTCGCAATAGCGTTGTTACAGCGCTCCTCGTGTACTTTCCCATGTACACTTCGTCGCACTGCGCCCAGCTCTTGCTTCATATTTCTATACTCAATCCGATTCATCATCCTAGGTCGTTGATTCATTCCTCACCTACAACTAGTAGGCTTCGTCATAAATCGCCTACTAGTATTTCGAATCAGTTTGAGTATAGGAGTTACACAACCTACATTTATTGAATGACTTAGTGCTTACCGGTGCTACCAAATCCGCCTTCACCACGATCAGACTGAGTGAAGTCATCTACTAGTTCAAAACCAACTTGCACAACTGGAACAATTACCAGTTGTGCAATTCGTTCTAATGGATTTAAAACAAATTCAGTTTGTCCGCGATTCCAAATCGAAATAAATAGTTGTCCTTGATAATCTGAGTCAATCAATCCAACTAAGTTACCCAAAACAATCCCATGTTTATGTCCAAGCCCAGAGCGTGGCAGAATCATTCCACATAGCTGGTTATCTTCGATGTGAATCGCAATTCCAGTCGGAATTAATTCAGTTTGTCCCGGCTTTAAAGTAAGTGGAGCATCCAAACATGCGCGTAGGTCTAAGCCTGCAGAGCCTTGGGTTGCATATTGTGGAAGATAATCTTTAACTTTATTGTCAAGAAGTTTCAATTGAACTTTATTATTCTGCATTATAACGAATCCGAGAAACTAATAACTTGAGTAATTGCAACATATAGTGCATGGACTTATGATCTTTATCCAATGATGGATTATATTCTGCAATCTCAAAAGCAATCAAATCATTGACATTAATTTTACTCATTGCATCAAAGAATACGCCGCTACCAATCCCATCATCAACTGGAGTACCAACAGCTGCGATTTCTATAGGATCAAGCCCATCCAAGTCCAGACTAATTCCAACATTGCCATTGGTGAGTTTTGCTAAGCGCTCAAATTCAGACAAAAACTCTGCTTCAAAAGTTTCATTATTCAACATGTGCTGGTAATAGATTTTAACACCTAGGCTTTGCAAGAAGTCTTCTTCTGGTTTTTCAAATGAACGAATTCCAAAATATACAATATTTTCTGGCTTTAATTTAGGCATCGCAGTCAAAATCGAAGTTAGCTCCCGATGTCCGTGTCCTAGCAGATGCGCAACTGGCATACCATGCAGATTACCTGTTTCCGAAGTTTCTGGACGGTGTGCATCCATATGCGCATCAATCCAGATTAGAGCCAATTCTTTATCTTGTTTTTGCAAATTGTAAGCAATTCCACTCCAGCTCCCAATTGCGCAGGAGTGATCACCACCGATGAAAATGGGAAACACGCCCTTAGTAATTGCACGCTCTGCACGATGAGCCACTTTAATAAAGAATTCACGTTGTGCTAATACATCGTGGCTACCACCAGAGTAGGCAACCACATCTGAATCTAACAAAATTCCTTCGGTATTGGCAAGGGAGTTACTGATTTGATAAGGAGAAGACTCACAACCATTCAAGCGTCCGCAATTACCGATTGCACTACCAATTAATTTAATTCGTTTAGTCATAAAATTAACCTAATACTGAGTAAAGGTTTTTAGGATCTTTAATTGGCGGAATCATATCGACATCATGACCAATACCGTATTTATGGGCTAAATCATGAGTTAAGCGTAGTACTGAGAAATCTTCTACAGCAAAACCAACTGAATCATAAATCGTAACTTCATCATCTGACTCACGTCCAACTTTGCTACCATTGATTAATTCCCATAATTCAGCATGTAACACTTGTTTAACTTCTTCAGGCGTTAAATTTTGAATCTCACCTTCAACCATTGACTGTTCAGTAAATTCTACAACTACTTTACCACGGAATAAAATTGATTTTTCTAATTCAGTTTTACCAGGGCAATCGCCACCTAAGCCATTAATATGAACTCCTGGTTTTACCCATTCATTTTTAACTACAATTGCGTGTAATTTGCAAGCAGTACAAACAGTAATAATGTCCGCACCAGCACATGCTTCTTCTGCGCTTTGGCAACGTACTAGTTTAAAGCCTTTGTTTGCCATGTTTTTTTCAAATTTATCCATAGCAGCAGGATCAATATCAAAATAGCGAACGGTTGTAATCGGGCGTACTAATTTATGTGCTAAAGTTTGAAACTCACTTTGCGCACCAGTACCAATAATAGCTAAAACGCTACTATCTTTGCGTGCTAAATATTCAGTTGCAATGATTGCAGTTGCGGCTGTTCTGAAACCAGTTAGGGCAGTCATTTCTGAAAGTAAAATCGGGAAACCATATTTAATTTCGGCTAATTGTCCAACGGCAACAATAGTTTGTTTACCATCAAATGGATTAGCCGGATGACCATTTACGAATTTATATGAGAAATATTGCTTATCCGCAGTTGGCATCAATTCCATAACACCACCTGGTACATGAGAAACATAGCGCGGCGATTTATCAAACTCTTCCCAACGCACAAAATCCTCTTTCAAGTAGGTAACCAAATCTTGCATATAATTATCAAATCCATGCTTTTGTACAATCTGCGCCAAATCTTGAACTGTTATTAGTTTCATCTGCTAGTCCTTTCTTAAATTAAAATCAAACAAATAATTCTATACATTATACCTGAAAACGCCTTTTTTTTCAAGCATTACATGCTATTTTGTCAATGTCATTGTCTGAATGTTGAGCCAGTTAGTGTAACCTAATTTAATAAATGTAAAAGAGCATAATATACTGCGCTGCAGCAACGGATTATGTATAACATAAAAATTATTGTGTTAGAATTTCGCTAGATTAATGTTAGCGTTAACATTAATCTAATGCGAAGTAGAAAAATAATATAACAGCATGGTATTGAGACGGAAAATTAATCAGAGGAAATATCTTAAATTTGCAATTGTTGCATATGAAATAACTAGATTGAATTTAAAAGGAAATAATTGAATGAATAAAATAAATCCATATTTATTTGTCACGGTGTGTATTTCTGCAACTTGCGGTTTACTCTTTGGTTTTGATACTTCGATTATAGCTGGAGCATCGCCATTTATTCAAAATGAGTTTGCTGCCAGTAATTTTCAGCTCGAAATGGTTGTTAGTGCTTGCGTCCTTGGAGCTCTGTTTGGTGCGTTATTATGTGGTAAGCTTAGCGATAATCTTGGGCGTAAAAAAGTATTGGTGATAACTGGATTAATTTTTATTATTGGTACCATAGTTGCGGCAATAGCACATTCGATTGAGTATCTAATTATCGGTAGATTTATTTTGGGATTTGCAGTAGGGATGGGTTCATTTGCGACACCGATGTTTATTGCCGAAATTGCACCAGCCAGTTCTCGTGGTAAATTAGTGCTTTGGAACGGTGCATTTCTCACCGGTGGGCAAGTGTTAGCTTTCTTAGTTGACTATGCTTTAACAGAAAGTGGTAGCTGGCGCTGGATGATTTTTAGTGGAATTATTCCTGCATTGATTTTGACACTTGGGATGTTAGTGATGCCAGAATCACCTAAATGGCTATTAACTAAAGGTAAAGACCATTTAGCTTTAAATATTTTGGAAAAAATTCGCGGTAATAAGTCTATGGCGGAGCATGAGCTGTCATTAATCAAAAGCACGCTAAATGTCAATAGAGCTAAATTCAGCGAGCTATTTAGTAAAAAATTGCGCCCAGTATTATTCATTGGGTTACTACTCGGGATATTCCAGCAGTTTATGGGGATTAATACGGTGATGTATTATGGTCCGCATATTATGAAACAAATTGGTTTCTCAGATTCAGCCACCCAAATGTTTGGAACCCTTGGCTTAGGTATTACTAATTTTGTTTTCACTGTGGTAACATTAATGCTTATTGATCGTTTAGGGCGACGTAAGTTTTTACTGATTGGTTCAATGGTTGCTGCACTGAGCTTATTTACGATGGTATTTTTGCTTAGTAGTTCAATTAGCGGTGCTACTGCGTATTTGGCATTATTTTGTTTAGTTACTTATATTATTGGTTATTGCATTAGCGTTGGTTCATTATTTTGGTTGATGATCTCAGAAATTTTCCCGCTACATGCTCGCGGTACTTGCATGAGTTTTGTGGTGGCAGTGCAATGGGGCGCAAATTTCTTAGTCGCAGCGAGTTTCCTGACAATCTTGCATGCTTTAGGTATCGCTGCAACATTTAGTATGTATGGGACAATAGCGCTAATAGTTTTTGTGTATGTTTATTTAAAAGTACCAGAAACCAAAGGTGTATCTTTGGAACTAATTGAATTAAACCTTGAAAAAGGTGTCCCGACGCGCTTATTGGGTCAAAAAAGCGCATAAATTATAAATTACTTTTGCTTTAGGAGGCAAACTATGGAAGCAGTTGCAACTGAACGCCGTGATGATTTTGGCGAATTACGTAATTATACTAATTCTAAATTTCAAGATCGGGTGGAGCGAACTTATCGCGAAATGCATACCAACCAGACTGTAGATTTTGTTATGGAAAACAAACGTAAATACTCGCAGTTAGCGCATGGCAAGATGGATGTCTATCAAGTATTTAAGCTTTTAGAACAAGTACACGATGAAAGTGATCCAGACAATGATTTACCTCAGGTAGTCCACGCATATCAATCGGCAGAGTCAATTTTTGAGTTTGCAATGTTAAATGATACCGAGCTACGTGATGATTTAGAGATTAAAGTTTTGTTCAAGCCAACTGTTTGGGAAGCGTTACCAGAGAAATGGCGCGATTTGTATGCTAAACATACCTTAAAATCTCTCTATAGCCATATTACAGATTGGTCATGGTTTCCTTTGGTTGGATTTATTCATGATTTGGGTAAAGTAATGTTGCTGCCTCAGTTTGGTAGTTTAAATCAATGGGCTGTGGTTGGTGATACTTACCCAATAGCAACTCCGTTTGCGGCTTCAAATGTATTTTATGCTAATGGCTACTATACAGAATGTCCTGATTATAAACACTATAATACGCAAGATGATAATTCATTTGGTAATTATCCGCGCAATTGTGGGTTTGATAAAGTTGATATGACTTGGGGACATGATGAGTATATCTATGAAGCAATGAAGCAAGGTAGTAATATATGCGAAGAGGGCTTGTACCTTTTGCGCTACCATTCTTTTTATCCATGGCATACTCCGCAAAATGGAGTAATGGCGTATACTGAGTTGGCTTCTGATTTTGACTGGTTAATGCTGCCATTACTGAAAGCTTTTCAAAAAGCCGATCTTTATTCTAAAACACCAGATTTACCGCCGCAGGATATTTTGGAGGCGAAATATCGCAAGTTATTGGATTTGTGGATTCCTGCCAAGCAGATTAATTGGTAGAGTGATTTTTTGATTTATGATAAGTAGCAGCGTTTTTACGGCGCTGCTATACTGAAACAGATTCATCATCCTGGGTCGTTGCTAAGCTCCTCACTTACTAACTATAGGCTTCGTCGCTTATCGCCTATCAGTATTTCGAATCTGTTCCAGTATATTTATAAATATTTTCTGCTAACGCGTTAGCCAGTTTTGCCGCTTCGTTACTCATCTCTAGTTGATTTGCGACTAACTCACATAAGTTTACGACTTGCAGACCTGCATAACCGCAAGGATTGATGTAGCTAAATGGCGTTTTATCAAGGTTGAAATTAAAACTTAACCCATGATAGCTGCAGCCTCTACGGATTTTTAATCCAAGCGAAGCAATTTTTTTACCAGCAACATAAACTCCAGGAGCATCGCGATCACCATAGGCTTCAATTCCTAAACTTGCCAGATAATTAATCACGCCATTTTCAATTTGTGTAACCAACTCGCGAATGGATAATCCCAAACGTTTAATATCAATCAGAAGATAAATTATGATTTGCTGTGGTCCATGATAAGTTACTTGTCCACCGCGATCCGTGCGAATAATCGGAATATCATGCTCTTTGATTAGGATATGCTCTTCTTTACCTGCAAGACCAAGCGTAAAAACTGGGTCATGTTCCACTAACCATAGTTCATCAGCTGTATCAGACGTGCGTTGTTCAGTAAACTCTTTCATTGACTGCCAACATTGTTGGTAATCAATTTTACCGATTGATTTAATTATTACATTCGCCATTAGAGTGTCATTTTTACTAAACTGTGCTTATTTAATGCCGAGTAGATTTCATCTAATTGTGCTTTGGATTCTGCCCAAATCGTTGCAGTTAGGGCAACATAGTTACCTTTGCTGCTCGGTTTGACGCTAATGTCGCCCTCAGGATTGAAATTACTAACGTGTACTGAAATAATCGCGCTTACTTCGTTAATTAGCTCAGGGTCATTGAAGCCCATAATTTTGATGTGAAATGTTCCGGGTAAATTTAAAAGTTCTTCAATTTGTTGATTTGTTGTATCGTTCATGTTGTTTCCTTATTGCTATCATATTCTTCGATTAAATCATGTTCGGGGTTTTGCTGAAATGATTCGGTAATATTCGGTAATGCTGGCAACTCCTCGAGTGACTGAATCGCCAAATCATCAAGAAATTTGCTGGTAGTGGCAAGTAGCTCTGGCTTGCCTGGTATTTGCTTATGCCCAACTACCTCAATCCAGCCACGATCAAATAAAGTCTGAATAATGGTGCTATTAATCGTCACACCACGAATGTTTTCAATTTCACCACGCGTAACTGGTTGACGATAGGCGATAATTGCTAAGGTTTCCATTACCGCCCGCGAATAGCGTGCTGGCTTGGTTTGATAGAGTTTATTCAAGTAGCTCTGGTATTCGGGCTTAGAGCGAAAACGATAACCGCTGGCGATTTTGAGTAATTCAATTCCGCGTTCAGCATAATCCTCGGCAATTTCGGCTAAAATTTTTTCTAATGAGCTGTTACTGATCTGATTATCAAAAACTGTTGCCAATTGTTCTAAATCAACAATATCATTGGCAGTTAATAAACATGCTTCAATTACTTTTTTTAGGTGAGAGAATTGTTGATGCATGTATTTAAACTAATTCAACAAAAATATTTTGTTCACTATCTTGAACGATACTAACCATTCCTTCTTTCCCTAATTCTAAAATCGCGATGAAATTTACCACTATATGCTGAGTACCTAATTGTAGCTCAAATAAATCAAAGAAATTGGTTTTTCCTAGCTCGCGAAGTGTGCGCAAAATTTGACTCATATGTTCGCGTACCGATAATTCCTGCCGTTTAATATGATGTTCATTCTGTGCTTTGATGCTGCGTAATAACAGAGTATGCCATGCTTTTTGTAAGTCAGTCGGCTTAATTTCTGGTAATTCAGGCTCACTTTCCTCAATCAGAATATCAACCCACAAATAATCGCGGTAAGCTTGTGGCAGCGCATTTAGGTTTATCGCAGCTAGTTTAATTTTTTCGTATTCAAGTAAACGCTGAATTAATTCCTGACGAGGATCATCACCATCTTCGTCTGCATCATTGCTCGCATTAGGTAATTTAGGCAGTAATATTCGTGATTTAATTTCTAAAAGAACAGCTGCCATAAGTAAATATTCACCAGCTAATTCAATATTCAGAACTTGCATTGTATTGATATAATTAATGTATTGATCGGTAATTTTAGTTATCGGAATTTGTAGGATATCCAGATTTTGCTTGCGAATTAAATACAGCAATAAATCCAACGGACCTTCAAACATCTCTAAAAACACCTGCAGTGCTTCTGGTGGGATATACAAATCAGTCGGCATATCTGAATAGGGTAACTGATTGACTGTAATTGCTGGATTGTTGAGAGTGATTGGCTGATCTGCTGTTTGATTAATAATGCTTGTCCTGATATTAGGTTAGGAGGTGCTCTTATAACCAAGCACCTCCTTCGTCTTTTAATGACTAGTTGTTGGCGGAATAGCTCCAGTAGCTTGTGCTGGCATGGCTAATTGTTGTAAATCTTTCATAGGTATTTTAGTTCCAATTGCCGGAGCACTTTGCGTTACGATGTTTGCCATATTATCTTTATAAAGATATTGTACATTATAACCAGACTGAGTTTGTACTGGGCGATATGCGGTTTGACATTGTGTACTTGAGCCATGTTTAGCAACATAGTCTGGCTGATTAGAACGTTGAATATCTCGTCCAATTAACGCTCCACCGACACCACCTGCGATAGCTCCAACTGCCGTTCCACCGCCACCGCCATGAACCTGATTTCCAATTATACCACCCGCAACTGCACCAGTTGCACCACCAATCAAAGCACCTTCAGTACCATTTTTTTGATTTTTAACGTAGCGGGTTGTACCAACTCTATGACAATCCTGATAAGCCTGTTGAGTTGTAACATAATTTGGAGATACTGCGACAATCTGTGCGGTATCCGGAGCTTTGAAAATAAAATATGAACCTGCAGCAACTGCCACGGCAGCAACTGCGCATAATCCATATAATAGTCCTTTATTACTCTTCTCTTCTCGTGGTGCGTAGTTAGTTGCACGACCACGGCGAGGCGGCTCATCATAATAGTCATCTTCTTCATAATTTTGACGATTTTGCTGTGGGTTAGGTGCTCGACGTTGCGGAGAGCGCTCTTCATATTCACCATCTTGATAACCACGGCTATTACCACGATTCGTATTGCGTGGTTGATCATCAAAGTTGTCAGTATTTCTCCTACGCGTTGCTTGTTGTGGAGCTCTTCTTCGTGGTTGATTATTATTTGGTGGAGTGTAGTCGCTCATAAAATTCTTTCTGTTTGAGTAATTAGTAAAGTTAGTATTTTAGCATAGCCCTAAAATTATGCAAATGAAAATATCTATACTCTTCGTCTTTGAAACTTGGACTTTGTCGGATTTCAAAAAAGACTCCTTATGTAGCTCTAACTACACCGTATCGTCTTTTTTATTAATCCTTCGCGCCCAAGATTCAAATACTGTGAATCTATAAAAATATAGTTTGCTAAAAGTTATTGTTGTTAAATAAATTAATTGCAAATAAGATTACTTATCGTGTAATAATCCTTGCTCTGTCATTGTCGGTTTTACATTTGGAAAATAAACACGTTGATAGATATTAGAAGTATGCTTGCTCCAGTTACCTTCTTCTGTGCGGTTAATTGTTGACAGATAGTTTTCCATCGTTGCATCATAGTCTTTGATATTAGCAACTAATTTACTTGAGTCGTATTTTTCATAATGGGCGAAAGTCTCCTGCGGTAAACGTGGTTTCAATTTAGAAGTATCTGCCGGATAACCAATACATAAACCATTCACTGGAAAAGTATACTTAGGTAAGTTCAGTAGTTTAATTACTTCTTCTGCGTGTAAGCGAATACCACCAATTGGCACTATCCCTAAGCCCATGCTTTCAGCGGCAACAATCGCTCCACCCATAGCAATCCCAGAGTCCAAAATTCCAACCAGTTCACCCTCAGCACTTTCATGAATTACTTGAGTACGTCCATTAATTTCTGCCGCCAGAGAGGTTTTGTAAAAATCAGCGACAAAGAGAATAAATACTGGTGCAGCAGCTACCCATGGTTGACCACCACATAGTTCTGCTAATTTGCTACGAGTTGCTTTATCGCGAACGATAACCAGAGAAACTTGCTGTCCATTGATTGAAGTTGGCATTGCTTGTGCAGCATCAATAATTGCCTGAAGTGTGTCAGCTGGTAAATCTTTGTCTAAAAAACTACGGATTGAGCGGTGATTTTTAATAACTTGAATAGTTGGATTCATTAAATTTGTCCCTTAGATTAATTAGTTAGGTATTATAACTAAATTGCTATTCAAATGGCAAATATCCATAAAAGTAGAATAGTTATTTGTCCTGCTGAGTTTATAATGACTATTTATTCTGATTTAATGGTCTTGATGCTATTGTTTCTTAATATTACACTGCCGTCTTGCGGTAAGTCATAAATATTCTTTACATCGAGATTGATATTGTCGGTTAATCCATGAATACTGCGGCTTTGCTCCTGAGGGTAGTTGAGCAGCAAGTTATTGGCATGAATTTGATATAACCATTTGAGTGGACTCAGTGGGTAAGCAATTACGATATTTTGCCAATTCTGGTCATTATATGGCTGATAACCACTGCCGATATAGCTAAGATTGCCGCTGCGCTCACGGAGGCGCAATGCAATTTGATTTTCAGATGCGGTATTTTCAATTTCTACGCCATCAAGTGAGCTGTCTTGTTCTAATTTTGTATCTATCACGTGAATTTGGTTATGCTCTAAAATTGCCTTAATTTCACTTTCACTCTGGTTTGCAATTAAATAGTCAATTTGTTGGATATTTTGCGAGTTTAGATAGGGCAGTACGGTCATTGGGAGTTGCTGGCTGGTTTTGTCTGCATCATTTCCCGCGATAATCAGTAGATTATGGTTCTGAGTTTGTGCAATCACGTAACCGCTTTTAGAATTAGCAAAAGCATTGATCTGTAGTTCACCATAGCTCAGATCAGCTCGATTATCAACAAAAAACAAGCTGGTAAAGAGAACTGCGCCCAAGATATTTTTACCCGCTAACGACCTTGGGGTTAATAATAAAATAATTCCTAAATAAGCTAAGATAACGACAACTAAATTTGGTGTTTGTTGGTGATAGGGTTGAATTTTGGCTAAGTACTCAATCGGGAGCATGGCATAATTTAAAATATCAGCACAGAGAATGATTATCCAGCTAAAATGAAATAAACTAGCAACAACAATCACTGGTGTCATGATATTACCAATAACTGGGATTGCCCAAAGATTAGCGACAAATGAAATTGGCGGAAAGCAGGCAAACAAAAACAAACTTAGTGGTACACTGACTAAAGTTATAAAACAATGCATTCGTATCCAGAGCGCAAGTTTACTGCTGATGCGAGCATAGTTACTTATCACGATAAAAATAGTTGCTACGATGATAAAGGAGAACCAAAAACCAATACTAAAGCTAGCAAATGGATCCATTAGTAGCACGACTACCAAAGTTAATCCCAGTTTGTTGATTAAAGGTAAATAAGAGCGTCGTGAGAGTAAATATGCCATTACCAATAATTGGTAAAAAGTACGTTGCGTGGGAATCGTAAATCCAGCAAGTAGTGAATAAGCTAACGCCGCAAGCACACCCGCCCAAACTAAAATAATCTGACGGGGAGTTCTCGTTGGTGGTAATAATTTGAGCAGGAAATTAATCAGTAATACGAACATACCGGCAACTAGTGTAATATGTAAGCCAGAAATACTAACAATGTGTGTTATTCCACTATTTTTAAATACACCCCATTGATCAGTTGGAATTAGATTTTGATAGCCAGTCACTAGTGCAATGACCAAGCCAGCGTATTGTTTATCTGCTAATGTTTTTTGTAAATAATTGATTAGATTGACTCTTTGGGTGTTAATTAAAGCAGAAGGCGTATAACTGGTTTTTTGTAGCTGTGGATGTCCGACTAAGCTGGCATTCGCGGTGATATTTTGCGCAACCAAGTATTGTTGGTAATTAAAAGCATAAAAATTAGCTGGGATGTTTAACGGGCGAATATTTAGTGTAAGTTGATACTGGTATTGCGGGAGTAAAGTTGTATTGGGTTGAAAAAATAAGAGCATGTTTTGCCCTTTAAAACTACCTGAGTCAATTTGAATCTGACTTTGGAGGTGGCTATTTTTGTCCTGAATTGGTGCAATTAGATGAGCTTTTACCGTAAGTTGGCTGATTGGTTCTTTGATTACTTCCGCTAAACGTGCGGAGATGCGTAAATCAGCATAGGCGAGGCAGCTGATAAATAGGACGAACCATACGAGTATTCTCTGATATTGTGGATTAGCAAGTGGTGACTTAAAGCGCAGCCAACAATAAGTACTCGCACAGCAGATTAAAATAATAATTGCGATAAGCCTAGGTAAGTGGATAAATTGCGCACTAATTATCCCTAGGCTAATGCATAAATAACTAAGCATCTCGGCTGAGATAGCCTTGGAGCAACATCAAACCAGCTAAAGTCTTACTATCTGGAATCTGCCCAGAAAATGCTAAAGCCATAACTTCTGCAAGTGGTTGCTTGATTACATCCAGAAATTCGCCATCATCAAGATTTTGTTCGGTGTAGGCTAATTCGCGAGCCAGATAATAAACAATCCGTTCACTAGAGTAGCCAATGCAGGGCAAACATTCGCCCAGTAAAATCCATTCTTTGGCAACATAACCAGTTTCTTCAACTAATTCACGGCGTCCGCAGCTTAATTCATCTTCATTGAGGTCTAATTTACCCGCTGGGATTTCATATATTACCCGTCCAACCGGATGGCGATATTGGCGTTCCATAATTAAATTTTGTTCATCATCAAGGGCTAAGATTGCAACTGCGCCAGAATGACGAATATATTCACGAGTAGAGGTTTTGCCATTGGGTAATTCGACGCTGTCGCGATATACGCGCATAAAATTGCCTGCAAAGACTTGTTCTGAAGTAATAGTTTTTTCAATGAGGTGTTGATCGGACATGGTTATACCTTGTGAAAGTAAGTGAAGGAGGAAATCAATCTGTAAGCCGGATCCTGTCTTAAGCAATAAGCTTGAGGCAATCATTCATCTGGGCCAATTGTTACCAAGAGGCTCTAGCAACCTACCCGCGCAACTATGTGTAGAGGATAAATACGAATTGCGCCTATTTGGTCTTGCACCAAGTGGGGTTTTGCCTGCCACAACTATCACTAGTTGCGCGGTGCGCTCTTACCGCACCTTTTCACCCTTACCATTGCTGGCGGTATATTTTCTGCGCCACTTTCCGTAGCCGCCGAGGCGACTCCTGGGTGTTACCCAGCACTTCTATCCATCTGGTGTCCGGACTTTCCTCGATTAAGCCAATAACCGCGATTGCCCGATTGATTTCCAGAGCAGGATTATAGCATAACGAGCTGATTCTTGAGGTATTTGCTGTAATAACTGAGATTTATATTCGACTGGAACAGGATTGTTGGCAGCATTTTTTGGCATGAAGTTTGTAAAATCCTGTCCTGTTAACGTGAATGTCGTTAACAGTATGATTGGTTGCTCTCATAATCATATTTCAAAGACGTATCCCTGTTTTTAGCAGGAGTACGTCTTGATTTTATCTAGATGCACGAGTAGTGGATAGTAAAATCTAAATTACTTAGTATCTCGCAAATTCTATTTCACGATCTGTAGACTCATTAAATTAACTTTGCAATTTTTAATAAACTGGAGTAATATCATGGAGTTATTTACTGCAAAAATTGATTCTACTAAAGAAAAATATTCCCATATGCCTGATGAAGAGTTTTTACGTGATGTTGTTGCCAAATCTTATGTTGGAATAGAGGGACTTGGCTTTATATTTGCCATCTACGATCTTGGTGGCAAAATAGTTATGGCAAATAAGGGGTATTCTCGATACTATGGTTTTGACAATCCCTCTGATATCTTTGGTCTTACTCTGCCAGATCTGGCACGAAACCTCGTCCAAAAAACCAGTCCTTTAAGAACTAATGGCATAACGGATAATATCTACCATGAAATGATAGATGAGTGGGAACATTTGTGGCAAAAAGTCATTTGTACAGAAGAAGTAGTATCGTATATAAATGTGATGCCCTTTATCAAAGGCACACTTATTTTGCAGGGCTACCACATTCCTGTCTGGAATCCATATGGCAAACTGATCGGCACAATGACGATCTCGGCGAGTAATAATGTTTTTCATGACACCGCTTTATTACGTAATCGAGTGCTAAATAAAGCAGGCTCTTCTCTCAAGTCTAAGAAAATCTCTTTGCCAGAACTTACTGCTTTAGAATACAAAATCGTTCTGTTATTATCTCTTGGTTTCTCGCAGCAAGATGTTGCAAAATTACTGCGCCTTGTTAGGGGCACAGTTGCCAGCATCATCAGTGAACGAATATCTCCAAAACTTGGTATTCATGGTTCAAATACTAAAATGATTGTTGATATGCTATTTGAAATTGAGTATTTTAATCATATGCCACACGATATGATTCCTCCTGTTCTTATTGAAACGCACATCTAATTTTTCATCTAATTACTCCTCAATTTATTTGACCCTCTAATATAAATCTAAGCTTTTTATTTATTAATATTTGAATTGTAAAACGATCTCTTTATTTATATTGTTTTTTGTACTTTGCGAATGAGTTAAAGTTTAATCTAGGATAAGTGAACACAAATGTTGGCAGATTATAGTTACTACCTAAGTTTACAATCACGCAATAAGTCAGTCTGTATAAATACGATATATATTCGACTTGATATTATTATCTATGAATTAACTTTTATTAAAGAGAGGAATCAGGTAACGTGAAACAAGGTAAAAAGGGTAAGTTTCAATTAGTCTGTAAGCGTAGTGTATTATATTCGCTTTGTTTAGTGGGTGCTGTTGGTTGTAGTCATGGTGGGTTTGATGCCGGAGTATCGCCAGCTACAGATGCTATTTCTAGTTTCAATGAATCCAAAATTGGGTTTGATGAGGTCGCAACAGTACCATTGTTGAATAAGACTGTGGGTGGTAGTTATATTGTAAGAATGTCTAATACTTTTGATCAGAAATATTATCTAGGAAAAATCAGGATAATCAACCCACTTACAGGCAAAGAAGATAATTCGCTAGCCACTATCAACAGCAAGTTATGTTCATATATATCTGCCAATGGCAGCTGTAGTTTGAATGTTGTGCCAAACTTAACCAAATCAGGAAGTTTTATTATTGAGGCTAGCCTTATTGGTGAAGATAAAAATTTGCAGATAATTCGTCAAATAATCAGGGTAAGTGACAAAATTGTTCCAAACAAAGGTATAGCCTTTAAGAATGATATAACTAAAATAATTACTTCTGATGGTAAGTATGGTCTGTCTATTCCGGTAACTTTAACGGAAGATTTTGACGATATAAAAGCAGCAAGTGGTAGTCTTGTTTGTAATGGTGGCTTCAGAAAAAATAGTAACTGCAGCTGGTTATTATCTGGAGAAACGCTTGGAGATAATACTTTACTTGAGACCAGGCTTACTGGTTACCATAAGGGTAAGACTGTGTCTTCAAGCAGTTATACGACTCTGGTTTCGACAGCCATTAGCTCTAATTTGCTACTTTCTCAACCTACAGATATTATAATTAACAAAGAAGAAGGTAGTGAAGCAGAAGGTGCTGTCACTAATTGGTCAATTCTTACTATTTATAATAGCGGTAACTATAATGCAACAGATATTAGGTCTGCAATCAGGCTCGGATCACTACGAATAGTTACTGGAGAGAATACAAATTGCGGTACATTACTTGCACCTCATAATAGTTGTAATATTGAGGTAGAAGCATTTGGTCAAACTAATGGTAATGGTAGTATTCAGATAGGTTATCGCCCACATGTGGATGCTACTGCCCTTACTAACATTAGTGCAAATATCCTTTATATGATTTCAGGCGAAGCTTTACCAAGTATTTCATTTGATAATGTTGCCGGGGGACTTCTAAATACTGCTAGAGGAACTACTAGTACGTTGGATATTCGAATTAGCAATAATGGTTGGTATAATCTAACCGATCTAAAATTTAATCTCAACCCAGATAACAATGCTAGTGGCTCATTTGTGATAGCCCCTACTCCCGATAGTGATCATCCATGTAGTATCGATGGAACTCAGGGATTGGTAACGCTAAACCATTCGGAAGCTGCGACTACAAGCTTTTGTGATGCGCGAATATCATATAGTTACCCCATCATTTATTGAGCGAAATATGTTAAAGTCTATGACTCCTAA
>DAORIZ010000035.1:0-29699 GCA_035438765.1 Burkholderiales bacterium | reverse complement strand
TATTCAGTTTGCATCCCAGTTTGCGTTGCATAAACTTGATTAATAAAAAATTGTGAGAAAGCTAAACTAGCTTTCAAACTTGAATTTAAAAAATGCATGGTATCTTTTATTAAGTAGGCACTTCCTGAACCTAATTCGGCAAGTGACGATAGTGCTGGTGTTGTGTATAAGGGATCAGTTTCTAACCCATAGGTATAAGGTGTTATCATCGCGCCGTTCATATATGAATTAGAGTTACCAAAGACGTTGTTATATGCAACTAATAGCGTATTATCTCCGGTGTTAATCGCCCATTCTGCACCAACCGCGTTGCTTTGAATGCCTTGGGTTTGAACAGTTTGTCCCTGCAGGTTTGTATAAGTTGATGACGTAAAAACATCGCCGCTACTGCTTTGATTTAAATATTGAATTCCAAAATCCATGCTTATATTTGTTGCAATTACCGTGTGTAAATGATTATCAAAATAATACATATTGGCTTGACCAATAAAATTATAGTACCATAGATTGAAATTATAATTATTAGTTGGATTCCAAGTCGCCCCAACTCCGGTTGCACCAGATGTCTGTGCCAATCCATTTAAAAAGCCTGCATTAGAATTATACAAAGTTTGGTAGTTAAACCAATTATTGGGGTATTGCTGGTAAGTAAACGCCTGAAACCCGGTCAGTAACAAACTATCATTTACTTGGACATTGGCTTGAACTGCCTGAAATGGGTTATTGCTATTAGCATAAGTTGCTCCAGGGTAGCTGCTAATTGAGTTTACCCATGGGTTGGTTAAAATTACATTACCGGCAGTAAATTCAAAAACATCTTTATATTCCCAATCAACATATGCCTGACTCGGAATGATTAATCCTGTTGTGCCAAAAGTGTTTGGCTGCCCCGTTTGAACAGGCGATACGGAGCCGGTTAGTCCACCACCTAGCGCAAAGCCACCCCAGCGCTGAGTTTGTCCCCATACTTCTGCTGTATCTGAAAATACACCTTTATTTTGTCCTGCAAGATTTATATTTGCTGAACTAATTGAGCTGATTCCTCCGTGATAAGTTCCATTTGGACCTGCAACAGAGGTTGTTCCCATATTATAGGCAATTGGATCTTGGGTATAATTATATGGTGAGATATACTCACCTTTAAGCTTATCTATTTCTAATTGTTCTGCTTCAACCGCCGCAGAGTTATCTGGTGCAATAGCCGCTGGAGATGCTGGGTATTTGCCACCTTGTAAATTATTGACGCTTTGATATTGATTATTCGGGCTACCAAGAATATCAATCTTATTAATTGATCCTGTATTAATACTTTCTGGAATATTTTCCGCTAATTGTGATTCCACGAGATCAGCGGCGTAACTTTGTGGTGTAATTGTCAGACTAAATAGAGCTAACGCTCCAATTAATGTATTAAAAGACATCCGTGTAAGTTGCGAGTATTTAATTTGCATTTTAATTCTCTAAGTTTAATAGTTAAGTCTTTATTAACTGTAGTTAGCCTTAAGTTATTTTCAATAGCAACATAATGGTAAGTGAGCGCTCAATTATATCATAAATTATTTTGGTTAATTTAAAATTTAGAATGGATCATCAGTTATTATAAGTTGATTTATGGACTGATTATTTACATTTTTTGCGATCATCTGTTATAATTGAGCGCTCACTTACCAATGATTATGATTCAGATTATTGGGACTTTAATAAATATTTTTTAGAACTTAATATGATTCGTATTTTTGACATAGCTAAAGACAAATTAAATATACCAACATTAATTGTAGTGATTGCCATTTTTGCAGGGTTGTTTCATCTATTTTCGTATCTGCTTCCTTTTACTGATGATGCTTTCGTAACTACTAATTCACAGGTTGTTGCCGCTGATACTGCAGGCTTTATCGAAGAGATATATGTGCAAAATGGTGAGGCAGTAAAAAAAGGAAGTCCGCTATTTAGAGTATATGATGTACCATATAAGTTAGCTTATCAGAAAGCACAGGCAGATTTTTTGGCTGCGGAAGCGAATATTGAAGTCATTCAGCAACAAACTGCCAAGAATAAGGTCTTGTATTCTGCTATGACTCAGCAGTTAGCAAAATTACAATATCAATACACATTAAAAAGTGATCCATCGGTTAATCGCTCTATTTCGCAGCTTGATTTACAAAATTTGGCTTTTGATGTTAAAACACAAAACGATCAAGTGCGAGCATTAAATAAGCAAATTGAGATCGATGACAAGCAACTAAAACAACAGGAGCAAATTGTTGTGGCCGCAAAAGCAGCGCTGGATATAGCTAAGATTAATTTAGACTTAACCATTGTCAGAGCTGGGAGTGATGGTATTGTAGATAATATGTATTTATCTGTGGGTACTCCAGTTGTACAACATCAACCACTTTTCTCTTTTATCAATACTAATGCATGGTATGTGCAAGCAAATTTTAATGAAACCGACCTAAGAAATGTTCGTCCTGGTGACAAAGTTACATTTATTTTACGAATGTATTATTTTAATAAAATTTTTCATGGGGTGGTGGTTAATAAGTTGTGGGTTAGTGATCGACAAACTACAGTACAAAGGACTCAACAGCAGGTTGTTCAGAATGAAAATGAATGGCTCAAACTCCCACAACGTTTTCCTTTACAAATTAAAATTCTTGATCCTGAGTCGGAATTTCCTCTTAATCCTGGAGCGAGTGCATTTGTCTATATCCATACCAATTAAGTTAAGTTGCAAATGCTAAAGAAAATATCTGCTACCATTCATGCCTATGACCCTTATGGTTTTATGCAAGTAAGCGCAATGCAGGCTGTTACAGTAACACTTGTTTTATTTGCAGTTAATTTTTGTTTTGCGCCATTTGCCTTTGGTCAGGCTTTGCAATTACCTATAATTGGGATTTTTACCACGGCACTTGAGAAAAACTTTAATTTACGAATCCGCAATGTTGCCATTTATTGTTGTATGTGTACATTATATTCATTCATTTTAAGTAGTATTATTGAATACCGCTGGCTTACTGTCTTGGTAGTTGGAGTGGTGATTTTTGGGCTGTTTATACTTTGCCAACGCAAATTTCCATATATCTTGGGGATGATTACTTTAATGCAAGTTGTTGTTTATACCCAACTGAGAATTAACTTGGGCGGTAACTGGAATATTTGGATAAATTACGGTACCAGTTTTCTACTTGCAATGGCTGTTGGTATTTCAGTAATGTGTCTATATCCCCGGATATACTTTTATCGGGTTTGGCTCCGATGCTTCAGCTTTGCACTTTTGGAGTTTTCCGCAAATTTGGAACTCCTTGCTGTTAAGTCCAATGGCGCTTCGGAGTTGGTGTTTGTACATTTTTTTCAGATGTATGATTATACGATGAGCCTTGGTTACCAAGAACACGGTTTTGCGGCGCGCAGGGTAGGGTTACGGATGGCACTACTGTATGTCCATATTCTAGAGTTGGCACATTTTAGCGAAGCCGAAAATGCACCAGCTGTGCAAGAATTAGCGCGTGCTTGTCAAGAGCTATCCTTGGTAATCAATCAAGGAAGAACTCTTGATTATCCTGAATTTATGGTTAATATAAACGTTAGCTTCAATTCGATCAATCAAAATATGAAATGCTTAATAAGTGAGTGGAATAGACAATGTTTAAAAATTTAGACATCTATACGCAAAGATATTTGCAGATCAGTGTTGCATATATGCTTTTTGTTGCAATTGAACAAGGATTTAATCTGCCACACGCCTCATGGATTGTCATTACCGGATGTATGATTTATGTAGGCTTTAATCCCGGAACTGTTCTAAAACGCTCTTATCTGCGGTTGCCTGGTACCTTTACTGGAATTTGTGCGATGAGTATCATGTTTTACATTATCCACTTTGATTACCGGACAGCAATTCTTTTTATGGTATTCATTGCCTGGGCAATGGTGTATTGCTTTGCAATGAGATATAACTATTACATCATTGTAACCACTCTTTTTTCTGATATTGGTATTGAGTGGAGTAATTCATCCAGCTTTGCCATGCAGTACTACATTGTCGATCGAGCCATTTATACCATACTGGTTTTTGCGATCTGCATTTTATTGGAATACTTCTGGTTTGGTAATAGCAATTTTACAGTAATTAATTATTCCCGCCGAAAAAAAAACCTGCTCAAAGAAGCTCTGTCAATTGCGGCAAATGCAGAGAGCAACCGCTTTACTGCTTCAGGTGTCTTTCGTTTGATTGGCTCGACCAGAGCAAGCTGGAACCAACTGAAGCCACTATTGAATGATGCTATCTATGAACGTAATAAGGAAATTTTAACCGATGATCTCCAGCATAAAATTTCGAAAGTTTTTCGTGGTATGGTCTGTTTATGGTACCTGCATAGTCAATCTAACGGCAAACAATTACCTGAGAAACTACAATTATTAAACCAACGAATTATTGATGATTTAAATAATACATACAAGGAATTATGTGATGAAAATAATTAAAGTCTGGCTATTGATATTTTTCTCTCTTATCTTGATTATTCTGGACGGGTGCTCACTAATCAATCCGACATATGTGAAACCTAATGTTGAAGTAGCTGATAATTGGGCATACATAAATGAATCAATTACATATGAGAGTAATTTTCCTTATTTGGCATGGTGGGAACAATTTAATGATCCACAGCTAAACCATTTGATAAAACAAGGCTTACAAGTTATTAAACCAACGAATTATTGATGATTTAAATAATACATACAAGGAATTATGTGATGAAAATAATTAAAGTCTGGCTATTGATATTTTTCTCTCTTATCTTGATTATTCTGGACGGGTGCTCACTAATCAATCCGACATATGTGAAACCTAATGTTGAAGTAGCTGATAATTGGGCATACATAAATGAATCAATTACATATGAGAGTAATTTTCCTTATTTGGCATGGTGGGAACAATTTAATGATCCACAGCTAAACCATTTGATAAAACAAGGCTTACAAGTTAATAATAGTGTACAGAAAGCTTTTGCTCATCTCGAAATTGCACAGGGACAGCTTCGCGCTGTAAATTTAAGTTGGATTCCGGGAATTAATCTCTATGCCGGATACTCAACTAATCCCGCACTAGGATATCCTAATTATTTTTATGGTGCTTGGCCTTCATATTCTGCACTGAATATTTTTAATCTTATCTCACAGCATAAAGCTGCAACCCTCAATGTTGAAGCACAGCAATATGCAGTTTCGGCAGCTAGGCTCACCTTTATCGCTCAATTTACTACAGGCTATTTTACTTACCTAGCAGAATCTGAACGCTTGGAGTTAGTAGACAATTATCTTGCTGATTTGAGCGAATGGGAAAGTATTAAAAATGCTGATTTTCAACGTGGGCTTGTACCAGCGCAAAATGTCGATGAGATTCAGCAACGCCTTTGGGAGCTAAGAGCACAGCGCGAGCTGATTGTGGTTAACATTCAAAAAGCACAGAACGCGTTGCAATACTTACTGAACCAGAATCCGGGTCCGCTGATGATTAATGTCCACTTTGAGAATTTTTGCACTCAGTTTCCCGATGTAGGAGCTCAGCCAGTAACTGTTTTAAATAATCGGCCAGATGTTGAATTGGCGGAGACTGAGCTCCGCTTGGCAACCCAAAATAGCGGAGTGATTGCCTCACAATTGTTGCCTGCGGTTCAGCTTGATTATTTTGCTGGCCAATCAGATGTAGACGCAAAAGGCTCTAATGGGATCTATACACCAACAACAGATGCCTATTTAACTTGGTCAGTTAATCCAGCTATTTTTGGCGAGATTAAAAGTTTTAGTGGTGCAAAAAAATTTGCTTATGCCAATTATCTTGAAGTTGTAAGAGGTGCTCTACGCGATGTCGATAATGATTTAGTTAACCATCGTGATTCCAATCATCGCTACGAGCTTATCAATAAAGCATATCTTACTGCTCTTGATAAATATCAGCTGAATAATGCACTGTATAAAAAAGGAATTATTGCTTATAATGATATTATGGCAGATAAACTTAATGTTGACCAGGCGAAAATTGCTCTAAACCAGATTAAGCTATTGCAAATGACGACATTAATTAGTCTCTATCAGGATTTAGGTGGTGGTTATAATTCTATTCCACTTAGAAGTAATTAAATTTTAATCTGGGGTTGATTGAGGCATTATGATTTATCGAGAAATAATAACTGTTTTAAAATCAAATTTAAGTTCTGCAGAGCGGCGTAGTATATTGCTAGCTTCTCTGGGTAGTTTATACGAGTATTATGATTTTGTAATTTTTGGTTTTATGACAATATATTTTGCAACTAATTGTATTCCAGATTATTTTAATAGTAAATTTAAAATTTGTATTGTATTAGCACTCTTTCTTGGTGGGTATTTATTTCGCCCGCTTGGAATGTACTGTTATAGCAAAATCTATTATCTTTATCCACGGATTTATATCATTAATTGGTTGATTGCGGGGCTCTTGGTTACTGCCAACTTGATTATGGTTGTTTTAGTCGCACATAAAACCTGGAGTACATTTCTGTTCTTAATTTTGTCACGAAGTATACAAGGTTTTGCGCGTGGTGCCGAGGCTCAGTCAGAATTTGGATTTTTATCGGTAGTATTGGGCGAAAAACGTGGTATCTCTGCTTTTGGCTTAATGGCTGGTGCAGAAATCGGAGTTTTTTTTGCTCTTGTTGTTAATAGTATCTTAAATCACACTCTTGATAGTCAGCAAATGTATGAATTTGGCTGGCGTCTACCTTTTGCTATTGGTGGCGTGTTCAGTATTATAATTTACCTGTTACGCTATTTTATGCATCAACGAAGAACTGGTAATCAAATTCCCCACATGTCCAAGATGCTACCAAGTTGGATGATATGTGTCATTTATCCGTGGCAAATGTTGTTTACTTCTTTGCTCAGTGGTTTGCGTGCATGCCTTGGCTGGTTTCTTGTTTTTATTGTTCCTTTGTTTTTTTTAAAAAGTTTTAATTTTAACTATCTTTATATCGGACATTTGTTGCTATTTTCCTCGGTGGGGAGTATTATCAGTTCGTTTCTGGTTTTCAGATATGTAACACTTGAGTATTCACGAATAATATTGCCGTACTTGATCCTGATAACAGTACCAGTGCTTGTATTTTTTATTTATACTTTATGGTTTAATTTTTTATTACAACTGAGTTTATTATTTATTGGCATAATATCGGGCGCGTTAGCAGTTTTGAATATGCAGGTTTCATTTTCGATTTATTCACCTCTGGTTAGGCTCAGTACAATTTCTGTTTCCTACAACATTGGACATACGCTAGTTAGTGGCTTTTTTTTACTGATTATCAGTTCATTATCTGCTTTTCTGGAATATTCTTATTCGGGATGGCAACATTTTGAATGGTGGTTGTTATACTTAGCCAGTGGTATACTGATTTTGATGAGCCTTGTGTTATTCTACTTGGCAATCAAATTGCGGAAATTAAAGTACTATCCAGAATTGCTGCATTTTATTCATAACCAACGTAAATAACTAAATTAAAGAGTAAAAATAATTATGCTACATGAACATATTCAGATAAGAAATAATCTGACTAACAAACAAAAAATTCTTGATGCCGCACGGGTACTCTTTGCCCAACAAGGATTTGATGGTACAACCAGCAAAGATATTGCTCAATTGGCAGGATGCTCAGAGGGGTTGATTTTTAAGTATTATGACAATAAGCGTAATATATTTAAAATATTAGTAACTGAATGGTTTGACAGTAATATGCAAACTTTAAAAAATTTGCCGCAATCAACATCTTTGGAAGATGAAATACAATTATTATTAAACTGGTTTGTGGATAATTTTACGCAACGTAAAGATTTACACAAAATTTTTCTTTTTCAGCGGTTTAACGTTAATTTTCAAAATAATTTTGTTAGAGATCACCATGATTACCTTCAGGAGCGTCTGACAATTATTACCAAGCGTTTAGAGTTATTTAAACATAATGGAGAATTGCGCGAAGATGTTGATATCTCGCAGCTGTGTGAGTTATTTCACGGTTATATTATGGTTGAAATATTGTTTCGCGATTTGTCGCTTGAACAAATAAAAATCAAACTGCAGTCGTTTACTCGGTTAATTTTTAATGGCTTGAAAAATTCGTGATTATACTTATATAAATGCCAGTTAGAAATGGTTTGCTGGTACGGGTATCGATGTTCCACCATACTATATAATCTTTAATCCTGCTACGCAAGGATAAAAATTTGATCTGGAAGGTAGTTATATTCGCAGCTTTGTTCCTGAGCTAAAATTGTTACCTGATAAGTATTTATTTAGCCCATGGGAAGTTTCTGAAAATGTTCTTAGTACAGCTAACGTTGTTTTGGGTACTAGCTTATCCACAACCTTTAGTTAATTTAAAATTTAGCTAGACACAGGCATTGAAGCTCTTTACTGATCTGAAAATTAGAAATATCTAAAATTTACTACTATTGCGCTGCAGCACATTATCTGTTTTATACATAGTCTGAATAACATATAATACCTACATTAAAAATTTAGTACAAATAATTATAATTAAATAGTTAAGTTCCTAATATTCACAGTTTATATAGTGAATAAATATATATCAAGGGGTTATGTCAATAAGTGTGACTGCGCATGTTGAACTATCTGGTGAGCAGTTCCGTATTTTGTAAACTTTAGAAGGAAACACAATGAGTAAATTATTAGAGCAATTAAAGCAAAATTTAAGTCCAGAAGCATATAATAAATTTGCTTTAGCTTTATCGGCTGAGTACTTAGATCGCTATTCGCTCGAAGAAGTTACGGAAGATTGTAAATTAATGTCAAGCTTGAGTCATAACAATGAGTATGCAATTGCGATTACGGATGGAGAATCTAATGCAGATAATTTGTGGCAAATTAAGCTAATTCGTTTTAATGACACAGTAAGCTTGTCACGTGGGTTACCAATCATTGAAAATTTTGGTTTTAAACTGTTGGATGAAAAACCGTATAAAGTAAAAATTGCTCAAAATGAGCAGATTTATATCTGTGATTTTGGGGTTGAAGTGCCTGATGGATTAGTTGGTAAAATTAAAGATCAACAATTGGTTTCTAAACTAAAATCAGCGATTGTTGCTGCGTTTACCCGTCAAGTTGAAAGTGATACGTTAAATAAATTGGTGCTTTACTCAGGTCTAACCGCACGTCAGGTTTCATTAATTCGTGCCGTAGTTAAATATATGGCACAAACTAGCTTGCCTTTCTCTGCTGGCTATATGAGTGAGTGTTTGAAAAATCATGCTACACTTAGCCGACATCTATTTGATTTGTTTGAAGCTAAATTCTGTCCAGAGCATCACTCTGCAGCAAAATCTGGTGAGATCCAGCAATTAGTTAATGCAGAATTAAACAAAGTAGAAAACTTGGCAGAAGATCAAATTTTAAAAGCTGCGTTCTCTGTAGTTAATGCGATGATTCGGACTAACTATTATCAAACTTTAGACGATGGTGCACACAAGCCATATATCTCATTTAAGCTTGAGTCTGCTAAGGTGCTAAATCTGCCAAAACCACATCCTTTATATGAGATTTTTGTATATTCAATTCGCTTTGAAGCGGTACATTTACGTGGTGGTAAAGTAGCTCGTGGTGGTTTACGTTGGTCAGATCGTAAAGAAGATTTCCGTACCGAGGTATTGGGCTTGGTAAAAGCACAAATGGTTAAAAACTCAGTGATTGTGCCTACAGGTTCCAAAGGTGGTTTTGTTTGTAAAAAATTACCAGATGCAAAAGATCGTGAAGCGTATATGGCTGAAGGTATTAACTGTTATAAACAATTCATTTCAGGGTTGTTGGATATCACGGATAATCTAGTTAATGGGCAAGTTGTTCATCCTAAACAAGTGATTCGCCATGATGGTGAAGATCCATATTTGGTGGTGGCAGCCGATAAAGGTACTGCAACTTTTTCCGATTTTGCGAATGAAATGTCACAGAAATACTCATTCTGGTTAGGTGATGCATTTGCCTCAGGTGGTTCAGTTGGTTATGATCACAAAAAAATGGGGATTACCGCAAAAGGTGCGTGGGAAGCAGTTAAACGTCATTTCCGTCATTTAGGTATTGATACCCAAACGCAAGACTTTACCGTAATCGGTATTGGTGATTTGATGGGAGATGTATTTGGTAATGGAATGTTATTATCTGAGCACATCAAGTTAATTGCAGCGTTCAATCATCAACATATTTTCCTTGATCCTAATCCAAATGTTAAGACTAGTTATCAAGAGCGGCTACGTATGTTTAATCTACCACGTTCGAGCTGGGAAGATTATGATAAATCAACCATCTCTCAAGGTGGTGGGATTTACTCTCGTTCAAGTAAAACAATTCCTCTAACCTCAGAAGTAAAAGCTTGGTTGGAGATTGAAGATGATGAATTAGCACCGAATGACTTGATTCATTTGATTTTAAAAGCTAGAGCTGATTTACTTTATAATGGTGGTATCGGTACTTATATTAAAGCCGAAAGCCAGTCTAACGAAGAAGTAAAAGACAAAGCTAACGATGCATTACGTGTTAATGGTAATCAATTACGCGTGCGTGTAGTTGGTGAGGGTGGTAACTTAGGTGCTACTCAATTGGGGCGAATTGAATTTGCTCAAGCCGGTGGTAATATTTGTACTGATGCGATTGATAATTCTGCAGGTGTGGATTGTTCCGATCATGAAGTAAATATCAAGATTCTATTTGCTGCAATTATGCAAGCAACTGGAATGGATGTTGCAACGCGTAACAAAATTCTTGAATCAATGACGGATGATGTTGGTCATTTAGTTTTACGTGATAACTATCTACAAACGTTGGTGCTGCGCACTGCAGGCTACCGTGCACGTTATACTTTACCAAATCACCAGATTTTTATGCGTAAATTAGAAAAATCAGGTGAATTAGATCGTAAGATTGAGTTTTTACCAACCGATGCTGAGATTAATGAGCGGATGCAGGAAGATAGGGGCTTGACTTCACCAGAGATGTCAGTTTTGTTAGCATATTCTAAAATGTCTTTAGATCGTGAAATTTTAAAAAGCACATTAGTTACTGATGCTGATTTTAATGATTTACTACTCAGTTATTTCCCTAAACACCTTCAAGAAAACTATAAAGATTTTATTCTTAACCATTATTTACGTAAAGAAATTATTGCTAATCAATTGGCTAATTTGGTTGTGAATCGTGCAGGTATGACATTTGTATCGCGCTTTACTGATGAATTTAGCTCACCATTATCAGATATTCTTAAAGCATGGTGGGTTGCATATAATCTACTTGGTGCTCCACGTTTGTATAATGAGATTGAAGGCTTGGATAATAAGGTTGACGCAGAAGTTCAATTGAAGCTGTATGTTGGTGTTGAAAAAGCAGTTGAACGCTTATGCCGCTGGATTTTACGTTATGTTAAGGATTTAAGTAGTGCTAGTTCAATTATCAGTAAATATACCACGCACGTTGAAACTTTAGAGTCACACATTGATAAATTAATCAAGAGCGAAGATTATCCTGAAGTTCGTGATGAGGAGAATTTATATATTTCAGCAAATGTGCCTGCAGTATTAGCTAAATTGGTATCTCGTCTGGGCTATTTACCGCAAGTAATGGATATTGTCTTATTGGCAATGGAAAATAATTTAGCTTATGACGTGGTAGCCGATAATTACTTTGCTGCGGGTCGTTTATTACAAATTGACTGGTTGCGTAAGAATGTATTATTGTTATCTCGTGGTAATAAGTGGCAAGCCTTGGCTCGTTCGGCGTTGCTTGCTGATGTGTTCAAGTTATACCGTGGCGCAATGCAATTAGCAATCGTCAACACTAAGGCTGATACTCGTGTCTGGATCGCAAATAACCAAGATCGGATGGATAAAATTAATGCTATTTTAGAAGAGCTACAAAGTTATAAAGTTCTTGATTTGGCAATGTTATCAGCTGCGATTCGTGAATTTGCTCATATTTTAGAGTAGTCTCTTACTTTTTATTGCAAATAGCCGAGATAACCCCTCGGCTATCTTTTATGTCTTGACAAAGACGTATGGCTATGTTAGAATCGCGACATATAGGAAATGGAGTTTTCCTAAACCGTCTCAAATAGACTAATGACTCCTACTGAGTTTCTGTTTAGCTAAAATAGAAATAGGTTGGGTCTACAGTTTGCTCTCATCACTCATTTAAACCACATCTTTTCTATTTTAGCTTGATGGAATATCATTAGCTAGGCTTTCTTCTAAAAGTTTGATAATCAAAAAACTAACATGGTTTCTTATTAATGTCACTAATTGGATTTTTTGTTAGTATGATGTTGCATTTTAAAGCACTTAATCAACTGTGTATGATTTTATTAAGCTGTTTTGGGTTTTTAGGCTGGAGTTGCACGGGATATATTTGATACTTGTGTTAAAATCTGCCTATGCGATTTATTAGCTGTTGTAAATTGCTTTCGAACGAGACAGATAACTATTTTATTTTGCCACGAGTAATAATATGCCAAAAATTTTAAAACTCATGAAAAATGAGCTTCATTTACCAATCATCGTCGTGATTCTTGCGATTATAATTGGGATTTACCATATTTTTTCTTACTTGATTCCCTTTACCGATAATGCTTTTGTTGTAACTAATGTTTCGCCTGTTGCTGCAGATGTATCTGGTTTTATTACGGAGATTCATGTTAAAAATGGTCAGGCTGTCAAAAAAAATGACCCAATTTTCACAGTTTATCAATTACCATATCAATTAGCATATCAGCAAGCAAGCGCAGACTATCAGGAAGGTCTGAAAAAAATTATTGTATTGCAAAAGCAAATTGATCGTAGCAATGCATTAATTAAGTCCACCGAAGCGGAATTAAATAAAAGCAAATATGAACTAGGACTTAAACAAGATCAAGATGTGGTTGAAGCAGTGTCCAAGCTTGAAGTAAAAAAACTTTCCTATGATGTAGAAACACTGGCAAATAAATTAGCTTCTTTACATCAGGAGGTTGAAGTTTTAAAAGCGGAGATTGAGCAACAGAAACAAACTGTAGCGAGCCTTAAAGCTAAGATGGCACAGGCTCAAGTTAATCTGGATTTGACGATAGTCCGAGCACCCAGCGATGGTGTAGTTGATAATCTCTATGTGGCGCTTAATACACCAGTAAAAATTCATGAACCGCTATTTTCTTTTATTGATACATCCAATTATTATATTCAGGCAAATTTTAATGAGACTGATTTAAGAAACGTGCGGGTAGGGGATAAAGTTACAATTATGCTCCGGATGTATTATTTTGATCGGATTTTTCACGGCGAGATCGTTAATACACTTTGGGCTGCAGATCGGCAAACTACCGCACCGAAGAGCCAGCTACAAAAAGTAGTTAATGAAAATGAGTGGTTATTACTACCGCAACGTTTTCCTATTCAAATAAAAATTTTGGATCCAGATCCTAATTATCCGTTAAATCCAGGCTCGAGTGCATATGTTTATATCTCGACTAAAAAATAGTCTGGCGAATTACGATCGCTTTGCTGAACATCGGATTAATGGACTTAAAGCAGTATTTGTACTAGAGTTACTCTTTGGCTTTAATTATGTCTTTGGTATGCCAAATCCGTATTTCTATTATTTTTATATTCCGTTAACTGCTTTTGCTGCGGAGCTAATTGGTAATACTCTGCAGGAAAAATACCTCTTCTATTTCTTTACCGTAATGGGGAGCATTTTAGCGGTATTTTGTTTTGGCGTCTTTTCCAGTTATAAAATTTTCTTTGTTTTTTTTGTCTTTTTTTATTCAATCTGGCTCTATTTTACAGCATTGTATTTTCTCAAAAGTATGCTGGTTCCTGTACCGCTAATTTTAAGTCTTGCTGTTTATTCGATGACTTATGGTGATACCAACAGTAATTTCTATATTGCGTTAAATCATGGCTTACAAACTTTTGTTGCTATGTTAGTAGTATTTGCGGGCTTGTTTTTATTTCCTAAGACTTATTATTTATCAATATGGCGACGTGGTTTTTATAACGCACTATCAAGCATGGAAGCTATAACATTGGCTGTCAGTCATAGTCGTGATATTGATGTATTAATTATTCCTGGTACGTTGATTATGGAACGCTATGCTAAAATGATTTCACGGCGCGATAAATATTTTAGTGTTTTGAAAATTACCTTACTAAGCCTTGATCTGGTCATGGCAATGTCATATTTAGTTTCATTTCGTAAACAATTAAGAACGCCATACATTGTTGTATTACACAAATATCTCGTATTACTAAAAGAGCATTGTTTTGAGCGTAAGGTTGTTTTCATTGCCGAGCATGAACGCAGCGTTTTCCAAGAGACTTATGAGCTAAGAATACTCTATCAGCTAATTAATAGTTGGAATTACCTATGTTCGCAAAATTAGTTTTACCGAATCTGAGCTACAGAGCGCTGAGAGCACTGCATATATGTATTGTCTTTACATTTACCATTTGGTTTCAGGAAATATTGCGTTTTCCGCGTGCTGGATGGACTGGCTTTGCGGTAATGATGATTTATGCAGGCTTTGATAGTGGTACAACGTTGTTCCGTGCCTACCATCGCTTTTGGGGCATGCTGTTGGGATTATTCAGTGGCTACCTGTTGTGGTTTATGGGGCATTTGGATTACCGAACACTTATTTTGATTATTCCGCTAACCGTATTTTTTGCCTACTTTTTAGTTGGACATGCTTACAGCGTACCAACTGCGTTTACGGTTAATACTGCAGTTATTGGAACGGGATATTTTTATGCACATAATTCGTTTTCAATTACCTTTTTTTTAGTTGATTATGCGATTTGTACTGTATTTGCTTTTGTGATTATCTTACTTTTTGAACACTTCTGGTTTCGTCGCCATCATATGATGCAGCGATTTATTCGAGATACTCAAAATGAAGTGCTGCAACATCTCTCTGAACTAGTTAATTTATTGAACCAAGATAAAATCCAACGCACTAAATGGTATCATAGTTGCGTGGCACTTAATCGCAGTCTGAATGAAGTTAATAACTTAGTGCGTAATGCTCAGTTTTTACATAGTTCTGAACAAGCGGTTGGTGATGAGTTTAATTATTTTGTAGCGTTAAGCAATCGGGTTTTTGTCGCATTGAAAGCTCTTTATTCTGCGTACTATACCAAACGTTATCATAAACATGATTATTTTGACCTCTATAATCAAGTTCAAGCTGATTTAGCGCAATTAACCTCTTTGCTTGAACATAAAATCAGTATTAATTCCGGAGTTATTCATGAAGCACATAATTAAGCCATTGGCATTATTACCGTTTATTTTATTGGGCTGCGCTTATAATAATACTTATCAGAAACCAGATGTTCCAGTTAAAAACCAATGGTCAGTCCCAGATCGTAATATCGAATCAGGTAATGAAAGTAATTTACCTTATATTGCGTGGTGGCAGGGATTTAATGATCCGCTTTTAAATCAGTTGATTGAAAGTGGTTTGGCTAATAATAACTCACTTAATATGTCACGTGGACATATTGAAGCTGCTGAAGGTGAACTTAAAAAAGTTCAGTTCCAATGGATTCCAGATGTTAGTGTATTGCTTGGTTATTCCAATAATCCAGCTACTGGTTTTCCAGGGCTTTTAGCTTTAATTGCACCTAACTATACAATGAATGTTTTTAGCCAGATTAAGCAACAGAAAAAAGCTAAGTATGAACTAGCCGAGGCTAAAGCGGAAGATGATGCGATTAAACTTACGGTAATTAGTCAAATTACGGCGAGTTATTTTACTTATTTGGCTGAAATTGAACGAAGAGCATTGCTTAAGCAACTGGCAGATGATATTACTCATCAGGCAGATATTGCGAGTAAAGTTTATCGGGGCGGTTTAAGTGCAGATATAAATGTCGAAGAGCTACGTTCGCAGGTGAATTTAATTCGTGGTGAACAACAAGTGATTGAACAAAATATAGTTGTCAGTCGCAATGCTTTGCAGTATTTAATTAATCATAACCCTGGTAATCTAAAGACCACTAAGCAGTTTGCTGATTTTAATAATAAAAAATTAATTCCCGGAGCATTGCCTTTGACGGTGCTGGAAAATCGTCCGGATATGCAAATGGCAGAAAATCGCTTAAGAGCATCTAATGAAGGAATTGGTTTAGCTGCCAGCGAATTACTACCTACCGTACAATTAGATTTTATTGGCGGTCCGGTGGCGGGAAATAATAACTATTACTTCCCAACTCCAATAACAACCAATGTAGTTGATTTTAATGATCAATTATTAAAGATTCCAGTATTTAAAATGTCAGCTTTTGGTGAGATAGCTAAAGCGCGTGGTTTGGACAAAGTCTCTTATTTTAATTACGTTGATACCTTGCAAAAGGCTCTGCGTGATACCACTAATGCTCTTTCAGCTAATCAGCGCTTAACCGAGAAACTTACGCAGACTGAATCAGCAACTGCTCATTTAGCAAAAGCTTATAATCTCAATCAGCGTTTATATCAAAAAGGTATTCAAAGCTATTTGTCTACTTTAAGCAGTAAGATTGCTTGGGATAGAATTCAGATTAATTTAAATCAAGATAAACTCCAGCAGCTATTGACGATAGTTAATCTTTATCAAGAGGTAGCTGGAGGTTATAAATCGGGCGAAAAAGCTGAATCGAGTAATAATAGCTAATAATGTAAGTACTCACCCATAACTGCCACAATATGCTGTAAGAGTTAGGAACAAGGCAGCGTAGTGTACATGAGAAGTACGTGAGGAGCTTAGTTCCGAAGCTATTACTGCACAGGGTGAGCAGTTACATATTAATTTTGTTTGTTGAAAGCTTGTAAAGATAACTATAGCTGATTCGGTACTTACTAAATCTAGTGTAAATAAAAATAGCCGGTATAAAAATCCGGCTATTTTCACAACTAAAGTTATTAACCTAATAAGTGTTTAATTGCTGCGCGTTCTTCACATAATTCATTATAGGTTGCGTCAATGTATTTACGACTAAAGTCGCTGATTGCAAAGCCTTGAACTACGGTATATTCACCATTTTTGCAAGTACATGGATATCCAAACATTACGCCTTCAGGAATGCCATAGCTACCATCAGATGGAACACCCATAGTAACGATTTCACCCTCGGCAGTACCAAGTACCCAGCTACGGATATGATCAATGGCTGCGTTAGCAGCCGAAGCTGCAGATGATAATCCACGTGCTTCAATAATTGCAGCACCACGTTTTTGTACCGTTGGGATAAAGTCAGTCACTAGCCAGTTCTCATCAACTAATTCGCTAGCTTTTTTACCTTTAGCCGTTGCGTTGAAAATATCTGGATATTGAGTTGAAGAGTGGTTACCCCAAGCAACGACATGGCTTACATCAGTAGTATGACAACCAACTTTAGCCGCAAGCTGGCTCATTGCACGATTGTGATCTAAGCGCATCATCGCTGTGATATTGCGTGGATTTAGACCAGCTGCATTTTTTGATAGAATTAATGCATTGGTATTAGCTGGATTTCCAACAACTAAAACCTTAACATTTTTGTTGGCAACCGCAGCCAAAGCTTTACCTTGGACAGTAAAGATTGCGCCATTAGCTTCCAATAAATCCTTACGTTCCATTCCTTTTGAACGTGGACGCGCACCTACTAGTAATGCAATATCGGCATCTTTGAATGCTACCATTGGATCACTACTAGCCACAATTCCATGTACTAAAGGAAATGCACAATCGTCTAATTCCATAATCACACCTTTTAGGGCATTCATGGCTGGTTCAATTTCCAATAATTGCAAAATAACAGGCTGGTCTTTACCTAGCATGTCACCGCTGGCAATACGGAATAATAAGCTATAACTGATTTGACCGGCAGCTCCGGTTACCGCAACACGTACAGGTGCTTTCATAAATGAACTCCATATATAAAGATTATTTAACAGGAGCATATTGTAGCAAAAAAGCCAACGATAGGTTAGAATAACTGGTTTGCTATATAAATAAATTTATGAATGCAGAATTTAATCTAATTATAAGGCTTGTTTATGTTAATGTATCCGCATATTGATCCGGTGGCACTAAGCTTTGGTCCCATTAAATTACACTGGTATGGTGTGATGTATCTTTTAGGTTTTTTATTTTTCCTTTACGGTGGTAAATGGCGAATTGGTAAATTTGGTCATCCAGTGTTAACTCAAAAAATGATTGATGATTTTCTTTTTTATGGCGCTCTTGGTGTTATCTTAGGCGGGCGCTTGGGTTATTGTTTGTTTTATCGTCCTGATTATTATTTATCCCACCCATTAGAAATTATCAAAACCTGGGATGGCGGAATGTCATTTCATGGTGGTATGCTCGGAGTTTTTGTTGCGGTGTATTTGTTTGCACGTAAAATCAATAGTAATTTTTTTGTCATTTCAGATTTTATTGCTCCATTCATACCAGTTTGCTTGATGTTTGGTCGCCTAGGTAATTTCATCAATGGTGAATTATGGGGGCGTTTTTCAAGTCCTGATTTACCGTGGGGAATGGTTTTCCCTGCATCTGGTTCGATGCTACCGAGGCATCCATCGCAGCTTTATGAAGCTTTTGCAGAAGGTGTTGTGCTATTTCTAATTTTATTAATCTTTACGAGTAAACCACGCAAATTAGGGCAAACTTCTGGGGTATTTATGATTGGCTATGGCTTAGCTAGGTTTATTTTGGAGTTTTTCCGTGAACCAGATGCTTTTGCAACTGGAATTGTGGCATCTACTGGACTATCTCTTGGTCAATTTTACTCCTTTCCAATGATAATTGCGGGTGTTATAATATTCTGGTGGGGCTCTCGCAGTAAGACTTCAATCACACATTAATTTTTAATGATTATGAAAGTATGAAATTGGTTGATTTAAAAAGACTTAAGTACCTAATTCCAAGTTTTTTTACGTTATGTGCCATGTTGGCTGCGTTCTATTCAGTACTTCAATCTGCATCTGGCAGTTTTCATGCTGCCGCATATGGTGTGATTATAGCAATGGTATTTGATGGGCTAGACGGTAGAAGTGCAAGGCTGACAAATACCTGTACGCCATTTGGCGCTTCTTTTGATAGTATTACCGATATGATGGCATATGGGGTGGCTCCGTCAATTATGCTTTATTGCTGGGGGTTATTTTCTTTAGGTAAATTTGGCTATATAGTTTGCTTTATTTTTTGTGCTTGTGCTGGCTTACGTTTAGCCAGGTTTAATGTTATGCTGGCACAAGTAGATAAACGTTATTTTCAAGGGCTATCCTCAACAATTGCGGGTGGCTTTTTAGTATCATTTATTTTGCTTTGTGTTCAACATCACTGGTATAGTTTAAAAATAATCGTACTGGGAAGTATTATCACTGCTATTTCGGCACTTTTGATGGTTAGTAACATTAAGTTTTATAGCTTTAAAGAAGTTAATGTTTCCAATAAGTTTAAATCATTCATTGTTGCAAGCGCTTTTGTCCTACTATTATTCCTGATTTATTTCTTCAAAGCATCCGCAATATTTTCTGTCATTGCGCTTTATATTATTTATTCGGTTAACGTTCATTTTATTAATTGTGTTTTTCATCATGAATAATCAAATAATTTTTCTATGGTTTTAAATCACTATAATTGGTCATGAGGGTATCTATCTCTGGTAACTATAGTCTATTCTGTGGTAGAATTAGCATTGTTTAAATGTTAATTCTCACTTGATTACTAATGGTGATGCTTTGTCGGTTTCAGTTATTTAATATTAAAACCCTTTATTAATCAGGGCTTTCATGGATACATTAATATTGTTCTCATGGATGAGTTTTAGGCGCTGTTGAACGTTTTACTAATATTAAGGATTGTTTATATAGTCTAATTTTCTTTTTAGGGTGTATTATGAGAAAGTTTTTTGCAGTTTTGCAACAGGTTGGTCAATCGCTAATGTTACCAGTTGCGCTTTTACCTGCTGCAGGTATTTTATTGGCACTAGGTAATGCCTTTCAAAATCCAGCATTGGTGCAGTATTTGCCATTTTTAGATGCGCATTGGTTTCAAGCTTTGGCGCATTATATGGAGCAGGCTGGTGGAATTGTCTTTGCTAATTTACCGATTTTATTCTGTGTTGGTGTAGCCGTAGGCTTGTCTGGTGGCGAAGGTGTGGCGGCACTTGCAGCATTAGTTGGTTTTTTAATCATGAATGTGGTGGTTGGCTTAGCTAGCGGTGTTCCAGATGTGATTTCACAATTACAAAATCCAAACCCTAAACTTGCAGTAGTTTTAGGTATTCCAACATTGCAAATGGGGGTGTTTGGTGGAATTATCATGGGGATTCTTGCTGCCAAAATTTATAAAAAATACTATGATATTGAATTACCTCCATATTTAGCATTCTTTGCGGGTAAACGCTTTGTGCCAATTATGACTGCGGTTGTAGCAATCATTTTAGGCTTGGTATTATGCATTATTTGGCCTCCAATTGGTAATTTCTTGCAATGGTTCTCTGATTCAATGATTAATGCAAATTTAACTTTATCCGCATTTGTCTTTGGAGTTATTGAACGTTCGCTAATTCCATTCGGTTTACATCATATTTTCTATAATCCGTTCTGGTATCAGTTTGGTGATTACATGTCTAAATCTGGTCAATTAGTTCATGGTGATCAAACAATATTTTTTGCTCAGTTAAAAGACGGTGTGCCGTTTACTGCAGGAACATTTATGACTGGTAAATTTCCTTTCATGATGTTTGGTCTTCCTGCAGCAGCTTATGCAATGTATAAAGAAGCAGCACCAGAGAAGAAAAAAGTTGTTGGTGCATTAATGTTTTCTGCTGCATTGACTTCTTTTTTAACTGGAATTACAGAACCGATTGAATTTTCATTCTTATTCGTAGCGCCTGTATTATTTGCAATTCACGCAATTTTTGCGGGTTTGTCATTCATGGTAATGCACTTATTGGGTGTTCATATCGGAATGACGTTCTCTGGCGGTTTGATTGATTTCTTGTTATTTGGCGTTATGCCAGGTCGCACACCTTGGTGGTGGGTAATTGTAGTTGGTTTAGTATTCTTTACGCCATTATATTATTTTGGATTCCGCTTTATTATCCGTAAATTTGATTTGGCAACGCCAGGTCGTGAAAAAGGTGATCCAGAGGAAATGGAAGAGCGCGTTGATGATGTTGATGGTTACCAACATGCAGCTCAAGTTTTAGCAGCATTTGGTGGTGTTGAAAACATTGCGACATTGAACGCATGTATGTCACGTTTGAGAATTGAAGTACGCGATAAAACCAAAGTTAATAAAGGACAACTAAAAGCATTAGGTGCTGCTGGTGTTTTGGAAGTTGGTAATAGCGTTCAGGCAGTTTATGGTACTCGTGCCGAGATTATTAAAACCAAAATGGCAGAAATCCGTGATGGTAAAGTTCAGGTTAAAGTTCCTGCAGCTAAAACACCTGTAGTTCACCAAGAGCCAGTTAAACCACAAGAACATGCTCACGTTCCAGTAATGCCTATTGCACCAGTTGAAATTACTGTTCCAGAAGAGGCTCAAAGTAATTTTGTTATGCCTTTAGCAGGTGAACTAATTAAACTAGAAGCTGTACCAGATCAGGTGTTTTCAACCAAAGTAATGGGTGATGGTTTTGCGGTTAAGCCAACATCTAATGTATTGGTATCACCTGTTGATGGTAAAGTTACGATGTTGTTTAAAACGAAGCATGCCTGTGTGATTACTATGGCAGATGGCTTAGAAGTATTGATGCATATTGGTATGGATACCGTTAACCTAGGTGGTGAAGGCTTTGAAGCTTTAGTTTCAGTTAATGACGAAGTTAAAAAAGGCACTCCATTAATTCGCTTTGATTTAGAAGGAATTGCTGCACAAGTACCTTCGATGATTACGCCGATTGTCTTTACTAATTTGGCTGATCTTAACAAGACATTGTCGGTTCATGGATACCATGATGAGTACAATGCGGGTGTTGATATTAAAGTGGAATTTAACTAGTTACGTAACACATATGTTGAAAGCAGGCATTATTGCCTGCTTTTAACATTGTAGTAAGAATGGGTGATAAAATCTCTTTATAATCACACGAGTAACGCGCTATACTCCAGCATAAGCGGCAAACCCTCCATCTACTGGAATAACAACGCCGTTTACAAATCCTGAAGCTTTTTCATCTGCGAGCCATAGCAATGTTCCAATTAATTCCTGAGATTCACCAAAACGTGACATAGGCGTATGAGCAATAATTTTTTCGGCACGAGGTGTCCAACCACCATCAGTGGTTTTTAGTAGATTATAGTTTTGCTGAGTAAGAAAAAATCCTGGTGCAATTGCATTTACACGGATATTAGTTTTAGCAAAATGAACAGCCAACCACTGTGTGAAATTATTAACTGCGGCTTTAGCTGCACTGTAAGCAGGAATTTTGGTTAACGGACAAAGTGCACTCATCGAAGAGATATTAATGATCGTTGCATGAGCTTTATCTAGCATTTGTTTGCCAAAAACTTGTGAGGGTAATAATGTGCCCATAAAGTTTAATTTAAACACGAAATCAATTCCTTCAGGGTCTAAATCAAAAAAACTAGTCGCATTCTCTTTATGGCTGATTTCTTCAGTGTAGTATTCTTCGCTACTGGTACCTTTCGGATGGTTGCCACCTGCTCCGTTGAGTAGGAGATCACACTTACCTAGTTGCTGCTCAATTAAAGCTGCAGCACTCTCTAAACTTGCTTTATCTGTTACATTAGCAGCAACAGCTAGTGCAACGCCACCAGCTTGAGTTATCTCATCAGCAAGCTTTTCTCCTGAGCTAAGATCGCGTCCTAAAATTGCTACTTTATAGCCTTGTTTTGCCAGTGCATGACAAAATTCCCGTCCCAATACTCCGCTACCACCTGTTACTACTGCTACTTTATTATTTGAATTCATAAAATTTCCTAAATTGTAAAAAGATAATAATTAATTTTTAGTTATAAATCTGTTATGTTGTAGTGTAGTTGAGCTTTCTTTGCTGAAGATCCGCAACAATTTGATTACAACGTTCATCAGTTAATTCATACCATAGAGCAATAATCAATGCTGCAATTAAAATTGTGATTGCAGGGTAGAGTAATAATAGCCCCTTAATCCCAAATAAAACATGCTGCGTTTGTATTACATTAGGAATATACCCAATTAATGATAAGCCAAGTCCAGCAGAAAACCCTGAGATTGATTGCGCCAGTTTACGTGAAAAGCTAAATGCAGCGTAAGTAACCCCGGCAGCACGTTTACCTGTTTTCCACTCACCAAAATCAATAATATCCGAAATTAATGCCCAAACAATTCCATTCGGGATACTGATTGCAACGAAGGCAATTGTAGCTAAAATGGTAAAGCTAATTGGACTAGACGGTATTAAGAAATTGGTGATATCTGCGACAATGCTGATTCCAAATCCAAGTAGCATGGTTTTTTTCTTGCCAAAAATTTTTACGAGTTTAGGAATAGAAGTGATTGAAACTACCGAGCTGCCTATGATAATAAAATTAATTAGTGCCATTAGTTTTACATCGCCTAAATTATATTCGCAAAAATAAATTAGCATGGCTATTTTGATATTATATGCAGAGATTGTAAAAATTGACATGATAATCAAAATCCATAATGGACGATTTTTGGTCAACGCATGTTTTAAATCACTACTTTTAATCGGTTCGCTGCTTGCCGCTTGAATGTTTTCTCTGGTATTTTTGTAACAGTAGGCATGTGACATCACTCCAATAATTGCCATAGCAGCTGCTGCAACTGGGAATCCCCAGCGCGTATCACTAAATAATAGCACAATAGGCATAAACACCACGCCAGTTATTAATAATGCCAATAATGAGCCACCTTGACGAAATGAAGCTAATTGAGTCCGATCATGGACATCTTGTGTCATAGCTGCGGAGAGTGATCCGTAAGGTATATTAACCATCGAGTAGCATAAGCCCCAAATCATATAGCTGGCATAAGCATAAATAAGCTTGCCTTGCACGGATACATCAGGAGCAATGAAAGTAATTACGGTTAAAAATGCCAGAAAAATTGCCGATGTCATCATAACTGGACGGTATTTACCATTTTTAGATGCTTTACGCTTATCAACAAATGATCCAGCAAGCACATCCATAAAGGCATCAAAAATTTTACTGAATAAAAATACGCCACCAGCTGCTGCTGCGCCAATTCCGCAGACATCGGTGTAAAATTTAAGTAAATAAGCTTGACCTAAATCAAAAGTAAAGCCGTTACCTAGATCACCAATTCCGTAGGCAATTTTTTCTTTGAGGGTGAGTTTTTTTTTAGTCATTACATTCCAATCAAATCAAAATGGGCGAAGCTAACAATAATTTGGCTATCGCAGTTTGGAAAAGCTAATTTTATTTCAAGCGAACCTTTACGATTGCTATAGTACCATCCTTCTTGAGCTTCATTAAATTTGGCTCGGTGCAAGAAGTGCTGCAATTTATTACCATTGCTACTTAACCAGTAAGGACCTTTATTTTGGTTAATCAATTCCAGCTCTAGGTATTGCGTTTGAGGTGCAATCTTGCCACTATGCTCAAAGTTAATTTGAGTTTGTTCAGCAGATTTAACGACACTGATCGTCGTTTGCGAATAGTTACCATCTTTATATTCCTGAGATAATCCATCGTCTTGATATAAGTTGAATTCACTATTTTCACCGCCGATTAACAGCTTGAGATGCTTGAAATAACCACTACGTAGACGTGCTTCATCGCTTGTTAGCGGAATTATTGCAGAATCGCGAATAAATAATGGAATTGAACTTAGATCAACAGGGATTTCAATCTCTTGTCCACCAGCATATTTTTGCATAGTATAAAAATCATACCAATTAGCGTCATTTGGCAGATATACTTTACGACTAGTTGCCGATTCTTCAACCACATTTGCCACCAGTAAACTACTGCCAAGCATAAAGTCTACACTTTGCTCATAAGTTATAGAATCATGCTGGAATTCATAAAAAGTTGGACGCATGATCGGGTGTCCACTTTGGTGTGCTTGACGCATTAATGAATAAAAGTAGGGCATTAGGCGATAGCGTAAGTTAATTGCCTCACGAATTAGTGGTGTGTATTCCTGATACATCCACGGCTCAGTTACGGTATTGTCGGTGTTACATGAGTGAATTGAAAAACGCGGTTGGAAAACACCATTTTGCACCCAGCGCACAAATAATTCAGCATCGGGGTGTGGTCCCCAAAAGCCGCCAATATCACAACCATTATTGGCAACACCGGATAATCCCATGCCTAAAATCGTTGCGATATTGAATTTTAAACTTTTCCATGAGGTGTAGTTATCTCCAGCCCAAGTTTGCGAATAACGTTGAATTCCGGCAAATCCACCACGATTAACCGAGTATGGGCGAATATTTGGATTGTGTTTTAACATTGCCTGATAACCAGTAAATGCCATTAAATTAGGTTGAATTGATTTTACTTGCGCAAGTTTAGCTAATTTACCATCGAAATTACAGCAAATATCACGATCGGTTAACGAATCGTATTCACAATTATCATTCCATAATGAAGTTACGCCATTGTTAAATAGGGAGCTAGTTAAATACTCACTCCACATTTTACGCGCTTGTGGATTGGTGAAATCAACAAAAGAACCTAAGCCTCCCCACCAATAATCGACATATGGTTTTGAATTATCCCCAGATTGTCCAATGAAGATTTTCTGGGTACTCATTGATGCATAATTGGGGTTGGTTAACAATACGCCTGGTTTTATATTCGGTGTAGCTGGTGCACCATTTTCGTGCATTTGGCTAAAAAATTTACTTGGGTTGCTAAATTTAGTATTATTCCATGTGAATAATTGGCGCTTATTGCTTGTATCAACTGTATAACCAGATGAGAGGTGAAAATTATCAATTGGAATCAATTCTTCACGGCAGGTTTTGACAAAGTTAACAATTTCATCATCGCAGTTTTCGGGTAGTTCTACGTAGTACATGGTTGAACCAAGATAACCTAATGCGTAAATCGGTAACATTGCCGATTTTCCTGTAATATCAGTATAGTGTTCAACTACTTTGGCAATACTTGGACCATTTAAAATGAACAAATCTAAGTCACCACCATCGGCACAAAAATAACTATAGCGATGATGGTAGTTACTATGCTCAACCCCCATGTCAAATACTGATTCATAAGTGTTGTGATAGAAAAACCCAACGGCTTGTTGAGTTTGACGGTTTAGCTTGATGTAAAATGGAATATGTTTATACAAAGGATCACTATGTTCTGGGTCATATCCCAGTGTATCTTTGGCGTTTTGCACTAGTCTCCGGCGAAGTTTATTAATAGCACCCGTTTTTTCACCAAAACCATAAAAGCAGTCCTGTTCGATATCAATCTCAGTGTAATGACTAACGCGCCCCAGTTGATCTTGAGTATAAGGACGTGACTTGAGATCAGAATAAATGACTTGCCCAGAGTTATTTTGCACTTGAATATAGTACGGTGATTTGTTGATAATGATATGCAGGGTGCGTGTTTTTAGCGTTAAAGCGATTTCGTTTTCTTCAATAAGAGGAGCAAGCGCATTTATTCTCTGACGTTCACCAGTCAATAAATCATCAAAGCGATCATCCCATGCTGTGGTGGTTAAGACATAAGACTCTTCCAGAAATTCATTGGTGAATGAAGTACGGATGCGAACTATGTCATCAGTCAATAGATAAATTTTGCAATAGCAGTTATCAAGATTAAGCAAAATTGAATTGTCTGGATTTTGTTGCCAGCGTATTAGTTGTTTAGGTAGTTTCATTTCTTTGCAATTATAAAATTATTAAATATCAAAAGTACGAATAGCTAATTCCATACCTTTTAGTTCTGCAATTCCCTTCATTCGCCCAATACACGAGTAGCCAGGGTTATTTTTCTTGCGCTGATCATCCAGCATTTGATGCCCATGATCAGGACGAATGATAATTTCGTTGCCAGTTTGTTGCTCAACATCAAGTACTGCTTTAACTAGTTTAGCGAGATTGGTGCTTCCAGCGATATGCTCATCTTCATAAAAGCTACCATCAGCTTCACGTTTTACACTGCGTAAATGAACGAAAGGAATACGTTCACCCCAGGTGCGAATAAATTTCTCTAGGTTATTGTCTGCGCTCACACCCAGCGAACCAGCGCAAATGTTTAAGCCACAATTTTTGCTGCTAAACTGTTGCATAAGTAAACTAATATCATGTTCATTACTTAATATTCGCGGTAAGCCAAACATTGGACGTGGTGGATCATCAGGATGAATTGCAACCCGCACACCACAATCATCGGCAACTGGCAAAATTTCTTTTAGAAAGGCAAATAAATTACTGCGGAGTTTGTCGGCATTTATTTCACGATATTGATTAAGTGCATCTTTAAACTGATCAAGAGTAAAACTTTCTTCGGCACCAGGAAGTCCGGCGATAATATTTTTAATTAACCGTTGCTTGGTTTCTTCGGTCATTGAAGCATAAACTTCCTGGGCTTTGGTTCGCTCTTCAAGGGTATAATCATTTGCAGCATTATCACGTTTAAGGATAAATAAATCAAATGCAGCAAATTCAAAATAGTCAAAGCGAAGTGCTAATACGCCATTTGGTAAACGATAAGCCAAGTCAGTTCGCGTCCAGTCTATTATTGGCATAAAATTATAAATAACAATTTTAATCCCGCATTGGGCTAAATTACGGATGCTTTGTTTGTAGTTTTCAATGTATTGCAGGTAATTGCCTGTACGCTTTTTAATGTCTTCATGAACTGGAACACTTTCTACAATGCTCCAGCGTAAATTGGTTGCTTCATTATTTACCTGGTCCCACTCCACTTCATGTTGTCGCTTTTTTATCTCTTCGATACTCCAAATTTGTCCATTTGGAATGTGGTGTAATGCTGATACAATATCAGTTGCTCCTGTTTGTCGTACATCTTGAATTGAAACGGGGTCTTGTGGACCAAACCAGCGCCAGCTATATTTCATATTAATACCTCTTTATGTGTGTTAATTTATAATGTGTTAACGTTAACATTTGACGTCAATATTCTACCATATTTGTACTGTTTTTACTCAAGATACGATGCTGCACCGCGGCAATAATTCATTCATCATCTAAGTCGATATTTCCAACTATTTGGGTGCCATTAGTACCTAGTTCCAACTGAATTAGATTCGCGTGGTATCTTGTAGTTAATTCCGCTTGTAATTCCCGCGAGTGTGATGTCACAATAATCTGTGAATTATTGCTAGCATTGGCAATAAGTTTTGCTAAATGTGGAATTAAATCTGGATGTAAACTCATCTCTGGTTCATTTAGGATTAGAACTTCAGGTGGTCGTGGGGTTAAAAGCGCGGTGACTAAACAAATATATTTAAGTGTTCCATCAGATAACTCACTAGCCTCTAGCGCTCTAAATAGATTGGCTTGTTTGAATTTAATTTCAAACTTGGCTTTTTGATGAGGGTCTACAACATCTATTTGTGCGCCATTAAAAGCATCGGCAATCAGTTCATTAAATAGTTCAATATCACCAATTTCATAAATTGTTCTAATTGCTGCAGCCAAGTTTGACCCATCATCATTAAGGACAGTGCTTCTGACGCTAGCTTGCGGTGTGCGAATCGGTGAATTTGCACTGGTTTGAAAACTATGATAAAAGCGCCAGTTTTTGATTGCTGCACTTAGATTAAAAAGCTCTGGGTAACGTTGTGGTTCTTTCAGCTGTGCAAGGACTGATTCGGACAGGTTGAGGCAAAATGGATAAGTCGTTTTTTGGTTGTTGAGATCGTAAGTAAAGGTAGTATTAGCTTTGCGATCTAGGATAAGGTTACTGATTCTTGGTTTAGGACCAATCCAAATTCGCTCTTCTTTTACTTCTGGATCAAGATAAAACATAGATCCAGGCACAGGAATTGGGATTCCAATACTCATGTGGTAGCAATACTCATTCGTGTTAACGCTCAGATTTAGGCGACTGCTCCGGTCATTAAACTTAGTTCGATTACGATGTCCAGACCATATAATTGAAGGAATCCCTCCTTCGTTAGCGATGTTGGAAGCTAATTGACCATTTACCGCCTGAGCTAATAGAGGTTTAATGCTTTATATACATTACTTTTGCCGCAGCCATTGTGCCCAGTAATGAGATTCAACTGTTGCAAATTTAGTTCCAGCTTTTGAATAGAGCGATAACTTTCGATGGTGAGTGTCTTAATGGTCATTTATTGCTAACCTCTAAATAATAATTAAACTAATTAAACATATGGCTTAGGTATTCTACCGTAATTCACTTTAGTATAGCAAGCAAATCATCTCGTAAAAGGTCGATGTTAAAAAAATACAACATATTTTCTGAGTGACAAATTTACACTTTAAATGCTATCCTATAGATATAATTAAGAAATTCATTAATAAAGTAATTTTGATGAGTATTATTTGATGAAAATTATCAAAATTATTTTGACATTTGGTGTTTCTACGTGTGATAATAACGACCTGCACACCAAAACACTTGGTTTGAAACAAGCTAGTTATAAAAAGTATGTAGAACAGATCTTTAACAAGAAAAACAATCAATAAATGTGAGGCATCTAGCTATC